>NZ_CP192543.1:3334255-4001106 GCF_050632365.1 Rahnella sp. PAMC25559 | reverse complement strand
AGCCGGCCTGATTGCGCGTTCATGGGATCTGGGTAACGTGGCGGCGATGCTGGCCAGCGCCGGTGACGACGCAGCCCGTCCTGAGTGGCTGGAGCCTGAGTTTGGTATTCACGAGGGGAAATACTTCCTGACGGAACAACAGGCGCAAGCGATTCTGGATCTGCGTCTGCAGAAACTGACCGGACTTGAGCACGAAAAACTGCTGGATGAATACAAAGAGCTGCTGGTGCAAATTGCCGAGCTGATGTACATCCTGTCCAACCCTGACCGTCTGATGGAAGTCATTCGCGAAGAGCTGGAAGCGATCCGCGATCAGTACAATGATCCGCGTCGCACTGAAATTACGGCGAACTCGTCTGACATCAACATCGAAGACCTGATCAACCAGGAAGACGTTGTGGTGACCTTGTCGCATCAGGGCTATGTGAAATATCAGCCACTGACCGATTACGAAGCGCAGCGTCGCGGCGGTAAAGGTAAATCAGCAGCCCGTATTAAAGAAGAAGACTTCATCGACCGTCTGCTGGTCGCCAATACCCATGACACCATTCTGATGTTCTCAAGCCGTGGTCGTCTGTACTGGATGAAAGTCTATCAGTTGCCGGAAGCCAGCCGCGGTGCCCGTGGTCGTCCTATCGTCAACCTGTTACCGCTCGAGCCGAACGAACGTATCACCGCCATTCTGCCTGTACGCGAGTACGAAGAAGGCCGTCATGTGTTCATGGCAACAGCCAGCGGTACCGTGAAGAAAACCGCCCTGACCGATTTCAGCCGTCCGCGCAGCGCTGGCATCATCGCCATCAACCTCAACGAGGGTGATGAGCTGATTGGTGTTGACCTGACCGATGGTAAAAACGAAGTCATGCTGTTCTCTGCGGCCGGAAAAGTGGTGCGCTTCTCTGAAGAAGCGGTACGTTCGATGGGCCGTACGGCGACCGGTGTTCGCGGTATCCGTCTGGGCGAAGGCGACAGCGTTGTGTCGCTTATCATTCCTCGCGGCGAAGGGTGCATCCTGACCGTCACGCAGAATGGTTTCGGTAAACGTACTGAATCTGCTGAATACCCAACCAAATCCCGTGCAACACAGGGCGTTATCTCGATCAAAGTGAGCGAGCGTAACGGTCCGGTTGTCGGCGCGATCCAGGTTGATGAAGCCGATCAGATCATGATGATCACCGATGCCGGCACGCTGGTTCGTACCCGCGTTTCTGAAGTGAGTACCGTTGGCCGTAACACCCAGGGTGTTACGCTGATCCGTACCGCTGAACAAGAACACGTGGTAGGTCTGCAACGTGTTGCAGAACCGGTTGAAGACGAAGAGCTGGATGGCGTTGCCACCGAAGCAGGCGAACTGGAAGCGGCGCAAGCAGCCGATCTGCCAGACGAAGCAGAAAGTGAAGACGAACAGCCTGCTGACGACGAAGAAGAATAAGTTTTCGTAGTCAGTTGTCAGAAAGGCATAACATGGCAACGTGTTATGCCTTTTTTATTTATTTCGGATTTTTTAGAAAGTCCTCCAATAGTGTATTCTGATTCACATTCCGCTCACCGAGCCGTTACACCGATGGTTACTCCTTGAAATATCTTGCTTCGTTTCGTACAACGCTGAGGATCTCCCGCTACCTGTTCCGGGTGCTGGCGCTTATGTTGTGGACTTTGGGTGTGCTGCTGACCACCTTTTATGTGCTGAATATCTTCCACAACAAAGAGTCTGAGATCCGTGATGAGGACAACCTCAATTACGATCTGGCGCAGAGCTATATCAAAAATTCCAATGACGTGATGCGCAGCATTAAGTTCATGGCGGAAAAGCGACTGAGCGATTCAATGAACGGCCTCGACATCATTAACGGGATGATCAGTACCAAGAATACGCCGCCGTCCTACCTTTCGCTTTTCCCTGAGTCTGACTGCTCACAGCTCAATGGCAGTTACCGCAATTCGCTGGCGTCGCTCGGCAATATGATCCACTACTGGAAAGACAACTTTTCCGATGCCTATGATCTCAACCGCGTGTTCTTTATCGGCGGTGAGAATCTGTGTCTGGTGGATTTCGGTATCAGCAGCGAGCCTTTTGAACGGGAAAGTCAGGATCAGCTGAAATCGCTGCATGAAAAAATCCTGCAATACCGTAACGGCAAGAATCCGGATAAAGAAAACAGCCTGTACTGGGTGTCGCAGTCCAGTAATAAAGAATCCGGTTATCTGTATGTTCTGACACCGATTTTTGTCGGTAATAAGCTGGAAGCGCTGATGGGCATCCAGCAGAATCTGCGTCTCGAAGATCTGGTCACGCCGAGCGCGCAACATACCGGCGTGACGCTGCTGGATGAGAACGATCAGCCGCTGCTGAGCCTGTCCGAAGGTGACCGTTATACCGCCGCGCTGGGCAATTACCCGCAGGAAAGCTCCTACTTCGGCTACATGAACGGCTACAAAGATCTGATCTACAAAAAGCCGCTGTCGCCGTCCTCACTGAGCGTGGTGTATTCCATGCCGTTCAATATTGTGATCGAACGGTTCAAGATCATGATATTCAACGCCGTGCTGCTGAATATCTTCTCTGGCCTGTTGCTGTTCATTCTGGCGTGGGTGTTCGAGCGCAAGATGTTTTTACCCGCCGAACAGAATGCGTTCCGGCTGGAAGAGCACGAGCAGTTCAATCATAAAATTGTTGCGTCGGCGCCGGTGGGGATTTCGATTCTGCGCATCAGCGACGGCGTGAACATTCTGAGTAACGAGCTGGCGCACAATTACATCAGCATGTTGACGCAGGAAGACCGACAGCGCATTACGCGCATCATCTGCGATCAGCAGGTGAACTTCGTCGATGTCATCACTAAAAACAACAACAATATCCAGCTGAGCTTTGTCCATTCCCGCTACCGTAACGAAGATGTGGCGATCTGCGTGCTGATTGACGTCAGTGCGCGCGTGAGAATGGAAGAGTCGTTGCAGGAAATGGCGAACGCCGCCGAGCAGGCCAGCCAGTCCAAATCCATGTTCCTGGCGACGGTCAGCCACGAATTGCGCACGCCGTTGTACGGTATCATTGGTAACCTGGATTTATTGCAAACGCAGGGGCTGCCGCAGGGTGTTGACCGCCTGGTGACGGCGATGAACAACTCCTCGGCGCTGTTGCTGAAAATCATCAGCGACATTCTCGACTTCTCCAAAATTGAGTCCGAGCAGCTGAAAATCGAGCCTCAGGAGTTCTCCTGCCGGGAAGTGATCACCCATATCGCCGGTAACTATCTGCCGCTGGTGGTGAAAAAGCGCCTCGGGCTGTACTGCTTTATCGAGCATAACGTGCCGCTGTCGTTTAACGGCGATCCGGTGCGTTTGCAGCAGGTCATCTCCAACATCCTGAATAACGCTATCAAGTTCACCGATACCGGCTGCATTGTTCTCAACGTCAGAACCTGCGGTAATTATCTTGAATTCCAGGTGCGCGACACCGGCGTCGGCATTCCGGAACGGGAAATTACTCGCCTGTTCGATCCTTTCTTCCAGGTGGGGACCGGCGTGCAGCGTCATTTCCAGGGCACCGGTTTGGGGCTGGCGATTTGTGAAAAACTGATCAACCTGATGGATGGCGATATTGATGTCGAATCCGAGCCGGGTCTGGGCAGCTCCTTCACGGTGAGAATTCCGCTGTACAGCGCGGTATTCCCGTCCGAAGCGCCGCTGGATCACTGGCAGGATAAAACCGTCCTGCTCGATGTGCGCAACGCCTACCTTGAAAGCTACCTGATGCAACTGCTGCGCTATCACGGCGCGAACATTCAGCGTTACGAACCTGAGGAACAGACCTGCGCGGAAGACGTGCTGATCACCGATACGCCGTTTATTCACATGGGCACCTTGCGCGCGCAGATTGAATTCTCGATAGACCATATCGGGCCCCCAGTGGAAACCCGGCCAGGGTATTGGGTACACGGCACCTCGACACCGCTGGAAATCGCCTTGCTGCTTAACCGGATTTATCAGATTGAGGCGGCCGGGGAAGAGGGCGGATTACAGGCACCAGCGGCTGACAATGCCGTGGCGCAGGATTACAGCGACATCCGGCTGCTGGTGGTGGATGACCATCCGATCAACCGCCGTCTGCTCGCCGATCAGCTGGGCACCATGGGCTATATCGTGGTGACCGCCAACGACGGGGTCGATGCGCTGGATGCAATGCGGGCACATGAGATTGATATCGTGCTCAGCGACGTGAACATGCCGCGTCTCGATGGTTACGGCCTGACGCAAAAACTGCGCGAGCTGGGGCATACGCTGCCGGTCATCGGCGTGACGGCCAATGCGCTGGCCGAGCAGCGTCAGCGGTGTCTGGAAGCGGGAATGGATAACTGCCTGTCGAAGCCGGTGACGCTGGAAACGCTGCGCGATACGCTCAGTTATTACAGCGATCGGGTGCGCAAAGCGCGGCCTGTACAGGAAAGCTGAGTCGAAAAAAAGCCATAAGAAAAGGCACCGGAAAGGTGCCTTTTTTTTGCTGTCAGTGTTGTCGCTGAAAGCCTGAAAACTAGTCTTTGTCGATCGGCATGGAGCTGATTGAGGACAGGTAGTTCAGCAGCGCAATATCGTTTTCCACACCCAGTTTCATCATCGCTGATTTCTTCTGGCTGCTGATGGTTTTGATGCTGCGGTTCAGTTTCTTAGCAATTTCAGTGACCAGGAAGCCTTCTGCAAACAGACGCAGAACTTCGCTTTCTTTCGGAGACAGGCGTTTGTCGCCGTAACCGTTGGCACTGATTTTTTCCAGCAATTTTGCCACGCTGTCCGGCGTAAACTTCTTGCCTTTTTGCAGTGCGGCCAGCGCTTTAGGCAGATCCGTCGGCGCGCCTTGCTTAAGAACAATCCCTTCAATGTCCAGATCCAACACCGAGCTCAGGATTGCCGGGTTGTTGTTCATGGTCAGAACAATGATCGACAACTGAGGATAGTGACGCTTGATGTACTTAATCAGCGTGATGCCGTCGCCGAATTTATCGCCCGGCATGGAAAGGTCAGTGATCAGCACGTGCGCATCAAGTTTGCTTAAGCTGTTTACCAGTGCAGTCGAGTCTTCAAACTCGCCAACGACGTTCACCCATTCGATTTGTTCAAGTGACTTACGAATACCAAAAAGGACGATAGGATGATCATCAGCAATAATTACGTTCATAGTATTCATGTGATTAGCTACCTTGCTGCAGCAGTCTGGAGACAAAAGAATCAATAAGATTGATGGTTTCAGTAATCTGTAATGCATCGCCATCTGCGATGTACTTTTCTAACTCTTCACACAATTGCTTGCCTGGGGTCAGGTTCAGCATAGCGAACACTCCCTTAAGGCGGTGTGCAGTTTGGGAAAGTGATGTGAAATCACGACGTTGGTTTTCATTATACAGTTTCTCAAGATCTTCCGGTACTGTCTCGACAAAAAGCTGATAGTAATCGCTTGATTTTAGCTGATTTTCATAATGGTCGAGAGAGTCTTCACCGGTTTCTTCGGATGAAACACTGTCATCAGGCACAGCAAATTGCTGCTCAATTAACAGTAGGGTTGCGTCGATCAGCGCACTGCTGATGTTGTAATTGACGCGAATATAATGCTTTTCAAGCGACTGAAAACCGGACTCATCGTCGGTCAGCAGCAGCGTAAATTTGTCACTGTTTTGCGGGTTATCCGTCAGCAGCACGTCATATTCCCGCGTCAGCTGGCGCTCGTCAGCCACAATACACACGGCGCCATAGGCGTTCATGGTACGGGTGACGATCCCGCGCACTTCGTCAGACGTGATGTCCAGCAGCGCTGTCACATCCGTCAACAGTTTCTCGTGTTCCGCTTCAATTTCCTGCGCTTCCGGGCGCTGTTTGACGCGCACGGTATAACGTGTGCCGATATTCAGCTTACTGCGAATCTCCAGCTGACCGCCGAGCTTCTTACACAGCTGATTACACAGGAAGAACGTCAGGCCGGAGCCGTGATTAAAGCGATCAACTAACGTCTGACTCAGGAAAGGATAATTCAGATTGCTCAATTCTTCCTTCGAAATTCCGCTGCCGGTGTCAGTTATGTGAAACACCAGCTGATCCGGGCGATCTTCGTCCTGCTCGCTGGTCAGCGTGACCTTGCCGAGGGACGTCGTGACGATGGCGTAATCGAGCAGCAGCGACAGGATTTTTTTCACGGCCTGCATATCACCGACAAAGGTGGTTTCAGGCGCGATATGGAAATGATTCAGCAACCCGAGCCCTTTCTGACTCAAGCGGGGCAGGGCGTCGAGCAGCAGTTCATCGACCATCGCGGATAACACATAGGACTGACTGGCTGGCTGCCAGTCCTGCGTTTCCAGCCGCGTCAGCAGGGTGATGTTGTCCACCAGCGTCAGCGCATTGCGCGATTCGACCTGCAATTTGCCTTCAAGCATCTGACGCTCGCGCGGTTCTTCAACCGCCACTAACGACTCGACCAGCCCGTTCAGTTCCTGCAACGGCTGATTCAGTTCGATGCCTAAATTGTGCAGCATCAGTTTGCGTGCCTGCAGATTCTTCTCGAACTCACGCTTAGCCTGTTGCAGCGTGCGGTTCACCATCACTTCTTTGTCCTGATCGTGCAGCAGGAACAGATAGGTTTCCGGCGAAATCTGGCTGCGGATCATGCGGATCTCATACACCTCATTATTGACGGTGGCCTGAATCGAGCCGTTGTGTTGCTCGGCCATATTGGCAATTTTATTCAGGCTGAGATGCGGCAGAAGCTGGTCGGCAATCTTATTACTGAGGATCACGCTGTGGTTGCTGAAATTGTACACCAGCAAGCCAAGCGGCAGACCGGATATGATTTCCTGGTTCAGCGCCTGCTGCATGTGCAACTGCGCCGCCATATTTTCACTCGGGCGGATGTACTGATGACGGATGAAGTAAATGCTGGTCATCGCCAGTGCGATCAGGAACAGATTGATGAGGATCAGCCAGAAGTTGTTTCTCGACAGATCCACCACCAGGCTAAACAGCGGCACGTGGTAAGTCAGCGACAGCGGCGAGTTGCTGAGCGGCACGTTAAATACCAGCGACCAGCCCTGCAGCGTGATGCTGCTGGTGGCGTTGTCGTCGCTCGGGTCACCTTCATTGACGGCGGCCGTGCTGCCATTGAGCTGGAAGTTGTCCCGCGCCATGTTCAGCGGGATCAAATCACTCATCGGTATATCAAACGCGATGACCGTTGCCAGATGGCCGGGGTTATTGAAGGTGGTACGCAGGGAGAAGCTGTAGTCGCTGCTCTGACGGGATTTACGCAGACCGGAATAGCTTTCGCGTTCGTCCAGCGTATTCGCCTGTTGCAGCATTTCAGCGCGTCGCGATTGCAGCGTGCTGGTGAAATAGTTTTCTTTAAGGCGGGAGTCCTGTTCCTCGAGCGCTACCGTCGTGATCAGCACCATGCTGTTATCCTGGCCGTTCAGATAATACAGCGAATAAGGCAGCGTTTTCGCGCCCCACTGTTCATCCAGGAAGGCGGATATTTTCAGGGTCAGATCCAGCGTGGAGCTGTCGTGAGTGCCGAAAATCAGGGCATCTGTTTTCTTGCGCGGTTTGGACACGTAGAACATGTCCTGACGCAGACGAATTTCCTGTGCAGACACGGCGTCCGGCGGCAGCGGCTGGCCGGTGAAATTGTCGTAAATCTGATAGGTCATGTAGCGATACTTATCGATACGTTTTTGCAACTGGTCGGCGGTGGTTTGCACCGTGCGCAGTTTGTCATTCAGATAAGCATTGGTGTAGTTATACCCGTAAAGACCCAGCCCCAGTGCCAGCAGCAAAATGAACAACCAAAAGAATCTCGTGATATTGGTTGAGGTCAGCGATAAATATTTACCTGACATGATGATGAGTCTTTTCCTTCATGAAAAAACACCTGAGATTAAACAGACCGCACAGTTTATCAGAAACGATAAGTTTCAGTGATTGCACGTAGTCTTAATTATTTTTGTACTCAATGCATTAAGCTCAAAAAAAACGATGTGTTCCCACAAAACTGGTAAGCCGTTTTGATGGTTTTTTTTATCTCTTTATGATTGATTTTCTTGACAATGATCGCGCTTACCTTTTTGTTAATCTCCCATAAAATCATGTTAATTCAATAAATTAACAGAATAATTCCTCGCTAGGCCAGATTTTCACATCCGTCAAAAATTATATTTCATATCAATTTGATGAATAATTTTTATCTTTAAGATAACATTTTTTTAATACACTTAACTCAAATCATGCATATAACTTATGGAGTTTCCGGGATAAAAATGACGGAATCACCAAACAGAAACACATAAAAAGCATCACTATTATCATTATTTGTACGTTTTGCAGTCTGTGTACCACTCATCACCAGTTGGAAGTTAATCCATTACTTCAATGGTCTTCATGTTCGCCAATCGCTCTTCCCTGTGACGGGAGGGGCGGTTCGTGGCGGATGTGAGCAACAACTGGATGCAGACAGGGGTACAACATGGCTCAGAACGGTAGCGTTGTTATTGATGTTCTTTCTCGTACAAATGGTGCGGTGATCTCCCAGGTTTCAAACGCCAGCCAGGACGTAACCCTCAATCAAATCAGCATAGTACGCGTGCATGCGACGCGTGACGCGGTCGCAAGCTACGAGCGCGTCGGGAACGATCTTGTCATCCACATGAAAGATGGCCGCACGGTCCGTTATCACAGCTTCTTCGATACCGATGGCAAGGGCCATCACAGCGAGCTGATTTTCGATGATGGCGTGCATCCTATCGAACACGCGGCCTTTGTCGATACCGGCGCGACCGCAGGCGCTGTCCCGATCGTCCCTGCCTATGAAACCATTCCTGACGTCGGTGCCCTGGTCCTCGACTCTTCCAACTTTGACCCCGCTGTTTTAGGCGCCATTCTGGGCGTGGTTGCGCTCGGTGCCGGTATCGCGATTGCCGCAGGTGGCGGTGGTGGCGGCGGCGGGGGTAGCAGCAGCAATAACGGCGGCAGCGACGGCGGCGGTAATACTGGCGGTGGAAACACGGGCGGCGGCAATACCGGCGGTGGAAACACAGGCGGCGGCAATACCGGCGGTGGAAACACAGGCGGTGGCGATACCGGGGGTGGAAACAACGGCGGTGGAAACACAGGCGGCGGTAACACCGGTCAGGCAGCAACCTTGTCGCTGAGCGCCTTTGCGGGCGATAACATCCTCAATGCGACGGAAGCGCGCATCGCGCAGATTTTCTCCGGTACCACAGGCAACGTGGCCGCAGGCCAGACGATTACCCTCACCATCAATGGCAAATCCTACACCAGCACCGTCGGTGCTGACGGCAAATGGGACATCAACCTGCCGTCGGTCGATCTGCAAAATCTGGCGGATGGCACCTATGTGATTTCGGTGACCGTCACCGGCACGGATGGCAATTCCGTTACGCAGGGCGTCACCGTGGTGGTCGACAGAACGCCGCCGGTGGTATCGCTTGACCCGATTGCCAATGACAACATTCTGGATGCCGTGGAGCATCAGCAACCGCTGACGATCACCGGTACCGCTTCAGTGTCTGAAGCCGGGCGCACGCTGGTCGTCACCCTCAGCGGCGTCGATTACAACGCCATTGTGGGCGCGGACGGCAGCTGGTCGGTGACCATTCCGGCCAATGCCGTGTCTGCTCTGGCCAATGGCGACTACACGCTGACCGCTTCCCTGACGGATGCCGCAGGCAACCAGACCACCACTCCGGCTGAATTCTCGGTAAACGACAACGCCGGTATATTGAACGTTAACCCGATTTCGGGCGACGGACAGCTGAATGCGACGGAAGCACAGAGTGCGCTGGTGATCACCGGCACCACCTCCAATGTGCCTGCCGGTACGCAAATTACCGTGACGCTGGGTGGTGAGGAATATCGCACCACCACCAACGCGGATGGCGGATGGAGCCTGAGTATTTCTCCTGCCCAGTTGCAGGGGCTGACCGACGGTTCAACCACGGTGACCGTCAGCCTGGTTGATGCTCAGGGCAACCCTATCAGTCAGACCACGGATCTGACTGTGGCGATCCACGGCGTTCCGCCAACATTGGATCCTGCTTTTGGCGGTGACAACACGCTTAATGGCGCTGAATCTGCCACCAGCCAGACACTGACCGGGAATACCGGTCTGACAGGCGAGGGCCAGACCGTCACGGTGACGATTGGCGGCCAGCAAATTACCGGCACCGTCGCGTCTGACGGCACCTTCACGGTCACGGTTCCGCCATCCCTGCTCGGCACCCTGCCGCAGGGCAGCAATAATATCGTGGTCACCGTGACCGATCCGGCGGGTAACAACAACACCCTCACCACGCCGGTGAGCGTGGACACTGTCGCGCCAACCCTGACGGTCAATCCGCTGGAAGGCGACGGTTACATCAGCGTGGCGGAAGCCGCATCGCAAATGACCCTGACCGGTACGGCGTCGGTATCCGAAGCCGGTCGTCCGGTGGTCGTCACCATTAACGGCGTTGATTATACGGGCGCCATTGTTCAGCCGGATGGCAGCTGGAGCGTAAACATTCCGGCGGGTTCGCTGAACAATCTTAATCAGGATGTCGTGGTCACCGCGACACTGACGGATGCGGCGGGGAACGCCATTACCAATACCAGCACCCTTCACGTCGCTTCTGATCCGACCCTCCCGCCGCTCATCACGGTGAATACCTTCGCGTCGGATAATTTTGTCGATGGTGCTGAGCGCCAGACCGCGCAAACGTTGAGTGGTACCACCACGCGCGTTGAAGCCGGACAAATTGTCACCATCACCCTGAACGGCCACACCTATACGGCGACCGTGGGTGCCAGCGGCAACTGGAGCGTGATTGTTCCGGCGGCAGATATGATTGTGCTGGGTGACGGTCCGCAAACCATCACCGCGACTGTCTCTGATAAAGCCGGTAACGAAGCCGCGCCGGGCACTGACACCTTTAACGTGGATGCCTCGCAGAACGGTATCGCCATCGATCCGGTGACCGGCGATAACGTCATCAACGTCACTGAAACCAATGACGGTATTTTGATCACCGGGACCACGCTTGGCGTCGCGCCGTTTGCGCTGGTGACGGTGACTTTCGGTTCGCTGATCCGTCTTGCGCTGGTTCAGCCAGACGGCAAATGGTCACTGGCGCTGTCATCCGCTGATTTGCAATCACTGGGTGCTGACCCTGCTGGCCTGCCACTTTCTGCCAGCGTGCAGGCGCTGGATGGCTCTACGCTAAATAACAGCATCTCTGTTGGCCTGGATAATCAGGCTCCGGTGCCCACCCTTAACACGCCGTTTGGTGACGGTTATCTGAATATTACCGAAGCGGCAACGGCTGAAACGCTGAGCGGCACCACCGGCAAAACCGGTGACGGGCAGACCGTCACCGTCACCCTTGGCGGGCATACCTATAACGCCACGGTGGATGGCGCCGGCGTTTGGTCGGTCAGCCTGCCGTCTGCTGATTTGCAGGCATTACCGGCAGGCAATAATGCGATTGTGGTGAATGTGACTGACAGCGCGGGCAACACCGCGACGCTCAGCGGTTCCGCCACTGTCGATTTCACCGCGCCAACCCTGACCCTCAATCCGGTTTCCGGCGACGGTTACATCAACAGCGCCGAAGCGGCGGCTGATATTAACGTAACCGGCACCGCGTCGATTTCTGAAGCCGGTAACACCGTGACCGTGACGATTAACGGCCAGCCTTACACCGGCATCGTGGCGGTAAACGGGCAGTGGTCGGTGACCATTCCGGCAGGCGCTCTGGCAGGCGTGACGGACGGACAATATCCGGTGACCGTACAGCTTTCTGACGCAGCCGGTAACAGCACCACCATTACGTCCAATGTTCAGCTGGCAGCCGATCCGGCCTTAGCGCCGACCATCACCCTGAACGCCTTTGCGGGCGACAATATTCTTGATGGTGCAGAGCAGCAAACGGCTCAGACCCTCAGCGGGACGACGACGCATGTTGAAGCCGGGCAGGTCGTCAATATCACCCTGAATAACGTGGTGTACAACGCGACCGTGCAGGCGGATGGCAGCTGGAGCGTCAGCATTCCGTCTTCAGCTCTGGGCGCACTGACCAACGGCACATTACAAATTGATGTCGCGGTGCTGGATAAGGCCGGAAATCCGGCCACCGGCAGTGAATCGTTCACCGTGGATAACACGCTTAGCGGTCTGTCTGTGAATCCGGTCACCGGCGATAACCAGCTGAATGCTCAGGAAGCGGCAGCGGGCGTCACCATCAGCGGGACCTCCGTCAACGTGCCGGTCAACGGCATCGTGACGATTATCCTCAACGGCAAAACGTACACCGCGACGGTCGGCGTGGGCGGCGGCTGGAGCGCGCAGGTTTCTGCGGCAGATCTCGCTACCCTGAGTGACGGTCAACACACCATCACTGTCAGTGCCACCGATGCCGTCGGGCAACCGGTCACCGGCAGCGATGTGCTGAATGTCATCATTCACAATCTGCCAAACGCCACACTCGACACGCCATTTGGCGACAGCATTCTCAATGGCGCCGAAGCGGGTGTCAGCCAGACACTGACCGGGAATACCGGCGTTTCCGGCAGCGGCCAGACCGCAGTGGTGACCTTTGGCGGCCAGGATTACGCCGCCGTTGTCGCCGCCGACGGTTCGTTCTCGGTGTCTGTGCCGTCATCGGCACTCACTGCCGTCGGACAAGGCCCGACCGCCGTGCAGGTTGCGGTCACGGATGCGGCAGGCAACACCAGCAACATATCTGTGCCGGTATCGGTTGATACCATTGCGCCCGTTGTCACCATCACCACCCCGGTTGCAGGCGATGGCACCATCAATGCCGCCGAAGCCGGGGCGATTATTCCGGTCAGCGGTACGGCGGGCGCGGGTGAGACGGGCGATACTGTCACCATCGAGCTTGGCGGGCATACCTACAGCGGTACCGTGGGCGCAGGCGGCGCATGGACCGTTAACATTCCGGCCGATGCACTGGCGAATGTGGCGAACGGAACGTACACCCTGACCGCCACCGTCACTGATGCCGCAGGCAACGCAGGCACCGCGACCGCACCGGTCACCGTAAAAGCGGATCCGGCTTTGCTGCCGACGCTGACTGTCTCGACGTTTGCAGGCGACAACACGCTTGATGGCGCGGAGCAGCAGACAGCGCAAATCCTCAGCGGCACCACCACGAATGTGGAAGCGGGACAAACCGTTCTCATCACTATCGGCACACTTCAGTACAGCGCAACCGTGCAGGCCAGCGGCGCATGGAGCGTTTCTGTTCCGGCGGTTGATTTGCAAACACTCGGCGACGGTCCGGCGACGATCAACGCCACCGTGACGGATGTGGCCGGAAACCCGGCGCAGGGCAGCGATGCGTTTACCGTCAACTCAGCGCTCGGCGGTATTTCCATTGATACCATCGCCGGTGACAACAATATCAACGTGACGGAAGCCGCGGCGGGTGTGAACATCAGCGGTTCGACGTCCAATGTGCCGCAGGGCACGATCGTCACGGTCAGTCTGGGTGGGAAAACGTACACCACCACGACCGACGCGCAGGGCAACTGGACCGTACCGATCCCGGCGAATGACCTTACCAGTCTGTCCGATGGCACCAGCCATGTGATTGCGACCACGGTGTCTACCGATCTGGGTACCGTGACCACGCAGCAGGATATTGGTATTTACACCCAACCGCCGGTACCTACCCTGAACCCGCCGTTCGGCGATGGTCAGTTAGGCACTGATGAAGCGGCTGCCGCACAGACTCTGACCGGTTCTACCGGGCTGACCGGCGACGGCCAGACGGTCATCGTGATCATTGACGGCATCCCCCTGACCGGTACCGTTGCGACAGACGGCACCTGGACTGTCACCGTTCCGGCAGGCACTTTAACGGGCGTAACGGAAGGCCCGACGCCGGTGGTGGTTAACGTCACCGACGCCGCAGGTAACCAGGGCACCATTACCGGTTCTGTGAATGTCGATTTCACACCGCCTCCGCTGACGCTTAATCCGATCGCGACAGACAACGTGATCAACGCCGCCGAAGCGGGCGCGCCGATCACCCTGAGCGGAAACACGGATGCAGCGGAAGCCGGGCAGACCGTGACCCTGACCTTTAACGGACAGACTTATACTGCACAAGTACAGCCGGACGGGAGCTGGAGCACCACCATTCCTGCCAATACGCTGGACGGTGCGGCTGACGGCAGCTATCCGCTGACGGTTCAACTGACCGATGCCGCGGGCAACACCACCACGCTGCCGCCGGTCAATATTGAGCTCGCGACGCAGAACGTCCCGGTGCCGACCATCGAAACGCCGTTTGGCAATACCTTCCTCAATCAGCTGGAAGCGGGCGCCGAACAGACCCTCACCGGTACCACCGGCGTGACGGGCGCAGGTCAGACCGTCGTCGTGAATATCGGCGGTGTGGATCATGCAGCGACTGTCGATGCGACCGGGATCTGGACCGTAAACATCAGTGCGGCTGATTTGCAGGCGATAACGGAAGGCCCGCAAAACATCGTGGTGACAGCCACCGACAGCGCGGGTAATGAAGGCACAGTTAACAGTGCAATCACCGTGGACTACACGCCGCCGGTGCTGAACTTCGATCCGGTGGCGATCGACAACATCATTAATGCTGCCGAAACCTTGCAGCCGGTGGTGATCAGCGGCACATCTGACATCCCGGATGCCGGACAAACCGTTTCCGTGGTGCTCAATTTCAACAATGTGACTTACACCGCCGTCGTCCAGCCGGACGGCACCTGGAGCTTCACGCTGCCAAGTTCGGTGGTGCAGGCGCTGGCCGACACCACGTACACGCTGTCAGCGTCTATCACCGATGCGGCCGGTAACATCACCACAGGCAATCACAGCTTCAGCGTCGATGCGGCGGCGGCTGATTTGCCAACGCTGACCATCACGTCCGTGTCGGGCGATGATTACATTAATGCGGCAGAAAAAGGCGCGGATATTCCGATCACCGGGACCTCCACGAATCTTGAAGAAGGGCAGACGGTGGTCGTGACCTTTAACGGTAATGACTACAACGCCCTCGTGGGTGCGGATGGCACCTGGACGGCTACCGTTCCGTTCGCGGATCTGGCTACCTTGTCTGACGGACCGGTGACCGTGACGGCGACAAGTACCGATGTGAGCGGCAACCCGGCGTCTGCCACTCACAACGCCACGGTGATCGCTCAGCCGGGCGACCTGCTAACGCTGACCATCAACGCGATTTCCGGCGATGACTACATCAATATCGTTGAGCACAATCAGGGGATGACCGTCAGCGGTACCTCCAGCCACGTGCCTGTGGGCGGCACGGTCACCGTGGTTATCACCGGCGAAGCCTATACAGCGACGTTTACTGCCACCGTGCAGGCCAATGGCACCTGGAGCTTCCCGATGACGGCGGCTGAGGTTCAGGCGATGCCGGCGGGTAATAACACCTTTACTGCCACCGCGAATGACGTGGCGCAAAACGTCGCCACGGCAACGCATGATGTGGCGGTTGATACCGTCGCACCGCTCCTGACCGTGACGGTGGATACCGGCGGTGATGACATCATCAATCTGGCAGAAGCGGCGCTGGGTATTCCGGTCAGCGGAACCACGGATCCAAACCTGACCGTGACCGTCACGCTTAACGGCAAAGACTACACCACCACCGCAGACGGCACGGGTGTCTGGAATCTGACCATTCCGGGCGTGGATGTGCAGGCCATCACCACCGATGGCACGAAAACCATCGATGTCAGCGTGACCGATGCGGCCGGGAACAACCTCACCACGTCGGCTGATTTCACGCTCTCCTCGCACGCGTTACCAACGCTGACGATTGGCGTGATTGCCGGTGACGGGATCCTGAATATCAGTGAAGCGGCCAACGGTTTCACCCTGAGCGGAAGCAGCTCAGGTCTGGCGCCGGGAACGGCTGTGCTGGTGACGGTGCCGGGGCTGCTTGATCCGATTTCCGGTACGGTGAACCCTGACGGACTCGGCTGGACGGCGATCGTGGCGCCGGGGCTGCTCAACGGGCTGACCACCGGTATCGTACAGGTGACCGTGACGGCACAGGATGTTGCCGGTAACCCGGCGTCTTCCAGCGCCAGTCTGGATATCGAACTGTCTCCGCTGCCGTTACCGACCATCAATACGCCGTTTGTGGATGGCGTTCTTAACGCCGCCGAAGCGGCAGGTAATCAGCTGATCACCGGTTCAACCGGCATTACCGGTGCGGGTCAGACCGTTATGGTCACTGTCGATGGCACACCGGTGCTGGCCACCGTCGCCAATGACGGCACCTGGACGGCGACCGTCCCTTCCGGCGTGCTTCAGGGGCTGACGGATGACACGCACACCATCAGCGTGACCGCCACCGACAGCGCGGGGAATACCAGTGCGTCCGGTACCCTTGATTTCACGTCGGTGACGCAGGTTCTGCCAGTGGCTGGCATTAACGTGCCATTCGGTGACGGCATTCTGAATCTGGATGAAGCGACCGCGGGCGGCAGCATTACCGGTACCACCGGGATCACCTCGCCGGGTCAAACCGTCACTGTGGTCATTAACGGTAACGCAGTGCCGGTGGTGGTGGATTCTGCTGCCGGAACCTGGACGGTTACCCTGACGCCAGCACAGTTGCTGGGCTTGCAGGATGGCACATGGCCGGTCGTCGTGACCGTGACCGACAGTGCGGGCAACACCTCGCCGCTGACGGCATCGGTTGATGTGCGGATCAATAACATTCCGCAACCGACGATTGATCTGCCATTCGGTGACGGCACGCTGAACATTGCAGAATCTGCGGATGTTAACGGCCAGACGCTCACCGGATCCACCGGCGTAACGGGCGCAGGCCAAACCGTCAGTGTGGCGATCGCGGGCATGACCGGCAGTCCGTTTACGGCAATCGTGGATCCGGATACCGGAAACTGGACCCTGAACCTCACCCCAGTTCAGCTGGCATCGCTGGGGGAGACGACCGCGCTGCATGATATTACCGTGACGGCGACCGATTCTGTTGGTAACCATAACGAAGCCACCATCAGCTTTACGTCGCATCTGTCCGGGCCGGTACCTGTTATCAATGAGCCTTTCCTTGACGGTAGTCTGAATATCGCCGAAGCCGCGGGTGTGAATGTCATCACCGGTAACACCGGCATCACCGGCGACAACCAGAACGTTAAATTAACCATCGATGTCGGCGGCACCACCTATACCGCCACCGTCGATCCGACCACAGGTGACTGGACGGTAAGTCTGCCTGCGGGCGTCCTGAATTCTCTGGGCAGTGGCGCGCATGATATTAACGTGACGGTGACCGATGCCGCAGGCAACAGTACGCCAGCGACGCTGCCGTTTACCAGCTACCTCACCGCACCGGATGTCACCATCAACACGCCGTTTGGCGATGGTTATCTGAGTGCCGCCGAAGCCGCCGCGGCTGCCACCACGCCAATTGTCCTTAGCGGGACGACGGGAGTGACGGGCACCGGGCAAAGCGTGGTCGTTCTTGTCGGGGGGATCCCTATTCCGGGCGCGACGGTGGATGCGAACGGTAACTGGACGGTTTCTCTGAACTCGGGCGAAATCGCCGATCTGCCGCAGGGCGCACAGCAAATCTCCGTGACCGCGACGGACGGTGGCGGTAATACCGGTTCGGCTTCAACCGATATCGGTATCGCCGTGACCCAGTTGCCAGCCGTGGCAGTCACGTCATTCGCCGGTGCCGGTTTCGATCTGACCTACGCTGAAAGTCAGAATCCGCAAACCATCACCGGTTCGACAGTGAATGTGCAGGCCGGACAGCAGGTAACGGTTTCAGTCGGCGGCATCAGCCATCAGGCAACCGTACAGGGCGATGGCACCTGGAGTGCCACCTTTACCCCTGCGGAACTGGCAACGCTGGACAGCGCAGACACGATCACCGCAACGGTGAATGACCTGGCAGGTAACACGGCAAATCTGCTGGCGCCTCAGGCTATTACTGTTGATCTGACGCCGCCAGTGACCCCAACGCTGACCATCGATCCGGTGACCGGTGATAATATTCTCAACGTAGCGGATGGCAGCCCGACGACTATTACGGTGTCTGGTAAGGTGCTCAATGTCCCGGATAACACTTTGGTCACCGTTACCGTCGGGGGAGATCCGCATATTGTCGCGGTGACCGGCGGTGTCTGGTCAGTTGCAGTACCCGCCAGTGACTTTGCCGATGGCGGAACCACGGTTATTACCGCGACTACCTTAATTCCACCGACCAGTGCGACAAGCAACGTGCTGGTAGATCTCACCGCGCCAGTGCTGACGATCAGCGCCTTTGCCGTCAATGACACACTTAACGCGACCGAATCGAAATCGGCTCAAACCATTTCAGGTACGGTGGTTGACAACAACAATAACGACGTGGGCAGTGTGGTGACTGTCTCGCTCAACGGTAAAAACTACACGGCAGTCGTGCAGGCTGGCGGCGCCTGGTCAGTTAGCGTACCGGCAGCCGATTTGCAGGCCTTGCCACAAACGGCTAACGGCGGAGTTAACGTCATTACCGCAACGCTGACAGATGCAGCGGGGAATACGGGTAGTGCAACACCGCATCCGATCACCGTCGATACTTCCGCGCCGTTGCTGGCGCTGGATGTGGTGGCCGGGAATAACGTCATTAATCTGGCGGAATCGCTGCTCAACGTACTGGTGGGCGGCACGTCCAGCGGCGCGGACGGTCAGACGGTGAACGTCACACTGGGCGGTGCCTCCATCGGTACGGCCGTTATTCAGCCGGGCGGGGCATGGTCGCTCAACCTGACGCCAGCGCAGTTGCTGCTGCTTAACGACGGCACCCTGACGCTGGCGGCGACGGTAACGGATCAGGCGGGTAACACCACCAGCGTCAGTACCGGTCTGGATATCTTCTTCAACAAACTGCTCGCGCTCAACGTCACCAGCGGTCTGGGGCTGACGGATGGCTTCCTCAATCTGGCGGAATCGCAGGTGGCGCAAACCATCAGCGGGACGGCGATTGGTGCGGGCGTGGGGTCGGTGGTGTCCACTGTCATCAACGGCACGCCGCTGTCGGCCATTGTCGGGGCGAACGGTGTGTGGTCACTGAACATTCCGGCGGCATTGCTCGGTGCGCTGGGTGACGGTCAGCAGGTGCTGAACCTGAACCTCACCGATGCCGCAGGCAACGTGACCGCATCCGTGCTGAATCTGGACGTGATTAAAACGCTGCCGGTGCTGGGCACGCTGGATCCTCTGTTTGGTGGCAACGGTCTGCTGAATGCCACGGAAGCACTGCTGGCGCAAACCATCGGCGGCGTCGCGACAGCGGTTGACGGTACTCAGGTGACCGTGACGCTTGGCGGCAAAACCTACAACACTACCGTGACGGCGGGGACCTGGAATATTCAGATCCAGCCGGGCGATCTGGCGGCATTGCTGGATGGCAACCTGAGTCTGGGCATTACCCTGAAAGACCCGGCAGGCAACACGTCGACCAGCACTATTCCGGTGGGGATTGCCATCCACAATCTGCCGGAAGTGGTGCTCAATACCGTGTTTGGCGACGGCGTGCTGAATATCGCCGATCTGCTGGTCAATCAGACCATCAGCGGTACCGTCTCGAATGTGGCGGCGGGTACGGCCATCGCGGTGCAGGTCGGTACACAAACCATTGATGGCGTAGTGGATGCAACGGGGCATTTCCTGGTCACCGTTCCGCCGTCCGTGCTCGGCTTGCTCAGTGGCACGACCGCGGCAGTCAGCGTCACCGTGGCGGATGCCGCGGGTAACGTCGGTTCTGCAGTGGCCAATGCGGTGCTGGATCTGGTGAAACCGGTCATTAACCTTACCTCGGTACTGGGCGATGGCTTGCTGAACGCAGCGGATGCGCTGACCACGCAGGTGATTGGCGGGACAGTCAGCGGCGTGACTGCGGGTACGCAGGTTCAGGTCACGCTGGGCGGGAAAACCTTCCTCGGCGCGACCGACGGTACCGGCGCATTCAGCATCACCCTGCAACCGGGCGACCTGACAGCGCTGGGCGACGGCACCTTCCCTGTGGTGGTTTCTGTTACTGACAGCGGCGGTAATACCAGCACCAGCAGCAGTACGCTCACTTCCATCATCAACGCCGTACCGAAAATTGTGCTGGATCCTGTTTTCGGTGCAGATGGCATCCTGAACGCGGCGGAAGCCCTGCTGACGCAAACCATCAGCGGTACGGTCACTAACGGGCATGTTGGCGAAACGGTCAACATCAACGTCGGCGGCGGCCTGATTAACCTGACGGCCACCGTGGGCAGTGACGGTAAGTTCTCTGCTGCACTGACACCGCTTCAGCTGGCCGGATTGCTGGACGGCAATCTGACCATCGTCACCACCGTGACCGATGAAGTGGGCAACACGGCGTCGAATACCCTGGGGCTGAATGTCGGTATCCACAATCTGCCCTCGATTATTCTTAATCCGGTCTTTGGCGATGGCGTACTGAACGTGGTTGACCTGCTGACCGGCCAGACCATCAGCGGTATCGCGACCAACGTTGCGCAGGGTACGCAGGTGCAGATTTCCCTGAATGGCAAAAACTACCTTGCCAATGTGGGCGTCGGCGGCGTGTTCAGCGTGACGGTGCCGGTGACCGATCTGGGCGCCATTCTCAATGGTTCACAGTCGGTCATCGCCAGCCTGGTGGATGGCTCCGGTAATACGGCGTCGGTCACCAATCTGCTGAACGTGGTATCGCAGTCGCTGCCGACCATTACGCTTAACCCGCTGTTTGGCGATGGCCTGCTGAACGCGGCGGATGCGCTGCTGACACAAACCATCAGCGGTACCACCACCAACGCGCAGGGCTCAACCGTGACCCTGAACGTCGGCGGCAATACCCTGACGGCGCTGGTGAAAGCGGATGGCACTTTCAGCGTCGCGGTTCCGCAGCTGACGCTGGCGAGCCTGCTCGACGGGACGCTGAATGTCGGTGCTTCCATCACTAACGCCGCCGGTCATTCCACCAGCGGAAGCGCATCGGCAACGGTCGGCATTCACACTCTGCCAACGCTGTCACTCGGCTCACTGTTTGGCGGTGACGGCTATCTGAACGCGGCTGAAGCGGGCGCTAACACCAACATTACCGGGACCTCCAACCTGCTCAACGGCACGGTGTCGGTCAGTATTGGTGGCGTGACGCACACCGGCACCATCACTAACGGCGCGTGGAGTGTGCCGTTTACCTCGGCAGAGCTGAAAGGGCTGGCGGATGGCTCGACGCAGGTTTCTGTGTCGGTGGCAGATACCGTGGGCAACACCGCCATCATCTCTAACCCGCTGAGCGTGCTGACACACGCCCTGCCGCTGGTGGCGCTCAATCCACTGCTCGGGCTGACGCTCGGTGTGGTGGGCGGCATTCTCGGTGGTCAGGGTCTGACGCTGAGCGGCACCAGCCGTAACATCGCACAAGGGGGTCTGGTCAGCGTCACGCTGCTGGGCAATACGCTGGCGGGGACCGTGCAGGCGGACGGTTCGTGGACCGTTAAGTTCAGCAGTGCCTTGCTGAGCAGTTACGGGCTTACCGGGTTGCTCGCCGCGTTGCTCGGGGCGGTGATTGATCTGAAAGCGGTCGATGCGGCCGGTAACGGATTCGATGCGCACGTCGGGCTGACGGTCGGTTCTACATTGCCGGCTGAACCTGTAACGCTGATGGCAACGTCGCTGGCAGTGGACGATACCCATACGCTGGCGGCGGTTCACACCACCGATACCAGCACCACCACGGATACCTCAGAGACGCACGCCACCAGCACGCTGACCGCTCCGCTGGCAGCGACGGACACCAGTGCCTCAACGACGACCACGCATGATAACGCCACGGCCGACACCACCGCGCATGCGGACACGGCGTTCTCCATTGGCGGCGTGACCATCGACCTGACGGCAACTGACGGCGTGGCCATCGGCGGCGCAGGCAACGACACCATCTCGGTTCACACGCTGGACTTCGGTCTGATCGACGGCGGAACCGGTGTCGATACCTTGCTGCTGGCAGGCACCAATCAGCATCTGGATCTGACGCTGCTCGGGCTGAAAGTCGAGCATATCGACATCTTCGATCTGGGTAATTCCGGCACCAACAGCATCTCGCTGAATCTGCATGAAGCGCTGAATGTGAAAGACAATCCGTCCGATGAAGTGGTGATTAAAGGCGGTGAGGGCAGTCTGGTGAACCTGCAAATGGGCACGGACGGCGCATGGAGTGAAACCGGGCAACGCACGGTGGATGGCCTGACGTTCGACGTTTACCACAACGCATCAATGGATGCCTCGAACACCCTGGGGGACGTTCTGGTGCAACACGGTCTGCACGTACAACAGAGTTAATGTCTGTCCGCCGCCCCCGGCAAAGGGGGCGGCGGGGGTGGGGGTTTACTGGCGACTGCGGTGCCATGAATTCCCCACCCCAACCCTCTCCTTCACCGGGCAGGGAGCTGTACCCAAAATTATAAATCGGCGTAATTAAGTGGTGTCGGTAATGAAGAAAAAAACAGTGACACGGCGTCTCGCCGTCATGTTGGGCACCTTGTGTCTGACGGGTTTAACAGGGAATTACGGGGTCATCGCGGCAGACAAACAGCCGGAATTTAACTGGAAAGCGGCGCCAACCGAGGAGATGCGCGCCAGCATGACATTACGGGATGCTATCTTGCGGGCGTTTGCGCGAAACCCGCAGATTTCAGAAGCATCGGCGCAAATCCGCGTGGGGAAAGGCAATCTGGATGAGGCGAAAAGCGCCTGGTATCCGCAGATTTCATTACAGGGCACGGCGGGAAAGTCGCATCAGACTGACTCGGCGGGCAGCCTGAGCAACAACGCGTCAGCCGGCGTGCAACTCAGCCAGCTGCTCTACGATTTTGGCCGCACCGGCGGCAGCATCAGTCAGCAGGAACATCTGTCTGACGCCTACCGCTATTCCCTTTACAGCACGATGACCGACGTGGCGCTGAGCACCATGCAGGCCTATCTCTCGGTGAAACGTTATCAGGCGCTCAGCGTCGCGGCCCGTGACAACATCGCCTCTCTTGAGCGCGTGCGGGACACCGCCAGACTGCGCGCTGATGCCGGTCTGAGCTCGCAGTCGGACGTTTTACAGGCCGAAACCCGCATTGCGGGCATGCGGGCCACCGTCGAACAATACCGCGCCCAGCAACGTTCCGCGCAGGCACAGCTGACGGTGCTCACCGGCGTGGTTGCCGACAACTTACCGGATCTCCCTCAAAGCCTGCTCGATCAGAAAGTCACACTCGACAAAATCCCCTACGAAAACAGCACGCTGGTGCGCGCGGCGCAGGCCAAACAGCAGGCGGCGATCGAAGAAGTCAATCAGACCGAGGCGCAGCACTGGCCGACGCTGAAAGTTCAGGCAGGGCGCACGCGCTACGAAAACACCGGCGGCGGCGGGTCTTACTGGGACGATCAGGTGCAGCTGGCGGTGGATGCGCCGGTGTATCAGGGCGGCGCGGTCAGCGCCAAAGTGCAGGCGGCGGAAGGCCAGCGGCAGGCGGCGCAGGCCGAAGTGGAAAAAGCCAAGCTGGACATCAACCAGAAAGCCTCAACGGCCTATGCCGACATGATCGGCGGGCAGCAGCGCAACGTGGCGGGCGAGGAACAGTTTGCCAGCGCGACGCACACCCGCAGCGTGTATCAGGACGAATACAAACTCAGCAAACGCAGCCTGAACGATTTACTCAGCGTCGAACAGGACGTGTTTCAGGCGGATACGTCGCGCATTGGCGCGCTCTACGACGGCTGGGACGCCACCGTGCGCTACGCCGCCGCCGTGGACAATCTGGTCGATATGCTGGGCATCGATCGTCAGAAACAAACAGGTGACACCATTCCGACCCTCTGACATCCGGGGCCGTCGGGAGTTAGCCAGAAGCATTCGATACCGAGGTTGAAATGAGCAATGAAGCAGCAACACCTTTGTCGATCGACGTCTGGATAAGCGCCATGGGGCGCGTGGCCGAATCATTCGGTAAGCCAGCCGATCCGCTTTATCTTCGCCAGCAAATGCGCTGGTTCGAACACCAGCCCCTGCGCCGCCAGCTCGACCGCCTCAGCGGCCTGATGGGGTTGCAGGTGGGCATGGTCAGCTGGAATCAGGTGCGCTGGCGCCAGGAAGTGCTGCCCGCCGTGGTGACGCTGGCGCAGGGCGGTATCGCGGTACTGGAAAATCTGCATGACGACGGCACGGTCGATTACTGGCTGAGCGACGGCGGGGATTTACTGCGTTCGGCGGAACTGGCGACGATGCTGGAACAAAGCAGCGGCCCGGTATTTTTAGTCGGCGTGGCACCGCGTGGCCGCGACCAGCGCATCGACCAGTTTGTTCAGCCGCACAAAAAACACTGGTTCTGGGCCAACTTCCGTGGCTCGGGGCGCAAAATCGCCGAAATCTCGCTGGCTTCTATTCTCGGCAACGTGCTGGCGCTGGCCGGGATTTTGTTCTCCATGCAGGTCTACGACCGCGTGATCCCGGCGCAATCTTACCCGACGCTGTGGGTACTGTTTTTCGGCGTGGTGCTGGCGGCGGGGCTGGAATATGTCATCCGCCTGATGCGTACGCTGGTGTCTGATTTAATGGGCAAGAAGGTCGATTTAAAAGTCTCCTCGCTGTTCTTTGTGCGGGCGATGAACATCAAAAACGATGACCGCCCAAAATCCACCGGTTCCTTTATCTCTCAGCTGCGCGAAATCGATCAGGTACGCGAACTGCTGACCTCCACCACCATCAGCGCGGCGGCAGACATGCCCTTCGTGCTGCTGTTCCTCGGCATTATGTTTTTCATCGGCGGCCCGCTGGTGATCATCCCGCTGCTGGCGATCCCGCTGATTGTCATTCCCGGCATTCTGATCCAGTGGCCGATGGCGAAACTGGCGAAAGAAGGCATGCGCGAAAGTGCGCTGCGCAACGCGGTGCTGGTGGAAACCATCGAAGGCATCGAAGACATCAAAGCCTTGCAGGCCGAAGCCTATTTTCAGCGTCAGTGGGAACAGACCCATGAAGTGAGCGCGGCGGTCGGCATGAAGCAACGGGTGTGGGGCGCACGGCTGACCGGCTGGGCTTCCACCGTGCAGCAACTGACTTACGGCGGCATGCTGGTGTTCGGCGTGTATCTGGTGCTCAGCGGCGATATCACGACCGGTACGCTGGTGGCGAGCAGCATGTTGTCCTCGCGCACCATCGCACCGCTGATGCAGCTGACCATGGTGTTCTCCCGCTGGCAGCACGCCAAAAGCGCCATGCACGGGCTGGATGAACTGCTGAAAAAACCGGTGGATCGCCCGGCGGATGCCGAGCTGTCGCACTGCCCGACGCTCAGCGGTCACTTCAACGTGCGCAATCTGCAATACACCTACGACAAAGAAAATGCGCCGAACGTGCTCGGCATCGGCCAGCTGGAGATCAAGCCGGGCGAGCGGGTGGCGATCCTCGGCAAAGTCGGCGCGGGGAAATCCACGCTGCTGAAGCTGCTCTCCGGCCAGGCCAGCCCGTCGCAGGGCAAAATACTCATCGACGGCGTAGACATGAGCAAAGTCGAACCGGCAGATATCCGCCGTCAGCTCGGCTACCTGTCGCAGGACTCGCGGCTGTTCTTCGGCACGCTGCGTCAGAACCTGATGCTGGGGTATCCGCATGCCACCGATCAGGAGATGTTGCAGGCGCTGCGCATCAGCGGTGCGTTGTCGATGGTGCAGGCCGACGCCTCCAGCCTCGATAAAATCATTAATGAAGGCGGGCGCGGGCTGTCCGGCGGCCAGCGGCAAATGGTGATGCTGAGCCGGATGATCCTGCGCAATCCGCAGGTGGTGCTGATGGATGAACCGACCGCCTCCATGGACGAACAGCTGGAAGAGTACGTGATCCGCCAGCTGCACACCTGGCTGGTAGGAAGGACGCTCATCGTGGTTACGCACCGTCCGGCGCTGCTCAAGCTGGTGGACAGAATCGTGGTGATGGACAACGGGCGCGTGGTGGCCGACGGGCCGCGCGATAAAATTCTGGCGACCGCCGCCGGCAATACCCCCGCACCTGCCGTTGCGGCAGCCACCGATAACCGACAAGGCGCAGCCTGAGCTGCTGAGGATCCCGCATGGCACACTTAACATTGCATGATGAACTGGAAGCCGAAGGTCGCAAAGTCTCGTGGATTATCTGGGCGTCGCTTGCCAGCCTGCTGATTTTTATCGTCTGGGCGCGCTTCGCGGTGCTGGATGAAGTGACGGTCGGCACCGGCAAAGTGACGCCGTCGAGCAAAGCGCAGCAAATTGATTCGCTCGACGGCGGGGTGATTTTGAAGCTGATGGTGCAGGAAGGATCGGTGGTGAACCGCGGTCAGTTGCTGGCGCGGCTCGACCCGACCCGTTCGCAGTCAAACTTTGGCGAGGCGGCCTCCCGCGTGCGGACACTGCGCGCCTCGTCTGAACGCCTGAGCGCAGAACTGACCGGCGCGCCGCTGAAATTCAGCCCGGAAACCATGAAATCACCGGAGCTGGTGGCCCGTGAGCGGCAGCTGTATTTATCTCGCAAACAGAACCGCGATGAGACGGTCAGTAACCTTCAGCAGTCGCTGAAACTGGTCAACGACGAAATCAATATGACCCAGCCGCTGGTTTCCAAAGGCGCGGCGGGGCAGGTGGAAGTGATCCGCCTCAAGCGTCAGGCCAGCGAACTGCGCGGGAAAATAGACGATGCGACGAATCAGTACGCGGTGCGTGCCCGTGAAGAGCAGGTGAAAAACAACGCCGATCTCGACGCCGAAACGCAGGTGATGGCAGGTAAAGAAGATCAGGTCACCCGCTCCGAGCTGTATTCGCCGGTGCACGGCATCGTCAAAGATATTCAGGTGTCCACCGTCGGCGGTGTGTTACAGCCTGGCGGCAAACTGATGGAAATCGTACCGATTGAAGATCAGTTGCTGATTGAAACCCGCATCAACCCGCGTGACATCGCCTACATCCGCCCCGGTTTACCGGCAACGGTAAAAATTTCCGCCTACGATTCGTCGATTTATGGCGATCTGGAGGGCAAAGTCGAAGGCGTTTCGCCGGACACCTTGCAGGATGAAGTGAAGCGCGATCAGTATTATTACCGCGTTTATGTCCGCACCGACAAAGCCTTCCTGACCAACAAAGCAGGCCGCCAGTTCCCGATCGTGCCGGGGATGGTGGCGAACGTGGACATCAAAACCGGCCAGAAAAGCGTGCTGGATTATCTGATTAAACCGTTGAATAAGGTGAAGGAATCATTGAGGGAGAGGTAGGGAGCAGGGCGCGGGCGTCGGCCCACACCGCCCGGAGGGAGAATAAACCTTCTCCCTCCGGGCGCCCGCGTTTTTAAAACAGGTGATCCGCGCGGCCAGAGGCTTTTAAAGCGTAACCTCATCTTTTCAGATCTGAATAAACTGCCATTGGCCGGGCTTGATCAATTCAAGGTGTGGAGCACTTTCAAAAGCGTTTAACGCTTCTGTATATACGTCAGCGCCAGCGCCACGGCCAGGACCAGACCTTTGATGATATCCATCGCGTAATACGGCACCGACAGCATCACCAGCCCGTTCGACAGCACGCCTAAAATCACCGCGCCCAGCAAGGTGCCCAGTGCATTCGGTTTGCCGGAGCCGGCCAGCGAGAAACCGATGTAGGCGGCGGCGACGGCGTCCATCAGGTAGCCGCCCCCGGCGTTGACCTGCGAAGAGCCGATACGTGATGCCAGCAGGATCCCGCCAGCGCCCGCCAGCACGGACGAAATCACATAAGCGATGACGCGGTAGCGCGCGGTGCGGATCCCCGCCAGACGCGCGGCCAGCGGGTTGCCGCCGATGGCGTACATGCGGCGGCCATGTTTGGTCAGCGACATAAACAGTTGTACCGCAACCGTCACCACCGCCATCACGATCACAATCACCGGTACCTGGCCGAGCAGGCTGAACACTGCCGGTACCGTGCCTTCGGCCATGTCGCCGCTGGGCAGGACCATGTTTTCGGTGATTGAACCGCCGTAGCTGTAGGTCATCGCTGCTCCCTGGATCACAAACAGGCTGGCGAGGGTGGCGAGCATGTCAGGGATTTTCAGGATGACGATCAGGAAGGCGTTGAACAGGCCGACCAGCGTACACAGTGCCAGCGTGATCAGAATGGCTTCGGTGGTGCCGAAACCGTGCCAGACGAACATCGAGATCACCAGCGCATTGGCGAGGGAGGCGGTTGAACCGACCGACAAATCGAAACCGCCGACTGCCAGAGAAATCGACACGCCAATCGCAATCACCGTCACGATGGCGATGGATCGCAGAATATTAATGATGTTGGACGGTTCGAGGAAGTTGTCCGAGGCGATGCCAAAACCGGCGATCAGCAAAACCACGGTCAGCAACATGCCCCATTTATATAGAAATTCAAACAGCTGATGACGCCACGGCTGGCGGGCGTCGGGCAGGTTTTCTTTACTCACCACGGCTTTGTTCACGCGGGTGTTCCTCCGGTTGAATAGGTTAATAAGGTTTCTTCGTCGACGTTGGCGGCATCAAGTTCGGCCACAATGCGGCCGTCCCACAACACCAGAATGCGGTCGCATAAACCGACCAGTTCGGCGAACTCACCGGAAGCATAAATGATGCCTTTTCCCTGTTGCGCCAGGCCGTCGATCAGCCTGAACACGTCCGTTTTGGCCTTGATGTCTACGCCTTTGGTCGGTTCGTCGAAGATCAACACCTGACTCTCACTGCGCAGCCATTTCCCGATCGCCACCTTTTGCTGGTTGCCACCGGAAAGCCGTGCCAGCTTTTGCATGGGCCCGGAAGCGCGAATGCCCAAGCGGCTGATAATGTCTTTTGCCCACGACAACGCGTGTTGCCGGTTGAAAATACTCCAGCGTGAGAAGCTGTCGTCAGCGGTGACGCTCAGGTTCATCGGAATATCTTCATCAATGAAAATGCCTTCCTTGCGCCTTTCTTCCGGCACCAGCGCCAGCCCCTGTTCCACGGACAGATGCGGTTCTTTCGGTTTCCAGGGTTTGCCGTTCAGCTCACCGCTTTCCACCTGACTCGGCGTCGCGCCAAACAGCGCCTTGCACAGTTCGGTTTTACCGGCACCGGCCAGCCCGGCTATCCCGAGAATTTCGCCACGATGCAGGCGCAGCGAGATGTCCCGCAGTTTGTCTTTATCGTGCATGCCGTGGATATGCAGCAGCGTTTCACCGCTGTGCGGCGGGCGGCGTGGCGGATAAATATCGTCGAGCTGATGGCCGATCATTTTCTCAATAATGTGCTCATTGCTCAGGCCGTCCATGCTGTCATCACTGACCAGACGCCCGTCGCGCAGCACCGTCATGCGGTCACAGATATCGCGCAGTTCATGGATGCGGTGGGAAATAAACACAATCGCCATACCGGCGGCTTTCAGCTTACGCACCAGCGCAAACAGCCGCGCGCTTTCCGCCTGATCGAGCGGGGCGGTGGGTTCATCAAGGATCAGGAACCGGCATTTATGCGATAACGCCCGCGCCAGCAAAATCAGCTGTTTCTCCGCCAGCGTGCAGCTTTCGATACGCGCGCGCAGGTTGATGTTCAGCCCGAGCTGCTCAGTCAGCAACTGTGCCTGACGGTAAAGCTGCGGCCAGTTGTGCAGATGGCCCGGCTCGGAAAGGCGGTCGAGCATGATGTTTTCCGCGACATTCAGCGTCGGCACCAGCGCGACGTCCACTTCCTGTTGTACCAGATGAATGCCGTGCTCGCGGGCGTGATGCGGCAGGCGCAGGTTAACGGCCTCACCGTCAATGCTGATCTGCCCGGAATAATGGTCGTGCGTGCCGGAAAGCACGGCCATCAGTGTCGATTTACCCGCTCCGTTTGCGCCGACCAATGCATGGACGGATCCGCCTTCCAGCGTGAAATCCACCTGGCGCAGGGCGGGGAAACTCGCAAATGAAATCGAGATATTATGCATCTCGAGAATAGAGGATCTCACGCTAGGGGTGCCTTTTCAGATGTCCGGGAGGATGCTTAGACGTTTAGCCGTCCAGATGCTTTTTGATTGCAAATTTTTAACATATCGGGGGGATTAAGCAAGGGATTAAATGGGATAAGTAAGAGAGAAAAGTTCTAAACAGGTGGGATTGTGGGTTGGTGCCCATTTCGGCTTTAAGGTCAAAACCTTGGGCTCGCCGCCCAAACGGGCCCAAAGGGTTTTAAACTGTATAGCCGGTCACATGGGTTACAGATCTGACCGGCCACATAGGTAACACATTTTCGATTAGTCTATGCGTAAAATGCAGTGTTCGGCTTTGTCATAATACGCAAGTATTAGACGGTCGAACAACACCATATACAATCCGTCATCTACCTCTTTCATCATCACATATTCACCTCGCAGAGCCTCACTTAAAAAGAGTCGAGTACCTGGATAGATATCTCCATTCTGCTGAACTTTATATAACCGGGCCTTATCTGGATAAATGACTTCTGGAACTTTCCCATCCCATTCTCTGCTGGAGGTCGTCCATTGTGAGGACGGCGTTTGACCGTTATGCACATCATGAGGCCGTTCATGATTAAATTCATGGCGGTAGTGATTGAACCAGACTTGTTGTTCTTCCAGCGTCGCGTAAATATTCCCGCAACGCAGTCCTGCCTTCAGGGAGCGATGCATTCTTTCGTGCCGGCCATTTTGCTCAGGATGACCTTTTTTTATACGTTCCGGCAGGATGCCAAGCTTTATTAACCAAACACTTAGCTGGCTGAGACCCGCAATGCCGTTACCGGCAAAAGGTGAACCATTATCGGTTCTTACTACGCTGGGCAGACCATATTCGCGAAAGGCGTTTTCAAAACATGTTTGCACAAACGGCCGCCCCTCGCCCTTGCCAGCCTCGCAGGCTAAAAGGTAGCGACTGTGGTTATCTGTCAGCGTAAATGGATAGCAATAGTGCTGGCTAAGAAGTCTAAACTTTCCTTTAAAATCAGCACTCCAAACCTGATTATTTTCGCGGATATCTGTCAGTGGCAAGACGTTACCCGGCGTGTTTTGTCGCTTTTTAAATGGGGTGACAAGACCCTCTTTTTTGAGAATATCGCCAATAGAGCTGCTTGCAGGGACGTCGAAAGGTGCGTTGTTATTGAGTAACCAGTGACGAATTTTAACCGGTCCCCAGTCTGGATGCTTGCGCCGCATCTCGACTAATCGTTGGATAACCTCGTCAGTCATGCGTTCGGGATGAGTAAGGCGGGCGCGAGAGCGATCGTTGAGAGAAAATGGGTCGTCAGGTTGAAAGCGTTGAAGCCACTTATATCCCGTTTTACGGCTGATCTTAAAATGACGACAAACAGCGGAGAATGACTCTCCGCTGTTCTGAACGGCGTGAATAAATTCGAGTCGTTGCATGGTAACAGTCTCAGTCCAGGGCATAGCGGTTCTCCTCTGCTATGCCATTTATAACTGTTACCCATGTGGCCGGTCTAAAGTGTTACCCATGTGACCGGTCTATACCAAACGAAACCCTTTGGAATCCTGCGTTTTTTTAACTGCGCGCTGTCGCTTGCTGGCTATGTTTCAGCGGCTCCGGCTATTGCCGCAAAATCCCGCCGCTTTGCGGTGCCCTCCGGTCGGGTTACAACCCGCGCAAACAGACGCGCGGTTTTCCACCTCTCCCTTCGGCGTGATTTTTGAGCGCGGCCAATGGCATTTTTAAAGTCGAAGCGATGTGTTTGATTCGGCTTTCCTCCTTCCACATCGCAGGGGGAGGAGAAAAACATTTGTTTTACATAGCCTTTGGCCGCGCTCAAAACGACGTCGAATGAACGGTGAGAAACCGCGAGGGTGTTTTTCCGAGCGGGTCCGAACCTGAAATGAGAGGACCGCGCAGCGGCGGCGTTTGCGGCAATAGCCGGAGCCGCTGAAACATAGCCAGCGCGCGGATCACGTGTTTTAAAAAACGCGGGAGTCCAGAGGGAGAAGGTTTATTCTCCCTCTGGTCGGTGTGGGCCGACGCCCACGACCTTGAATTGGTTTTAACGCTTTCCAAGCGTAAGAAACATAGTCGATGCCCACGACCTTGAATTGGTTTTAACGCTTTCCAAGCGTAAGAACCATAACCCGATGCCCACGACCTTGAATTGGTTTTAGCGCTTTCCAAAGCGGAATCAGGCCGCTGCCTCATCCGCCTCTGCGGTTTCCTGCGCCTTCAGCCAGGCGATTTCCTCGCCCCAGATCTCCGGTTCTACCGTTTCAAGGATCATCGGGATGCCATCGAAACGCGGGTCGCGCATGATCCAGCCGAACACCGTTTTGCCGATGTTGCCTTCGCCCAGGCTGTGATGGCGGTCAACGCGGCTGTTGAATTCACTTTTGGCATCGTTGAGGTGCATGCCGCGCAGGTACTCAAATCCGACCACATCGCTGAAATGTTTAAAGGTGTTTTCACACGCTTCCACGGTGCGCAGATCGTAACCCGCCGCGAAGGCGTGACAGGTGTCGATGCAGACGCCAACGCGGCTTTTGTCTTCCACACCTTCAATGATTTTTGCCAGATGCTCAAAGCGGAAGCCGAGATTACTGCCCTGACCGGCGGTGTTTTCGATGACCGCCGTGACGCCCTCAGTCTGCGACAGCGCAATGTTCAGCGATTCGGAAATGCGTTCGAGGCATTTGTCTTCGTCGATTTGCATCAGGTGGCTGCCCGGATGGAAGTTCAGCAGCGAAAGCCCCAGCTGTTCACAACGTTGCAGTTCGTCGAGGAACGCCTCGCGGGATTTCTCCAGCGCGTCGGTCACCGGATGGCCGAGATTAATCAGATAACTGTCGTGCGGCAAAATCTGATTGCTCTGGTAACCGTATTTCTGACAGGCCGCTTTGAATTTTTCGATCACGTCTTCCGGCAAAGGTGCGGCTTTCCACTGACGCTGATTCTTGGTGAAAAGCGCAAAAGCCGTGGCTTCCAGCTCGTGCGCCCTCAGTACGGCCTGATCAACACCGCCCGCCGCACTTACGTGTGCTCCCACAAACTTCATTTTTGCTCCTCAGTTATTCATCGCGTTAATGAAAGGATGATAGCGCCTTGGCGAAGGAGGCGCAGCACTGAAGTGTAAAAGCCGTCACATCCGCGCAAAAAGATGATGCACCAGCTGGTTAATGCCCGCGCCACCGACAATCAGCCAGATGAACAGTATCGCGGCCAGCAGCATAGGTTTCAGCCCCGCCTGACGCAGCGCGCTCAGGTGCGTGGTCAGACCGAGTGCCGCCATCGCCATGGCCAGTAAAACCGTGTCGAGCGTAATCAGTGCCGGGATCCAGCTGTGCGGCAATATATCCAGTGAGTTAAACGCCGCCACCAGAATAAACAGCAGCGCGAACCACGGAATGGTGATGTTACGCATGCCAGGGTTCTGGCCGCCTTGTTGCACCGCACTGCGGGATTTCCAGCCGGAGAGCAGCAGCAGGAAAGGGGCCAGCATCATCACGCGGATCATTTTGGCGATCACGGCGGCGTTTTCAGCTTCCGGGCTGACGCCCTGACCGGCGGCGACCACCTGTGCCACTTCATGCACCGTTGAACCGGTATAAATACCAAACTGCGATGCCGTGACATTCAGCCAGTGATAGTGCGCGTTAAGCTGCCACAACCACGGATACAGAAAGATAGCCGCGGTGCCGAAAATGACCACGGTGGCGACGGCGACCGTCACTTTTTCCGCTTTGGCGTTCAGCACCGGCTCCGTCGCCATCACGGCGGCGGCACCACAAATACTGCTGCCCGCGCCGGTCAACATGGACGTATCGCGGTCTAATTTAAACACCCGCTGTCCCAGCCAGCAGGCGAGGGCAAAGGTGGAGCACAGCATCAGGGCGTCGATCACAATCCCGGTCGCCCCGACGTCGGCGATTTGCGCGAAGGTCAGCCGCAGGCCGTAGAGGATGATGCCGAGGCGCAGCAGGCGCTGTTTCGCCAGCGTCACCCCCTCTTCGCACCAGGGTTTCGCCGCCGGGTACAGCGTATTGCCAATCACCATGCCAATGACAATCGCCAGGGTCAGCGCGCTCAGGCCAAGATGGCTCAGGGCGGGGAAATCGCTCAGCCAGACCGACAGCGCGGTAATAGCGCCGGTCAGCGCCAGGCCGGGTAACAGGCGGTTAAGCCGGGTGTGTTTCTCAATGCCGGGCTTCGGGAAATGGGGGGTAAGCGTCTGGATTTTGTTCATCGTCCTTTCCTCGTTGAGGCGTGATGAGACAAGGCTACGCCGCCCTTATATAAAAATGAAATTGATTATAACTTTATAACCTATCGCTAAAACTGGTATAAGAAAGGCAGACGAAAGGGGCGGGCTGACCGACGGTCTATACTGAATAAAGCAAGCGCGTTGTCAGGCGCGTGAGAAGAGCGGGACATTTATGCACATTACATTGCGACAACTTGAAGTGTTTGCCGAGGTGCTGAAAAGCGGCTCGACCACACAGGCATCGGTTGTGCTTTCACTTTCACAATCTGCCGTCAGCGCCTCGCTGGCCGATATCGAAAACCAGCTGGGCGTACAGTTATTTGACCGCGTCGGTAAGCGACTGGTGATTAACGAACATGGCCGCCTGCTCTATCCGAAGGCGCTGGCGTTGCTGGAACAGGCGGGCGAAATCGAGCGCCTGTTCAACCATGACAACGGGTCATTGCGCATCGGGGCCAGCAGCACCATCGGTAACTACATGCTGCCGGCGATGCTGGCGGAATATCGTCTGGACTTCCCGGCGACGCCGCTCGAACTCAACGTCGGCAATACCAATGATGTGATCAACGCCGTGGCGGATTTCCGGGTCGATCTGGGGCTTATCGAAGGCCCGTGCCAGATGCCGGAACTGATCACCCAGCCGTGGCTGGACGATGAACTGGTGGTGTTTGTTGCGCCGGAGAATCCGCTGGCAACGCATCCGGTGACGCTGGATGCGCTGGCACGTGAGCCGTGGATTTTACGTGAACGCGGTTCCGGTACGCGTGAAGTGCTGGATCACCTGCTGCTGCCGCAACTGCCGGATTTTAATCTGGTGATGGAACTGGGCAATTCCGAAGCGATCAAACACGCCGTGCGCCACGGTATCGGCATCAGCTGCCTCTCGCGGCGGGTGATTGCAGAGCAACTCAGCAGCGGGACGCTGGTGGAAATTCCGCTGCCGGTCGGGCCGCTGGTGCGCAAACTCTACCTGATCCACCACCGGCAGAAACATATTTCCAGCGCGTTATCGCGGTTTTTAACGTATTGCCGCGAATCGCAATAACGGTCTTTCGCTAATGATCTGCGGCCTGTTATGAAGGTGTCTTATAACAGGTCGTTCCTGCTATTCAGAGCAGCAGGTTTTGCTACAATCCGCGCTTAAATTTTATAATGACGAGCGGATATAGGGAAAAAATGGCTCAACAACCTACAAAAACTACGCAGGTAGCACCTACACTGCGTCGCGAGCTGAAGGCACGTCACTTAACGATGATCGCCATTGGCGGCTCGATTGGTACAGGGTTATTCGTTGCCTCCGGCGCGACGGTTTCGCAGGCAGGCCCGGGCGGCGCACTGCTCTCCTACGCGTTAATCGGCATCATGGTGTATTTCCTGATGACCAGCCTCGGCGAGCTGGCGGCGTTTATGCCCGTCTCAGGCTCATTCTCCACCTACGGTTCCCGCTATGTAGAAGAAGGGTTCGGTTTCGCACTGGGCTGGAACTACTGGTACAACTGGGCGGTGACCATCGCCGTAGACCTCGTGGCCTCGCAGCTGGTGATGAACTACTGGTTCCCGGACACGCCGGGCTGGATCTGGAGCGCCTTGTTCCTCAGCCTGATCTTCCTGCTGAACTACATCTCAGTGCGCGGTTTCGGTGAAGCCGAATACTGGTTCTCGCTGATCAAAGTGGTCACGGTCATCATCTTTATCGCCGTGGGCGTGTTGATGATCACCGGTATCATGCGCGGTGGCGAAACGGCGGGCTGGCACAACTGGGCCATCGGCGATGCGCCGTTTGCCGGTGGATTTGCCTCGATGATAGGCGTGGCGATGATCGTCGGTTTCTCCTTCCAGGGAACTGAGCTTATCGGCGTGGCGGCGGGCGAGTCTGAAAATCCTGCCAAGAATATTCCACGCGCGGTTCGTCAGGTCTTCTGGCGCATTCTGCTGTTCTATATTCTGGCGATTCTGGTGATCAGCCTGATCATTCCTTACACCGACCCGAATCTGCTGCGCAATGAAGTGGGCGATATTTCCGTCAGCCCGTTCACGCTGGTATTCCGTAATGCCGGTCTGCTGTCGGCAGCGGCGGTGATGAACGCCGTGATCCTGACCGCCGTGCTCTCCGCCGGTAACTCAGGTATGTATGCGTCAACCCGTATGCTGTTCACGCTGGCCAGCGAAGGCAAAGCGCCGCGCATATTTGCTAAATTGTCCAAAGGCGGCGTGCCGCGCAACGCGCTGTATGCCACCACCATCGTGGCTGCGTTGTGCTTCCTCAGCTCGATGTTTGGTAATCAGACCGTTTACCTGTGGCTGCTGAATACCTCGGGGATGACCGGCTTTATCGCCTGGCTGGGTATCGCCATCAGCCATTATCGTTTCCGTCGTGGTTATGTGTCGCAAGGGCGTGATCTGAAAGATCTGCCGTATCTCTCCGGCTTCTTCCCGTTCGGACCGGTATTCGCCTTTGTGTTGTGTCTGATTATTACTCTCGGCCAGAACTATCAGGCATTCCTGAAAGACACCATCGACTGGTACGGCGTTGCCGCGACCTACATCGGGCTGCCGCTGTTCCTCATCATCTGGTTTGGTTATAAGCTGACCAAAGGCACCAAAGTGGTGAAATACAGCGAGATGGAATTCCCGAAATACGTCGAGCCACCGCGCAAAGACGCGAAGTGATATTCACTCCTTTCCTGCGGTGATTGAAGCGGAGCTCAGGCTCCGCTTTTTTTATGCCGCTTATCGCGGCCCCCCTCGCCACATCGCGTAATGCTTTGTTACCTCAGCATTGTTTCGTTTCGCAGCAACTATAGGTAGGCTTGATAGGTTGTGTAAACTGCATTGATAATCGTTATCATTTCTTTTATTGTTAGCGCCTCTTCAGGGAAACGTAAAGGAATCGGAAGAAGATGAATTATCAGCAGAAATGGGTGAATGCCCGCGTTGCAGGCGGTCTTTTTGCACTGGCGATGGGCGTCATGAGCACAGGCGTACAGGCGGTCACCGTCACCGATATTGCCGGGCGAACCGTCACCGTGCCGGATGATGTTCAGCGCGTGGTTCTCGGAGAAGGGCGGTTGTTCTTTGCCGTTTCTCTGCTGGAAGGCCAGAAGCCTTTCGACCGCATTGTCGGCTGGCAGGGAGATTTCCGTAAGCTGGATCCGCAAACCTATGCCACCTATCAGGCTAAATTCCCGCAAATCGACAACATCCCGCTGATTGGTAACACCAGCGCCGACAGCATCAGCCCGGAAAAAGTGCTGACGCTGAATCCGCAGGTGGCGATCTTTGGTTTGTCGGGGCATGGTCCGGGCAAAGAAAGCGCACTGGTGACTCAGTTACAGAAAGCCGGTGTGCCGGTGGTCTTTGTTGATTTTCGCACCTCACCGCTGAAAAATACCCTGCCGAGCATGGAATTGCTGGGCAAAGTGCTGAACCGCGAAAAACAGGCGCAGGACTACATCAGGTTCTATCAGGACAACATCAAACGCGTTACCGACATCACCCAACACATCCCTGAACAGGACAAACCGAAAGTCTTCATCGAACTGCGTGCGTCTACCGCCGATGAATGCTGCCGGTCTGCCGGAAAGGGCAATATGGGTGATTTTATCGATCAGGCGGGTGGCGTAAACATTTCCAAACCGCTGCTGCCGGGGCCGCTGGGGCTGGTGAATCTGGAAAAAGTGATCGCCTCTCAGCCTGATGTGTACCTGATAAGCGGCGGCGGCAAACCGGCCAAAGCAGGCGATCCGGCACCGACCGGTCTGGTGCTCGGCGCGCAGACCACGCCGGAGCAGGCCCGCGCCAGCATGACGCCGCTGTTGCAGCGTAAAGGCATCAGCACGCTGAAAGCCGTGGAAGAAGGGCGCAGTTTCGGCATCTGGCACAACTATTACAATTCGCCGTATAACGTGCTGGCGGTACAGGTGTTTGCCAAAGCCTTCTATCCGCAGAAATTTGCGGATCTCGATCCGCAGCAGACGCAGAGTCAGCTTTATAAGCAGTTCCTCGCCGTTGAGCCAACGGGGACCTACTGGACGGATGCAGTTAAACCGGAAAGCGGGAAGTAAGTTATCCTGCTGTAAGTTTTTACGTTAATGAGATTGAAGCGAAACATGAGTGCAACTACCGAACCCGCGCTGACGGCAGATAACACCGCCGGGCACAGCGTCATGGGGCAATACCAAAATATTGTACGCCGCCGTTTGTTGATTATGCTGATCCTGGTGTTGGCGATCCTCGTCTCACTGGTGATTGATTTCATTATGGGGCCTTCGGGGTTGTCACTCTCCACGCTGTGGAAAACGCTGTTTGATGCGGCCGCTGCCGATCCCGGTACACGGGTGATCGTCTGGGATATCCGCCTGCCGTATGCGCTGATGGCGATCGCCGTCGGCATGTCCCTCGGCCTTGCCGGGGCGGAAATGCAGACCATCCTCAATAACCCGCTGGCAAGCCCGTTTACGCTCGGCGTGTCGTCTGCTGCGGCCTTCGGTGCCGCGCTGGCGATTGTGCTGGGCATCGGTATTCCGGGGGTGCCGGATCAGTGGTTTATCTCCGCCAACGCCTTCATTTTTGCCCTGCTGGCGGCGCTGATGCTTGACGGCATCACCCGCTGGACGCGCGTTGCCAGCTCCGGCGTGGTGCTTTTCGGTATCGCGCTGGTCTTTACCTTTAACGCACTGGTGTCACTGATGCAGTTCATTGCGACCGAAGACACCTTACAGGGGCTGGTTTTCTGGACGATGGGCAGCCTGGCGCGGGCATCCTGGGTGAAACTCGGCGTGATGATGTTCGCGTTTCTGATCCTGCTGCCGTGGTCAATGATGAGTGCGTGGAAGCTGACGGCGCTGCGTCTGGGTGAAGACCGTGCGGTCAGTTTTGGTATCGACGTGCGCCGTCTGCGCCTCGGCACCCTGCTGCGTATCAGCATCCTTTCCGCGCTGGCGGTGGCGTTTGTCGGCCCGATCGGCTTTATCGGTCTGGTTGCGCCGCACATTGCCCGTCTGATGTTTGGTGAAGATCACCGCTTCTACCTGCCGGCAAGTGCGCTGATCGGTGCGCTGGTGCTGTCGATGGCGTCGGTTGCCTCGAAAAATCTGGTGCCGGGTGTGATCATTCCTGTGGGTATCGTGACCTCGCTGGTCGGCGTGCCGTTCTTCCTGAGCATTATTCTTCGTCACCGGGGGAACGTCTGATGTCTGCCATGCTGGAAACGCGTCCTGAAGAATTCCTGAATGCCGCCACGCAGGGGCTGCAAATCCGCGATTTTAACGCGGGGTATCCGAAGCGCCCGGTGATCCGCCATCTCAACGTGCCGATGCTGCCGCGTGGGAAAATTACCGTGTTGCTCGGGCCAAACGGCAGCGGGAAATCGACCCTGCTGCGCTCGCTGGCCGGGCTGAACCGGGCGGAAGGGCAACTGATGCTCGACGGCCACGATCTGATGCCGATGCCGTTTGCGCGCCGTGCCGAGCAGGTGGTCTATCTGCCGCAAACCCTGCCTGCCGGTGTGCATCTGCATGTGCTTGAGTCGATTATCGTGGCGCAGCGCGCGTCCGGCGGCAAAAGCAAAGTGACCGATGGCACTGATAAGGTGATGACGCTGCTGCGTCAGCTGGGCATCGAACATCTGGCGCTCAGCTATCTCGATCAGCTTTCCGGTGGTCAGAAACAGCTGGTGGGTCTGGCGCAGTCACTGATTCGTCAGCCCTCTTTGTTACTGCTCGATGAACCGCTCAGCGCGCTCGACCTTAATTATCAGTTCCACGTTATGGATCTGGTGCGTAAGGAAACGCAAAAACGCAATATTGTGACCGTGGTGGTGGTGCATGACATCAACATCGCGCTGCGCCACGGCGATCGTGTGCTGATGCTCAAAGACGGGCATCTGATCGCCGATGGTGAACCCGAAGCGGTGATCACCGCTGACAGTCTGGCGCGCGTTTACGGCGTGCGCGGACGTATTGAACGCTGCTCGCAGGGAACGCCGCAAATCCTCATCGACGGACTGGTTGGCGACCCCTCGATTTAAATACATGACGTAGTAAAAACGGACGCAGCCAACGTAGCGGCGTCCGCCTTTCACATTGTGAGCCTGAAACATAAAAGAAAATCCTGATAAACCGGGCGATTCCGTTCGCACTTTTTTTGACGGTTTGATGGAAAAAAATACAACGTCCCGCAGTGCCGGGGTTGTTTTATCCTCATGGAGAGAAGAAATGGTTAAGGTTAAATTTACACCGGCACTGAAAGCCGGGTTATTCGCACAGCTGTTTGCCGCCGCGTTTCCGGTGATGGCAGAAGAGACAACCGATGTAAAAGAACGGGAAGACCAGATGGTGGTGACCGCCTCCGCCGTCGAGCAAAACCTCAAAGACGCCCCCGCAAGTATCAGCGTGATCACCCGCGAAGACCTGCAAAAGAAACCGGTTCAAAACCTCAAAGACGTGCTGAAAGACGTACCGGGCGTGCAGATCACTAACGAAAGCGACAACCGTCAGGGCGTCAGCATCCGTGGTCTGAGCAGCGGTTATACCCTGATTCTGGTGGACGGCAAACGCGTAAACTCCCGCAACGCCGTCTTCCGTCATAACGATTTCGATTTGAGCTGGATCCCCGCAGAATCCATCGAGCGTATCGAAGTGGTGCGTGGCCCGATGTCCTCGCTTTATGGTTCGGACGCGCTGGGCGGCGTGGTCAACATCATCACCCGTAAAGTCGGCAAAGCCTGGCACGGGACGCTGAGCGCCGATACCACCGTGCAGGAACATCGCGATCGCGGCGACAGCGGCAACGGCAACTTCTTCGCCAGCGGCCCGCTGGTTGATGACCTGTTAGGGGTGAAAGTTTACGGTGCGCTGGGTAAACGTGAAAAAGATCAGGCCAGTTCCTCCAGCGGCAGCACCGGCCAGCCGCGCATTGAGGGCTATACCTCGCGCAACGCCAACGTCGAGTTCTCCCTGACCCCGGACAAAGATCAGGACATCACCTTCGGCTACGGCCTTGATCGTCAGGATCGCGATTCCGACACGCTGGATAAGAACCGCATTGAACGTGAAAACTACTCGCTTGGCCACAATGGCCGCTGGGGGCTGGCGAATACCGAACTGCGTTTCTACGGCGAAAACATCGAGAATAAAAACGCCGAAACCATTACCTCGAAAAACAACTCTCTCGACGGCAAAGTCGTGATCCCGCTGGGTGATTACAACCAGTTGCTGACTTTCGGCGGTGAATACCGCAACGACAAGCTCGAAGACGGCGTGAACATGCAAAACGGCGGCAGTACGCAGGCCAATCAATATGCGCTGTTCCTCGAGGACGAGTGGCGTATTTTTGAAAACCTGGCGCTGACCGGCGGCGTGCGCATGGATGATCACCAGAACTACGGCGTCAACTGGAGCCCGCGTGCGTATCTGGTCTACAACGCCACCGACACCGTGACGGTGAAAGGCGGCTGGGCATCGGCCTTCAAAGCGCCTTCGTTGCTGCAACTCAGCCCGGACTGGCAAAGTGCGTCCTGCCGTGGCAGCTGTAATGTGGTGGGCAGCAAAGATCTGAAAGCAGAAACCAGCGAAAGCGTCGAATTCGGTCTGTATTACGCCGGAGAAGAAGGGTGGCTGGAAGATGTGAATGCCAGCGCGACGGTGTTCCAGAACGACATCGACGACATGATCACGGTTATCCGCACCGCGAACCGCAATCTGGCGCAGACGTATCAGAACTTCGTCGGCTTCGACGCCAGCGGTAACCCGATTTTCCGCTATTACAACGTCAATAAAGCGCGCATCCGTGGCCTGGAAACGGAGCTCAGCTTACCGGTCACTGACGTGCTGAACCTGAAGCTGAACTACACCTATAACGACGCCCGCGACCTGAGCAACGGCGGCAACAAACCGTTGTCCGAGTTACCGTTCCACACGTCGAATGCGACACTGGACTGGAAACCGCTGGAGGACTGGAGCTTCTATATTTCCGCCAACTATAAAGGCAAAAGCCGCACCGTCACCGACGGAAACGCCACGCCGGGCGGATATACCGTCTGGAACACCGGCGGTTCCTATCAGGTCAATAAAGCCGTGAAACTGCGCGCAGGTGTGCTGAACCTCGGGGATAAAGATTTGAACCGCGATGATTACAGCTATAACGAAGACGGAAGAAGGTATTTCGCGGCGGTTGACTACAGTTTCTGACCGGGGGTGCCGAGCGGGTGAGGCAGGGCGACTGACCCGCGCAGCCGACATGCAGGAGAGTGCCACGAGAGGGAAGAGGTTCCCTCTCGTGGCCGCTCAGGGTACAGAAAGCCGGGAGATCACAGCCATTGAGTCACTGAAAATTTCACCGCTTTCTGCCCGCTGTTACTTACCGTTCCACGCTTTCAAATTCTGATCACGCACGGACAGTTTCTGCTCCGGCGTTAACTTGTTGTAATCCTTCGCCAGTCCACTTTCCCAGTCGCCGTACAGCGGGTTTGGCAACACGATGTATTGGGTGCCGAACTGCTGATGGTTCTGATTCACAAAAGCGCGGCGCTGTTCGTTGCCTTTATGGTAGGTCGCGGCACCGAAATCGTTCAGGTTGTCACCGACGAACAAGACGATGTGGTAACCCGCGGCTTTAATGGAATCGAAACGCACCTGTTTGTTTGAGGTGTCGGAGCTCAGCAACATGGTTTTATCATTCGCGCCGGAGAAGCCCAGACGGTTCATGTTGTCCAGTGTGGCAGCGTATTCGCTGGTTTTACGGTTGGAGACATAGAACATCGTGCCGCCGTGCGAATTGACGTAATTAGCAAATTCCACTGCGCCCGGAATGGCGGTCGCCTGACGTGCGGCGGTCCACTGTGACCAGGTTTTGCTGTCGAATGGCTTGTTCGCTTTGACCTGCCACGCGCTGTAAGCGCTGTTATCGAGCATGGTTTCATCCAGATCCACCACCACGGCTTTCTTCTGACCTGCCAGCGGCTGCGCCTGATCAAAGGCCATTTTGGCCGCGTTGAATGCCTGATAGGTCAGTGCCTGATATTCACCGGATTGCTGGAACCAGTTCAGCGCCATCACGGACTGATCGTTCAGCGTTTGCTGGGCATCGTTCTTTTGCTGCGCACAGCCGCTCAGGGCCAGCATAATCAATGCACTGGTGGTACAAAGCGAAACTTTATTCATTGGGTATCCCTGTTTTTGTTAAGAGAAGTTCTCATTCGTAAAATTCCCTGAAACTTTAGCAGATTCAGCGGGCTGCGAAAGAGGAAAAGGCAAATTACGCGAGATGGCACGAAAAAGGACAAAAACAAAAAAGGCCGGAGGGTGAGTCCGGCCGAAAAAAATCAAGACAGAGAATAATAACAATGAGGTGGTATTTGACTTAAATCAGAACTGATAAACCAGGCCCACGGCAGTAACGTCGTCGTTATTCAGACCCAGTTTATTGTCGTCATCCAGCTGGTTGATTTTATAATCAACATAGGCTGACATATTTTTGTTGAAATAATAGGTGGCGCCCACGTCGAAATATTTAACCAGGTCAACGTCGCCGATGCCTTCAATATCTTTCCCTTTGGTCTGCACATAACCCAGAGAAGGGCGCAGGCCGAAGTCGAACTGATATTGCGCGACCGCTTCAACAGTTTGTGTTTTATTTGCAAAGCCGCTGCCAGCCGGTGCGCTTGCAATACCTGCCGGAACGGTAATGGCAATCATATTACGGGTTTCAGCATACATCGCCGCTAAATAAACCCCGTTAGCGTCATATTTCATGCCGCCGGTCCATGCGTCAGCTTTATCACCTTTGCCGTAAGCGGAGGTGCTCTGGCCGATGGTGCGGTCAGAAGACGCGTAGGCACCGCCGACGCTCACGCCGGTATCACCCAGTGCGTACGTGGTAGAAAGTGCATAACCGTCGCCGTTTGCTGTGCTGCTGCTGCGACCGTCGTTTTCGTTTTTGCCCTGGTACTGTAACGCCACGTTCAGGCCATCCACCAGACCGAAGAAGCCACGGTTACGGTAGGTCGCCACGCCGTTGGTACGGCCCGTCATGAAGCGGTCTGCTTTGGTGTAACCATCGCCACCGAACTCAGGGAACATATCGGTCCAGGCTTCGACGTCGTACAGTGCGCCGTAGTTACGACCGTAGTCGAATGAACCGTACTGACCAAATTTCAGACCGGCAAAGCCCAGACGGGTTTTGGTGCCGGTGGTGCTTGGGGATTTGCTGTCGGATTCGGCGTGGTTAGCCTGAACGTTATATTCCCACTGGCCGTAACCGGTGATCAGATCGTTAATTTGTGTCTGACCTTTAAAACCGAAACGCACATAACTCTGGTCGCCGTCATTGCCGGGAGCATCAGAGAAATAATGCAGACCTTTTACTTTACCGTACAGGTCAAGTTTGTTGCCGTCTTTATTATAAACTTCTGCTGCGTGCGCGCCTGATGCAATCAATAAACCAGGAATTAAAAGTGCCAGAATATTACGTTTCATGAATTTTTACCCTGCATTCTTTATTAAAAGCTTTGGTTGGAAAGCTTTATATGAAGTCTTGTGGAAAGACGCTATTCATCATTTTTGCTATGCATTCCGTGTGTGCTCGGAATTTTCTCAGCGAGGGTTTTTTACCTTAGATATGTGATCAATTTATGACAATTGAAAATGAACTTTTACTTTATTTAATAAATGACTGACGTAAATTTGTGCAGTCGCCCTGATTTCGGGCTGCGCCATCAGCCGGTCTGTGGGACAATAGCCGCCACACTTCGGTCCTGACCCCCAACAAAAAGAGATGCATGGCGCTTTCCCCCGCAGTAAAAAATCAGATCAGCCAGTGGTACAAAGCCCTGCAAGAGCAAATCCCGGATTTCATTCCCCGCGCCCCGCAACGTCAGATGATTGCAGAGGTGGCGAAGGCGTTCTCGGGTGACTCAGCGCGGCATCTGGCCATCGAGGCGCCGACCGGCGTCGGGAAAACGCTGTCCTATCTCATCCCCGGTATTGCCGTCAGCCGCGAAGAAGAAAAACCGCTGATTGTCAGCACGGCCAACGTCGCGTTGCAGGATCAGATTTACAGCAAAGATTTACCGCTGCTGAAAAAAATTATTCCTGACCTCAAATTTACCGGCGCATTTGGCCGCGGGCGTTATGTGTGTCCGCGCAATCTGGCGGCGATGAGCAACGAAAACGCGCAGGGCGATCTCGGGTTATTTCTGGGTGACGAACTGGCGCCCTCCAGCGGCGAAGAGCAGAAACTGGCGAAAACGCTGGAAACCGCGCTCTCGCGCTATGAGTGGGACGGACTGCGCGACCACTACAAGAAAACCATCGACGATCCTTTGTGGATCAAAATCAGCACCGATAAAGCCAACTGCCTGAGCCGTAACTGCCATTATTTTCGCGAATGCCCGTATTTCGTGGCGCGCAAAGAGATTGAAAGTGCCGATGTGGTAGTCACCAACCACGCTTTAGTGATGGCCGCGCTGGAGTCGGAATCGGTGCTGCCACCGGCGAAAGATCTGCTGCTGGTGCTTGATGAAGGGCACCACCTGCCGGAAGTGGCGCGCGATGCGCTGGAAGTTGATGCTGAAATCACGGCCATGTGGAACAGCCTGCAACTGGACAATTTTGTGCGCCAGATTGAGCAATGTCTGTCGCTGTTTACGCCGAAAAATCCGCCGCCGCTGACCAACGCCGAGCGCCTGCACAATCACTGCGCCGAGATGCGCGAGCTGCTGCTACTTATCGAACAATCGGTCAGTCAGTATCTGCCGCCGGACACCCCGGAAGCGGAGCACCGTTTTGAACTCGGCGCCTTGCCGCCGGAACTGACCGAACAGTGCAGTCGCCTGTTTAAACTGACCGACGGGCTGCGCAGTCTGGCGGAATACATGGTCAACGATCTCAGCGAGAAGACCGGCAAGCACGACATTATGCGTCTGCACCGCGCTATACTGCACATGAGCCGGATGCAAAGTTATCTGGAAACCATGAGCAAGCTGTGGCGGCTGGCGGCACTGGATAAAGCCTCGAACGCGCCGATCAGCAAATGGGTGACGCGGACGTATTTCGATAACCAGACGCATCTGGTGTTCCACTGCGCGGGGATCCGCGTGAGCGATCAGCTGGAAAAAATGCTGTGGCGCAAAGTGCCGCACGTCGTTATCACCTCCGCCACGCTGCGTTCGCTGAACAGTTTCTCCCGTTTGCAGGAGATGAGCGGCCTGAGCGAAAAAGCCGGTGACCGCTTTGTCAGCCTGGATTCGCCGTTTAACCACGTTTCGCAGGGCAAACTGGTGATCCCGCAGATGACCCTCGAGCCCCTGATGGCGAACGAAGCGGCGCATTTGCAGGAGATGGCCGATTTTTTCCGCAGCGAACTGGCGAAAGGGCAACACACCGGCCAGCTGGTGCTGTTCGCCAGCAACCGCGCGATGCAACAGTTTGTCTCGCTGCTACCGGATTTGCGTCTGATGCTGCTGGTGCAGGGCGATCAGCCGCGCTACCGGCTGGTGGAAGAGCACCGTAAACGTGTTTCAGCGGGCACCACCAGCGTGCTGATCGGTCTGCAATCGTTCGCCGAAGGGCTGGATCTGAAAGGTGAGCTGCTGACGCAGGTGCATATCCATAAAATTGCGTTTCCGCCGGTCGACAGCCCGGTGATCCTCACCGAAGGCGAATGGCTGAAAACACTTAAGCGCTATCCGTTCGAAGTGCAAAGCCTGCCGAGCGCGTCGTTTAACCTGATCCAACAGGTTGGAAGGCTGATCCGCAGCCATGAATGTACCGGCGAAATCGTCATTTATGACCAGCGCCTGCTGACCAAAAGTTACGGTGCGCGCCTGCTGGCGGCGTTGCCGGTGTTCCCGATTGAACACCGCGAAATGCCTGCGCCCGGATCAGTGAAACGTCCTGATATTCTGAAAACGGCAAAGAAAGATCCGGTTCGCCGCCGCACCCGCCGGCGATAATTATTCCTGAAGAAAAGTCATTACACCGAGAAGGTAACGCTACGATGGATTACACCAAACTCATTAAAGAAGTGGGGCGCGGAAAAAATCACGCGCGCGATCTGGACCGTGAGCAGTCGCTTGCGCTGTACCGCGAGATCCTGGCCGGTGACGTGCCGGATTTACAGCTCGGCGCGCTGCTGATTGCGTTTCGTATTAAAGGCGAAGCGGAAGAAGAGATGCTCGGCTTTTATCAGGCTATGGAAGAGCGCGTGATGCGCCTTCAGGCGCCCGCGGGTCGCCCTCTGCCGGTGGTGATCCCAACCTATAACGGCGCGCGCAAACAGGCGAATCTCACGCCGTTACTGGCGATGTTACTCAGCCGTCTTGGTTTGCCGGTGGTGGTGCACGGCGTTGATGAAGATCCGACCCGCATCACCAGCGCTGAGATTTTCCGTTCGCTGGGCATTGAGGCGGCACACACCCAGGCGCAGGCACAGCAGCAGCTCGACGCCGGTTCCGCTCCGGTGTTCATCCCGGTTTCAGTGCTGTGCCCGCCCATCGACAAACAGCTTTCACTGCGCTGGCAGATGGGCGTGCGTAACAGCAGCCACACGCTGGCGAAGTTAATTACGCCCTTCACCGGGCAGGATGCGTTGCGCTTATCGAGCGTTTCGCACCCGGAATATATCCAGCGCGTCTCTTCCTTCTTCCGCCAGATCGACGGGCGCGCCTTGCTGACCCAGGGAACGGAAGGCGAAGTCTATGCCAATCCGCAGCGGTTCCCGCAGACCCACTTTATCGCCGGGGGTGAGCTGAGTGTTCTGGCCGAAAAAGAAGAGATTTTTGCCGCGGATCTGCCCGCGTCCAAAGACGTCGACACTACCGTGAACTACATTCAGCAATGCCTGAAGGGCGAACGCGCTATCCCGCAGGCACTCCTCACCCAAATGGCATGTTGTCTGGTGGCCGCAGGGGTGTGTGCCGATATGCCCGAAGCCAGAATGATTGTGGAACAGGTGTTTTAACGTCCTTCCGCGTGAAGGGGGGGATTAAGCGCAAAATCAGACGTTAAAGCGTGCCTGAACATTCATTTCGTCTTTTATCCCCCGTCCCGGCCTCCCTCTTCGCAGGGGAGGCATAAAAAAAACACCCCCGCATCACGCTGTAAATTCTGCGTTTATCTTCATCTCAGCGGCACAAAAACCCTCTTACCCTGTTCAACAGTGTGGTTAAAGGCTAAAATAGAGGAACTACGAAATCTATTTCATGATTTCATTGGTTTTTTTATAAAATTTTATGGAGATTTAACGATGGAAACTTTACCGGCTTGCCCGACGTGTCACTCTGAATTCACCTGGCAGGACGGTGAAATGCTCAATTGCCCTGAATGTGGACATGTGTGGTCCATGAGCGGTGATGCAGCCGCGGAAGATGACGTCCTGAAAGTGATCGATGCCAACGGCAATCTGCTGGCAGACGGCGATTCTGTTACGGTGATCAAAGACCTGAAAGTGAAGGGCAGCTCTTCCATGCTGAAGATCGGCACCAAAGTGAAAGGCATCCGTCTGGTTGAAGGCGACCACAACATCGACTGCAAAATTGACGGTTTTGGTCAGATGAAACTCAAATCCGAGTTCGTGAAGAAAAACTGATCCCCTCCCTGATTGCCCGGCAGTGATGAGCGGTTTTGCCATATCGACAGAACCGCTGTCTGAACATACACTCAATGCATAATCTCGTTAACTTTCAGCAGAGAAGATTGCATGAAACAGGCTCAGGACTACTTTAACGCCCTCAACCGCGATTACCTTAAAGTGCATCAGGACAAAGAAAATTTGTTCTGGCAAAACTATATGGGCATCGGTGATGACAATGTCTCCGCGGCTTTCTCCGCCGCTGAAACCGCCTACAAACGTTTTATCGCCGAACCTTCCCGCCCGGCAGAATTACGCGAGTTAATCGCACAGCTCGATAATCAAAAGCGCGATCAGGACGGCGAAGCACTGCTCCACGGCCTGCGCGGCTGGCTGAGTTTCTTCGACTGCAACGTGATTGAAGATCCCAAAGCGCAGGCGCTGCTCGACGAAATCATTCAGGCTGAATCCGTGCTGTTTGGTAAACGTAAGCAGTACCGGATGACGCACATCAACAGCAAAGGCGAGCGCGTCAGTGCATCGCTGGGTGAGCTGCTGACCAATCAGGCGAACAACGAAAACGAAACCTATCGCCGCAGTTCGCAAAATGCGCTGCGGGAACTGGAAGAGTGGCTGCTGCACAACGGCCTGCCGGAGCTGATTGGCCTGCGCAACCGCTTCGCCCGCCAGCTCGGTTACCGCAACTATTTCGATTATAAAGTGAATAAAACCGAGCGCATGACGCCGGAACAGTTATTCGCCATCCTCGATCGTTTCGAAGAACAAACCCGTGAAAGCAACACGCGCAGCCTGAATGAGCTGGTCGCGCGCGAAGGCGATGCCGCACTGCTGCCATGGAATATCCGTTTTGCCAGCGCCGGTGATGTCACCCGCCAGCTCGACCCTTACTTCCCGTTTGCCGATTCCCTGCGCCGCTGGATCGACAGCTTTAAGCGTCTGAATATCGGTTTTAACGGCGCGGATATGCAACTGGATCTGCTGGTGCGCGAAGGCAAATACGAAAACGGTTTTATGCATGGCCCGGTACCGCCATTTTTCGACAACGGTCAATGGGTGCCTGCGGTGATCAACTTCACCAGTCTGGCGAAACCCGATCAGGTCGGCAGCGGGGCAGGTGGCCTGAATACGCTGTTCCACGAAGGCGGCCACGCAGCGCATTTCGCCAATATCCGCCAGAATGCGCCGTGCTTCTCACAGGAGTTCCCGCCGACGTCGATGGCCTATGCCGAAACCCAGTCAATGTTTTGCGACAGCCTGCTTGATGACGCGGACTGGCTGAAACGCTACGCGAAAAACGCCGCCGGAGAATCCGTTCCTGACGAACTGATCCGCGCCACCATCGAAGCCCGTCAGCCGATGCGTTCGTTCAATGAGCGCCATATCCTGCTGGTCCCTTATTTCGAATGGCAGCTCTATCAGTGGCCTGATGAAAAACGCACGCCGGAGGCGATGATCGCGCTGGCGCGTGATATCGAAACCCACATTCTGGGCGTGACCGGCAGCCCGCGTCCGACGCTGGCTATCCCGCATCTGCTGTCGATGGAATCAGCCTGTTCTTATCAGGGATATCTGCTGGCAATGATGGCCGTTGAGCAAACGCGCGCGTTCTTCCTTAAACGCGACGGCTACCTTACCGATAACCCGGCCATCGGCCCGGATCTGGCGAAGCATTACTGGACGCCGGGCAACAGCGTGAGCCATGACGATACGTTACGCAGCCTGACCGGTGAGGGATTCAATCCGGCGTATCTGGCGCAGGCGTGTAATCAGACCATCGATGCGGCGTGGCAGGATGCGCAACACACCATTGAACTGGCCTCAAAACGCGAACAGCCGGAAGCGGATTTTGATCTCAATGTGCATATCCGGGTGATCGACGGCAAGCGTATTCTGGCTGACAGCGCAGACGGTGATGACGCCATGTGTCAGGATTTTGCAGATTTCGTGGAACAGAACTACCCGGTCAGATAATCCCGGCCGTTCAGCTTCAGACATAAAAAAACCGCCGCCGGGCAGAATTCCGGCGGCGGTTTTTTTGTCGGTCAGCGGGCGTCGGGGCGGGTTAAATCGAAACGCAGCGCTTCAGAAATGCCGTAATAGGCGGAAGGCCCCCCGGCACGCAACACCGGCTCGGCGAGGGCGGTCTGGTAAACGCCCTCCACCAGTAAATGTTTCGCGATATGCACAGCCACCACTTCACCAAGCACCAGCCAGGTATCAATATCCCCGCCGGTGGCCGTTTTAAGCTGGATGCATTGCGTCAGCTTGCACTCAAAGTTCACCGGGCTTTCCAGCACGCGATCGGCGGCGACGATGTTGCCCGGCTGCGGCGTCAGGCCGGCAAACGTAAACTCATCATTACCGCGTTCCAGTGAGGCCGAACTTTCATTCATTTGCACCGCCAGCGCGCGCGTCGTCAGGTTCCAGACAAATTCGCCGGTTTCGACAATGTTTGCCACGCTGTCTTTCCAGCCGCTGCTGGCGAAACCAATGATCGGTGGACGATAATTGAAACAGTTGAAGAAGCTGTAGGGCGCGAGATTACGCTGGCCCGCCGCATTGCGTGAGGAAATCCAGCCAATCGGACGCGGGCCGACGATGGCATTCAGCGGGTCGTGCGGCAGGCCGTGACCGGCAGCGGGTTCGTAATAGTAGCGATCATCAGCGTTCATGGTATTCCTCGGTCAACATATTGATTTCAATTTTGAATGCCAGATTACCCATTTTAGGCGGGAAGTGACGGTTTTTATGTGCCCCGGCCAGTGAGCATCCGGCAGGCGGCGACGGTTTGTGGTATCTTGTGCGCCAATTCATGAACATCCAGCGTCCCCGCGCATGTTGTATGCGTCGCGCACACCTTTTCGGAGAGTCACTCAGGTGGAAAAAAAGAAAGTCTTCCCTCAGGAAAAAAGCGGTCTTCACCCGCGAAATCGTCATCGCAGCCGCTATGATTTCCCGGCCCTGATTGCCAATAACCCCGAACTGGCGCCGTTCGTCACAGAAAACAAGTGGGGCGATTTGTCGGTAGATTTCGCCAATGCTCAGGCGGTAAAAGCGCTGAACCGTGCCTTGCTGCATGACTGCTATCAGATTGCTAACTGGGATATTCCGGCCGATTATCTCTGCCCGCCGATCCCTGGCCGTGCGGATTACGTGCACCATCTGGCGGATTTGCTGGCCAGCAGCAACAACGGCAACATTCCGCAGGGTAAAGACATTTCCGTGCTGGATATCGGCGTTGGCGCGAACTGTATTTACCCGATTATCGGCCTGCGCGAATACGGCTGGCGTTTTACTGCCAGCGAGATCGACCCGGTTTCCATGGCGGCAGCCAAGAAAATCGTTGCCACCAACCCGCAACTGACCAATCAGGTGCGTTTCCGTCTGCAGGCCAAACCGCAGCGTATTCTCGATACCATTATCCGCCACGACGAACGCTATGACGCCGTGCTGTGTAATCCGCCTTTCCATGCGTCAGCGGCCGATGCGGCCTCGGGCAGCCAGCGTAAACGCCAGAATCTGGGGTTAGATCGCCGTGGCACGACCGAGCTGAACTTTGGTGGTCAGCACAACGAACTGTGGTGCGAAGGCGGCGAAGAAGCCTTTGTGGTTCACATGGCCGAAGAGAGTGCGGGCAAAGCGCAGAACTGTTTCTGGTACACCGTGCTGGTTTCCAAAAAAACCACCTTGCCGCTGCTGTATGACGCGTTAAACGAAGAAGGTGCAACCGACATTCGCACCATCGAAATGGTGCACGGAAACAAAATCAGCCGCTTCGTGGCCTGGACTTTCCTGACGCCATCACAGCAAAAAAGCTGGGCAATTAAACGCTGGTCAGTCTGATCACGTCGTGAAATGAATGATTCCAGCGTGTTCATCTGTTGATGCGCACGCTGGAAAAATAGTCCGGTCGTCCCCTTTCTTTTTGAGTGGATTAAATTATGCTTAATTCACTATAAAAAAAGCTTATTCGTTTTCACTGTAATCATTATTTGCCTTATTTGTTTATCACAGCATTGTTGATTGTGTTTTCCTGCCTGCAACCCACCCAGGGGTCAGACTACGGTTTCGCTGTTTATTGGTTTATCGCTAATAACCCGCGGGATGTAGCACGTGTTTATTTCAATTAATTGCGGTCACGCATTAATTCACGTTATCAGCCACAGGGTGTCTGTCCTATGCAATTATTTTCTCATCAGTTTAGTACGGCATGGCGTGAAAAATTCTCTGCGATCCAGCAGGCGGTTCCGATGATAGCTTTCACGCCAGACGGTGTGGTGCTTGAGGTGAACGATCTGTTTCTTAAGGGCATGGGCTACAGCAGACAGGAAGTCGTAGGCCAGCCACACCGGATGTTTTGTACGCCGGAGTTTGTCGTCAGCGATGCCTATCGTTTGCACTGGGAAGGTTTACGGCAAGGGAAATCCATCAGCGGGAATATTAAACGGGTGCATAAGAATGGCAGCATTCTCTGGCTTGAAGCGACCTATGTCCCGGTGAGAAATAAACAAGGTAAAGTCACTGAAATAATTAAAATTGCCAGTGACGTGTCTGAGCGGGTGAATGAATCTCACGAACATCACGGTATTTATCAGGCGCTCGAACGTTCGATGGCGCTCATCACCTTTACCCCTGACGGTCACGTCATTTCTGCAAACAATAACTTTCTGAAAGTCATGGGGTATTCCCTTCAGCAGATTCAGGGCCATTCCCACGGTATGTTTTGTTTACCACATTATCGTGATTCCCATGAATACCGTAATCACTGGCAGCGCCTGAAAAACGGCGAATTTATTCTGGGGCGTTTTGAGCGCATGAATGGCCGGGGGCAGAGTATCTGGCTGGAAGCGAGTTACAACCCGGTGATGGATGACGACGGCAAAGTGCTTAAAGTGGTTAAAATCGCTCAGGACATTACCTGCCAGATGGACCAGCAGCGGCAGCAGGAAAGCATGATGACGCACGTCCACGCGTTGTCGCTGACCACCGATAAAACCGCCGCCGAGGGCGTCACTATCGTCCAGCAGGCTGTCGAAGACATGCAGGAGGTAGAGGCGTTAGCGCGCCGGACCTCAGACATCATCGGCCAGCTCGGCCAGACATCAGAACGCATTGGTGAAATGGTCGATACCATCCGCCGTATCTCCTCCCAGACCAATTTACTGGCGATCAACGCCACCATCGAAGCCGCGCACGCCGGTGAACAGGGCAGGGGATTCGCCGTGGTCGCCGGTGAAGTGCGCTCGCTTGCCGATCAGTCCCGCAAAGCCGCGGTTGAGATTGACCAGCTGACGCAACACATCCGCGAAGGCGTCATGGCGGCCATTGACGGCATGGGTAACTGCGTCAACCGCGCAGGCGGCGGCGTCACACTCAGCCGTAACGCAGGCGAAGTCATCAATCAGGTCAATCTGGGGATGCAGGATCTGGTGCGGATGATGGCGCAGTTTTCGGTGATCGCGGGGGAACGGACCAGACAGTAAAGCGGGGAGCCGGAACGGTTTTGCCATTTTTGGGAAATGGCGGTTCCTGAGTCACAGCGATCCCTTGCCCCGTTTCGGCGCGAAAGGCCAGGGATCGCTGCAATTAAAAACCGAAATACTCCCGGTCATTATTCAAGCCACTATGGCGCGATACCCGCATTGATCCCAGGCTTCGGCACGTCGCCGTTGTAAATCTGTACTGCCTGCTTGGGCATTTCGATCCCCGCCTCAGCAAAGTGATTCTTCACCAGCCGGTCAAGCGCGTACTGCACCGTCCATTGTTCCAGCGCTTTGGTGCGCACCAGTACCCGCAGGGTGAAGAACTGATCTCCTAATCCCACCACGCCCTGATAGGTTGGCTCACCAAGCAGCAGCGGTTTGATGGCTTCATCCTGTTGCAGGGCTTCGACCGCTTTGCGCAGCACGGCGTTGGCCGCATCCACATCTTCCTCGCGGCTGACGTTATAGCTGGCGCGATACACCCCAAACTCGCGTTCATAATTTGAAAGCGTGGTGATCGAAGAATAGGGCACGATGTGATAGACGCCGTAAATGTCGCGCAGACCAATCGAGCGGATCGTCATGCGCTCGACGGTGCCACTGATGCCCATCACCGTGACGTATTCCCCGGTATTCATGCCGTTTTCGAACTGGATGAAAATACCGGTGATCACATCTTTGACCAGCGTCTGGGCACCAAAGCTGACCGCCAGACCGAGCGCACCCGCACCGGCCAGCAACGGCGCGATGTTCAGCCCGACCTGCGACAGCATGATCATAATGGTGATAGTACAAATCACGATAGCCAGCACGTTGCGAAACAGCGTCAGCAGCGTGCGCTCACGGGCGCTGGGACGCGCACCGTTGCTGAGTTCCTGCGCCAGCCGGTGCTCAATCACGCTCGCCAGCAGCGTCCAGGCGACAATGGCAAAGCACAGAATAAACAGCATGTGGCCCAGCCCGCTTATCACCTTCTCGCCGGTTTCTGTCATAAACCATTTATTCAGATTGAAAATCTGCCAGGCATCAAGCAGTGAGAGTGTCACGCTCAGAACCACCAGCACGCGGATGATTTTAAGACCTGCCGGAATGTAAGAGTTAATCCGCTTTTGCAGCAGCGGATAACGACGGTTGACGTCATCAGGCAGGGTGATCCGGCGGCTGATCCAGCGCGAGAGCAGGCCGGAGATCAGCGCGCCAAGGCCGATGATCACCAGACTTTTGATGGTCGCTGCCATCATAAACCGCAGGCTGCCGGCAAAATCAAACTGCGAGAGGAAGAACAGCACGACGAAATAACTGACGGCCAGCAAATGCCAGACGTGGCCGAGCGCGCGCAGGATGACGCTGAAGAACGCCATTGACCGCTCAGCCAGCTGGTTAAATTCATGGTGGATGGTGCGGCGGTTATGCAGGATCAGCCAGCTGGCGTAAACCGTCAGCGCCAGCATCACCACAAAATTGACCACGGCGGCGGTGGTGTAATTGATTTGTGTGGCGACGACCGGCACGCCCACCATTAGCGCATACCCGATCAGGCCGCTGACCCACGCCAGACGGGTGTTCCAGTAACGGGCGGTAACGTCTGCCAGCGGGAAAGGGCGCAGGTAGCTGAAACCGGGGGAAAAAATCAGGCGCAAAACCGCTTTAAAGAATTCAATCACCGCGAACGCGCTGAGAAATAGTGCCTGCAACCGGGCGATCAGCGGGCTGCCGCCGTTGACGTATTGCGCAAACAGGTTACCGGCAGCGACGGTCAGCAGCAAAATACCCAGATCGACGGCGAACGCGCCCAGGATGCTGGCGGGCAATTTGTACCAGTGTGTCTCCCGCATCCGCGCATGATTTCCCCAGCGGCCAAGGCGCAGATAGAGCGGCCCGATTAACCGGCGGATCAGGTGGAAGAAAGCAAAAGTCACTGCCACGGTCAGCAGAAAATAACCCACCGCCGGGAAGAAGCGGGCCGGGTTAAAGTGGCGTTCCGGCCCTGAATTGATGGTGTCTTTCAGCGTCTGAACGCGCTTCATGATCCCGGACGCTGTCTGCTGGGTGGTATCGACCAGCTGATCAATCAGCGACAACTGTTCGGCCTGCGGTGGCGTATTTTCGCTGGCCGTTTTAGCCGCCTGCGGTGCGGTGCGGGCAGCGTCACGCAGATGGGTAATCAGTTCGGCGCGGGCTTTATCATCCTGAAGAATATCGGCCAGTGCGGCGTATGAGGCTTTTTGCTGATCTGCCGCAGCGGGTTTCTCCTCAGCCGCGTGGCTGAAAGCGCTGAACATGGCGAGGGTGATAAACAGCAAAACCGAAAATAGATGTGTCTGGATGCGGTGAGCCAACGGAGTCCTGTCGTTATGCGGCATTGTTCCTCTCTCAAAATGGCGGTTAATGGGGGTGTGGCAGCCCTAAGGGTAAAACAAGAGTGACCGTATTGTAGATAATTTGTGGCAAAACGTTGTGGGGTGACGTGCCATAGGCGGTTGAGTGGGACATAGCCAGGAAGCGACAGCGCGGAGTAAAAAGCGAGGGGAAATCCCGAAGGGGAAAAGCACTTTCCCCCTTCGGGCGGTTCGGCGCAGCGCGTTAAGGGATCAGCGCACCTGAGAAACCGACATCATTCCGGTCAGCGTTAAAAGCCGCGCTTGCCGCGGCCTCTGGCATCAGGAAACGTGTTGCAGGAACTCGCGCAGACGTTCGCTCGGCGGGTTATTAACCAGATCGGCGGGTTTCCCGTCTTCCGCAATACGGCCTTTATCGATGAAGATCAGACGTGATGCCACTTTTTCGGCGAAGCCGACTTCGTGAGTCACGATGACCATCGTCATGCCTTCGTCAGCCAGTTGCTTCATGACGGTCAGCACTTCATGACGCAGTTCCGGATCGAGCGCAGAGGTCGGCTCATCAAACAGCATCAGTTTAGGTTTGACCGCCAGCGCACGGGCAATCGCCACACGCTGTTGCTGACCACCGGATAGCTCGGAAGGGTAGTGATGCGCGCGCTCGGACAGACCGACTTTCGCCAGCAGTTCTTTCGCCAGTTTATTGGCTTCTTCTTTCGACGCGCCACGTACGCGGATCGGGCCGAAGGCCACGTTTTCCAGCGCGGTCATGTGCGGGAACAGATAGAACTGCTGGAACACCATGCCGGCTTCCTGACGGATCAGGCGTTCATCGACTTTCGGGTCATTCACTTTCAGGCCATCAACGATCAAATCGCCGGAGGTGATCTCTTCCAGCTTATTGATGCAGCGCAGCAAGGTAGATTTACCGGAGCCGGACGGCCCGATAATCACCACCACTTCACCCTGAGAAATGTTCAGATCGATGTCGTGGAGCACCTGGGTTTTGCCAAAGTGTTTTGAGACGTTCTTGAATTCAATCATATAATTTTCAGTTTGCGTTCTAAGCGGCGCAGAACAAAGCTCAGAGCCAGCGTAATGATCAGATAGATAACGGCAACCGCACTCCAGATTTCCATGGCGCGGAAGTTACCGGCGATGATTTCCTGGCCCTGACGGGTCAGCTCGGCGACACCGATGACGATAAACAGTGACGTATCTTTGATACTCACAATCCACTGGTTACCCAGCGGTGGCAACATGCGGCGCAGCGCCAGCGGCATGATGATGTAACGCAGGGTCGCACGACGGGACAGACCCAGCGCCAGACCGGCTTCGCGAAAACCATTGTGGATAGACAACACCGCGCCACGCGTAATTTCAGCGATATAGGCACCGGAGTTAATGATGATGGTCACCACCGCGGCGCTGAACGGGTCGATACGCAGATCGGGAACCATCATCGGCAGGGCGAAGTAAATGAACATTACCTGTACGACAATAGGCGTACCGCGAATGAGCTCGATAAATACCAGTGCGACGTTGCTGCTAAACCAGCCACCAAACGCGCGGGCAAAACCCGCAATCACACCAATAATCAGACCGCCAACCAGACCGAGGACCGAGATCCACAATGTCATCTTGGCGCCTTCGAGCAGGATAGGCAGAGCGGGCCAAATTACGCTCCAGTCAAACTGCATGGATTATCTCCTGGTCAAACAACTTACTGCGCCTGCACGGAATAAATCCCGGCAGGCGCATAATATCAAGTCAGCTTTCTCTAAAAGGGAACGACTTAAATGAACAACGCTTATTTAGGTTCGGTATCGAACCATTTTTTATAGATGGCGGCGTAGGTACCATTCTCTTTGATGGTTTTCAGCGCGGCGTTGGCTTTCTCACGCAGTTCGCTGCCCTGAGGGAAAGCGATACCGTATTGCTGGCCAGCCAGTGAATCGCCAACCGCTTTGAACTGACCTTTACCGGCCGTTTTGATGAAGTACAGGATGTTCGGGGTGTCATGCATTACCGCATCCGCACGGCCTGTACCCAGTTCCATGTAAGCGCTGTCGATGTTCGGGAACTGACGCAGATCTTTGGTCTGTACGTTGGCTTTCATGTAATCCACGGAGCTGGTGCCGCTTTTCACTGCCACGGTTTTGCCTTTCAGATCAGCCACGCTTTTGATGGCGTCGTTGTTGCTCTTGACCATGACCATCAGACCGCTGTTGTAATAGCCGTCAGAGAAGTCGATGGCTTTCTTGCGCTCAGGCGTGATGGTGATACCCGCCAGCGCCAGATCGATGTTGTGTGTTTGCAGGGCAGGGATGATGCCGCCGAAGTCCATTGGTTTCAGTTCATAAGAGACTTTCATCTCTTTGGCGACCGCGTCCCACAGGTCGATATCGAAGCCGACGTATTTGTCACCTTGTTTGAATTCAAACGGGACAAACGCTGTGTCAGTAGCAACGATCAGTTTTTTGTCTGCTGCGTGTGAGCTTACGGCAAAGGCCAGAGTCAACGCGGCCAGGGAAACTTTTAAGAGTGACTTCATCAGTGAATTTCCTTTGTACATATTATGGGAACGATCTTATGTTACGACGCTTCACTGCAATATTCATGCCAAAGTTCATGCATGCTAAAATTCAATGGCTTAACGGCGTGCTGAACCGTTCAAGCAAAAAATTTAACATGGGGCGCACTGTGATGGTGCATTGTTACACTTTGCAATGTTCTCTCGTGGTGCAGCGCTTTATCATTAACCAGATGTTGTCTTTTAAACAATCATTAATTAACAACTACGCCGCGCAAATGATAACTCGCTCTAACTTTTGCGGAACGAAAACAAAACCTGTGCTCAATTTTGAAGCAGATGTAAAGAGGAGGAACCGGATATTCACCTGCGAAATGACTTTTATTGAACCATAATGGTGCAATGGGTCATAAGCATAAAAGAGGAGGGAGGAGGAGGGGTTAACGAAGCTGACTGTCTTTACTGCCGCGACGATTATACCCGGCGTGATCCTGCTGTTTTTTATCCAGCGCGGCCTGGCAGGTGACACAATATTGCACGTCCTTAAGCGCCTTTCTGCGCGCCAGTGGAATAGGTTCTCCACACTCGTGGCAGAACTCCGCACTTTCACCCTGGCCGAGTGACTGACGTGCGCGATCAACGGCATCATTCACCGTGGAATCTATCTGATCTTGTACTGCGCCATCTTGCGCCCATCCGCTTGCCATAAAACCTCACAATGTGTCTGTCTTTATGATTAAGAATAATCCATGTTGATTGATTCTTCGCCGCCTCTATCTTTGTCATATACAAATAACTATTTGTTATATAACAATCTATTGAAAACCCGATGTGTCTTAGCCTTCATTGAGTATAGTCGGGATTTTGATAAGAAAACTCCGATACAGTTTGTGTTATATCGTGCTGTATGTTAAAAAATGCATCAATTGAATGAATGTGTTTCGATTGTTTATAGTTCGCGTGAATTTGTATGTTTTTTCGCTAATGTGTAACTTTTTCAGCCCGCTGAAAATTGACTTTACCGGCGCTGATTTCCGGTCACTCCTCATTCAATTTCTCATACTGCGACGCAGTAGCGACCGGCCAGACCATGAAATGGACTTCTTCAGGGCACATTTTACTTGATCGGCTAACCATAATGAGTAACCACTTTGGCCGTGGCGTCTGAGTGTGTCTTACCCCAATCAGGGCATTAATGTGGCAGATAATCAGGTAATTGGCGGCACCACGGGCGCGTCTGTACAACCCGGTCTGATTGACTCAGTGCGCAGTACGCTTTCTGAACAGGCTGATGCGCTGCATCACCTTTCTTCGCATCTCGACAGCGGGCAATATCAGAAAGCTCTCCGGCTTATCATTGAATGCCAGGGCCACGTCATTTTGTCCGGTATGGGCAAATCCGGCCACGTGGGCAGAAAGATCTCCGCGACGCTGGCTTCCACCGGTACACCAAGCTTCTTTATTCATCCCGCCGAAGCCTTTCATGGCGATCTCGGCATGATCACCCCGTACGACTTGCTGATCCTCATTTCAGCCAGCGGGGAAACGGATGAAATCCTGAAATTAATTCCGTCACTGCGCCAGTTCGGTAATCGCATTATTGCGATCACCAATCACAACGCGTCGACGCTGGCAAAACATGCTGACGCCACGCTGGAACTGATGATGGAAAGCGAAAGCTGCCCGAACAATCTGGCACCGACCACCTCGACCACGCTGACCATGGCAATTGGCGACGCGCTGGCTGTGGCTTTGATCCGTCAGCGTAAATTCCTGCCTACCGATTTCGCCCGTTACCATCCGGGAGGTTCTCTCGGCCGCCGTCTGCTCACCCGCGTGTCAGATGTGATGCTGCCGGTTGTGCCGACCGTGCGTGAAGATACCGGATTCCGTCAGGTGATTTCTGCCATCACCTGCGGGTGTCAGGGCATGGTGGCGGTGAACAATCAGCAACAGCAACTGACGGGCATCATTACTGACGGGGATTTACGCCGGTATATGGAAAAAAGTACCCAGCTCGAGAGTGCCTGTGCTGCCGACATGATGACCCGTTCGCCGCTGACGTTACCGGCGGACATGATGATCACCGATGCCGAAACGCTGATGCAAAAGCACCGCGTTTCCGTGCTGCTGGTGACAGATAAAGAAAACAACGTTGCGGGTCTGGTTCGTATTTTCGACTGAAAACATTGCGCACCGTGATCTGGTTGCAGGGGAAAGACACGCAGGATCACGGTACTTTTAATAAAGCACGATGTTGAAAACGTGCGATTTGTCATGATGATAAGAAATGTTTATTGAAAAACTGAAGTCTGCATGGCCCGGCGAACACATTGCCAGGGTTCGTCGATCACCATGGTTAAGCATGGCTGCGATTAATCGTAACTTAGGCAAACTCATCATCGGTTTGCCGATGACATTGTTGATCATCTATTTAGTGATATTCAGCCGTCCGCGATATATAAGCGAATCTACTGTTGCTATTAAAAGCTCCAATGACATCAGCGGAACGAGTTTAAATGTCGGTCTGCTTCTGGGTGCAGCCAGTCCAAATACTGCTCAGGATGCCATGTATCTTAAGGAGTACATTAATTCTCCTGATATGTTGTCTATTTTGGATAAGCAGCTGAATTTTCACTCTGTATTCGGACAGAGCGGATTAGATTTTTTCTACCATCTTTCAGAAGATGCGAGTAGCGAGAAGTTTCTTAATTATTATCGAGACCGTATCTCGGTCACCTATGACGATAAAGCAGGTTTGTTAACGATTGGAACTCAAGGCTTTACCCCAGAATTCGCTGAAAAATTTAACAAAACAGTGTTGAAAGAATCTGAACGATTCATCAATGAAATCTCGCACAAAATAGCGCGTGACCAACAGCTGTTTGCAGAAAATGAGATGCTCGAGGCAAGGGCACGGTTGAATACAAGTAAGAGCCAATTACTTGCATACCAAAATCAGAACGATATTTTAGATCCTGAAGCACAGGCTGTGGCTGCGGTGACACTGGTTAATACTATGGAAGGCCAGAAAATTCAAATGGAAGCTGAATTACGTAATCTTCTTACTTACTTACGTGAAGATGCTCCACAAGTAATAAGTGCTAAGAATGCCATCTCATCTCTCGGTAATCAGATAACACTTGAGAAAAGTAAAATTACCGCCCCGGATGGCCATAAACTCAATAGTATGGCTGCAGATTTTGAAGAAATTAAGGCAAAGGTTCAGTTCGATACGGATCTGTACAAACTTACGCTAACCTCGATCGAAAAGACCCGCGTCGAAGCGGCGCGAAAACTCAAAGTACTGTCGGTAATCAGTTCGCCGCAATTACCACAAGAAACTAAGTTCCCAAATATACCTTATTTGATTGCCAGTTGGCTGTTGGTTTGCTGTTTGTTATTCGGAACCGCCAAATTATTGCTGGCAATTATCGATGATCATAAAGACTAATATTGCGACGTCAGAATTTATCATTTCTGCCATTAGAGACTGCTTACTGAGCTCGTTATGAAACTATTTAAAAGCGTTTTAATTTTGCTGGCCTGCCAGTTCTCACAGGCATATGCGTTGGGTATTAATGCGGATCCTGCGATGACGGGGGCGGCACCATTACCTACATTTTTGACAGGTCAAACCCAACAAAATAATTCTGATTCGGGTTTCGATAATACGACTTCACCATCGGTACCCGCCGTTATGAGCCGTATGTTTGGTGCACAATTGTTCACTTCCGGAGCGGCTGCAGATAATGGCGCCAGCATCGGTTTCAACCCGAACTACATTATCGGGCTGGGCGATCAGGTGCAGATCCGCCTGTGGGGCGCGTTCAACTTTGATGGCGCACTGACCGTCGATCCGAAAGGCAATATCTTCCTGCCTAACGTCGGCCCGCTTAAAGTGGCAGGGATTTCGAACAGCCAGCTGAACAGCGTGATCACCACCAAAGTGAAACAGGTTTATCAGGCAAACGTGAATGTGTACGCCTCGCTGTTGCAGGCGCAGCCGGTGAAAGTGTTTGTGACCGGTTATGTCACCAACCCCGGCCTTTACGGCGGCGTAGCCTCTGACTCGCTGCTCTCGTACCTGAGCAAAGCCGGTGGCGTAGATACCGAGCGCGGCAGCTACGTGGACATCGTGGTTAAGCACAACGATCGCGTACGTTCACGCATCAATTTGTATGACTTCCTGCTCAACGGCGATCTGCGCCTCTCGCAGTTCTCTGATGGCGATACCATTGTGGTCGGGCCGCGTCAGCATACCTTCAGCGTGGATGGCGACGTCTTCAACAGCTATGACTTTGAATTTCGTGACAGCACGATCCCGGTCAGCGAAGCGCTGAGCTGGGCTCGTCCGAAACCGGGCGCGACGCACATGACCATTATCCGCCAGCAGGGCAGCATGAAGCGCAGCGAGTATTACCCGCTGAGCTCGGCACCGGGCCGGTCATTGCAGGACGGCGACAAGCTGATCATCAGTTCGGATCGCTACGCCGGTACGATTCAGGTTCGCATTGAAGGTGCGCATTCCGGCGAGCACGCGGTGGTGCTGCCTTACGGCGCAACCATGAGCCAGCTGTTACCAAAAATTCGTACCAACAGCATGTCGCAGATTAACGCTATCCAGCTGTACCGCCGTTCTGTCGCCCTGCGTCAGAAAGAGATGCTGGATCTGACATTGCAGAAACTCGAAGAAGCTTCACTTTCCGCGCAGTCTTCGACTCAGGAAGAGGCCCGTCTGCGTACTCAGGAAGCCCAGCTGGTCAGCCGCTTTGTCAATAAAGCGCGTCAGGTGGTGCCGAAAGGCGAAGTGGTGCTCAGCGAAGACAACCTTAATCAGGTGATCCTGGAAGATGGCGACGTCATCAATATTCCGGAGAAAACCTCGCTGGTCATGATCCACGGCGAAGTGCTGTTCCCGAATGCGGTGAGCTGGCAGAAAGGCCTCAGCCCGGAAGATTACATCGAGAAAGTCGGTGGCTTCACCCAAAAATCCGGCAATTCCAAAGTCATCCTGATCAGACAAAACGGCGAAGCGGTGAATGCAGAAGACGTCAAAACGCTGCAACCGGGCGACGAGCTGATGGTGCTGCCGAAGTATGAGTCGAAGAACATCGAAGTCACCCGTGGCATCTCGACCATTCTTTACCAGCTGGCCGTGGCCGCGAAAGTGGTGCTGACCCTGTAATGCTGGGGATTTTTTCTGGCGGGATCTACCGGATCCCGCATCTGACGGCGTTTCTCGGCGAGCCTTGCTGCAAGGTGTCGCTGGTGCGGCCGCTGCCGGATGACATCACGCGGATTGCTGTCTGGGGCTATCGCCCGAGCGGCACCAAAGCGGTGGCGCTGGCAGAGAAAAAAGGCCTGCCGGTGCTGCGCCTCGAAGACGGTTTTATCCGCTCGCTGGGGTTAGGGGTGAGCGGTTCGCCGCCGCTCTCCATGGTGCTGGACAGCGAAGGCATGTATTACGACGCTTCGCGCCCCAGTTCGCTTGAAGGGCTGATCCATCAGCACGAAGAGAATCAGTTACTGCATGACGATGCGCGCCAGGCGATGCAGATGATCGTCAGCGGGGATTTATCGAAATACAACCAGGCACCGGCGTGCACGCTCACGTCACCGCCGCAGGGCGCCGTGCTGGTGGTAGATCAGACCTTTGGCGATATGGCCGTGGTGTACGGCAACGCCGGTGCGGAACAGTTCGACAGCATGTTACAGGCCGCAATGGCGGAGAACCCGGAAGCGGAGATTTGGGTGAAAATTCATCCCGACGTGCTTCAGGGAAAAAAATCTGGCTATTTCAGCCAGATAGCGCAACTGGCGAAGCAGAACCCGCGCATCAGACTGCTGGCGATGGATGTCAGCCCGCAGTCGCTGCTGCGCCGGGTGAGCCGTGTTTATGTGGTGACTTCGAATTACGGTTTTGAAGCGCTGATGGCCGGTAAGCCGGTCAGCGTATTTGGCCAGCCGTGGTACGCAGGATGGGGGCTGACGGACGACCGCCACGCACAGTCGGCATCCCTCAGCGCGCGACGCGGCAGTGCCACTCTGGAAGATTTGTTCAGCGCGGCCTGCCTGCGCTACACACGGTATATCAATCCGGCAGACGGCAAACGCGGCACCTTGTTTGACGTCCTCAGCTGGCTGCTGATGCAACGACAGCATCACCAGCAGCGCGCAGGACGTTTATGGTCGCCGGGGCTGACGCTGTGGAAGCGCACGATTTTGACGCCGTTTCTGCGCACCACCGGCAACAAAGTGAATTTCAGTAAGTGCTTCGCCGGTGAGTCTGCCTGCGTGGTGTGGGGCATTAAAGGTGAGGCTCGCTGGCAAAGTGCCGCCGCGCAACATCAATTGCCGCAGTGGCGTATGGAAGACGGTTTTCTGCGCTCCGCCGGGCTGGGCTCAGATCTGCATCCGCCGCTTTCGCTGGTGCTGGATAAAACGGGCATCTACTACGATGCCACGCGCCCGAGCGATCTGGAGCATCTGCTCAGCCAAAGCCACCTGACGGCATATCAGCAGCAACGCGCCGCCGCGCTGCGCCACCGGCTGGTCGCCAGCAAAGTCAGTAAATATAACCTCGGTGCGGCGTTCACGCTGCCCGCCGACGCCGCCGGTAAGACGGTGATTCTGGTTCCGGGGCAGGTGGAAGATGACGCCTCGATCCTGACCGGCACGCTGTCGGTTTGCACCAACGGCGGGCTGTTACGGGCTGTGCGCGAACGCCATCCGGATGCATACATCATTTATAAACCGCACCCGGATGTTCTGGTGGGGAACCGGCAGGGGCAGATCCCCGCCGAAGATGTCAGCCGCTGGGCAGACAGTCAGGCATCAGATGCCGACATTATTCAATGCATTCAGGCCGCCGACGAGCTGCATACGCTGACCTCGTTGTCGGGATTTGAAGCCTTATTGCACGGTAAAAAAGTGGTGTGTTACGGCATGCCTTTTTATGCCGGATGGGGGCTGACGCAGGATGAACACAGGTGTTCACGCCGTACGCGCCGCCTCACGTTAGACGATGTGGTTTATCAGGCGCTGATTGCCTACCCGTCGTATATCCACCCGCACAGTCGGGAGCCCATTTTAGCGGAGCAGGCGGTTGAACTTCTTGCTGCAACGCAAAGGGCTGAATTGCAGATGATTAAAACTAAAGCGGACAATATAGCCCGTTATTACAAGAAAATGCTCATGCTGATCCGGGTCATATTTAACCCGTAAATTCAGTTATTTACTCAAAGTTTGTAGCGTGGACGAAAATGGACAGTAAGGCGCTTACTACATTACTTTCTGGAAAAAAGTATCTGCTGTTGCAGGGGCCGATGGGGCCTTTCTTCAGCGATCTGGCGCAGTGGCTTGAGTCTCTGGGGCGGGAAGCGGTGAACGTCGTTTTCAACGGCGGCGACAGGCGATATTCGCGTAAACGGGAATACCGCTTGTTTCAGCAGACCCCGAAAGAGTTTCCGACCTGGCTGAAAGAGACGTGGCAGGATTACGACTTCGACACCATTGTGTGTTTCGGGGATTGTCGTCCGTTGCATCAGGCAGCTAAGCGCTGGGCACAGGCCAAAGGTGTGCGCTTCCTCGCATTTGAGGAGGGCTATCTGCGCCCGCACTACATCACGCTGGAACAGAACGGCGTGAATGCCTATTCCAGTGTGCCGCGCGAGGCGGAGTTTTACCGCAACCTGCCACCAATGACCATGCCGGACATCGAGCAGATCAAACCTTCGGCCTGGCAGCGCGTCCGTCATGCGATAACGTACTATCTGGTCGGGTGGGGCTCGCGCCATGATTTCCCGAAATATCGCCATCACAAATCCTTCTCGCCGTGGTATGAGGCGCGCTGCTGGACCCGTGCTGCCTGGCGCAAAAAGGTGTATGCCTTCCGTCAGCGCAATGTGTTGCAGCAACTCCAGACGGATCTGGATCAGCGCTACTTCCTGGCGATTTTGCAGGTCTACAACGACAGCCAGATCCGCAACCACAGCCCGTATAACGATGTGCGTGATTACATCAACGAAGTGATGCATTCCTTCGCCAAGAAAGCGCCGCCGACCGAGTTTCTGGTGATCAAACATCATCCGATGGACAGGGGGCACCGCTTATACGGGCCGCTTATCCGCCAGCTCGGTAAAAAATACCGCATCAATAACCGCGTGATTTACGTCCACGATCTTCCGATGCCGGAATTGCTGACCCACGCCAAAGCGGTAGTGACCATCAACAGCACGGCGGGGATATCCGCTCTGATCCATAACAAGCCGCTGAAGGTGATGGGCAACGCGCTGTACGATATTAAAGGCATTACTTATCAGGGACATCTGAACCAGTTCTGGTGCTCAGGATTCACGCCTGATATGAAGTTGTTCAAACAATTCCGGCTTTACTTGCTGAAAAATACTCAGATCAATGCTGTTTTTTATGGCGAAGCTCCCAGTGCAGTACAAACAAGTAAATTCGATAATTCGTTATCTCATGGACTGCGTTATGTCGGTAGGTGGGAACAAAATAAGTCGTAAGCACATTAACGACATTAATACTCAGTGATAGTTTCTAGAAGTAAATGCACCAAAATGCGTTAAAAAGACATTAATTAAATTTAAACTTGGGTTATGTGATGCACTGGTGTCTTTCAGACCAGGGGCGGTAGCGTGGGTTATTCTTCATTCTAAGGTTATAGAGTATATATGGCGAGAAGCGGATTTGAAGTCCAGCAAGCAGCAATAAAAGCTTTGTTCCTGCGAGAATTAAAAACAAGGTTTGGGAAGTTCAGGTTAGGGTATCTGTGGGCTGTTCTTGAACCAGCAGCTCATTTACTAATACTTTTTGGAATCTTTGGCTATGTAATGCATAGGACGATGCCTGATATTTCATTTCCAATATTTTTAATCAATGGAATCATCCCATTTTTTATATTTAGCAGCATCGCTACTCGGGCAATAGGTGCAATTGAAGCTAACCAAGGCTTGTTTAACTATAGGCCAGTGAAACCCATAGACACGCTAATCGCGCGTACCATACTAGAAACCGTCGTCTATGCGATAGTATATGTTTTGTTAATGACATTATTGGGTTTGTCTGGTGAAGATTTTACTTTTTCCAATATTATAGCTTTAGTGACAGCGTGGTTTCTCTTGATAGTATTTTCTTTAGGTGTAGGGCTTATATTTATGGTGGCAGGGAAAACATTTCCAGAAACTGAAAAATTTTTACCCATAATTATCAAACCACTTTATTTTATATCAGGCGTTATGCTTCCATTGCATGCTATACCTAAAGAATATTGGCAATATGTGTTATGGAATCCAATTTTGCATGCAATAGAATTGAGCCGACTTGCTGTTGTTGAGGGTTATGATGCAGACGGTGTAAGTCTGAGCTATTTAGCAATATGTAGCCTCGGGACACTATTTATAGGCCTTGCATTATATCGAACTCGCGAGAGAGCAATGTTGACATCATGATAAAAATTCAGAATTTAACTAAATCGTATATGACACCACGAGGAAGGCACTATGTTTTCAAAGACCTCAATGTGTTATTGCCAGCGGGAAAAAGTGTTGCACTTGTCGGCCGAAATGGTGCTGGAAAATCTACGTTATTAAGAATGATCGGTGGGATTGATCGCCCTGATAGTGGAAAAATTATAACCAATAAAACTATTTCATGGCCTGTAGGTTTGTCTGGTGGATTTCAAGGGAGCTTAACTGGCCGAGAAAACGTCAAGTTTGTAGCAAGGTTGTATTCTAAAAAAGAAGAATTAAGAGATAAAGTAGCATTTGTAGAGGAGTTTGCTGAGTTAGGAAAATATTTTGATATGCCTATAAAAACATATTCTTCTGGGATGCGCTCTCGTCTTGGTTTTGGTTTAAGCATGGCTTTCAATTTCGACTATTATCTAGTAGATGAGGTAACCGCAGTTGGAGATGCAAAATTTAAAAGAAAATGCGAAGAAGTATTTGATTCACATAGAAATAAAACTTGCTTTTTGATGGTATCTCACAGCACCCAACTTTTAGAAAAGTATTGCGATCTTGCTCTTTATTTTGATGATGACGGAAATGTTATTTTAAATCCAAGTGTTAAAGATGCAGTTCGGGCATATAAAGAAATTATTTAAACAAGCAGTTAAATAGAGGTTATAAATTGGATGAAAGTGTTATACGTTACAAATTCAGCCCGGCGAGAGCGACCATACTTAGATCCCGCAGTTAGATATAGATGCTATAATTTTGCAGAGGTTTTAAGAGATAATAAAAATTTAGTTAATGTAATTCATTATCAAGATTTGAAAATGGATTACATCTCTTATTTTGATGTAATAGTATTCCATAAGCCGCCATTCACAAAGAACTTGCAAGCAGCTGTTGCTTACGGGGAGAAATTAAATAAAAATCTGATAGCAGATTATGATGATTTAATATTTGATGCGAAAAATGCACTTTATTCATCTTTATATCTTAATGGCCGTGCTTCTGAAAGGATTGCTGTAGATATTTTTAAGAGAAATCATAAAGCATTAAAGCTTTTCAACAAAGTAACAGTATCCACAACAGAGTTAAAGTGCCAGGTTTTACAATCACATATAGATGCAGATGTTCAGGTTATCCATAATGGCATGTCATCTATCTGGGTTGACAGAGCGAGCCAAGAGATAACCAATAAACCAACATATGGATTGATTGGATATTTCTCTGGTACATCGAGTCATAATCATGACTGGGAAATGATTGAGGATACAGTATCTAATTTTCTTCAAAATAATAGCCAATGCAAGCTCAGAATTGTCGGGCCATTAAAAGTAGATGAGAAAAAATTTGATAAGTCGAGTCTTGAAATTATCAAGGCTGTCGAGTACGAAAAGTTACCAACATTGATCAATACTTGTTGGGTTAATATAGCCCCACTTGAAGATAATATTTTTAACTCATGTAAAAGTGGTTTGAAGTTTTTTGAAGCTGGAATATTAAACACACCTACCATTGCGTCGCCTATCCCAGATATGGCAAGATTTAGTGATTCCGGAATAATGCTAGCTGAAAATTTATCAAAGTGGGAGGAGCATTTTTATATGATAATGGATAAAGGTATCAGAAATAAATTATCTGAAGAAGTTTACGAATATTCTAAGGTTAATTGCATGGCTGAAAATCAATATTCTAAATTACATGAGTTTTATAAATAAGGGAAAATACAATGAGAGTTTTGTTTTATTTAGAGGTTCATCCGCTAAGAAACAGTTTTAACCAATTTGCATGGGTTGGTAAAGAAATAATAAATATGCTTAGAAAGCATTACCTAACTGAAAATAATTCAAAAATTAATGATGATGATATTAGAATTGTTGTTTCCAGGCATTATAAGGAATTAACAGACAGTAACCAAGATATAAAAACTATTTTTATTGGCTTAACAAAGGAGGAAAATGATCGTTTATCATTCTACCTGCGTGACTGGAATACTGAACCCGAAGCAATTGACTATTGGACATCTCTTATGAATGGTAAGGGAGAGGTTTCTGAATTCTATTCAGGAATTCTCGACAGGATAAAAAATAATGTCTTTGATTTTGATGTTGTTGTCAACTGGAGTACGAATGGAGCAGTAAGAGATTATTGCAACAGAAAAGGTATTCATAATGTTTCTATGGAGTTAGGTTGTGTTAGGGAGCCTATTCTCAACACTATATGTTTTGATGCCTGTGGTGTAAATGGTAATTCGATTATCAGACATGTTGATCTGGAGGCAGTTGATGAGAATGAATTAGTAGATATTAAAAGCATATTGCCTGTTAGAATAAAAAATAATATGGCCTTAGATGCTGTTTTTAAGCCAATACAAAGTAAGTATTCAGAGTATATTTATTCCTCATTTGGCAAAAATGTATTAATACCACTTCAACTAAAGGATGACTCTAACAGAATAATATTTTCAGAATATAAAGGCATGCTGGCTTTTCTTAAGGATGTTGTGCCAAAACTAAGCAGTGCTGGATATACATGCATTATAAAACCACATCCTATGGCGAATGCATCTGTTTCAAGGTTAATAAATAAGGATGATCACGAAGCTTGTAAGGAATATGTAGATGGGTTCGAGTCTGATAATATAGTATGGCTTGATGATGTTAATGATAAAGATAGTTATTTGGCGCTATTAAATTTAGTAAACTTTGCAGTGACCATCAACAGCAGTGTTGGATTTGAAGCAATGATGTTAGATATACCAACTGTTGTGCTTGGTAAATCTCCTTTTGATGTAAACACTATTAAAATAGAAAGTTTATTGAATGACAATATAGATTCTATAACGCTAACTAAGCATAATCATAAAATTTCCAATGTGATAATGAGACATTATCTTGTACCTCAGGCTATTGCATTTGATTTTTATACTTTTATGTTTAATGTTAAGCGAGCTATAAAGCTTGAGAAAATATTACATAAAAAAGGTAGTAAAGCATTTACTTATGAATTGTGCAAATTCGACAATCTAATTCCATATTATGAAAATTTGAATGTCCCACCGCAAGTACGGCAAGCGCACAATATGCATCATAAAAAGTACATTGCTAACATTACGCCTAAAAAAGAAGTTAAGGCAATTATTAAATTGGCTGATGCAAGCGATTCTCCTCAAGTTGTAGTTTCGTCAAAATTAGATAGTCCTTTATATGACATGAAAATTGAGAAGTTGAATAATGCTGATTCTCAATCTAATTTCAAAAAGAAAGTCATAAAGTTTAAGCGCGATCCTAAAAGATTTTTCGCAGATTCCAAAAATGGCTATATCAGGATTCTATCAAATTTTATTCCATGATATAAAAATTCCAATGATTGCATTTAGCGAGGTTTACGTGATTGAGAGTATTATCTATGAAGATAATGATATAATTCTACTAACTTCTGGCGATGTTAATACGTTGAATAAAATGATTGTATGTTTTTCACCAATCATAGCCGCTGGTAAATTAAATGAATTGAATGTTGGAACTGTATTTGGATATTCATTTTTCTCTAAGCATCCTTTGTTTTGTGTATATGTAATTCCTAAGTGGAATCATTGGTATGAACTTGAATATGAAAAAAAAATATTATCAGCTATTCTTCATCTTAAAGGCCAAAAGAAAGTATGGACCTATGGTGTATCAATGGGGGGATACGGAGCACTGAAATATTCATACTTACTCTCAGCAGAAGGAGTTTTAAGTATTTGTCCTCAGGCGAGTGTCATTGAGGAGCAAATTAGTTTTGAGAATCGTTGGGCTGAATATCTACCGAAAGTTTTAATACATTACGTAAACTGGCTTGACAATTATGAACTGCCTTCAAACTGTTATATCTTATATGACCCTAAAAGTAGACTTGACAGTTTACATGTAAATGTTATCGAAAAATATCATAAAAATATCATAAAAGTTCCTATTACTTATGCAGGTCACGCAGTCGCTGGTGTTTTGAGCGAGTGTGGAATGCTAAGTAAAACTGTAATCGGAATAATTAGTAAAGAATTCGATATTGAAACTTTTGAATCTGAATTTAAAGTTAATAGATTATCATCGCCTGGTATATATACCGGGTTGGCTAACTTATTAAGAAGTAAAGGACATTTAAAACTCTCATTGTTATTTTCAAATAAGGCTTTAGAACTTCGAAATTCTAATTTGAGACTAAGGAAGGATAGGGCATTATCCTTACAGTCAGTGTATGCGTATTGTGATGCTTTGATTGTCAATGGTATGATATTAGAATTACTATCCTTTATTAAATTACACTGCGAACAACATTGCTGCTACGACTTTTCGATAGAGCTAAGCCAAAGATATAACAAATTTTTAAAAATTGCGGAGATTTCTATGGAAAAAAAATCAATAATTCTCGGACCCTATGTACATAGATTAAATAAATTCATTAAAGATACTCAGGTCGACCCTTCAGTAATAGAAGATTTTACATTTTATGGCAAAGGAGGCATGCCATTTTGGTCCAATGAATTATTAGAACTTGTTAATGATGGGCAATGTAAATGCATTTACTTATTTATAGGAGATATCAGGTTCGGAAATAAAGTATTATTGATGAATGCTCAACGTGGGAATATAGATGATTCATATTTGGGTATTACTTCATCTTTGAAAAGTGCCGAAAATGATTATAAAATGTATTTGCATTGCAAGCGGGGGATTAACATATGGCGGGAGAAATTTAGTAATGTAAAATTCATTTTATGGGATGGTTTTTACAATAATGTCATAAAAAAAGTTCGTATGCTTGATGATGTAAAATTATTAAATTCAAAACCTTTCATCGAGACTGATCCAATAAATAGTGAAAATTTTGAAGATCTTAGCTTTCTTTTGTCACACGTAAGCCCTGAAGATTTAAATAGACTTTTCGTTGATAATGCTCCACATCCTTCTTATATTGGTTCTCAGTTTTTTGTTCAATTTATTATTAAAGGGAAAGATATTCTCGAATCACTGAATTATGCGTTATGCGATTTTGAAACGAGAATTATTGCATGTGCTAATACGTTAACTAATAATGGTGTGAATCCGGTTTTATTAATCGGGAGTGGTGTTTGGATTAACTTGCTAATAAGATGTCTTGGTCTTTCAGGACAAAATCTACTTATTGAGAATGGTTTGTATCTTCACTCTTTAGATTCAGAGTTTAAGTTCTTACAAAATCAATCTATAGATTTTTGTAATCTTAGTTCTTCTGTTAGGGTATGTATTGTTTCCTCTGATAGAAAAAATTCCATTAATGCTCTAGATAAGTTATTTAATGTTCAAAATTCCGATTTTTCTAACCTAGCAAATTTGGATTGGGAAAATGCAAATATAATTGATGACGTTAGAACAATTCAAAAAATTCATGAGGGTATTGATGGTGTCGTTAATTTATCCATTTCAGAAGATTTAATAGATACGGCTGGTTCTAAAATACCTTCAATTTTTGGCTTGGAGGCCTTGCTGAATTTCATTGGCGCTAACAATCTTTCACGATATCCGCAATTGCAATTTAAATTGCATAACGATGTGTTAATTACAAATTCGGGTCTTGCTTATCTCATCGGCGGTAATCATAGTGTTCTCAATTATACAACAGCAATGCTTTCGCCAAGTATGGATTCATTCAAGAATTTTACATGTAATATTATAAGAAGAAAAGAGCATGCAGAACAACATGGCGCTAAATATCGCCATGTTGTTTTCCCTGATAAGCAATCTGTCTTACGAAAAAATTTCCCTATTAAACCCGTAACTAGGTTGGGTGAACTTTACATTAATAATATCTCAGATGACCTCGTTAATTATGTTTTATATCCTGCTAATAAATTAGAGCTAAATGATGAGGCAAGTGTTTATTTACCTTTAGATACGCATATGACCGATTTTGGTTCTAATGAAATGTTAGGATTTATGCTTAAATCATTTGATTTTTTGGAAGCTGATAACATCATAAAACATATAAAAACTCGCATAAATAAAGTTCAAGATTGGCCTGGTGATTTGGGAAATAAATTTACCCCCCCTTTAAGGCAGCAAGGAAAACTACTTCATCCTGACTGGGATATTCTAGACTATAAAAGTCCTGGTGGTTTTAATGATGGCATGGTGGATATTGTTTTAAATAATCAGGCATGTTATAACAACACAATATTGCTATTCGGTGATTCATTTTTTAGAATGATGCTAAAACACTTTAGTTATGTGTTTAGTCGTGTTATATGCTTACGAACAAGATTTTACCACAACGAAATGGTTGAACTTATAAAACCAGATTATATTATTAGCGGTAATGCGGAAAGGTATCTTTCTAATGTCAGTTCTGATTTAGATGCTAACCCATTTATGCTATATCAGGCTATTCGTGGCGCCGATGATAATAATAATGACTGCGAGTTTTTGAATGTGTATAGAGCATTGTTGACACCAGATTCTACTTATTCAAAAAATTATTTTTCCAATTAATGTAAATATTTTTCCTTATTGCCTATCATTCAAAGTTATTTTATTCTTGCAATGTATTAGTATGGTTGTTATTAGTCGATTTGTATTCCATTTTCAAAATTCCTTTTTCTCACTGTTTTTTAAATGTAGCTCTAAAGTCATAGTCTATCGATGTAAAATTAGATGAATCGCAGAGTATTATTTAGGTCACTGGAAGAAGTAGTGAATTTTTCTACTAGGTACTTGTCTTACACTTCATCCATTTCAATGCAGGTATCATTTATAAATTCTGACTAATGCTACTCCTAATAGCAATAATTTTTCTGTCATGTTTTGTACATTTTGATAACATGAAATATATTTTGTCTATTGTCTATTGTCAATTGTCACATATCTCGTTATTAGACTCCATGCCTTAGTAGGATCATTTAGATTATAAGAAAATCCATTCTATTGATTTTGGCCTTGCCCCGCTTTTAGACTCTATGTTCAATCATGCTCGGGGGCCAGTTAAATATTTTGACTTTGTCAGAATGAACGCTGTCGGAGTTTATAGTAATGTTTCGCCATATTCCGATATTATTATCCATGATATTAATGGATTACTGATCTCTAACTCACCTTCGGTATGGGTAGATACCATCATTAATCTTGTCAACGACTCTGAAAAAAGAAAAGACCTTTTTAATAAAAGCTACCAGTCTTCAATGACTCTTTTCAAATCAGAGTGGAAATAATTTCTTCTGATTTCTCATGTATATATAACTCCCAGACTCAAATGGTACTAAAATGAAATTACTTGTTACAGGTGGGGCCGGTTTTATAGGTTCGGCTGTGGTGCGTCATATTATCGAAAACACTCTTGATCACGTTATCAATGTTGATAAGCTAACCTACGCCGGAAATCCGGAGTCTTTGAAAGTGATAGCTAACAGCGAACGTTATGTTTTCGAGAAAGTCGATATCTGCGAACGTTCTGAGTTGGATCGCATATTTTCACAGTATAAACCTGATGCAGTCATGCACTTAGCTGCCGAAAGCCATGTTGACCGTTCTATAACGGGTCCGGCAGCATTCATAGAAACTAACATCGTTGGGACCTACACATTATTAGAGGCTGCACGTTTCTATTGGTCATCCCTTGATGATGAATCAAGGGCAGCTTTTCGTTTTCACCATATTTCAACTGATGAAGTTTATGGTGACTTACCTCATCCTGATGAATTGAATACAAATGCTGAACTTCCTCTCTTCCTTGAGAGCACGCCCTACGCACCAAGCAGCCCTTACTCAGCTTCTAAGGCTTCAAGCGATCATTTAGTCAGAGCCTGGATGCGTACATATGGTTTACCAACGATTATCACAAACTGTTCAAATAATTATGGACCTTATCATTTTCCCGAGAAACTCATACCTTTGGTCATCCTAAATGCCCTCGAAGGAAAAAAATTACCAATATATGGTAAAGGTGATCAAATTCGTGATTGGCTATATGTAGAAGATCATGCTCGCGCTCTCTATGCTGTAGTGACAACCGGCAACATTGGTAATACCTATAATATAGGTGGCCATAATGAAATGAAAAATCTGGATGTTGTTGAAAATATTTGCAGACTACTTGATGAACTAGTGCCAAAAGCGACTAAATATAGCGATCAAATCACTTACGTAACTGACCGTCCTGGTCATGATAGAAGATATGCCATTGATGCTGGTAAGATTAATCAAGAACTAAACTGGCATCCTCAAGAAACTTTTGAATCAGGAATTCGTAAAACAGTTCAGTGGTACTTAGATAACTCAGAGTGGATTAAAAATGTAAATAGTGGTGCTTATCAAACGTGGATTGATAAAAACTACAAAGAGCGTAAGTAATTACTTTTCTTTTATAAAAATATTTTAATGAAACTCGTTTTGGTTTGTTTTTTATAAAATAACTTTTACAACTATTAGCATGAAGATTAAATATGAAAAATCGTAAAGGAATTATTCTTGCAGGAGGTTCGGGTACACGTCTCTATCCGGTCACAATGGCTGTGAGTAAACAGTTATTACCTGTTTATGATAAACCAATGATCTACTATCCTCTCAGCACACTGATGTTGGCTGGAATCCGAGAGATTCTCATCATCAGCACTCCTCAGGATACTCCGCGATTCGAACAACTCTTAGGTGATGGTAGCCAGTGGGGGCTTCATCTGGAATATAAAGTTCAGCCTTCTCCTGATGGTCTTGCGCAGGCATTTATCCTTGGCGAAGATTTTATTGGTGAAGACAGTTGCGCGCTGGTTTTGGGCGATAACATATTTCATGGTCATGATTTACAGAAACAGCTTGAATCTGCTGATGCCAGAACAGAAGGTGCTACGGTATTTGCTTATCATGTTCATGATCCCGAACGTTATGGTGTAGTTGAGTTTGATGAAAAAGGTTCTGCTATTTCGCTCGAAGAGAAACCGCTTAAACCTAAGAGTGACTATGCAGTCACTGGGCTATATTTCTACGATAATGACGTCGTAAAAATTGCCAAATCACTTAAACCCTCTCTGCGGGGCGAACTTGAAATAACTGATTTAAATCGCATTTACATGGATGAGGGCAAGTTATCAGTAGCGATGATGGGAAGAGGTTTTGCATGGCTTGATACAGGTACTCATCAAAGTTTAATTGATGCCAGTAACTTCATTCAAACCATTGAAACTCGGCAGGGACTCAAAGTGGCTTGTCCTGAAGAAATTGCTTATCGTAAGGGTTTTATTGATATTAAAAAGTTAGCAGGGCTTGCTGTTCCATTATCAAAAAATGAATATGGTAAGTATCTTCTTAAAATTGTTGCAAGTGACAACGTATAATCAGGCCCGAAAAATGAAAATCGTAAAAACTGAAATCCCTGACGTAATTATTCTAGAACCGAATTTGTTCGGTGATGATCGTGGCTTTTTTTTTGAAAGTTTTAATTCTAAACTTTTTGAAGCCGCTGTAGGCAAGCCAGTCAATTTTCTTCAGGATAACCATTCCAAATCTTCCAGAGGAGTATTGCGGGGCTTGCATTATCAGTTGGCGCCGTTCGCGCAGGCAAAACTTGTTCGCTGTGTTGTTGGTGAAGTTTTTGATGTCGCTGTAGATATTCGTAAATCATCTCCAACGTTTGGTAAGTGGGTCGGTGCGCACCTGAGTGCAGAAAATAAACGCCAGTTATGGATCCCTGAGGGATTTGCTCATGGATTTTTTACATTGAGCGATCATGCTGAGTTCCTCTATAAAACTACGAATTATTATTCTCCTGATTGTGACCGTGGAATTTTATGGAATGATAAAGATATTGGTATCGAATGGCCTGAATTGAATACGCCAATATTGTTGTCAGAGAAAGACAAAAATGCAAAAGCTTTTAAAGATGCAGATCATTTCATTTAAACAAGAAATACTCCAAATAAAATAATAACAAGGCCAGTCGCTTACGCCACTGGCCTTATTTTTTGCATTGATCCGATGATTTGCCGCAGCCTTGATCAGGCTGCGGTTACCGAGTCCTGATTACTCGATATTAGATTCGATGAACCACAGGAATTTATCCAAATCGCGTGATGCGGCGGTAAAGATATCTGCGGTGTCTTCGTCTTCCACTTCGCCGATGGCTTTACGCGTGTCGTTGGCGACAACGGCAAAGCGATCTGCCAGCGCTTTCAGGTGTTCCTGCACGGTATGGATGTTAGTCGGGTAGCTTTTCAGTGGGGTTTTATCGTTAACCACTTGCACGGTACCCAGCGCAACGCCACCTAACTGCACCACACGTTCTGCGATGGTGTCCTGGTGATCGATAACTGCGGTACGGAATCCATCAAGCATTTCGTGCACGGCGATGAAGTTTGCGCCACGCATGTTCCAGTGTGCCTGCTTGATGATCAGCGACAGATCGATGTATTCCGCCACCAGGCGGTTCAGCACTTTGATGGTGCTCAGTTTAACGTTTTCATCTAAATCGTTGCGTGTATAGATAAGTTCAGAAGATTTCGTTTTGACCAGTTTAGCGGTACTCATATTTATATCTCCTTGTTAGATTTACTTATTAGTTAATGCATATATCTCGTAACTGGATCCAGTATAGCAATAAATTTCAGTTTTGCAGGAAAGTCGTTCCTATCGTTCCGATAGCGTGTGCCATATATTGACTTCCAGACGATGTTTACTAATTTATCATGTTGATTTTTAAGGTGGATAGGAATGTTCCTGAATTCACGTAAATAGCAGGTCAACCGGGATGTTGAATTATTCCTGAATGTAACATGACATGTTGTGTCTATATTTATGACAGCAAAAACAGAGAATGATAAATATTCTCGCCTGAGAATGATGGCCAATTTAACACTATTTTCCGGTGAGAATAATCAACGGGGGAAATATTTCCCGCCGTTGATTATTAAGAGGTTTCACTGCCTGCTCAATACCCGTTTCAGAGCGTCAGCGCACCGCTGTACAGCACGGCACCGGTCGGTTGCCCGGTAGGAGAGCCGCCGCGTGGTTCAACACTGATCGCAAGCTGGTAACCCGGATCCGGCATTTTTGCCGCCAGTGCCAGCTGAGTGGGTTGCCGGGTATTGAGTAAGCCCAGCGAACGCGGTTTGCCGCCCGGCGGGATGGCCCAGAGCTCCAGGCTGCGGTCATCCGCCACGCGCTGCGCATTGAGCGGGGTCAGCATCAGGCTGCGTGTGCTGGCATCCGCACTCACCACCCATTGCCCGCCCGGAGCGCCTTCACTGCTGGCGAGGATCGCCACCGGCATAGGCACGCCCGGTTGTACCAGCAGACGCGGGATCAGCAGCAATGCCGCCAGCCCGGCGGCCAGTGCCCAGCCAAGATAACCGCGCAGCGGCGTTTTGGCGGGAGCCGCGCGTTTTGCAGGTTGCAGTGCAAGGTTATGCTGAATGCGCTTCCACACCGAAGCGGGTGGGATCACCGGGATGATCTGGTTATCCAGTTGTGTGAAGGCTTCCTGCCAGCGCGCCACTTCGGCCGCCAGTTCAGGGTCTTCCCGCATTTTTTGCTCGAATTGAATTTTTGCTGCGCCGCGCAACGTGCCGAGCGCATATTCAGCGGCGAGGGCAGCATGATAATGGCTTCTGCTTTTCATAGTCCCACGCAGCTCTTTAAGTGATCCAGGGCGCGACGGATCCAGCTTTTTATCGTCCCCAGAGGTTGTTGTAGATGAGATGAAACCTCGCCGTGAGACAGACCCTGATAATAGGCAAGGATCAGGCTTTGTCGTTGTTCGGCGGGAAGGTGCGCCAGACAGTTCGCCAGCACTTTGGCATCGCTGTCTTGTTGCAATCTTTGCAGGGGTTCATCACTTTCTTCGACGTAACGGTCCGCCACGCTGTCGTCCAGTTCGTCTGTCTGGTTATCGCTGCCGCGCATCCAGTCGATGGCGCGGTTGCGGACAATGTGGGTGAGCCAGGTCATCGGGGAACTGAGGGCGGGGTTATAAGATGCCGCCCGGTTCCACGCGGTGATGTAGCTGTCGTGCAAAACTTCCTCTGCCCAAGCGTGTCGTCGCAACATGCGTAATGCCACGGCAAAAAGTCTCGGGGAAGTCAGACGGTAGAGTTGCTCGAATGCCTGACGGTCGCCACTGGCCATGGCGCTCATCAGTTCACGCTGAACTTCCAGCGCTTTCTCTGGTGTCGTATTTTTCAATAAAGGGTCATGCATTCGCCCATCCTGACTTTCTGAGATACTGTTTCATAAGGAAATCCAGCTCTCAGTATAGTCCCCAAAATAATTCGTGTTGCAGTGCCTGGGCAGAAGCTGATCACAGCCTTCAGCGGACGCCTCTGCAACGCGAAGTATGAAGGGGCAGCCGGTATTATTTAGGCATCAGTACGGTATCGACCACGTCGATTACACCGTTTTTCTGTTGAACGTCATAGGTACTGATATTGGCGATATTCCCTTTGCCGTCTTTCAGCTGAATATTGTGCGGGCCGTTGTTGAGGATCCACAGTGGCTGGCCGTTAACGGTTTTCAGTTCCGCGGTGCCGTTCCCTTTTTTCAGCAGTTTTTCCAGATCTTTCATTTCATATTTACCGGCCACCACGTGGTAGGTAAGGATGCTGGTGAGTGTGGCTTTGTTTTCAGGTTTCACCAGATTCTCGACGGTGCCCGCCGGCAATTTAGCAAACGCGGCATTGGTCGGGGCAAACACGGTGAACGGACCTTTACCCTGCAACGTATCCACCAGGCCGGCAGCTTTCACGGCGGCAACCAGCGTGGTGTGGTCTTTGGAGTTCAGGGCATTCTCTACGATATTTTTGGACGGATACATTTCAGCGCCACCCACCATGGTGGTGTTATGAGACATCATTGCAGCCATTGACGCGGTGCTCAGCAGCAGCGAAGCACAGATAGCGGTACGGATTAATGTTTTCATGATGTAGTCCTTCGTAAGTTGAGTAGGTAAGGTCTTGCCTCACATCTATACATACGAACGACACCCCGCTTTTGGATGCAGGAAAAGATGAAAAAAAGTGAAATAAACGAACCTTATTTTCAACACATTGATTATCAATAAAAAAACCACGCGCATTGGCGTGGTTTTTTATTGGAATAACGCAGAGATTATTTCCCCGACGGATTATTTCCGGGCACATCCACCGTTTCGATTTTGGTTTTACGCTGGATCGTCAGCGTTGAACCGGCAGAAGCCGCGATAATCGCCGCCAGCCCCAGCCACTGTGACGCCGTCAGGAACTCGCCCAGGAAGATAATCCCGGAAAGCGCGGCCATGGCCGGTTCCATGCTCATCAGCGTGCCGAAGGTTTTGGCGGGCAGCTTGGTCAGCGCCATCATTTCCAGCGAATAAGGGATGGCAGAGGTGAGCAGGGCGATCAGCAAGCCGAGCGGCAAGATTTCCCAGCTGAAAATAGAGGTGTGCGCCTGCGCGATGCCAATCGGGAAGAAGATCAGGGCGGCGATAACCGAGCCCATCGCGGCAGTCCCCGGCCCGTAGCTGCTGCCTGCACGCTGCCCGGCAAGAATATAGATAGCCCAGCAGGCACCGGCGATCAGCGCAAAGCACGCCCCTTTGAGATCAACGCCACCGGCACTTTGTCCCAGCGGCAGCAAAAACAGTAATCCGGTCACGGCCAGCGCCACCCAGACAAAATCCACCGGGCGGCGGGAAGAGAACATCGCCACCGCCAGCGGCCCGGTGAACTCGAGCGCAACGGCAATCCCGAGCGGCACGGTGCGCAGCGCCAGATAGAAGCTGTAGTTCATACAACCCAGCGCAAGCCCGTACATCAGCAGTGCGCGAAAATTACCGCCGCGCATTTTAAAACGCCACGGTCGGAAATAGATCAGCAGCAGAATGGAACCCAGCCCGAGACGCAGCGCCGTTACGCCCTGCGGGCCGACGACCGGGAACAGCGTTTTCGCCAGTGACGCGCCGCCCTGTAAGGAAAGCATGGCGATGAGCAGCAGCAGGATGGCGACCAGAGGTGAGGCTTTCTTAGGTAATGCCGGCACCGGCGGGCTGTTGTTGTGTTCTTCTGCGGGCACGGCGGCCTGCATTTTTTTTCCTGACTGTGTCATCCATAGCGCCTTAGGAGGTGATCCGTTTTAACGATTATCTTGAGATTTATAGTTTTGAAAAGAAAGGTAAAGCACCGTCAGTGTAGAGGGAAATGGGGGAAGAAAAAATCAGTGAAAAAAGTTTTTTTCGGCAGCGGATTTTCCGAAAAAAAATTTAAAAAGCCGAAAATGTTGCGAAAAAATGTCGATTTTTCGTCCAAAACTTTAGGAATTATCTGCTAATCTTAAAAAGTTCAATAAGTTTTTCTTATAGTTTTAGTGACGAAAATCACAGTAAAATTAATAAGATATAGCGTATTGGAAACTTTATGTTACACGATAGAGTGCTTTGGACATCTATATTCAGGCAGAGTTTCACGCTGGTTTTTGTTATATTTTCAAACGTGAAGGTTACTTTGGTTTCCCATTTTGAGGTGGTTTATGAAAAAAATTGCATGTCTTTCCGCATTAGCTTGCGTAGTAGCACTGGGCGTTTCAACAAGCGCATTCGCTGACACCAGCACCGTAACCGCTGGTTACGCTCAGGGTGATATGCAAGGCGTTGCTAACAAAGCAAACGGCTTCAACTTGAAATACCGTTGGGAACAAGATAACAACCCACTGGGCGTTATCGGTTCTTTCACCTACATTGAAGACGACAGCACTCCGTCTTCTGGTGACTACCGTAAAGCACAATACTACGGTCTGACTGCGGGTCCTGCTTACCGTCTGGCTGACTGGGTTTCCATCTACGGTGTTGTAGGTGTGGGCTACGGTAAATTCCAGCAGAACGACAACGCAGCATCTACTGCAAACCGTCAGAAATTTGACAACAGCGACTACGGCGTATCTTACGGCGCAGGTCTGCAGTTCAACCCAATCCAGAACGTTGCTCTGGACGTTTCTTACGAACAGTCCCGTATCCGCAGTGTTGATGTTGGTACCTGGATCGCTGGCGTAGGTTACAGCTTCTAATTCTTCGCCGCAGCGTAACGCTTTGCCGTTACCCTCCCGCGAAAACAAAAACCGCTCATTGAGCGGTTTTTTTATGCCTTTTTTCCAGCCGGGGTGAGGGCAGTTATTGAGACTTAAATCCCGCTAAACCAGTTATACCCCTGATCTTCCCAGTATCCGCCCGGATATTCATTGGTAACGAAAATTGCGCCGATGTGTTTGGCATTTTTAAAGCCCAGTTTGGTCGGCATGCGCAGGCGTAACGGGTAACCGAAATCCGGCGGCAGCGGTTTGCCGCCAAAATCCAGTGCCAGAATGGTCTGCGGATGCAGCGCCGTCGCCATATCAATGCTGGAATAATAGCGGTCATCGCATTTAAACCCGACATATTTGGCGGTGAGATCCGCCCCGATGTGTTGCAGGAAGGTTTTCAGCGGCACGCCTTTCCACTGGCCGATGGCGCTCCAGCCTTCAATGCAAATCAGACGGGTGATCTGGCTTTCCTGCGGCAGGCGCTGCAATTGTTCCAACGTCCACGGCGCTTTTTTCTGCACCAGCCCGGAGACTTCCAGCCGGTAATTGGGGATGTCTATCTCCGGAACGTTGTATTCCGGATAAAAAGCATTAAAGCGGAACGGCGTGGTTATCTGATCTTCGCGGTAGGTTTGCGCCAGTTTCTGACCGCTGAACAGCCAGCCCTGAACCCGATCGTTCCAGCGCGACATCGCCCACAGCACTTTGTCGACCTGATCGCCGTCCTGCAAATTACAGCCGGTCAGCATCGATACCGCGCCCAGGGTCAGGCCGGAGCGTAGCAACAGACGGCGCTGAATATTTACCAGCTGTTTGCGCTGGTCGGGCTCAACAATGATTTTTGGCCGGTCTGATTTTTCACTCATCCGTGTTCTCCTGCGTACTGATTTTTTTGCCACCGGTGATCATGGCAACGAACGTTTTCGGCACCAGCAACACCATCACCACGTGAACCACCACGAACAGCATCACGCCGCTCATGGCAAAGAAATGGACATAACGGGCGATATCAAAACCGCCAAACAGCCACACCAGGCCGCTGAACTGAACCGGTTTCCAGATAGACAACCCTGAGAGCACTAGCAGCAGGCCGAGCAGCAGCACGCCGACGTACATCAGCTTTTGCACCGCGTTGTACTGGCCGGGTTTGTGCGGCAGCCTGAACGTCACGGCACGAACCGTATCCCGCCAGACAGAGCGTGGGCTGAATGGGAAAAAGTCACGCCTGAAATGGCCGGTGAACAGCCCCCACAGCACATAAAACAGGGCGTTGGCCGCCATCAGCCACATCACCGCCAGATGCCAGGCAATGTTGCCACCCAGCCAGCCGCCGAGGGTAGTGCTTTGCGGAAAGGTAAAAGAAAAAATCGGATCGGCGTTATAAATTCCCCAGCCGCTCATCACCATGCCGATCATCGCGAAAAGATTAATCCAGTGGCACAGACGAACCGGCCAGGGATGAATACGCTTTTTTTTCGGCAAAGAGGGCGGCGGGGAGGCACTTTGTGCAGAGGAGGTACGCAGCGGGGAGGGTTGAGATTTCACGGATAAACTCCTGCGTAATGAGAAACTGCGCAACATGAATGAGGGAGGGTTCACCCTGCGCAGTTCTTCAAAAACAACTTACTCCGGCTGACAGACACGGCCCGCCGGAGCAGCGTGCTAAAGGGTTACATCGGCGGTGCGACGCCATCTTTACCGGCGGCGATACCACGGGCAACCAGTGCGCCTTTATCGTCTTTCATCGCAAACAGCACGATTTTAGTCCCAGGTTTCAGCAGGCTGCGGTCGCCCGGCGCCAGCAGAACCACCGGCACATCGTCAGGCACTACAACCGTTTTTTCTGCGTCATGATATTTCACGGTCAGCGTGCGGCCATTGGTGTTCACCAGTTTGCCGACGGTACCGTTGGTCATGGTATTGATTTTGCCATCGGCGGATTCAAACGGGTTGAACCCTTCGCCGCTGCCGCGCAGGCTTGGCGCGAAGACGTGCACTTCCAGCGCTTTCAGGGAGCCGTTGGCCTGGGGAACGGCCGCGGTACCGATGAAGCTGTCCGCTTTGATGTCGCTGATCTGGCCTTTCGTCACCGCGTTGATTTTGGTCTGATCGGTCAGTTTAACGTCCAGCTTATCGCCCTGACGGGTGGTGATCTGCATGGAGGAATCATTAACGGATTCAATGGTTCCGCGCGTAGGTTTGATGACGTTGTCCGCGGCAAAGGCTGATGTCATGCCGCTGCACATCAGCAATGAACCGAGTAACAGACCGGCCAGACGTGTTGGTGTGTTCATGTTTAACTCTCCAGTTTCTTACGTATTTTCATTCAGGTAGAGGTATCACTGCACGAGGCAGTGAGGAATGACTTCATTAAGAGTGGACGATAAACCGGGATTGGCAGATGACAAGTTGATGACAAAATTGTCATCAAAGGTGTCTGACGAAACTGATAAACTTCCCAGGAATCATTCTTTGGGTGAATGGTCATGCGGCGCTGAGGGCCTGAATGCGGATACTGGTGATAGAAGATGATGTCAGCACAGGCGATTACCTGAAAAAAGGGCTGACCGAAGCGGGTTACAGCGTCGATCTGGCGCGTAACGGCGCTGACGGGCTGTTTCTGGCGCTCGAGGACGGTTACGACGCGGTGATCCTTGACGTCATGCTGCCGGGGCTTGATGGCTGGCAGGTGATGGAAGTGCTGCGTAAAAAAAGCGACGTGCCGGTGCTGTTCCTGACCGCACGCGACGAAGTACAGGATCGCATTCACGGTCTGGAGTTGGGCGCAGACGATTACCTCATCAAACCTTTCTCCTTCACCGAACTGGTGCTGCGTATTCGCACGCTGCTGCGCCGTCCCGCCGCCCGTGAGCCGGATATCTACAGCGTCGCCGATCTCAATCTCGATCTGCTTCGCCGCCGCGTCACCCGTCAGGATCAGACCATCGCGCTGACGAACAAAGAATTTATGCTGCTGCATTTGCTGATGCGCCGCGAAGGCGAAGTGCTGTCGCGCACCATGATCGCTTCTCAGGTGTGGGATATGAATTTTGACAGCGACACCAACGTGGTGGATGTGGCCATCAAACGCCTGCGCGCCAAAATCGACCGCGCCTTTGAGGTCAAACTGATCCATACCGTGCGCGGCATCGGCTATGTCTGCGAAGTGCGCCATGACTGAATTTGCTGCGAAATCAACACCACAACGCGCGATGTCCCTGACGTTGCGGGCTACGCTGCTGTTTGCGCTGTTAGCCTCTCTGGTGGTGAGCGCCGTCGGGGTGTACCTCTATTACTCGCTGGAAAAAGAGCTGGTGCGCCGCGCCGATTATCAGGTCAGCGGGCGCGTGCAGTATTTTCGTCATTTGCTGGCGAGCGAATTTCCGCTGTCACAGCTCAGCCACAACCCCGGCCTGTTCGAAAATATGCTCGGCAACGAGCGCGATATTCTGACCTTCCGCCTCAGCGGGCAGCCCGCGCTGATTAACGTCAATCCCTCGCGTTTACAGTTACCGGCAGTGCCACCGGTGCCGGACGGCCAGCCGTTAACCCTTGGCACCGTGCACAGCCTCTCTGCGCCTGACGGCACACCGGTGCGCTTCGCCCGTGCCGCCGTCAGAATGCAGGATGGCAGCACGGTGGAGATCACCGCGGCGCACTTTATGACCGGCGAAGCGCGGATGCTGTCAACGTTCCGCTGGCAGATAACTGGCGCAGTGCTGTTTGCCTATTTTCTGATTGCCGCGCTGGGCTATGGCGTCATCCGCCGGGGGCTGCGCCCGCTGCGGCATATGGCGCAGGAGGCAACGAAAATTCATCCCGCCAGTTTATCCACCCGTCTGAGCAGTGAAAATGCGCCGCAGGAATTGCAGCAGTTGATCTTTTCTTTTAACGACATGCTGGAAAGGCTGGCGGAAGGTTATCAGCGTCTGACGCAGTTCTCCGCCGATCTGGCGCATGAGATCCGCACGCCAGTGGGCGCGCTGATGGGGCATTGTCAGGTGGCGCTGTATCAGCCGCGCAGCACCGAGGAATATGAAACGCTGCTGGCGAACAACATGGAAGAGCTGGAGCGTATTTCGCGCATGGTGGAAAACATCCTGTTCCTGGCGCGCGCCACCGATGCGCGTTCGGTGCTGACCCTCACCAGTATTGATGTGTCGGCGGAAATGACCCGTATTCAGGAATATTTCGAAGGACTGGCAGAAGAGCGCGACATGACGTTGCACAGCGCAGGCGAGGGGATTGTTTACGCCGATGCCATTTTGTTCCAGCGTGCGCTCAGTAATCTGGTCGCCAACGCCGTGCGCTATGCGCATCAGGGGACGGCAATCTGCGTGCGCGCAGAGTCTCATGGGAAAGGCATGGATATCCATGTGATAAGCCAGGGTGACCCGATCCCGCCTGAAAAACTCGGCAAACTGTTTGACCGTTTCTATCGCGCCGATGCCTCGCGCAGCGAAGGCGGCAGCTCCAGCGGGCTGGGGTTGTCCATCGTGCAGGCCATTATGGCGCTGCATCAGGGCAGTGTCCGGGTGGTGAGTTCCGCGCAGGGGGAAACCCGCTTCACGCTCACTTTCCCGCGCGAAGAGCGCAAGCTTTCTCAGTAGTTTCTCAATAAACGTAAGAAACGGGCAGCGGGTGTAAGAAAATTATCAGCATTATCTCACTGAAAGATAAAGGTTTCGTTAATCCTGTTACATTATCACATTGGAAGAAACGAATGAATTTGAACGAAAATACGCGGCCCGGAGTCTGAATAGTCCTAAGGAGTGTTTTCAATCCTCCGGTACGAGCGGTCAACATGACGTAAACAGACTCACCAAAGAGCCATTTATTACCAATGCAAAAATTACGATTACTTTCGCAACAGAGCATTTTTCTGTTCATTGCGCTTTATCTTGGGATCCTGCTTAACCTTCCGATTTTCTTCCGACGTTACTCCCAGTTGCACTATGACAATGCGTTGTCGATCGCCGTTGAAATGCTGGCCGCCTTTGCGCTGGTCTATTTCCTGTGTGTGCTGCTGTCGTTTACCGGGAAAACGGTCTTCCGCATTCTGATGAGCGTGGTGGTGATCTCCTCCGCCGCGGCCAGCTACTACATGATCCTGTTCAACGTCGATATCGGTTACGGTATTTTGGCGGCGGCACTGGCGTCAGACTCCATCGATTTATCGAAAGAATCCATCGGTACCCATTTCATCGCCTGGACGGTGCTGGTCAGCCTGATCCCGGTATTGCTGTTGTGGCTGAGCACCATGCCCGGCGCGGCATTCAGAGAAACCACCCTGAAAAAACTGGCAGTGAAAATCGTGCTGCTGGTCGTCTCCGGTTTGCTCTGTTACCTGCCGCTGCAAATGATGGGCAAAGTGCAGGATCGTCATGATCTGGTGAATAACCGCATGATGGCAAGCTACGGTGGCGTGGTGGCGGGCACTTATTCGCCGTCCAACTGGCTTTCGGCGCTGGGGCTGTATGTCTACAGCAGCTACAGCCAGGCGGAAGACACCAAAAACCTGTTCGATCCGGCCAAACACTTCACCTATAACGAACCGGCAGATGCCAAAGACATGTACGTGGTGTTTGTGATTGGTGAAAGTGCACGCCGCGATCACATGGGCCTGTATGGCTACGATCGTGATAACACGCCGAATCTCGATAAAGAGAAGAATCTTGTGGCCTTGCAGGGCTATTCCTGCGACACCGCCACCAAGCTTTCCCTGCGCTGTATGTTTGTGCGCGAGGGCGGGGCGTCTGAAGCGCCGCAGCGTACGCTCAAGGAAGCCAACGTGTTCTCCGTGCTGAAAAGCAAAGGCTGGAGCTCGGAGTTGTATTCCATGCAAAGTGAAGCCTGGTTCTACAACAAAACCCGCGCCGACGATTATTCCCTGCGTGAAAACATTGCTTCTGAGAAGCGCAACGCCGGTAAGCCGGTCGATGACATGTTGCTGATCGATGAAATGAAAGATTCGCTGAATAACCATCCGAACGGTAAACATCTGATCATCCTGCACACCAAAGGGTCGCATTATCTCTATTCAGACCGCTATCCGCGTTCATTCGCCAAATATCAGCCGGAATGCATGGGCATTGACGATTCCTGTTCTACCCAGGAGATGATCAACGCCTACGACAACTCACTGCTGTATACCGATTATTTCCTGTCGCAGGTGTTTGACCAGTTGCGCGATAAAAACGCCATCGTGTTCTACGCATCCGATCACGGCGAGTCGATTTCTAAAAGTATGCACTTCCACGGCACACCGCGCGATCACGCGCCACCTGAGCAGCGTACCGTGCCGATTATGGTCTGGGCGTCGGACAAATTCCTCGCCAACGATCAGAACCGAGCCGGTTTCGAACAGCTGCAAAAAATGGCTGCGCAGAAGAAGCCTGCTTTCCATGAAAAACTGTATGACACCCTGCTCGGCTGTATCGGCTACACGTCTCCGGACGGCGGGATTGTCCAGCAGCATAACTGGTGCCACGTAGCCGATCAGGCGGCACCGGCAAAATAACCCTCGCCCGACGTCGCCATCTTTTTCTTCAACCAGAAAAGGTGGCGACATCCTTCTGGTCGTTCCTCGTTTTTTAAGTCACAATCGCTTAACAAGGTATTGAGAGTATTCTCTTCTGCTATTTTTTTATCAGGGCTGATGACCGATGGAAGCACTTCGAATTACAGTTTGCGTACTGACGGTCATAATGACCCTTCTGACGCTGCTGCCCCTCTCCCGCAATCAACACTGGTGGGTGCGGGTATGGGATTTCCCCCGCCTGCAAATGGCGTCTTTATGCTTACTTTTCCTGCTGACTGAGCTGTATATTCTGCCGTTTGGCGGCGTGCTCTCGACCATCACCATCGTGCTGACGGTGGCCTGCATGCTCTATCAGAGCTGGTGGATTTTGCCCTACACGCGTCTGCATCCGGTGCAGGTCAAAAAAGTCGCGCCTAACGGGCATTCCCGCATCAAAATTATCAACAGCAACGTGCTGACCACCAACCGTCAGGCCGGTAAATTACTGAGCCTTATCCAGCAAAATAAGCCCGATATCGTGGTGCTGCTGGAAACTGATCAATGGTGGGAAGATCAGATGGCACCGCTTGAGCCGGATTACCCGCACAGCCTGCGCTGCCCGCTGGATAATCTCTACGGCATGCACGTGTACTCGCGCCTGCCGCTGCACGACGCACAGATTCAGTATCTGGTGGCCGACGATATTCCGTCGATGCATTTTCGCGCCGAACTGGCCTCCGGGGAACAGGTCGTACTGCACTGCCTGCACCCGATGCCGCCAAGCCCGACCGAAGCCGATGAATCCACTGACCGCGACGGTGAGCTTATCGCCGTCGGGCACACCGCGGCCAAAGCGACCTATCCGACCATTGTGACCGGCGACCTGAACGACGTCGCATGGTCGCGCACCACGCGCCTGTTCATGAAAGTCAGCGGTCTGCTCGATCCGCGTCGTGGCCGTGGCATGTACAACACCTTCCACGCCAGTTATCCGTTCCTGCGCTGGCCGCTGGATCACGTTTTCCACAGTAAACATTTCACGCTCATCGGCCTGCAACGCCTCGGATTCATGGGCTCGGATCACTTTCCCATCATGGTCGAACTGGCGCTGACGCCTCAGGAAGGGCAGGATCAGGAATCACTGGAAATCGATAATGAAGACATTGAAGAAGCCGAGGAAAAAATGCAGATCGCGGGTGTGAAAACCAGCGACGTGCACAGGGCGGAAAAACTGAACCAGCCGGTCTTCGGTCTGTAATCATGACCAGCGAACGTGCGCGTTTGCCACTGGCCGAAGACTTACGGGTTTTTCTGGCGGTCGTGAATAAGCAGAGTTTTGCTGCCGCCGCCACGGAGCTCGGGCAGTCTCCGGCCTATGTCAGCAAACGCATTCAGATCCTCGAAGAGTCGCTGAATTGCCGTTTGCTGCACCGTTCGACCCGCGGCGTCCGGCTGACCGAAGACGGTGAACGCACGCAGCGCTGGGCACTGCAAATCCTCGATACGTTTGATCACTTCATCGGCGACCTGTCGGATTCGCGCAGTGAAGCGCGCGGCAACGTGCATATCTGCTGCTCGTTCGGTTTCGGACGCTGTCATGTGGCGCCGGCAGTGGCCGAGCTGGCCGAGCGTTATCCGCAACTGAATCTCCGCCTTGATCTGTTTGACCGCGTGGTCGATCTGGTTGCAGAAGGTATTGATCTGGAAATTCTGGTGGGTGATGACATTCCGGAGCAGCACATCGGTAAAAAACTGGCAGAGCATCAGCGGATCCTCTGCGCATCCCCGGAGTATCTGGCCGCCCACGGCGAGCCGGATTCGCCGGAAGCGCTCGCACAGCATCAGTGTCTGGTGCTCAAAGAGCGCGACAATCCTTTCGGACTCTGGTCGCTGACCGCAGAAGGCGAGGAGCACCGGGTCAGGGTGAAAGGGGCGCTGTCGTCTAACAGTGGCGAAGTGGTGTTGCAGTGGGCGCTCCGGCACCACGGCATCATATTGCGCTCGCAGTGGGACGTGCAGCCTTACATTGCGCGGGGCGAGCTGGTACAGGTGTTACCGCAATTCTCCCAGCCCGCCAGCGTCTGGGCGGTGTACCCCACGCGGCTGGCGGACTCGGCAAAATTGCGGGTGTGCGTTGAGTTTCTGCATCAACGTTTCAGCCAGTTACTGGGCTGACGTCGCTTTCGTGGTCAAGCGTTACGCCAGCCACGGATTGTGCTGCAAATGCCCTTGCTGAAACTCACGAATGTCATCGCGATATTGCAGCGTGGTGCCGATAGCATCCAGCCCGTTGAGCAGCGAAACCTTACTCAGCTCATCGATTGCAAAATCAATCACTTCACCGTTTTGCAGGCCAATCCGTTGCGCCGACAGATCCAGGGTAATTTTGTTTTTGTCGCCGTGAACCACTTCCTGCGCAATCTGCGCCCACGGCTTGGGATCCAGCTGTACCGTCAGCACGCCGTTGCGCTGACAGTTATCGAAGAAAATCCCTGCAAACGTCGTGCCGATCAGCGCCCGGATCCCGAGCTGTTTCAGCCCCCATACCGCATGTTCACGGCTGGAGCCGCAGCCGAAATTCGGGCCGACCAGTAAGAATTTGGCATTCTGCCACTCAGGCTGATTGAGGATAAACGCCGGATCGGGCGAACCGTCCGCCAGGAAACGCAAATCGAAAAATACCCCGCGATCCAGCCCGTTGCGGTCGATGCCCTTGAGAAACTGTTTCGGCATGATCACATCTGTATCTACGTTCGCCGCAGGCAACGGCGCGGCAATACCGGTCAGTACGTTAAATGCTTCCATGATTTCTCCTTACAGGTCGCGGACATCGGTCAGATGGCCGCAAATGGCCGCCGCTGCCACCATCGCCGGGCTCATCAGGTGGGTACGTGCGCCCGCGCCCTGACGGCCTTCAAAATTACGGTTTGTGCTGGATGCGCAGCGGTCGCCGGGGGCGAGCACGTCGTCGTTCATCGCCAGACACATCGAGCACCCAGATTGCCGCCATTCGAAACCGGCCTGAATAAATATGTCTGCCAGACCTTCCTGCTCAGCCTGCGCGCGCACCTGGCTGGAGCCGGGCACGATCATTGCGCGTACGGTCGGTGCGACGGTTTTCCCGCGAACCACTTCGGCGGCAGCGCGTAAATCCTCGATGCGCGCATTAGTGCAGGAACCGATAAACGCATGGCTGATGCGGATGCTGTTCAGCGCCTGACCGGCGCGCAGCCCCATGTACTGCAACGCACGCTGTAAATCCTTGCGGCGTGAGGCATCTGATTCTGCCAGCGGATCCGGTACCTGGCCGTTAATCGCCTGCGCCTGATCGGGGCTGGTGCCCCAGCTGACCATCGGCGCAATTTCTGCGGCGCTCAGTTCAACTTCGCGGTCAAACACGGCGTCCGCATCGCTGTGCAATTCACGCCAGACATTCACGGCGTCCGTCCATTGCTGGCCTTTCGGCACACGCAGCTTGTCTTTCAGGTAATCAAACACTTTGTCGTCGGGTGCCATAAACGCCCCGCGCGCCCCGGCTTCAACGGCCATATTGCATATCGTCATGCGGCCTTCCACGCTCAGCATGTCGATGCCCTGACCGCAGAATTCGATGGCATAACCGGTCGCGCCCGCCGCGCCGATTTTTGCCACCAGCGCCATCACCACATCTTTGGCGGTGATGCCGGTTTTCAGTTCACCGCTGACGGTAACGCGCATCGTTTTCAGGCGTTTATAGACCAGCGTTTGCGTGGCCAGCAGGTGCTCAATTTCGGACGTGCCGATACCAAACCCAAACGCGCCTAACGCGCCGTAGGTGGTGGTGTGGCTGTCTCCGGCGGCAATCACCATGCCGGGCAAAATAAAGCCCTGTTCCGGTGCCACCACGTGTTCGATGCCCTGACGCATATCGAGAATATCAAACAGCTCAATGCCAAATTCGGCGCAGTTTTCTGCCAGATAGGACACCTGACGCGCCCCCCCGGCATCCGGCATCTGGCGGGTGCGTAACGGCGTCGTCGGGTTAACGTGATCGACCACCGCCAGCGAGGTTTCAGGCCGCCAGACGCGACGGTTCGCCTCGCGCAAACCGCTGAACGCCTGCGGGCTGGTGTATTCGTTAATCACCTGCCGGTCGATGTAAAGCAGCACGTGGCCTTTATCATCCAGCGCGCGGACGCTGTGGCTGTTGATGTGTTTTTCATACAGCGTTTTTGGCTTCATTTTATTGCCCTGATAAACGTAACGGATAATGCCAGCGTCGCAACTTCGCGGTTATCGGGCAACGGCCTGAGTGTGGTGCGTCAAAACACAGATCGTAAACCGGCGATCTTCATTTGTGGCCTTGTTGCTGACCGGCCAGCGGCTAAGATGGTTAAAAAAGGAGAAAACCCATGTTTGAACATTTTACCCAAGGCCGGATGGCGGTCAGCGGAACGGAGATTGCCTACCGCATCGCCGGGCAGGGCGAGCCGCTGTTATTGCTGCACGGACACCCGCAAACCCAGGCGATCTGGCATAGCGTTGCGCCGCACCTCACTTCTCAGTTCACCGTGGTGCTGGCTGATTTACGCGGTTACGGCGACAGCGGTAAACCCGAACCGGACGCGGAGCATCTGCGTTACAGCAAGCGCGAAATGGCGCAGGATCAGCTCGAGCTGATGGCCGCGCTCGGTTTCAGCCAGTTCAGCGTGATCGCCCACGACCGCGGAGCGCGGGTCGCACACCGGCTGGCGCTCGATCATCCGCAGGCAGTGAAGCGGATGGTGCTGATGGACATCGCGCCGACGCTTGCGATGTATCAGCAAACCAGCGAAGCCTTTGCGCGCGCTTACTGGCACTGGTTTTTTCTGATCCGCCCGGCACCGCTGCCGGAAACCCTTATCCGGGCAGATCCTGATCTCTACCTGCGCAGCGTAATGGGCAGCCGCAGCGCCGGTATGCAACCTTTCACCGACGAAGCTTACGCAGATTATTTGCGTTGTCTGCAACTTGATGGGACGGCGCGCGGAATTTGCGAGGACTATCGGGCTTCTGCTGCGGTAGATCTGCAACACGATCAGATTGACCGGAATGCATCCCGCAAAGTGCGTTGTCCGCTGTTGATCCTGTGGGGCGAAAAAGGCACTGTCGGCACCTGTTTTGCGCCGCTGGAGGAATGGGCAAAGGTGGCGGAAGACGTTCAGGGAGAGGCGTTGCCGTGCGGGCATTATCTTGCTGAAGAACAACCGCAACTGTTGCTGGAGAAAGTGCTGCCGTTTCTTCGCTGACGTGGCGGATGTTCTGACGTGTATAAAAAAACCCGCATTGCGCGGGTTTTTTGTGAGCTCAGATTATACCGGTTGTTCCGGGAAGGTGAGGGTGTTACCCGGCGCTTCACGGTTGATGTGCAGGAAGTTCAGATGACGTTCGTACTGATCAAGAATGTCATTGATCACCTGATGTTTGGTGAAGTCCATCAGGTCATTACCCTGCGTGCCTTCCAGCAGGAAGGTTTCCAGACGGTAATAATGCGATTTACCGGCGCGTGCGCGATAGGTAAAGGCGGGAACCGCATAGCGCACCGGCCAGATCTGATAGACAAAGTTTTGCTCTTCGCCCAGCGCGACCTGCAATTCCAGCGGCCCGATTTTCTCGTCTTCCTGAGGCTCGTGCTCGTTAAAGGTCACTTTTGCCCCGCGCAGTTCCAGTTCCTGCGCCACTTCCTGCATCGCAGGGCGGCACACGTTATCCATCATTTTTTGGGTATGGCGCGTGCCCGGATAATTCATCACCCGTGACAGACGCTGTTTCCAGTTCAGCGCGGCGTCACTGGTTGCGGGCAGCGGAGCCATTGTCTGCTGGCTGCTGGCGCGGCGGTAATCCTCCAGGCGCAGTGATTTATACAAGCCGGCCATGATGAAGAAGATCACAAAACTGAACGGCAGCCCCATGATCACCGTGGTGTTTTGCAGCGCGTAAACCCCGTCGGTCATCAGCATGCCCAGCGTCAGCACGCCGATGGTGACCGACCAGAAGATCCGCAGCCAGTTAGGGGCATCGTTATTAATGTCAGCCAGTTTTGAAGTGAAGTTCCCCAGCACCAGCGAGCCGGAATCCGCCGACGTGACATAAAACAGCAGGCCGGTAATGGTGGCGACAGAAGCACTCAGGGTAAAGCCCGGATACTGCGCCAGCAGGCTGTAAACGCCGCGCTCAGGGTGCGCAATCACCTCGTTGGCGAAATCCAGATTGCCATGCAGGATCTGGTACAACGCGCTGTTACCGAAAATCGACAGCCACAGCAGGGTGAAGACAAACGGGATGATCAGCGTGCCGAGCACGAACTGACGGATAGTGCGCCCGCGCGAAATACGCGCCAGGAACAGGCCGACAAACGGCGACCAGGCCACCCACCAGGCCCAGAAGAACAAGGTCCAGCTGTTCATCCATTCGGTCGGGCGGTCAAAGGCAAAGGTGTTGAGCGTCATGCCCATAAAGCGGTTGATGTAATCGCCGATATTGAGCACCAGCGCATTAAGCAGGAATTCGGTATTGCCGAAGAACAGCAGGAACAGAATCAGCCCCAGCGCCAGCAGCACGTTGAGTTCCGACAGAATACGGATGCCTTTGTTCACGCCGGAGGTCACCGACACCGTCGCCATAATCACCGAAAGCAGGATCAGTGCCGCCTGAACGGTCAGGTTTTCCGGGATCTGGAACAGCACTTTCAGCCCGTAATTCAGCTGAACCACGCCGATACCGAGCGTGGTGGCGATACCAAAAATGGTGCCGACCACGGCAGCGATATCCACGCTGTGGCCGATTGGCCCGTTAATGCGTTTGCCGAAAATAGGGTACAGCGCCGAACGGATGGTCAGCGGCAGGTTATAGCGGTAGCTGAAATAGCCGAGCGCAATCCCCATCAGTGCGTACATCGCCCAGCCAGTCAGGCCGTAGTGGAACAGCGTCCAGGTCATTGCCTGCCGCGCGGCTTCCAGCGTTTGCCCGTTGCCTTCCGGCGGCAGCATGTATTGCGTCACCGGTTCGGCGACCGAGAAGAACATCAGGTCGATCCCGATCCCGGCGGCAAACAGCATGGCCGCCCAGCTCATCATGCTGAATTCGGGTTTGGATTGTTCAGGACCGAGTTTGATCGAGCCGAAGCGCGAGCAGGCAATGAACACTACAAACACGATGTACAGCGTCGCTGCCAGCATGTAATACCAGCCGAAGGTGGCGGATACCCAGTTAAGGGTCAGGCTTATCCATTTTCCGGAAAAATCGGTGAAGAAAATGGTCATTAATGTGAAGGCTAAAATCAGACCGGCGGAGGTGAAGAACACCACCTTGTTCAGCTGGTCCCGAGGTTTCTCAGCATGTTTTTCTGTCGTATCGGCAGTCGCCATGTTTTCCCCTGATGTGTTAATTACTTTCTAATTTTCAATAAAATAGACGCTACTTCATCTCAAAATTCATACAAATTACTAACGTATTGGTAATAAAATATATGCATTTTTAATTGAACGTTCAATCAAAAAAAAGTTAAATAGGTGACGTCAGAGCGTTAACAAGGTTGAGCGACAGCGTAAAAAAAAGGTTTTTTAAGCGCGTTTCAACCCGCTCATTTTCAGGAGCCGGAACCATGCCCAAAGTAGGAATGCAGCCCATAAGACGGCAGCAATTGATTGAGGCAACCCTGGCAGCGGTGAACGAAGTCGGCATGCACGATGCCTCGATTTCGCAAATCGCCCGCCGGGCTGGCGTCTCCAACGGCATCATCAGTCACTACTTTCGTGACAAGAATGGGCTGCTGGAAGCGACCATGCGTTATTTGCTCAGTCATCTGGGGGAAGGGGTGCAGTTGCGGTTATCGCAGCTGACGGATACCGCACCGACGGCGCGGCTGCATGCGATTGCAGAAGCCAATTTTGACGACAGTCAGACCAACAGCGCGGCGATGAAAACCTGGCTGGCCTTCTGGGCGAGCAGTATGCATCACCCGCAGTTGTACCGGCTGCAACAGGTCAACAGCCGCCGGCTCTATTCAAATTTATGTTCTGAATTCAGACGTTTTCTGCCGAAAAAAGAGGCGCGTCTTGCGGCGCAAAGCACTGCCGCACTGATTGATGGCCTGTGGCTGCGCGGCGCACTCAGCGGTAAAGAGTTCAACCGCGCCGAGGCGATGCAAATCACCCGCCGCCACATTGAATCACAGCTCACCTGAGCACAGCAGAAAACTTTCAGACCGCACAGACCGAGGAGAGATGTATGTCCCGCTACGGCAAGCAAAAACTTTATATCAACGGGCGTTTTCAGGACAGCACCGGTGATGAAACCTTCGATGCAGTGAACCCTGCCAACGGCGAGGTGATTGCGACCCTGCCATCCGCCACGCAGGAAGATGTCGATCTGGCGGTGAAATCCGCGCAGAAAGGCCAGAAAGTCTGGGCAGCGATGACCGCCATGAGCCGTTCGCGCATCTTGCGCCGCGCCGTGGACATTCTGCGTGAGCGTAACGACGAACTGGCGGCCATCGAAACCGCCGACACCGGTAAACCGCTGTCTGAAACGCTGGCCGTCGATATCGTGACCGGCGCGGATGTGCTGGAGTATTACGCAGGCCTGATCCCGGCGATTGAAGGCCAGCAAATTCCGCTGCGCGATTCTTCCTTCGTCTACACCCGCCGCGAGCCGCTGGGCGTGGTCGCCGGGATCGGTGCCTGGAACTACCCGATTCAGATAGCGCTGTGGAAATCCGCTCCGGCGCTGGCAGCGGGTAACGCGATGGTGTTTAAACCGAGCGAAAATACCTCACTGACCGCCCTGAAACTGGCCGAAATTTACAGCGAAGCGGGCGTGCCGGATGGCGTGTTCAGCGTGGTGACAGGCGCGGCCAGCGTCGGGCAGGCGTTAACCGATCATCCGGATATCGCTAAAGTCTCGTTCACCGGCGGCATCAAAACCGGCAAAAAAGTCATGGCCAGCGCCTCGGCTTCCACGCTGAAAGAAGTGACCATGGAACTGGGCGGCAAGTCGCCGCTGATCATCTTTGAGGATGCGGATCTCGACAAAGCCGCTGACATCGCGATGATGGCGAACTTCTACAGCTCCGGCCAGGTGTGCACCAACGGCACCCGCGTGTTTGTGCCAGAAACGTTACATAAAGCCTTTGAAGCCAAAATACTGGAGCGTGTGAAACGCATCCGTGCGGGCGATCCGACTGACGAAAACGTCAACTTCGGCCCGCTGGTGAGCTTTGCGCACATGGAATCCGTGCTGCGTTACATCGAAAGCGGCAAACAGGAAGGCGCGACGCTGCTGACCGGCGGTGAGCGCATGACCGGCGGGGAATACGCCAAAGGCGCTTACGTTGCGCCGACGGTCTTTACCGACTGCCGCGATGACATGCTGATTGTCCGTGAAGAGATCTTCGGGCCGGTGATGAGCATCCTGACCTATGAAAGCGAAGAAGAAGTGATCCGCCGCGCCAATGATACCGAATACGGTCTGGCGGCCGGACTGGTGACGCAGGATCTCAACCGCGCGCACCGCGTGATCCACAAACTCGAAGCCGGGATTTGCTGGGTCAACACCTGGGGCGAATCCGCCGCAGAAATGCCGGTGGGTGGCTATAAGCATTCCGGCGTCGGGCGCGAAAATGGCATCACCACGCTTGAGCATTACACCCAAATCAAATCCGTGCAGGTCGAACTGGGCGAATTCAGCTCAGTCTTTTAATCCGCCGCAACAGAGGAGATTTTAATGGATTACGATTACATCATTATCGGTGCCGGTTCCGCCGGCAACGTACTCGCCACCCGCCTGACCGAAGACAGCAGCGTGAGCGTGCTGTTACTCGAAGCCGGTGGCCCGGATTACCGTCTGGATTTCCGCACACAAATGCCTGCGGCGCTGGCGTTCCCGCTACAGGGGCGCCGTTACAACTGGGCGTATGAAACTGACCCGGAACCGCACATGAACAACCGCCGTATGGAATGCGGGCGCGGAAAAGGTCTGGGCGGCTCATCGCTGATTAACGGCATGTGCTACATCCGTGGTAACGCGATGGATTTCGACAACTGGGCGAAAGCGCCGGGTCTGGAAGACTGGAGTTATCTGGATTGCCTGCCGTATTTCCGTAAAGCGGAAACTCGTGATATCGGCCCGAACGATTTCCACGGCGGTGAAGGGCCGGTCAGCGTCGCGACGCCAAAAAATGGCAACAATCCGTTGTTTGCAGCGATGATCGAAGCCGGTGCGCAGGCGGGCTATTCCCGCACTGACGATCTGAACGGCTACAAACAGGAAGGTTTCGGCCCGATGGACCGCACCGTGACGCCAAAAGGCCGCCGCGCCAGCACTGCCCGTGGCTATCTGGATCAGGCCAAACCGCGTGCCAATCTGACCATTGTGACGCACGCGCTGACCGACAGAATTCTGTTCGACGGCAAGCGTGCCGTGGGCGTCAGCTATTTCAAAGGCGACGATTACAACGCGAAAACGGCGAACGCGAAACGCGAAGTGCTGTTGTGCAGCGGCGCGATTGCCTCGCCGCAAATCCTGCAACGTTCCGGCGTCGGCGCGGCTGAACTGCTGAACCGTCTGGAGATCCCGCTGGTGCATGATCTGCCGGGTGTCGGCGAAAATCTGCAGGATCACCTGGAAATGTACCTGCAATACAGCTGCACCCAGCCGGTGTCTTTGTACCCGGCATTGCAGATGCATAACCAGCCCGCGATTGGGGCGGAGTGGCTGTTTAAAGGCACCGGCGTGGGGGCCAGTAATCAGTTTGAAGCGGGCGGTTTTATCCGCAGCCGTGAAGAATTTACCTGGCCGAATATTCAGTATCACTTCCTGCCGGTGGCGATCAATTACAACGGCAGCAACGCGGTGAAAGAGCACGGTTTCCAGGCTCACGTCGGTTCCATGCGCTCACCAAGCCGTGGCCGGGTGCAGGTGAAATCAAAAGATCCGCGCCAGCACCCGAGCATTCTGTTCAACTACATGTCGACAGAGCAGGACTGGCATGAGTTCCGCGATGCCATCCGCATCACCCGTGAAATCATGAATCAGCCGGCGCTGGATAAATACCGTGGCCGGGAAATCAGTCCGGGCGAGAACGTGCAGACTGACGAAGAACTGGATGCGTTTATCCGCGAACATGCGGAAACCGCCTTCCATCCGTCGTGTACCTGTAAAATGGGCAGCGATGAGATGGCGGTCGTGGACGGCGAAGGGCGCGTTCACGGCATCGAAAGCCTGCGCGTGGTGGATGCGTCCATCATGCCGCAGATCATTACCGGCAACCTGAACGCGACAACCATCATGATCGCCGAAAAAATTGCCGATAAAATCCGTGGCCGTCAGTCCCTGCCGCGCAGCACCGCGGAGTATTACACCGCAGGCGATACACCGGTTCGCACCGAGCCGATGAAAAAAACCGCCTGATAATTTGGCTGTAAAATCTGTGTTAAAAAGAGATATTCTCAGGAATATCTCTTTTTTTTGGCTTTCAGAAACAGGCAGGGCACTTCTTCATGACCGACTCATCATCGCTTTACTGGCAGGATTATCATCACAGCGACCTGAACGCAGCGCAGCTTTACGCCATTCTGGCGCTGAGAACGGAAGTTTTTATCGTGGAACAAAACTGTGTTTATCAGGATATCGACGGGCAGGATCTGGCCGGTGAAAACCGGCATATCGTCGCCTGGCTGGAAGGAAAACCTGCCGCCTACGCGCGGATCCTGCGCCATGCCGATGACGTGGCGATCGGGCGGGTGATTGTCGCCCCGTCAGCCCGCGGCCTGAAGCTGGGGTATCAGCTGATGGAACAGGCGCTGGCAGCCTGCCATAAACACTGGCCGGGTGCGCGCGTGGTGATTTCCGCACAGGCGCATTTACAAGGGTTTTACGGCCGGCTGGGGTTTGTGGCGAATACCGACATTTATGATGAAGATGGGATAGCGCATGTGGGGATGGTGTTGGGGGGCTTTTAGCTTTTAGCATTCAGCTTTAAGGTCAACACCGTGGGTTGCCACCCACACCGGCCTTAAGGGTGGCTTATCGCCGCCACCCTTAAGAATCCCGGGCTCTTTTTACTGCGCGCTTCGCTGGGACGATGGACATGTTCTGACGCATCAGTGAGTGGCGTAAATTCAGGTGCTTCGCACTGCCTTCTCTCGGTCTTCGAGCCATAGGTCTCGAAGCCGCTCCGTTCAGCTGAATTTTGAGCACGCCAATCAACTTTTTCTAAAAGATAAATCTGTTCTGTTCTTGAATTTAAGATCTTGCGGGCGATTCAGAAATCTTGCTGAAAGGAGTGGCCTGAAGACCTCAGGCTTCAGGACCGGGAGAAGGCACCGCGCAGCGGCAAGATTTGCAGCCTGTCGCGGTGATACCTTTAGAATTCCGGGCTCTTAAACTGCGCGCTCCGCTCGCTGGCTATGTTTCAGATGATGAAGTGATAGTCGCAAAATCCCGCCGCTGCGCGGTGCCCTCCGTTCGGGTTACAACCCGCGCAAAAAGACGCGCGGTTTTCCACCTCTCCTCCGGCGTGATTTTTGAAAGCGGCCGCAGGCTTATACTGCACAACCTTGCTGTTTATTTTCCCTGAAAAGCAGAGCGGTTTTGAATTTAAGATCCTGCGGGCGGTTCAAAATCTTGCTGAACGGAGTGGCCTGAATACCCAAGGCTTCAGGACCGAGAGAGGGCAGCGCGCTGCCGCTCTGTTCTTGAATTTAAGATCCTGCGGGCGATTCAGAAATCTTGCTGAACGGAGCGGCCTGAAGACCTAAGGCTTCAGGACCGAGAGAAGGCACCGCGTAGCGGCAAGATTTCCAGCCTGTCGCGGTGATACCTGAAACATAGCCAGCAGGCAGATCGCGTGTTGAAAAAAGCGAGGGGAGTTCAGAGGGGAAAAGCCTTTCCCCTCTGGTCGGTTTCGGCGCAGTGAGTTAGGTGATCGCCGCACCTGAGAAACCGAAATATTCCCGGACTCATCGAAAGAGCCCGAGTGCAACGCCTCACTCCCAGTATGCAGGGCTGCCAAACTTCTCTACCAGAAAATCAATCACTGCCCGCACTTTGATCGAGGCTTTTCGTGCATTCGGGTACAGCGCGGATATGGTCTGCGGCTCGGGCGAGGTGGATACCTGATGATCTTCCAGCACGCTGACCAGCCGCCCGTCGCGCAGGGCGTCGCCGATTAACCAGGTGGGGAATACCACCAGCCCCATGCCATCCACAGCTGCCTTTGTCAGGGTTTCCGCATTATTACTGGTCAGGACGCCGCGCAGGCTGTACGAACGCCATTCCTGTTCCGGCTGGCGGAAGTACCAGCGTTGCGAACCGGCGAATCCTTTAAACACCAGACAGCTGTGAGCGGCTAACTCTTCGGGCGTTTGCGGTGTGCCTGTACGGGCAAGATAGGCAGGGCTGGCGGCGAGACGGAAGTTCTGCTGTCCGAGCGTGCGGGCCTGCAGGGTGGAATCTGCCATCACGCCGATTCGGATCAGCAGATCAACGCTGTCCTGTAACGGATCAATGAAATCGTCAGTCTGCATCAGCTCAATATTCAGACGCGGATAACGGGCGCTCAGCTCATGCAGCCAGGGGGCGATATGCCGCTGGCCAAAAACCACCGGCGCATTGATGCGTATCAGGCCACCCGGCTCGCTGTCCTGCTCCTGCAGATCCAGTTCTGCCAGTTCGAGCTGAGCCAGTACCTGACGGGCACGTTCAGCCAGCAATTTCCCGGATTCGGTCGGGCTGACTGCACGCGTATTCCGGTACAGCAACTGGGTTTGTAATGCCTGCTCCAGCTGCGAAATGACGCGCGATACCGTCGAGGGCGACATCGCTTCGCGGCGGGCCACTTCCGAGAAATTTCCCTGGTCGAGCACCGCAACAAACAGCCGTAAAGACTGGATGTTGATCTGATTGAAGCTTTTCATCTGTGCAATATCCGCAAAGGTATTTTCCTTATTGTGCTGTTTTTCGCAAAGCAGTGCCACGCTATAGTCGCCGCTTCTTAAAATAATATGAGCAAACTACTAATGAATCTGATGTTAATTCCGCTGGTCGTTCTGGCGGGGATGGGGCTATCGCTGGAGGCCGGTTTGATCGGGCCGTTAGGGACGGAAGTGGGGCACCTGTGGGCCACGCTGAGTATTTTTGGGGTCGGCGCAGTGCTGACTGGATTACTGGTGCTGTTTTTCAGCCCGCGCAATGCGCCGTCGTTTACCGAACAACCCGGCTGGACGCTGCTTGGCGGCTTGCTGGGGCCGGTGTATGTCGTGGTGCTGACGCTGGCGACGCCGGTGATTGGCATCGGCATGACCATGATCGCGATTTTGTCAGGACAGGTGGCGAAAAGCGTCTTGATCGACCATTACGGCTGGTTTGGTACGCCACACAAGAAAGTCGGCAGGGAGCGTTTACTGGCTCTGCTGTTTATCGTTGCCGCCCTTGTTCTGATTGCCTGGAGTTAACCGATGACTGAACTGATTATGATTATTCTGGCGATTGTGGCGGGGGCTGCGCTGAGTATGCAGGCGGCGGTAAACGGTCAGCTGGGTGAAAAAGTGGGCGTCCTGAAAAGTGCCTTCCTGACCTTCAGCGTGGGCGCGGCGATCACGGCTGTGCTGATCTTGTTTCTGCAAACGCCGCAGCAGGCGACGTTACTGACCGTACCGAAATGGCAGCTGGCTGGCGCACTGTTTGGCGTGCCTTACATCATCATTATGGTGACGGCAGTACCGCGAGTGGGGACGGCGGTGGCGACGGTCGCGGTTATTCTGGGGCAACTGGCGATGGGCATGCTGATTGATAACTTCGGCTGGCTGGATAATCCGTCCATCCCGTTCTCTTGGCACCGTCTGGCGGCGATACCTTGTCTGGTCATCGCGCTGGCCCTGATTTATCGCAGCAACAGAAAAGCAGAGTGAGTGTCCGGCCCGCGTTGCAAGCAGACCAGCAGGTTATTGCAGGCGCGGGTCAAACATCATCGGCTCACGTTGTACTGAACTCAGTAAATCCGCAAACGCAGGATGCTGCGGATTGAGCAGCACGTTGTATTCCGTCGGGACAATGACCGACGGCACTTTCAGCCCGACGTAATCACCTTCCGCCAGCCAGGCGTCACCCTGACGTTGTGTGCTGTCCGGCGGAGATGCGCTTCGCCAGTCTGCGGCCAGTTCCGACACGTCCAGCCTGTCGAGCAATTCTTCCGGCACCTCAATACTCAGCAACGTGTAGGACCGCATCAGCATGCTGTTTTGTAAGTGCACCAGCATTTCCAGTATGGCCAGCGAAATGCTGGTGGTGACATAGACGACCGGCCTGCCCGGCGGATTCCAGCGCCCGCCATAAAGCTGCGCACCCGCGCCCGACCAGGCCGTTGCCAGATGGCGGTTCTGTACGATGCGAAACAGCTTCAACTGAAGACACCGTGTTGCAGACGACCAATCAGGCGGCTCACTTCCACCGCGCCCGCTTCAGAAGACAGCAACTCAAGCGGACGTGAACCGTCCAGCGCCGGCGCAGGGCGGGTGAACCACTCGAGCGCGGAGATACGATCCCCTTCGAACAGATCCGTTGCGGCATCCACAATGCGCACCAGACGCGCCACACGCTCGCTCTCTTCACTTTTCAGTAATCCGTTTCCGGCCTTACGACGCGCATAGTTGCGTTCGTTAATGCCCATTATTTCCAGTAACACCATTTTCGGCCATCCCAGCTCAGTATTAAGACGGCTAATACTATCAACCGGAAAACCCTTTTGTATGGCATTAACCAAACTGATTCCGCTGCTTGCGGGAAGCCCCGCAGACTGCCAGAGCGGCGTTGCAGAATCTTGCACAGAGCCGGAAGACAGCCCGGTATTTTTGATATTCATGATGTGTGCCTCCGCACCGTTATTTGTCATGATTATAGCATGACAAATAACGAATGGTCATTTTATCAGCACGGGATTATCACAGCTTCAGGCGGCTGAATGAATTCGTCCTGAAACATATCTGTGATCGATATCACATTGAGGATGTATCAGGATGAAACACAAATTGACAAACCTTGACCAAATCTATTTATTAGCTAAGAAAAGTTAACTCTTGTAGGAAGTCACTGGTAATTGCATGTTTTTATACTATGTGCAGCAATCGGTTGCGGATCACAGTTTTAGGGTTTGATATATGCAGCGTCTGAAAGTGGCAAGGCGCTGTTCCTCCCCCGCTTCTGGTATAAATATGAAAAATAAAATTATTGCAGCAGGCGCTTTGATGGCTTTGTCCTACAGCGCGACCGTGCTCGCTGATGATAGCAAGGGCGAATTTGTTTCTGACTGGTGGCACCAGAGTGTAAACGTTGTAGGCAGCGCCGATACCCGTTTCGGACCGACCCTGCGTAACGACGTTTACCTTGAATATGAAGCGTTTGCGCACAAAGACTGGTTCGATTTCTACGGCTATATCGATATTCCTAAAACCTTCGGCGCCGGTAACGGCAATGACACCGGTATCTGGGACAAAAACGGTTCTCCGCTGTTTATGGAGATCGAACCGCGTTTCTCTATTGATAAGCTGACCGGCACCGATCTGAGCTTCGGTCCGTTCAAAGAATGGTACTTCGCCAACAACTATATCTACGATATGGGTCCGGACAGCGATAACCGTCAGAACACCTGGTACATGGGTCTGGGCACCGACATCGACACCCATCTGCCGATGAGCCTGTCTCTGAACGTGTATGCAAAATACCAGTGGGAAAACTACAGCGCGGCCAACGAAAACAGCTGGGACGGTTACCGTTTCAAAGTGAAATACTTCGTTCCGTTGACTGAAATGTGGGGCGGTAACCTGAGCTACATCGGGTTCACCAACTTCGACTGGGGCTCCTCACTGGGCGACGACGATTTCCGTGACCTGAACGGCAACAAAGCGCGTTCTAACAACTCTATCGCGTCCAGCCATATCCTCTCGCTGAACTATACACACTGGCATTACTCGTTTGTGGCGCGTTACTTCCACAACGGCGGCCAGTGGGCTGACGGCGCTGAGCTGAACTTCGGTAACGGTAATTTCGATGTGAAATCTACCGGCTGGGGTTACTACGGCGTGATCGGTTACAACTTCTGATTTCAGGCGTTGTACTGGAAAACCCGGCTGAGGCCGGGTTTTTTGTGTGTGTAATTCAAACATTTCCCCGCGCATGACGAATTTTTTTACTATCGAGTGAAATTTGTACACAACGAGAGGCGATCCCGACGCGCCGTTGTGGCATAATGCGCGCCAAATCACATTTCCCAATTAAGAGCGAGCGTTGTGCTAAGTACTTACAACATCACCATGCAATTCGGCAGCAAGCCGTTATTTGAAAACATTAACGTGAAATTTGGCGGCGGTAACCGTTATGGCCTTATCGGCGCGAACGGTTGTGGCAAGTCCACTTTCATGAAGATCCTCGGTGGCGACTTAGTGCCTTCAGCGGGTAACGTCGTACTCGACCCGAACGAGCGTCTGGGTAAATTACGTCAGGATCAGTTCGCCTTCGAAGAATTCACCGTGCTGGACACCGTGATCATGGGCCACAACGAATTGTGGGCTGTGAAAGAAGAGCGCGACCGCATTTACGCGATGGCGGAAATGAGCGAAGCCGACGGCTATAAAGTGGCAGATCTCGAAGTTGAATACGGCGAGATGGACGGCTACAGCGCTGAATCCCGTGCGGGCGAGCTGCTGCTCGGCGTGGGTATTCCGGTAGAGCAACATTATGGCCTGATGAGCGAAATCGCACCGGGCTTTAAACTGCGCGTATTGCTGGCGCAGGCGCTGTTCTCTGACCCGGAAATTTTGCTGCTCGACGAACCAACGAACAACCTGGACATCGATACCATTCGCTGGCTGGAGCAGGTGCTGAACGAACGTAACAGCACCATGATCATCATTTCGCATGACCGTCACTTCCTGAACATGGTGTGTACGCACATGGCGGATCTGGACTACGGCGAGCTGCGCGTTTATCCGGGCAACTACGACGAATACATGACGGCGGCAACGCAGGCTCGTGAACTTCTGAGCGCCAATAACGCCAAGAAGAAAGCGCAGATTGCTGAACTGCAATCTTTCGTCAGCCGCTTTAGCGCCAACGCCTCTAAATCTAAACAGGCGACTTCCCGTGCCCGTCAGATTGATAAAATTCAGCTCGACGAAATCAAAGCGTCAAGCCGTCAGAACCCTTACATGCGTTTTGAACAGGACAAGAAATTGTTCCGTAATGCGCTGGAAGTGGAAAAAATCACCAAAGGTTTCGATAACGGCCCGCTGTTTAAAAACCTCGGTCTGATGCTGGAAGTGGGCGAGAAAGTCGCCATTCTGGGCGCGAACGGTATTGGTAAATCGACGCTGCTGAAAACGCTGGTCGGCGAGCATGAGCCGGAAACCGGTTCAGTGAAATGGTCCGAAAACTCAAAAATCGGTTACTACGCGCAGGATCACGAATATGAATTCGATGACTCCATGAACGTATTCGACTGGATGAGCCAGTGGAAATCCGAGAAAGACGACGAGCAGGCTGTACGCGGCGTGCTGGGCCGTCTGCTGTTCGGTCAGGACGACATCAAGAAGAAAGTCAAAGTGCTTTCCGGTGGTGAAAAAGGTCGTATGTTATTCGGGAAACTGATGATGCAGCGTCCTAACATCCTGATCATGGATGAACCAACTAACCACCTGGATATGGAATCTATCGAGTCACTGAACATGGCGCTGGAAATGTACGAAGGCACACTGATCTTCGTTTCCCACGACCGTGAATTCGTGAGCTCACTGGCCACCCGTATTCTGGAAATGACACCGACCCGTGTCATCGATTTCTCGGGTAACTACGAAGACTATCTCCGTAGCCAGGGCATTAATAGCTGATTATTGATGTCGATAAAAAGGCCGCAACGGTTAACGTTGCGGCCTTTTTTTATTCCAGAAAGGTGAATTCTTTATCGGTTAAACGGATTGCGTAGCGGCTGCCATGTTCAACAACCTAAATACCCTTCATTCCTTGTTCCATTTTTTTTCGACTATCAGTGACCACCACACACCTCACAATGTGGGTCTTTCATCAGTTTCATTTCCCGAAACTGTAACGTCATGGCATCAAACATCAGCAGTTTGCCGCGCGGAGTTTCACCGAATTTTGTCAGCAGTTTGATGGTTTCCATGGCCTGTAAACTGCCGATGGTACCCACCAGGGGCGCCATCACGCCGGCTTCCACGCAGGTCAGGGCATTTTCACCAAATAAGCGGCTCAGGCAGCGGTAGCAGGGTTCATGCGGCTGATAGGTAAAGACGCTGAGCTGGCCTTCCATGCGGATGGCGGCACCGGACACCAGCGGTTTTTTCTGCGCGAAACATTCCCGGTTCAGCTGATTGCGCGTGGTAACGTTATCGGTGCAATCGACCACCACATCGCAGGCGGCGATCAGTTCGCTCAGCATGTCGTCGTCCGCCTGCGCATTGATCTGATTCAGACGGATGTGCGGATTCATTGCGCAAAGCGCAATAGCGGCAGATTCCACTTTCGACATGCCGATGCGTGCGTCGGTGTGCAGCGTCTGGCGCTGCAGGTTAGACAGCGACACCTTGTCGAAATCCAGCAGCGTCAGCGTACCGGTTCCTGCGGCGGCCAGATATTGCGCCGCCGCACAGCCTAAACCGCCTAATCCGACAATCAGCGCATGGCTGGCTTTCAGCTGTTCCTGCGCGTCAAAATCAAACCCTTTCAGGACGATCTGGCGGTTATAACGCAGGGTTTCAGCGTCCGTCAGTTCCGGCAGTGTGGCCATATTCAGCTCCGTAAAAGGGCGTTGAATGGTTCGATTTCAACGAGTTCACCCGCCGCGACATTATCGCGTTCGCGCTCCAGCACGATAAAGCAATTCGCCTGGCTGAAAGAACTGAAGACGTGCGAACCCTGATGGCCGGTGGTACGGACTTCGAGCTGGCCCTGCGCGTTAGTGCTGAAAATACCGCGCTGGAAATCGAGACGGCCCGCTGATTTTTTAAGCCCCGAAACCGAAACAGCCTGCAAACGCGGCGGGAACTGCCACGCGGTATGGCCTGCCAGTTGCGCAATAAACGGCTGCACCAGTTGATAAAACGTCAGCGCCGCAGACACCGGATTCCCCGGCAGACCGCAGAACCAGCTGTTTTTCAGTTTGCCGAAAGCGAAAGGTTTGCCGGGTTTCATGGCCAGTTTCCAGAAACCAATCTCGCCCAGTTCATCCAGCATTTGCCGGGTGTAATCCGCTTCTCCGACCGAGACGCCGCCGCTGGAAATCACCAGATCGGCGAAGGCATTGGCTTCTTCAAAGGCGCTGCGCAGCGCCTGCGGATCATCGCGGATGATGCCCAGATCCAGCACGTTGCATCCCAGTTGTTCCAGCATCAGGCGTACGGCAAAACGGTTGGTATCGTAAATTTGGCCTTCCTGCAAGGGCGTCCCCACCGGTTGCAGTTCGTCGCCCGTGGAGAAAACAGCAACGTTGAGGGGTTTCCAGACCTCAACGTGCGTGACGCCGAGCGATGCCAGCAGCGGCAATTCCGCCGCACCCAGACGTACGCCCTGCGGCAACACGCTGTCGCCTTGTTTAATGTCGTCGCCCGTCAGGCGGATATTCAGGCCGTTCTCCGCTCCATGTGTGAAACGCACGCCCGCATCGGTCACCTCGGCATGTTCCTGCATGATCACAGCGTCGGCACCCCGGGGGACCGGCGCGCCGGTCATGATGCGGATACAGCTCCCGGCAGGCCATTCACCGTGGAAGGGCGCACCCGCGAAGGCTTTGCCCGCCACCGGTAACACGGCGTCGTCGTGCAGATCGCCACAGCGGACGGCATAACCGTCCATCGCCGCATTATCAAAAGGAGGCACGAACACCGGAGAACGTACCGGCGCGGCGGTAATGCGGCCAGCGGCCCTATTCAGAGCAACAGATTCGGCGTCTTGTGCGTGCTTTGGCTGCACATGAGCGCGCATTTTGTCCAGCGCTTCCTGGAGTGAGATCAAACCGGCGGTATTGAATTCCATAAAAATTCCTCAGTGATACCGTCCCGGTGGTGCGGGTGTCTGCGCCGGAGCCGGGCGGTTATAAAAGCATGCGCACAGTATGACAGAGAATCGGGACGAACCAAAAATCGCGGCAGGCGGAAAAACTTTGAGGGGATTTTCGAAAAATTGAGATCGATCCCAAAATTAACAATGTAACGCAGGTATGATGTTTACCGTTATTTGTGACATCCGTCACACAACTGTCATACAAACAGGAATAACCGGTGCTTAAAAAAAATCGCCATCAGGCCATCCTTCAGCTGGTCGAACAGCATGAAGTGTTACAGGTAAGCGAACTGGCACAATCGCTGGATGTGAGTCTCGAAACCATTCGCCGCGATCTTAGTGAAATGCAGGATAAAGGTCTGATCCTGCGTCGTCACGGACGTGCACGCCGTCTGGTCGCGCAGCCTCAGACATCCTGGCTCAACAGTTTGCAGCGCTGTCCTCAGATGTGATCGGGCAGTGACAATAAGAAAAGGGAAGGCAATTCAATGCCTTCCCTTTTTTATGCGTCGGTTTTCATCTCAATGCGCGGATTGCTGCTCCAGCGCTTCGGCCTTGCTGCTCACCGAGGCAATAATCAGCGCGGCCAGCAGGCATACGTAGGCGAGAGTGGCGGTATTCAGCGCCCAGAACAAACCGTAACGGCTGTACACCAGCGACGACAGCGTGGAGAAAATCAGCGTGCCTATCGTGCCGATAGTCAGCAGGGCAGACGTCAGCGTTGGCGGAGAATTCTTCACCTGCAGGCTGCCGTAACTCATGATGCCGGAGAACAGCCCGGAGTTGCAGAATCCGAACAGACCGGCGCAAATCAGGATAAGCGTCGGGTTTGCGCTGTTCGCCGCAGTGGCCAGACAGGCCAGACCCACGGTGGCGGAAAGCAGCAGGTAAGTCCGCAACTTCACAAAGCGCACCGTAAACTGATTCACAAACAGGCCGATGGATTTCACCGTCCAGTAAGTCGTGATGTAAAACGCCGCGTTGTCTGCCGCCATACCGAAGTGCTCTTTAAGCCAGCTCGGCAGCCACATGGTGAAAATCGGTTCCGCCAGCAGGAAAGCAAACAGGGCGAAACACAGCACCCACACGGAAACGCCCCAGTGGTGTTGCTGGCTTTCAGACCCTGGCTTGCTATCCGCGACCTGCGGAATCGACGGGAATTTTTGCCCGACGCACAACACAATCATCGCCAGACTCAGCACCGCCATTACGCCGTACATAGCCAGCCAGCTTGCGCCGTGCTGGAACAGATAGCCCAGCAGCAGCGATAACACCACGCCCGCCAGCGCGAAGAAAAAGTCGGTGAGGATCAGGTTCGCCGAACGCTTTTTGGGATCTTCATTAATACGCACCACCAGATAGCTGCCGATGGACATCATGATGCCGGAGGCGGCGCCAATCAGAAAAACGCCGATGCCGAACATGGTGATGGTCGGCATCAGGAAAAGTGCCACGCAGGTCAGCACGGAAACCGCTGAGCCGGTGATCAGCTGTTTGCCCAGATTAAATCTGCGCATCAGCACGCCGCTTATCATGATCGGCAGAAACAGGCCGATGTTCATCAGCGTAAACATCTGACCGATAAAGCCCGGATCTTTGCCAAAAGCCTGTGAAACCGGGCCGATCACGATGCCGAGTGTGGAAACCAGTGCACCGGTAAAGAAGTAACTGAGCCATGAGATCATATTGATCCGCTGGCGGTTGAATGTCTGTTCCATTGCCGTTCCTTATTTTGCAGTGGCTGACAAGCTGGCGAAGAACGCGCGGATCAGGCGGGTGAAATCGCCCACCGCCAGTCTGGCGCAGCTCAGGGTCTGTTCGTGTGAAAGCGGCGTATCGGAAAGGCCTTCGGCGAAATTGGTCATGGCAGAAATCGCCAGCACTTTCAGGCCGCAGTGACGGGCGGAAATCACTTCCGGCACGATGGACATACCGACCACGTCGCAGCCGAGAGTTTGCATCATGCGGATCTCAGCCGGCGTTTCGAAGTTCGGGCCGGTATAGGCCGCGAAGACGCCTTCGGCGACGTCGATGCCCAGCGTGCCCGCCACGGCGTGGAGCTGCGCACGCAGGTCTTTGTCATAGGCGTTAGCGAGGCTGAAGAAACGCGGGCCAAAACGATCGTCATTCGGGCCTGCCAGCGGGGATTCCGGCATAAAGCTGACATGGTCGGTCAGCGCAACCAGCCGACCGGGCGCCACGCTTTTACGCATCGAACCGGCGGCATTGGTCGCCAGCAGGAACTCGCAGCCGAGCAGTTTGAAGGTGCGAACCGCGCTGGTCATCACCGACATGCCGTGGCCTTCATACATATGGCCGCGACCTTTCATACACATCACCGGAATGCCTTCCAGCGTCCCGAGCACCAGTTCACCGGCGTGACCGGCGACGCTGCTCTGCGGGAATCCCGGCAGTTCGCTGTAGGGAAGGGTGATGGCATCGGTCATATCGTCACACAACGTCCCGAGGCCGGAGCCTAAAATCAGCGCAGCCTGAGGAATAAAGCCGGGCGCACGCTGGCGGATAATCGCTGCGCAGTCAAAAGCATGGTTATTGAGCATGATCACTTCTCTCATTGTTGACAGTAGGTGGGAGTTAACAGCAATGCTAGGGTGAGCGGCTGTTCAGGTCTAATACCGTTCTGCGCCGGGATTTATAGTCAAAATCTATAAATCGGATGCGCCATGAATGCGGGATAAACGGATGTTTTGGAGAGAAGTATGACGCGCCCCTTTACGGATTCGGTGTTCGATCTGGGTCAGATCAATCTGCGGCTTATGCACTATTTTCGCGTGGTGGCGGAGGAGCTGAGTTTCAGCAAAGCCGCGGTGCGGCTGAATATGTCGCAACCGCCGCTCAGCCTGCATATTAAAGAGCTGGAAGTGATGCTCGGCACGCCGCTGTTTTTGCGCACCACGCGTTCGGTGGCGCTGACGCCTGCCGGTGCGGCGCTGATGCGTGAAGCCGGGCTGATGCTCGACGGCATCAACCGTTCGTTGCATCAGGTACGTAAAATCGGGCGCGGTGAGGTCGGCCATATTCAGTTCGGCACCGTGGGCACCGCGGCGTGGGGGCCGCTGATGCCCGCACTGAACCGGTTGGGTGAGCGCGCGCCGGAGATCACCTGGTCGATTACCGAACTGACGCCGTTGCAGCAAATTGATGCCCTGCAACTGCAAAGGATTGATATCGGTATCTGGCGCGAAGCTAAACTGACGCTGCCGCAGGGGTTATCCAGCAGGCTGATGGGGCGCGAAAACGTCGCTCTGGCGATTGCGGAAAATCATCCGCTGGCCGCGAAAAACAGCGTGGTGCTGGGCGAGCTGGCGCATGAGGATTTCATTCTGATGCCGATGAACACGTCCAGCCTCGGCAGTTATCTCTACTCGATGTGCCGTCAGCACGGCTTTTTGCCGCAGGTCAGGCATCAGGTGAACGAGCCACAAACCGCGCTGGCGCTGGTGGCGAACGGTTATGGCATCACACTGCTGCCGGAAAGCTATGCGCGGATCCACTGGCCGGGCGTGCGTTTCTGCGCGCTGAGCGAACGGTTACCGGTCGATTTGTATGCCTTGTATCAGGCGGATTCGCTGACACCGGCGGCGGCACGTTTTCTGGATTCACTGGGGGAGGACGTCTGAAGCAGCAGGGCCGGAGCCCTGCTGTGAGGGAAAATCTTAGTGCGCGGAAACGTCGTGGTTAATCTTTTCGGCCTTACTTTTCAGGCTAGCGAAAATCACCATCAGCACCAGTAACGCGTAGGAAATGGTCGCGATGTTCAGCGCCCAGAACAAGCCGTATTGGTTGTAGATGAACGAAGAGAACGACGCAAAAATCAGCGTACCGACGGAGCTGGTGGTCAGCAGCGCAGAGGTCAGCGTTGGCGGAGAGTTTTTCACCTGCAGGCTGCCGTAGCTCATCAGGCCGGAGAACAGGCCGGAGTTACAGAAACCGAACAGACCGACCGCAAACAGCACCAGCGACGCCGAGTTGCTGGTGGTCAGCACGCTCAGGCTCACCATGCCGACTACCACGGACACCAGCAGGAAGGTGCGCAGTTTGACGAAGCGAACGGTGAACTGGTTCAGGAACAGGCCAATCGCTTTCACCATCCAGTAGGTGGTGATGTAAATTGCGGCGCGATCGGTTTCCATGGCGAAATGCTCATGCAGCCAGCTTGGCATCCACAGCGTAAAGACCAGTTCGGTGAACACGAAGGCGAACAGTGCGATACACAGGAAAAACACCGCGATGCCCCAGGGTTCCTGCGCGACACTGCTGTTTTTCTCGGTTTTCACCGGACGGGCTACGGTCGGGAATTTCTGGCCTGCACACAGCAGGATCATCAGCAGGCTGAGTACGCCCATAATGCCGTACATCGCCAGCCAGCTTGCGCCGTGCTTGAACAGGAAACCGAGCACCAGCGACAGCGTCATGCCGGAGAGGGCAAAGAAGAAATCGGTGAAAATAAGGTTGGCCGAGCGCTTTTTCGGATCGTCATTAATGCGCACCACCAGATAGCTGCCGATAGACATCATCAGGCCCGCAGTGGCACCAATCAGGAAGACACCCACACCAAACAGCGTGATAGACGGCATCACGAACAGCGCGATACACACCAGCACAGAAACCAGCGAGCCGGTCATCAGCTGTTTGCCGAGATCAAATTTCCGCATCAGGATGCCGCTGACCATAATCGGCAGGAACAAACCAATATTCATTAATGAGAACATTTGCCCGATAAAGCCCGGATCTTTGTTGAATGCGGTTGCCACTGGCCCGATAACGATACCGAGGGTGGAAACCAGTCCACCGGTAAAGAAGTAACTGAGCCAGGAGATCACATTGATCCGACGGCGGTTATAGACAGTTTCCATAACTGATTTCCTAAAAAGAAAAAATATAAAAAGGCCGCAGCAAGCTTAGCCAGAGGTGCTTTTATCCACGGTTAGGACGTTTATTATTCCCGTTCTTTAGTCATTTGTCTTGGATGTTTATTCGATCCCCTTATTTAATTTTCTTAAACAATCTAAGCAATTAGCGCGTTATCAGTGGTTTTACATTTCTGCTTTACATACTGTAGCGGGCTAAATATAGTCAAAAACAGGTCAGCATTTCTCTTTACATAAATACAACAACACAGGGTGCAGTGCTAATGAGTTCTTCTACTGATAATTCAGCGGCTTCCGTTTCGAACACGTTGTGTCCGGTCATTGCGATTCATGGCGGTGCAGGGGCGATCACCCGCGCGGCGATGAGTGCCGAAAAAGAACAACTTTATTTAGCGGAGCTCGAGCGCATTGTCGCCAGCGGGCAGGCCATTCTGGCCTCGGGAGGCAGCGCGCTGGATGCGGTGACCGAGGCGGTGCGTTTACTGGAAGAGTGCCCGCTGTTTAATGCCGGAAAGGGCGCGGTTTTCACCCATCAGGGCACCCACGAATTAGACGCCTGCATCATGGATGGCCGCACGCTGGATGCCGGTGCCATCAGCTGCGTCAATCACATCCGTAACCCTATCCTCACCGCCCGTAAAGTGCTGGAAGTCAGCCCGCACGTGATGTTCACCGGCGCGGGCGCCGAAGCCTTTGCCCGCGAACAGGGGCAGGAGATGGTCGGGCCGGACTACTTCTTTACGCAGGAACGCTACGACCAGCTGCAACGGGCCATCGCCGCAGACAGCGGCGTTATCCTCGATCACGATGGCGCATCGCAGCGCGCCACGCCGTCCGGCGATCCGCTCGATCCGGAACATAAATTTGGCACCGTGGGCGCGGTGGCGATGGACGCGCGGGGGAATCTGGCCGCGGCGACGTCCACCGGCGGCATGACCAACAAACAGGCTGGCCGCGTGGGTGATTCACCGATCATCGGCGCGGGCTGCTATGCCAGCAACAAAACAGTCGCCATTTCCAGCACCGGCACCGGCGAAGTGTTTATGCGCACGGTGGCGGCTTACGACGTGGCGGCGCTGATCGAATACGCCGGTTTATCCCTTGAAGAAGCGACGCACAAAGTGGTGCAGGAAAAGCTGCTGCCGCTCGGCGGTATCGGCGGCATGATCGCCATCGACCGTTTCGGCAACGTGGTTTTACCTTTTAACAGCGAAGGCATGTACCGCGGATTTGCCCGCGTGGGCGACGTGCCGAGCGTCAGTATCTACCGTTCATGAAGGATGCCATGAACCCTTCTCTGATCCTGCCGCCCGGCCAGGTTCTGGCGGTAAATAATCTCAGCGTACAGTTTTCGCATGAGGGTCAGGTGATCCCGGCGGTTAACCGTCTGAGCTTTGACGTCGGGCGCGGCGAAACGCTGGCGATTGTGGGCGAATCCGGCTCCGGTAAATCGGTCACTTCGCTGGCGCTGATGCGTCTGGTGGAGCAGGGCGGCGGGCAGATTTCACAGGGCAACATGCAGTTTCGGCGTCGTAACGGCGAAGTGGTTGAACTGATGGCCGCGTCGCAGTCGCAGATGCGCAGCCTGCGCGGTGCTGATATGGCGATGATATTTCAGGAGCCGATGACGTCGCTCAATCCGGTATTTCCGGTGGGCGAACAAATTGCCGAATCCATCCGTCTGCACCAGGGGAAAGACCATCGCGCCGCCCGTGCCGAAGCGTTGCGGATGCTGGATCTGGTGCGCATTCCCGAAGCCAAAAATATCCTCGACAGCTTTCCACATCAGCTTTCCGGCGGTATGCGCCAGCGGGTGATGATTGCGATGGCGCTGTCATGCAAACCTGCGTTGCTGATTGCCGACGAGCCGACCACCGCGCTGGATGTGACGATTCAGGCGCAAATCCTGCAACTCATCCGCGTGCTGCAAAAAGAGATGCAGATGGGCGTCATTTTCATCACCCACGATATGGGCGTGGTGGCTGAAATTGCCGACCGCGTGCTGGTGATGCATAAAGGCAACAGCGTGGAAACCGGCGACGTCACGGCAATTTTCCATGCCCCGCAGCAGCCATATACCCAGGCGCTGCTGGCGGCGGTGCCGAAACTCGGTTCGATGCACGGCAAACCGCTCCCTGCGCGCTTTCCGCTGCCTGAGCAACAAGAGAGCGATCCGGCACTGGTGCAAAATACCCTGACGCCGGGCGCCGCGCCGATTTTGCAGGTGAAAAATCTGGTCACCCGCTTTGATGTGCGCAGCGGTATTTTTAACCGTGTTACCCGGCGCATTCACGCAGTGGAAAAAGTCAGTTTCGATTTATATCCCGGCGAAACGCTGGCGCTGGTCGGTGAATCCGGCTGCGGAAAATCCACCACCGGCCGTTCGTTGCTGAAACTGGTGAAAAGTCAGGGTGGAACGATCACTTTTAATGGCGAGCCGCTGACCCACGTCAGCGGCAGCGCGCTGCAACATCTGCGCCGCGACATCCAGTTTATTTTTCAGGATCCCTACGCTTCGCTCGATCCGCGCCTGACGGTGGGGTATTCGATCATGGAACCCTTGCTGGTTCACCACATCGCGAAGGGGAAAGAGGCGGAGGCACGCGTTGCCTGGCTGCTGGAAAAAGTCGGGCTGCTGCCGGAGCACGCGCAGCGCTATCCTCACGAATTTTCCGGAGGGCAGCGCCAGCGCATTTGCATCGCCCGCGCGCTGGCGCTCAATCCTAAAGTGGTCATTGCTGACGAATCCGTGTCGGCGCTGGACGTGTCTATTCAGGCACAGATCATCAATTTACTGATGGATCTGCAGAAAGAGTTTGGCCTGGCCTTTCTGTTTATTTCGCACGACATGGCGGTGGTGGAACGCATCAGTCACCGCGTGGCGGTGATGTATCTCGGGCAGATCGTTGAGATCGGCCCGCGCCGCGCGGTGTTTGAAAATCCCCAGCATGCTTACACCCGCAAACTGATGGCGGCTGTGCCGGTGGCCGATCCGGCGCATAAACGAAAAGAGCAGGCGCTGCTGGTCGATGATATTCCCAGCCCGATCCACGATTTGCATGATGAGCCTTTGGTTGCGCCGCTGGTGCAGGTGGCGGAAGGGCATTTCGTGGCGCGGCATGCGATTGCTGGCGTGTATTGATTTTTGTGGGGGCTTATTTTGAGCCGCCAATCTTCGTAAGACAAACGGGTTAGACAGGAAAAGGAACTGAGATGAATCAGCAGAAACGTAAAGGTAAGAACGTTATTCGTCAGGCCGTGCTCGCTGCCGCTGTTTTCGGTTCGCTGGCGTCCGCTTCGGCGTGGGCAGCAAAAGACGTGGTGGTGGCGGTAGGCTCTAATTTTACCTCGCTCGATCCTTATGACGCCAACGACACGCTGTCTCAGGCGGTCGCCAAATCCTTCTATCAGGGTCTGTTTGGCTTTGATAAAAACATGAAACTGGAGAACGTGCTGGCAGACAGCTACACGGTCAGCCCGGACGGTCTGGTTTACACCGTTAAACTGCATCCGGGGATCAAATTTCAGGACGGCACGGATTTCAACGCGGCGGCGGTAAAAGTGAACTTCGACCGCGCCAGCAACCCGGACAGCCACCTCAAGCGTTATAACCTGTTCAAAAATATCGCCAGCACCGAAGCGGTGGATGACACCACGGTGAAAATCACGCTGAAAGAACCGTTCTCGGCGTTCATCAACATTCTGGCGCACCCGTCTGCGGTGATGATTTCCCCGGCGGCGCTGACCAAATACGGCAAAGAGATCGGTTTCCATCCGGTCGGTACCGGTCCCTATACGCTGGATCAGTGGAATCAGACTGACTTCGTGAAAGTGAAGAAATTTGATGGCTACTGGAAGAAAGACGAAACAAAACTCGACACCATCACCTGGCGTCCGGTGGTTGATAACAACACCCGCGCGGCGATGCTGCAAACCGGCGAAGCGGATTTCGCCTTCCCGGTGCCTTACGAGCAGGCGGCCCTGCTGGAGAAAAATCCAAAGCTGGATCTGGTGACCGCGCCGTCGATTCTGCACCGTTACATCAGTCTGAACGTCACGCAAAAACCGTTTGATAACGTGAAAGTGCGTGAGGCAATCAACTACGCCATCAATAAACAGGCGCTGATCAAAGTGGCGTTTGCCGGTTATGCCGTGCCGTCGGAAGGGCCGTTGCCACAGGGCATCGAATACGCTGCAAAATTCAAACCCTGGCCTTACGATCCGGCCAAAGCGAAAGCACTGCTGAAAGAAGCGGGCTACCCGGACGGTTTCACGACCACCCTGTGGTCGTCGCATAACAACAGCACCTCGCAGAAAGTCTTGCAGTTCACGCAGCAGCAGCTGGCGCAGGTGGGCATCAAAGTGAACGTGACCGCGATGGACGCCGCGCAGCGTGCGGCACAGGTCGAGAACGTCGGGCAGAAAGAAGCGGGTGTCCGCATGTTCTACACCGGCTGGTCGGCCTCTACCGGTGAAGCAGACTGGGCGTTATCGCCGCTGTTCTCCACGCAGGCGGCTCCGCCGAAACAGTTCGGCACGGCGTTTTACAGCAATGCGCAGGTCGATAAAGATTTGTCCGATGCCCTGAAAACCACCGACAAAGCCGAGAAAGCCAAACTGTATGCGGATGCTCAGAAACAAATCTGGACAGATGCACCCTGGGCATTCCTGGTGACCGAACGTCTGGTATCGGCTAAAAACAAACGTCTGACCGGGTTCTACGTGATGCCTGATACGGCATTCAGCTTTGATGAAGCTGATGTGAAATAATTCGCGATGGAGTTTTCAGGGCGTGCGGCGTGGTTGCCGTACGCCCTGAAGTCGTGTGTTCCGTGTGGCCGGAACATGGATGTCGTACCGTGAAATCACAGACAGCGAATCATGCTTAATTATTTTCTAAAACGACTGCTTGGATTGATCCCCACACTGCTGATCGTGGCCGTGCTGGTCTTTTTATTTGTTCATCTTTTGCCCGGCGATCCGGCACGGCTGATGGCCGGTCAGGACGCGGATGCCAGCGTTGTGGCGCTGGTGCGTCAGGATCTGGGGCTGGATAAGCCGCTGTATCAGCAATTTCTCACTTTCTTCGGCAATGCGCTGACCGGCGATTTCGGCCACTCGATGGTGTCGAAGCGCCCGGTGATCGATGAAATCAGTTCCCGTTTTATGCCGACGTTCTGGCTGACGCTGACCAGCATGGTGTGGTCTGTGATTTTCGGGCTGGTGATTGGCGTGGTGTCAGCCGTCTGGCGCAACCGCTGGCCCGATCGTCTCGGTATGGCGCTGGCCGTCTCCGGTATTTCCTTTCCGGCTTTTGCTCTGGGCATGTTACTGATGCAGGTGTTCTCCGTCGAACTGGGCTGGCTGCCGACCGTGGGCGCCGACACCTGGCAACACTACATTCTGCCTTCCATTACGCTGGGGGCGGCGGTGGCGGCCATCATGGCGCGCTTTACCCGCGCCTCGTTCGTCGAAGTGATGCAGGAAGATTACATGCGCACCGCGCGCGCGAAGGGCGTCCACGAGGGGTTTGTGGTCGTCAAACACGGCTTGCGTAACGCGATGATCCCGGTGGTCACCATGATGGGGTTGCAGTTTGGTTTCCTGCTCGGCGGTTCGATTGTGGTAGAAAAAGTCTTCAACTGGCCGGGGTTAGGGCGGTTGCTGGTGGATTCGGTGGAGATGCGTGATTACCCGGTGATCCAGGCCGAAGTGTTGCTGTTCTCGCTGGAATTCATTTTGATCAATCTGCTGGTGGACATGTTGTACGCCGTGATTAACCCTTCCATCCGATACAAGTGAGCAAGCGCATGAAAAACTGGCGGCGAAATGCCGTACTCGCGGGTCTGCCGATGGTCACTGCACAAACGGCCAGCGCGCAATCTGTCAGGACGCCGTGGAAGGCGTTCTGGCGTCGTTTTCGCCGTCAGCATATCGCGATGATAGCGGGTGTTTTTATCCTGCTGCTGATTGCAGCGGCGCTTCTTGCGCCGTGGCTGGTGCCCTTTGATCCGGAAAATTACTTTGATTACGACCGGCTGAACGAAGGCCCGTCAATGATTCACTGGCTGGGCGTCGATTCTCTCGGGCGCGATATTTTTAGCCGTATTCTGATGGGGACGCGGATTTCACTGACGGCGGGCGTACTTTCTGTGGTGCTTGGCGCGGCGATCGGCACGGTGTTCGGACTGCTGGCGGGATATTACGAAGGCTGGTGGGATCGCATCACCATGCGCGTTTGCGACGTATTGTTCGCCTTTCCCGGTATTCTGCTGGCGATCGCCGTGGTGGCGGTGATGGGCAACGGCATGTCGAACGTCATCATTGCCGTGGCGATATTCAGCATCCCGGCGTTCGCGCGGCTGGTGCGTGGCAACACGCTGGTGCTAAAACAGCAGACCTACATTGAATCTGCACGCAGCATCGGCGCCTCAGACGCCACGATCCTCTTCCGCCACATTCTGCCCGGCACGCTTTCCTCGATCGTGGTCTATTTCACCATGCGTATCGGCACGTCGATTATCACCGCGGCCAGCCTGTCATTCCTCGGCATGGGCGCGCAACCGCCAACGCCGGAGTGGGGCGCGATGCTCAACGAAGCCCGCGCTGACATGGTCATGGCGCCGCACGTGGCCATATTCCCAAGCCTGGCGATATTCCTGACCGTGCTGGCGTTTAATTTATTGGGCGATGGATTACGGGATGCGCTGGATCCAAAACTGAAGAATTAAGGGGTTGCGCAGCGGGGAGATTAAGACGTGGAAATGCCAGAGAGGGCTGTCATGCCCTCTCTGGCCGATTTATGCACTCATTGCAACGTGGTAACCGTTATTGAGAAACCGAAAGTTTCTCACTCAGCATCGAAAGGCCTTACGCACTCACACCTTCGGATGCAAAAACTCCGCATGGAATCTCAGGTGATCTTCCACAAATGATGCAATCGTAAAGTAACTGTGGTCATAACCCGGCTGCGCGCGCAGCTGTAACGGCCATCCGCGCTGACGGGCGATTTCTGCCAGTTTTGAGGGTTGCAGCTGATCCGCCAGGAACTGATCACCGTCGCCCTGATCGACTAAAATCGGGAACGGGTACTGATCCGCTGGCAGTGAGCTCAGCAGGTGGCAACTGTCGTATTGCAGCCACTGACTTTCGTCATCCCCCAGATACGCGCTGAAAGCTTTACGCCCCCATGGCACCTGTGACGGATTGACGATCGGCGCAAAAGCAGACACGGAAAGGAAACGCTGCGGATTACGCAATGCCAGCATCAATGCCCCGTGGCCGCCCATGGAGTGGCCGGAAATCGACTGACGATCGCTGACCTTAAAGTGGCTGTTAATCAGCGCAGGCAGTTCATCCACCAGATAATCGTACATCCGGTAATGGGCCGCCCAGGGCGCCTGCGTGGCGTTCAGATAGAAGCCTGCACCCTGACCGAGATCGTAACTTTCATCGTTGGCGACGCCTTCCCCGCGCGGGCTGGTATCCGGCATCACCAGCACCAGACCGAGTTCTGCCGCGACGCGCTGCGCCCCGGCTTTAACGGTAAAGTTTTCGTCATTACAGGTCAGGCCCGACAGCCAGTACAGCACCGGCGGCGGCGTGTCGTCCTTCGCTGGCGGCAGGTAAATGCTGAACGTCATGCTGCAATTCAGGCTCGCCGAGGAATGGCGGTAGCGCTGCTGCCAGCCGCCAAACATCCGGTGTTCTTCGAGGAGTTCAATTGAGCTGCTCATCGACACTTCCTTACTTGTTGAAATGAATCACCGTACGGATCGACTTACCTTCGTGCATCAAATCAAAGGCTTCATTGATGTCTTCCAGCGGCATGGTGTGCGTGATGAAATCGTTGAGGGCGAATTCGCCATCCAGATAACGCTGCACAATGCCCGGCAATTCGCTGCGGCCTTTGACGCCACCGAAAGCGGAACCGCGCCATACGCGGCCTGTCACCAGCTGGAACGGACGGGTGGAGATCTCTTCACCCGCACCGGCCACGCCGATGATGACGGATTCGCCCCAGCCTTTATGGCAGCATTCCAGCGCTGAACGCATCACGTTGACGTTACCGATGCATTCGAAGGAGAAATCCACGCCGCCGTCGGTCATTTCGACGATCACTTCCTGAATCGGCTTATCAAAATCTTTCGGGTTGATCAGGTCGGTTGCGCCAAGTTTGCGTGCCAGATCGAACTTACTGGTGTTCAGATCAACACCAATAATGCGGCCTGCGCCCGCCATCACGGCACCGATCACCGCAGAAAGACCGATACCGCCGAGGCCGAAGATCGCCACTGTGTCGCCTTTCTTCACTTTTGCGGTGTTCATGACCGCGCCCATACCGGTAGTGACGCCACAACCCAGCAGGCAGACCTCTTCCAGCGGCGCTTCTTTGTTGATTTTCGCCAGTGAAATTTCCGGTACTACGGTGTATTCGGAGAACGTGGACGTGCCCATGTAATGGAAAATCGGCTTGCCATCTTTAGAGAAACGCGTGGTGCCATCCGGCATCAGGCCTTTGCCCTGCGTGGTGCGGATTGCCTGACACAGGTTAGTTTTACCGGATTTACAGTATTTACACTCGCCACATTCCGGCGTGTACAACGGGATCACATGGTCGCCCACCGCCAGAGTGGTGACGCCTTCGCCGACCGCTTCCACCACGCCGCCGCCTTCATGGCCGAGGATCGCCGGGAATACGCCTTCCGGATCTTTGCCGGACAGCGTGTAAGCATCAGTATGACAAACACCGGTGGCGACGATACGCACCAGCACTTCGCCTTTTTGCGGTGGCATCAAATCCACTTCTTCGATGGAAAGAGGTTGATTCGGGCCCCAGGCGACGGCCGCGCGCGTTTTGATCATTTTCATTATGTAGCTCCAGTCAGGTGTTTTTACTTAATAGGTGGGATGCAGTGCCGGGTCATGTTCACCGGCAAGCGGGTGTTTCAGTAACGGGACCACCCCGTCATTTTGTACGATGATCTGTTCTTTCAGCGCCCGCACGTTGGGGCTGAAAGCATCCCGCCGCCAGATAAGCCAGGTGGCGGTATCGGCGAATTCATCCGGGATTTCGTGAATATTTACGCGCTCGTGGCCGGGCAGTTGCTCCAGCACCGATCGCGGCACCATGGCGATGCCCGCACCGCTGGCAACGCACGCCATCATGGAATGGTAGGACTGAATTTCCAGGGTGTTCGCCACCGGCACATTCATCTGCTTAATCCACCCCTGTAAACGCTGGCGATAGGAACAGCTCGGGCGGAAGGCGAAAACGGTATGGCCGCTGCGGCCTGCGGGGGCTTCAAGGGGCGATTCGCCCGGCGGGGTGATCACCACCATCCGTTCACGATACGAAATACAGCCGTTGAGATCGTCAAAGTCGATCGGGCCGTCGACCAGCGCAGCCGCAAGACGTCCTGCCCGCACGCTGTCGATGATCTCGCCGGACGTGCCGGTGACCAGCGAAAGGGCCACTTGCGGGTACGCCTGATGATAGGCCGCGAGCAGTGACGGCAGACGGGTGGCGGCGGTGCTTTCCATTGAGCCTAAAGCGAAGTTCCCGGCGGGTTCGCCTGCGTGCGTGATGCTCATCGCTTCTTCGCTCAGCGCCAGAATACGCTCGGCGTAATTAAGAAAGTTATGGCCCATCGCGGAAAGGCGGATGCGCTGCTTCTCACGGATAAATAAATCAGTGCCCAGTTCGAGTTCGAGCTGGCGCAGACGGGTGGTCAGGTTTGACGGCACGCGATGTAACTGCTCTGCCGCACGCGCCAGTGAGCCCGTTTCTGCCACGCAGCAAAACATTCGCAACTGGGTGAGATCCATGATGAGTTCCTGTGTTCTCTTATCGTAAACAACTTGGTTTGTATTATTCAGTTTTCGTGATTGTAACTTTACTGCATCATGCATGACAACTTTCTTTTTCAGAAAGGCACTGTTAACGGAGATCCGCTTTCAGTATGTTTACCCACTGTTTCTATAATGTTGCGTCGCGGTTTCACCTTTCGGAGCGGTTATGGCTTTTCGTATTGCGTTAAGTGGTTTTCTGGCCTTTGTGGTCGCGATGGGCATCGGGCGCTTTGCCTTTACGCCGCAGGTTCCTTTAATGATAGCTGAACATCAGTTCAGCCTGACCGGTGCGGGGCTGGTGGCCGCGTTCAATTATCTCGGTTATCTGTGTGGTGCTTTTGATGCCATGCGGGCGACCCGCCACCTTGAGCGTCGTCTCTGGCTCGGCGTGTGGGGCGGGGTGGTGCTGACGTTGCTGTCGGCGGTGATTTCCGGCGAAGTGTTGCACAGCATTGTGCGGTTTATGATTGGCTGGACCAGCGGCTGGGCGATGGTGATGGTGTCGGCGTGGTGTAATGAGCGGCTGGCGCACTATGGCCGTCCGGCAATGAGCGCGGCGGTGTTTGCCGGGCCGGGCGCGGGGATTTTCCTGAGCGGCATGTTAGCCGTGGGCATTCACAGTTTGCAGCTCAGTTCGGCGCAGGCCTGGTGCGTATACGGCGTGCTGGCGTTGATTTTCGTGGCGATCATCACGCCGAATCTGCCGCGTAAGGGAGATTTGCACCGTTCGCACGTGGCAACGGAACCGCTGGTGATGACGCCCGCGTTGAAACGCCTGGTGTGGAGCTACAGTCTGGCGGGGTTCGGCTACATTCTGCCTGCCACTTTTCTTTCGCAGATGGCGAATGCCCGTTTTCCTGACAGCCTGTTTGCACAGTTTGTCTGGCCGGTGTTCGGCGGTGCGGCGGTCATTGGCATTGTGATAGGGATTTTGACGCGTCATTGCCTGACCACTCACCGGCGTCTGGCGCTGACATTGTGGATCCAGGCGCTGGGGATTTTATGTGCGGAAGTGGTGCCGGGCGTCAGCGGGCTGGTGCTGGGGGCGTTACTGACCGGCGGCGGGTTCCTGAGCGTGGTGCAACTGGCCTTACAATGCAGCCGCGAACTGGCGCCGAATCATAGCCGTTACATGGCGGGGCTGCTGACCACCGGCTACGCCGTGGGGCAATTGTGTGGCCCGATATTGTCGGCCATCTCTACGGCGCTCACGCACCGTCTGGAACCTGCGCTGTATGTCGCCCTGGCAGGATTTATTATTGCAGGTGCTCTGGTGTTTCGCCGCCGCTGATAACTTGCGGCGATTTCATCCATCATGAAACACAATCACTGGATTCTGAATCCGCTCTCCACTACAGTAAGCCACCTCACTTTAGCGTGATCTGCGTCAAAGTGATTACATCTGCCGGAGAAGAAAGAATGCCTACCCTGAGTAAAGAAGCCATTTTAGTTCACGATGCCCTGTTAGCCCGTGGTCTGGAAACCCCTTTGCGTGAAGCGCTGCCGATCGACAATGAGACGCGCAAACAGCGTATTCAGGAACACATGACCGGCATCATGCAGCTTCTCAATCTGGATCTCTCCGACGACAGTCTGATGGAAACGCCAAGCCGCATCGCGAAAATGTATGTCGATGAAATCTTCTCCGGGCTGGATTACGCCAATTTCCCAAAAATCACCGTCATCGAAAATAAGATGAAAGTGGATGAAATGGTGACGGTGCGTGACATCACCCTGACCAGCACCTGTGAACATCATTTTGTGACCATCGACGGCAAAGCGACCGTGGCATATATCCCGAAAGATACGGTGATCGGCCTGTCGAAAATCAACCGCATCGTGCAGTTCTTCTCCCAGCGCCCGCAGGTTCAGGAACGTCTGACCCAGCAAATTCTGGTGGCACTGCAAACGTTGCTTGGCACCACCAACGTGGCTGTCTCTATTGATGCCGTGCACTACTGCGTGAAAGCGCGTGGCGTGCGGGACGCGACCAGCGCCACCACCACCACATCGCTGGGCGGACTGTTCAAATCGAGCCAGAATACGCGTCAGGAATTCCTGCGTACCGTAAGACACGCCAGCTAAGCGGCGGCGCGTTAACCGGTCAGAAAGTTTGATATTGCGGCACCTTACGGGTGCCGTTAGTCTGTCTGAAGCCCGCAACTTTTTGCCCCCTTATCTAACAGGAACGTCTGGTATGCGCTCACGTATTGCCACGCTCGATTTTGCCCGTGGCCTCGCCATTTTTGGCATTCTTCTGCTCAATATCAGTGCCTTTGGCTTGCCGAAGGCCGCCTACCTGAATCCCGGTTTTGCCGGTGCACCTTCAACGTCAGACGTCTGGACCTGGGCGGTGCTCGACGCCGTGGCGCAGGGTAAATTCCTGATGATGTTCGCGATGCTGTTCGGCGGCGGCTTGTATTTACTGCTGCCACGCGGCAAACACTGGATCCAGGCGCGATTATCGCTGTTGCTGTTATGCGGATTTCTGCACGCCATTTTTCTGTGGGACGGCGACATTCTGCTTTCTTACGGCCTGATTGGTCTGGTGTGCTGGCGCATGGTGCGGGAAGGGCGCAGCAGCCAGTCGATGATTTCCACCGGCATCATTTTGTATCTGATTGGCGTGGCCGTGCTGGCGATGCTCGGCCTGATCACTTCACCTTCACCGGGCACATTCTGGATGCCCGGCCCGGCAGAGATCCAATATGAACAGTTCTGGAAGCTGAAAGGCGGCTGGGAAGCGATTCAAAACCGGCTCGACTTGTTGTCTTCAAGCCTGCTGGCGATTGGCGCGCAATACGGCTGGGAGCTGGCGGGGGCGATGATGACAGGGGCAGGGCTGATGCGCAGTGGCTGGCTGAAAGGGGAATTTCGCGAGTCGCATTATCGTAAAGTGGCTGCGGCACTGTTACCGCTTTCATTGCTCATTCAGATCCCGGCGATTTATATGCAATGGAAGACCGGCTGGGACTATCGCTGGAGCGGTTTTCTGTTACAGGTGCCGCGTGAAATCGGCTCGCTGATGCAGGCTGTCAGCTATCTGGCGCTGTGCTACGGTTTCTGGTCGGTGATTTCCGGCTGGCGTATCACTCACTGGATCTCGCAGGTCGGGCGCATGGCGCTGAGCAACTATCTGTTACAGACCCTCATCTGCACCACGTTCTTCAATGTGTTCGGCTTCTTTATGCACTTCGACAGGTTGCAACTGGTCGCGCTGGTACCGCTGGTGTGGGCGTGCAATCTGCTGGTGACGCTGCTGTGGTTACGGCACTTCCGTCAGGGTCCGGTCGAATGGCTGTGGCGTAAACTGACGCTTCGCGCATCGGGCACTGAACTCAAGGTTGACTGATTTTTGTACTGTCACATCATCCTAAATGATAGATTTGGGATGGACGTTGCATAATTGTATGTAAACGTTTTCTTTCCTGTGACGAGATTCACGCAGGCGTTTCCTCAAAATGATTAGGATAGCGGTCGTGCCAGTCTGACGACCACTACTCTAATAAGGAAACGCCATGAGCACTTCACCTCGCTTCTCTTTATCTGCATTACTTACCTCCTGGGTGATTAATTTCCGTATTCCTCCTTACCAAACCCTGGCAGATCACGGAGCGACGCATGGTCACCATTCGTGATGTCGCCCGGCTCGCGGGGGTGTCTGTCGCCACCGTGTCCCGCGTTCTGAACAATCCTTCTATTGCCAGTAAAGAGGCGCGTGAACAGGTGCTGCGCGCTGTTGAAACCTTAGGTTACCGGCCTAATGCCAATGCTCAGGCGCTGGCGACCCAAAGCAGCGATACCATCGGTGTGGTGGTCATGGACGTGTCCGATCCCTTTTTTGGTGCGCTGGTGAAAGCGGTGGATACCGTCGCGCAGTTACATCAAAAATATGTGTTGATAGGCAACAGCTATCATATTGCTGAAAAAGAAAGGCACGCCATTGAAGTGTTGATTCGTCAACGCTGTAACGCGCTGATCGTGCATTCCAAAGCGCTGGGCGATGACGAGCTGTCGCGCTTTATGGATCAGGTTTCCGGTATGGTGTTGATTAACAGGGTGATCCCCGGCTACGAGCACCGCTGCGTGTGGCTTAACAACGTCAGCGGCGCGGAAATGGCGACCCGTTTACTGCTTTCGCAGGGGCATCAGCGCATTGGTTACATCGGTTCCAGCCACGCTATTGAGGACGATGTGCAGCGTTATCAGGGGTATTTACAGGCGATGACGCAGCCGCTGACGCAGGCACATCAGACATCCGAGCCACCGCCTGCCATCTGGCGTGCGCAGGGTTCCCCGGATCTGCAGGGGGGCGAAGCGGCCATGGTGGAGCTGCTGGGGCGTAATCTGCACCTCAGCGCGGTGTTTACCTACAACGATTCAATGGCCGCCGGTGCCATGGCAGTGTTGAAAGAAAACGGAATTAATGTGCCGGCTGATTTTTCACTGGTGGGCTTTGATGATATTCCGATCGCCCGTTACACCAGCCCGAAAATGACCACAGTTCGCTATCCGATTGTTTCTATGGCGACCCTGGCGACAGAACTGGCGCTGAAAGGGGCGGCAGAACAGCTGTCAGAAGGCATTTCCCACTGTTTTATGCCGACGCTGGTCAGACGCCACTCGGTTGCGCCGTGGCAAAATGTGGCGCCCGTCACTTATTGATCAAATAACGCGATGTAACCGTTTTCAATCTGTGAGAACTTTCACAGTTTATTAACATCGCGCACATTATGATTCATTCGTTTTCAACATGATTCACTTTGAGTCCGGATCACCGGACTGGTTTCACAGCGAGTCAGGACGTGACAGGTCAAGGATGGCAGGCACCCACAAACATGATGTGGAACTGTACTGCTCCCGCATGGAGTTCCGGTGCCAAATTCTGTAACACCCTACATAACCGGAGATACAAATGAATAAGAAGGTCTTCACCCTGGCGACTCTGGCTGCAAGCATGATGTTTGGTTTTGCCGCGCATGCTGCTGACACTAAAATTGGCGTCACCATCTATAAATATGACGACAACTTCATGTCTGAAGTTCGTAAAGCCATCGAGAAAGATGCGAAAGCGACGCCAGATGTGCAACTGCTGATGAATGACTCGCAAAACAGCCAGTCCACCCAGAATGACCAGGTAGACGTGATGCTGGCGAAGGGTGTGAAGGCGTTAGCCATCAACCTGGTTGACCCGGCTGCAGCCCCGGTCATCATCGAGAAAGCCCGCGGCGCTGGCATTCCGGTTGTTTTCTATAACAAAGAACCTTCCCGTAAAGATCTCGACAGCTACGATAAAGCTTACTACGTCGGTACTGACTCTAAAGAGTCTGGCGTTATCCAGGGCGAGCTGATTGCTAAGCACTGGAAAGCGAACCCGGCCTGGGATCTGAACAAAGACGGCGTGATCCAATATGTGCTGATCAAAGGCGAACCGGGCCACCCGGATGCTGAAGCGCGTACCAAATACGTCATCAGCACTCTGAATGGCAAAGAAGGCCTGAAAACTGACCAGCTGCAACTTGATACCGCAATGTGGGATACCGCACAGGCGAAAGACAAGATGGATGCATGGTTGTCTGGTCCGAATGCTAACAAAATCGAAGTGGTTATTGCCAACAACGACGCCATGGCAATGGGCGCAGTAGAAGCACTGAAATCTCATAACAAATCCAGCATTCCGGTCTTCGGTGTGGATGCCCTGGCAGAAGCGCTGGCGCTGGTGAAATCCGGTGCGATGGCCGGTACCGTGCTTAACGATGCCAACAACCAGGCGAAAGCCACGTTTGATCTGGCAAGAAATCTGGCCGCAGGTAAACCAGCCGCCGATGGCACCAACTGGAAGCTCGAAAATAAAGTGGTTCGTATTCCTTACGTAGCGGTAGATAAAGACAACCTGTCTTCTTTCGTGAAATAAAAAATACGGCACAAGCAGTAAAGACAGACAGCAATAAAAAACAAAGCTAAGCAGTGGCATAAATAATTGCGGTTAAGCCGTAAATAAAGACTAAGTGTTATTAGACGTTAATGCTTATCTGACAGGACGTCATGTCGCCCTGCGTGTGGTGAGTTTACTGACCGCACGCAGGGCTGACATCAGGTATTAATACACCCGTTTATTTTTATCTTTAGCCAGGTATAACTATGGCCGATAATTCGTTATCTGACACACCAACAGAAAAGCCGGACGAATTCCTGCTGGAAATGAGTGGTATCAATAAATCATTTCCTGGCGTCAGGGCGTTGGATAATGTGAATTTAAAAGTGCGCCCCAGCTCTATTCATGCCCTGATGGGTGAAAATGGCGCCGGTAAATCCACATTATTAAAATGCCTTTTTGGGATTTACAGCAAAGACTCCGGTACGATTCTTTTTCAGGGACAGGAAGTCAATTTTAAAAGTTCAAAAGAAGCGCTCGAAACGGGCGTGTCGATGGTGCATCAGGAATTAAACCTGGTGTTGCAACGTACCGTCATGGACAACATGTGGCTGGGACGTTACCCGACGAAAGGCATTTTTGTCGATCAGGACAAAATGTACAAAGACACTAAAGCGATTTTTGACGAGCTGGACATCGATATCGACCCGCGCGACAAGGTCGGTAAATTGTCCGTTTCGCAGATGCAGATGATCGAAATCGCCAAGGCGTTTTCCTACAATGCAAAAATCGTCATCATGGACGAACCCACTTCCTCGCTGACGGAAAAAGAGGTGAACCATCTGTTCACTATCATCCGTAAGCTGAAGGATCGCGGCTGCGGTATCGTGTATATCTCTCATAAGATGGAAGAAATTTTCCAGCTGTGCGATGAAATCACCATCCTGCGCGACGGCCAGTGGATCATCACGCAGCCGCTGGAAGGCCTCGACATGGATAAAATTATCTCCATGATGGTCGGTCGTTCACTGAGCCAGCGTTTCCCTGACCGACTGAATGTGCCGGGTGAAGTTATCCTCGAAGTGCGCAATCTGACCTCAATGCGCCAGCCGTCGATCCGTGATATTTCCTTTGATTTGCACAAAGGTGAAATTCTGGGGATCGCCGGATTAGTGGGTGCAAAGCGTACGGATATCGTCGAGACGTTATTTGGTATTCGTGAGAAAGTCTCCGGAACCATTAAACTGCACGGCAAAAAAATTAATAATCACAGTGCGAATGAAGCCATTAACCACGGCTTTGCGCTGGTGACGGAAGAACGACGTTCTACCGGTATCTATGCGTATCTGGATATTGGTTTTAACTCGCTGATTTCAAATATTCGTCAATATAAAAATAAAGTCGGCTTGCTCGATACCGCCCGAATGAAAAGCGATACCCAATGGGTTATCGACTCCATGCGGGTAAAAACGCCGGGGCATAAAACCAGTATTGGTTCATTGTCTGGCGGGAATCAGCAAAAAGTCATTATCGGGCGCTGGTTACTCACCAAGCCGGAAATATTGATGCTGGACGAACCGACGCGCGGGATTGACGTTGGGGCGAAATTTGAAATTTACCAGTTAATCACCGAGTTGGCGAAAAGAGAAAAGGGGATCATTATTATCTCCTCTGAAATGCCGGAGTTGCTGGGTATTACTGACAGAATATTGGTTATGAGTAATGGACAGGTTGCGGGTATTGTTGAAACCAAACATACCTCGCAGAACGAAATTTTACGCCTGGCTTCCTTGCATCTCTAATTTTTAAGGGTTCTTATTATGAAAGCATTAAATAAGAAAAGTGTGCTCACTTATTTAAAAGAGGGCGGGATTTATGTGGTGTTATTGGTCCTGCTGGCCATTATTATCATCCAGGATCCAAGTTTCCTCAGTCTGGTCAACTTAAGTAACATTCTGACGCAGTCTTCCGTGCGCGTTATTATCGCACTGGGCGTCGCGGGTCTGATTGTCACGCAGGGTACTGACCTGTCAGCCGGGCGTCAGGTGGGGTTAGCGGCTGTTGTCGCGGCCACCATGCTGCAGGCGATGGACAACGTGAACAAGGTCTTCCCGCATCTTGACGTGGTGCCGATCCCGCTGGTTATTCTGACCGTGTGTATCGTTGGCGCGCTGATTGGTTTGCTCAACGGCGTGATCATCGCCTACCTGAACGTGACCCCGTTTATTACCACCCTGGGCACCATGATTATCGTTTACGGGATTAACTCACTGTATTACGACTATGTGGGTTCCTCACCGGTGGCCGGTTTTGATCCGGGCTTCTCACAGTTTGCTCAGGGCTTTATCCATCTGGGCGGTCTGAAAATCTCCTACATCACCTTCTACGCGCTGATCGCTATCGGTTTCGTCTGGGTGCTGTGGAACAAAACCCGCTTTGGTAAAAACATCTTTGCTATCGGTGGTAACCCGGAAGCGGCGAAAGTCTCCGGCGTTAACGTTCCGTTAAACCTGATCATGATTTATGCGTTGTCTGGTGTGTTCTATGCGTTCGGCGGTTTGCTGGAAGCAGGGCGTATCGGCAGTGCGACCAACAACCTCGGCTTTATGTATGAACTGGATGCCATCGCAGCCTGTGTGGTCGGCGGCGTGTCATTCGCCGGTGGTGTAGGTTCTGTGGCAGGGGTGGTGACCGGGGTACTGATCTTCACCGTCATCAACTACGGCCTGACGTATATCGGCGTCAACCCGTACTGGCAGTACATCATCAAGGGCAGCATCATCATCTTCGCGGTAGCGCTGGATTCCCTGAAGTACGCCAAGAAGAAATAAGATATCGGGCAGTAAAAGAAAGGCCGCTTATGCGGCCTTTTGTTTTGGCGAAGAAAGACGGGAGGTCACTCGCTCTTCCTTTGCTAGGGAGGGTGTGGTCATGCGATCACTGCCTGAAAGGATTTCTGCCCACCGGTTTCGCCGGTTCGGGCTTCGCCGCTGGCTCAACCTCTTCGGTTTCATCCTGCGCCGCGTCATTCTCTTCCTGTTCCGTTTTCAGTCTTTGCGCTTCATCCGCCGCGGCTTTATCGGCTGCGGCTTTGTCAGCAGCGGCCTTTTCGGCTGCCGCTTTGGCGACGGCGGCCTTTTTCTCGGCTTCCAGTTGCTGCTGCAATGCCAGAACCTGCTCCGGCGTGACGGCAGGATAGCCCTGAGCATCATCGGGAACGTTGTGGATGGCGGGGATCGGGATCAGCGGGCCTAAGAAGCGCGGCTCGCGTTTGAGCAAATACAAATCCGTCAGCGCGCCGAGGCGGGCGAAGATCTCACGGCTGCGCACGCTGAGCATATTTTTCGGAGAAGGCACGGCGAAGCATTGCGCCTGAATGCCCATGTGCAGGGCGATAAACAGGGCGCGTTCGCAGTGGAAGCGCTGGGTGATAATGATGAAATCGTTGGTGTCGAACACCTTGCGGGTACGCACGATGGAATCGAGGGTGCGGAAACCGGCGTAGTCGAGCACGATGTCGCTGGAAGGGATCCCGGCGGCAATCAGGTCACGACGCATGGTGCTCGGTTCGTTGTAACTTTGTTGTGCGTTATCACCGCTCAGCAGCAGATATTTCACTTTGCCGCTGTTGTAAGCGTTGATCGCGCCCTGGATCCGGTAGAGATAATACTGATTGATAACGCCGGTGCGGTAGTATTTGGAGGTACCGAGCACCACGCCGACCTGACGGTGCGGTAACGACTGCACCTCGTCATAAATGTAGGGTTGCGTACGCAAACTGATCCACCGATCAAGCCCGATAGCGACCGCCAGCATCAGAATAAAGATGCCGGTAATGCCAGCTATAATTCGCTTAATCATAGTTATCCCTGTTTATGATCGGATGGAAATCGGATCCAAGGCTACTGTACCTGTCAGGGTGACGCAATACGTTGAAGTCTGCATCCTCGGGCTTCGCCGTTTTTTTCAGCGCTTTTCAGTGAATTACTTAGTGATATGCGTAGAGAGTTGCATTTTTCGCCAAAAAAAAGACCAATGCACAAGGCATTGGTCAGGATCAGGTCGGTCTGATTACTCCGTCAGAACGACGTACGTTTGTACGTGCGGTACTGAGGAGCCCAGAAGTTATGTTCGATCGCTTTTGACAGCGTATCTTCTGAGGTTACCATCGCCACACCTTGCAGTTGTGCGGCTTTGGCGACTTCCATCGCGATACATTTTGAGACGCCCTGAATATCATCCACGTCCGGCAGCAGAGAACCTTTGCCTTCCGTAGCGAGCGGGGAACACTCGGCCAGCGTGCGGCTGGCGGCCATCAGCATGCCATCGGTGACGCGGGTTGCGCCCGAGGCGATGACACCCAGCCCGATACCAGGGAAGATGAAGGAGTTGTTACACTGCGCGATAGGATAGAGTTTGCCTTTGTAATTGACCGGGGCAAACGGGCTGCCGGTGGCGACCAGTGCGGCACCGTCGGTCCAGTTCAGGATATCCGCCGGTGTGGCTTCCACGCGGGAAGTGGGGTTGCTCAGCGGCATGACCACCGGGCGCGCACAGTGTTTGTGCATCTCACGGATGATCTCTTCAGTGAACAGCCCCGGCTGGCCGGAGACGCCAATAAGCACGGTAGGTTTGGCGTGGCGCACCACATCCAGCAGTGAAATGCTGTCATTTTCCATTCCCCAGCCGGTCAGCGTGCTGCTTTTTTGCGTCAGCTTGCTCTGGAAATCCAGCAGGTTCGGCAGTTTGTCGGTCAGTAAACCGAAACGATCTACCATGAAGACTTTTCCGCGCGCTTCTTCTTCACTCAGACCTTCGGATTTCATCTGTGCGACGATTTGCTCGGCGATCCCGCAACCGGCAGAACCTGCACCGAGGAACGCAACGGTCTGGTCACTCAGCTTGCCACCGGCGGCTTTGCTGGCAGCAATCAGGCTGCCCAGCGCCACGGACGCGGTACCCTGAATGTCATCATTAAAGCAGCACAACTCATCGCGGTAACGGGTGAGGATCGGCATCGCATTTTTTTGGGCGAAATCTTCGAACTGCAGCAGCACATTTGGCCAGCGAATTTTCACCGCCTGAATGAACTGATCCACAAAGGCATCGTACTCTTCGCCGGTGATGCGCGGATGACGCCAGCCCATGTACAGCGGGTCATTGAGCAGTTGCGGGTTATTGGTACCGGCATCCAGCACCACCGGCAGGGTGTAGGCCGGGCTGATGCCACCACAGGCGGTATACAGCGACAGTTTACCGATCGGAATGCCCATGCCGCCGATGCCCTGGTCGCCCAGGCCAAGAATGCGTTCGCCGTCGGTCACGACCACCACTTTAACGTGCTGTTTGGTGGCGTTTTGCAACATGTCGTCGATGTGCGCGCGGTTCGGGTAGGAGATGAACAGGCCACGGGCGCGACGATAAATATCAGAGAAATGCTCGCAGGCTTCACCCACGGTCGGCGTGTAAATGACCGGCATCATTTCGCTGAGATGACTGTCCAGCAGACGGTAGAACAGCGTCTCGTTGGTGTCCTGAATGTTTCTCAGATAGATGTGTTTATCGATATCTGTTTTGAAATTCTGAAACTGACGGTAGGCGCGGTCTGCCTGCTCTTCAATGGTTTCCACCGCTTCGGGTAAAAGACCGTGGAGGTTGAAGTTGTTGCGTTCTTCTTCAGTGAACGCGCTGCCTTTATTCAGTAACGGAAATTCTAACAGGATAGGGCCGGCATGCGGGATATACAGGGGGCGTTTACTTTCGTATTCAAGTTCCATCGTTTTACTCTTCCGGTGCTCAGAATGTTAATTTTTATATTTTAGAGGCATGAGGGTAACAGAGAGGAAACGGGGAATTCAAATCTGGCACTGTTATGTAACTAATGACTACGGCAACGTAGTCATTAGTGTTATGCCGATCACGAATTATCAGCAGGTCAGGGTGGTGACGTCCCCGCAGCCGATGGCGTTGAGCGTGGCGCGGGTGGCGTCATTTTGCGTGATAAGCGCACCGGCGTTTTCCACCAGCACGGCGCGGCGTACTTTCAGGCAATCCTCACCGGACATATTCAGCAGGATCAGTGCCGCCTGGAGCGGAGGCAGGCCCGGATTGAATGCGGCGTTTTCGGCGTAGCGGCCGCCAAACTGTTTGCCGCTGTGGGTTTCCAGCGCCACGCCGCTGTGCGACTGACTGTAAGGCGCATGGCTCTGATTGCAGGCATCCAGCGCCAGCTGAGCCAGTGAGTCAGCCCCTTCGAGCTGATAACCGTGATTGACCTTGTCCATCAGCAGGGTGGTGATGTCTAAATCTTTTGGCCCGAAAGAGTGCGGCAGATAATCGCCGAGTGTGGCGACATCACGATCCGGCAGATGGATATCCAGCGCCGTGCCGCTGGTCAGTTCGTTCATAAACTGACGGCAGTGGCCGCAAGGCGTGTAATTCACCGTGATGGAAGCCAGACGTGTTTCGCCGCGCAGCCAGGCGTGCGTGACCGCAGACTGTTCCGCGTGAACGGTTTGCTGCATTGGCGCACCGGCGAACTCCATATTGGCACCGAAATAAAGGTTGCCGGAGATGCCGCGTGCAATCGCGCCGACGTGGAAATGCGATATCGGGGTAACGGAACAGGCCGCTGCCAGAGGTAACAGCGCAAAGGCCAGTGCGTCGTCGTCCAGTCCGGTCGCCTGTTTTACATGCGCAACGTCAGCCGCGGTGAGCATTGCCGGGAAGTCATCATGTCGCAAAAGCGGCTCAAGCGCGGAGGACAGATTTTCAGGGAGTGCCGCAAAGGCGGTGTGAAAACGTGCGTGCATAAACATTCGATCTCGAAGTAGTTACGGTTTCACAGTGTAGAAGTCATTTCATGAACTAAGTGTGACGGATGTCACTTTTTGAATGTAATAACTTTAGCTGGTTTGCATTTTTGAGAGATGTTACGCATAACAGCCGTCTTTTAAGACGGCTGTTAAAGAAGGTTCAGACAGAAATCAGTGAGCGGGGAACCACTTGTCATTAATCTTCTGGAATTCGCCGTTCGCTTTAATGCCTTCGAGTGCCGCGTTCAGCTTCGCCAGCAGTTCCTTATTATCAGGACGCACTGCCATACCGACACCGGTACCAAAGTATTGCGGGTCTTTGATAAGCTCGCCAACTTCGCCTAAATTCGGGTTGGATTTCAGCCAGCCATTCAGCACCGCCGTATCGCCCAGCAGGCCATCCAGACGACCACTTTTCAGATCCAGAATCGCATTCTGATAGCTGTCATAACCGACGGTGGTGATTTCAGGGTGTTTTTCCATCAGGTATTTCTGGTGCGTGGTGCCATTTTCCAGCCCGACACGTTTCCCTTTCAGATCGGCCATTGAAGAGAATTTGCCCTTCGGCCCGATGATCATCGCGGTATTGGCGTAGTACGGTTGAGTAAACGTCACCTGCTTGCTGCGCTCTTCGGTGATATCCATCCCGGAGATGATCACGTCAAAACGACGGAATTTCAGTGCCGGGATCAGGCCGTCAAAAGGCTGATTGGTAAAGGTGCAGGTTTCCTGCATCTGCTTGCACAGCGCGTTCGCCAGATCGATATCAAAACCAATAATCTGATTGTCAGCGCCGATCGATTCAAACGGCGGATAAGTCGCCGATGTGCCGAAACGAATCGTATCCGCAGCGGTGGCGGCAAAAGCAGTGGCAGACAAGAGGGCAGCGAGGATCAGCTTTTTCATGCAATACATTCCTGTTCAAAAAATGACATTCCCTTCATGATACAGTTTACTGATTTTATTAATGTAATCGGCTAACTGGCAGGAAGTGAGGCTTCGTTTAAAGTGCCATCAAATGAATTTATATGCAATAAATTTGATTAAAAAATTATAAAGCAGAATGTGCGCCGAAATTTGGATGTAAAAAAAGGGACGATTTCTCGTCCCTTTCGTTTTGCATATCAGAATCAGTTGCGGCGTTCAAAGGCCAGCGCGCGACGTTCTATCAGACGCATCATCAGCGTCAGTAACCCGTTCACGCAAAGATAGACCAGGCCTGCGGCGCCAAACACCATCACATCGTAGGTGCGGCCATACATCAGCTGGCTGTGGCCCATCACATCCATCAGGGTGATGGTGTAAGCCAGTGAGGTACTTTTAAAGACCAGCACCACTTCGTTTGAATAGGACGAGAGTGCACGTTTAAACGCGTACGGCAGAAGAATGCGCAGGGTTTGCGGTTTCGACATGCCCAGCGCTTCACAGGATTGCCACTGGCCGGACGGGATGGCCCGCACCGCGCCGGTAAACAGCTGCGTGGTGTACGCCGCGCTGTTCAGCGCCAGCGCAAACATCGCGCAAAGCCACGGCTGTGAAAGCACTTCCCACAACCAGGGAATTTCACGGATCGACGGAAACTGGCCCGGACCGTAGTAAATCAGGAAGATTTGTACCAGCAGCGGAGTACCGGTAAACAGCGTGATATAGGCTTTCACGATCTGGCTGACGACCGGCACTTTCAGCGTCAGGATCACGGTGTACAGCATGGCCAGTATCAGCGCCACCACTAATGCCGCCACGGTCAGCGTCAGGCTGGTGTGCAATCCTTTGAGGACTTCAGGTAAATATTCCCACATCACGAAGCACTCCGTTCAAAGCGGGTGGTACGCAGTTCGATGCGTTTAATCACGAACTGGCTGAACAGGGTGACAAGCAGATAAATGCACGCCGCAATCACGTACCAGGTAAACGGCTCCTGAGTGCGGGTCGCAATGCTTTTGGTTTGCAGCATGAGATCGTTCACGCTGATAAGCGACACCAGCGCGGTGTCTTTCAACAGCACCAGCCACTGATTACTCAGGCCCGGTAACGCGTGACGCCACATTTGCGGCATGATCAGGCGAAAGAAAATCGCCGATTTTTTCATGCCCAGCACCTGACCGGATTCCCACTGGCCCTGCGGTACGGCTTTCAGCGCGCCACGCAATGTCTGCGAGGCATAGGCGGAATAGAGCAGGGAAAGGGCGATCACGCCACAAACGAACGGGCTGACTTCGAAGTTCTCGATGGGCAACTTGATCGGAATGGCAAACAGGCCGAGATTGATGCTAAAGCCATCGGCCAGCACCATCAGCAACTGTGAGGAGCCGAAATAGATGAACAGCACCACCAGAATTTCCGGCAGGCCGCGCAGCACGGTGACCCACGCGGTGCCCAGCCAGCTGAGCGGCTTCCAGGGTGCGGATTCCCAGACAGCGAAAATCATCGCCAGCACCAGGCCGAGGATCAGCGCACAAACGGCAAGGCCGACGGTCATCCCGGCGGCGCTGGCTAAAGGTTGGAATTCATTCATTGATAGGCAAACTTATTGCTGGAACCATTTTGAATACAGCGTCTTGTAGGTGCCGTCAGCTTTGACTTTCGCCAGTGCATCATTCAGCTTCGTCAGCAATTCGGTATTGTTCTGACGAACAGCAACACCCAGACCGGTACCGAAGTAAGTCGCGTCAGTGATTTTGTCACCCACGGCGGCCAGGTTTTTGTTCTGCTTGAGCCACTCGTTGACCACGGCTGTATCACCGAACACCGCATCCAGACGACCATTTTTCAGATCCAGCACGGCATTCTGATAGCTGTCATAAGGCACAGCGGTGATTTCAGGGTGCTTATCCATCAGGTATTTCTGATGCGTGGTGCCGTTTTGCATACCGACACGTTTGCCTTTCAGCGCCGCGACGTCAGTGAACTGGCCGGAGTGCGCGATGAACAAGGCGGAGTTGTCGTAGTACGCGTTGGTGAATGCCACTTGTTTCTGGCGCTCAGGGGTGATGTCCATACCGGAGATCACGGCGTCAAAACGACGGAATTTCAGGCTTGGGATCAGGCTGTCGAATGCCTGGTTAGTAAAGGTACAGGTTGCCTGCATCTCTTTACACATGGCGTTCGCCAGATCGACATCAAAGCCCTGGATCTGGTTACTGGAGTCTACAAACTCAAACGGAGGATAAGACGCTTCCATCGCGAAACGGATGGTGTCAGCAGCGCTGGCTGACAAACTGACGGTAGCCAGAACCGCGGCAATTACTAATTTTTTCATCGCTAACTCCGTAGAAAACATCAATTAATGTATTTATAGACAACCAAATTAATGGGACAGGTAGCTGGCAAACTCTTTGGTTTGCGGCTGGGCGAAAACAGAGGCGTCGCCTTGTTCCACGATCCGTCCGTTTTCCATGTACACCACGCGGCTCGCGGTTTTACGCGCGACTTCCACTTCGTGGGTCACGATAACCTGAGTAATGCCGGTGCCAGCCAGTTCACGAATAATGCTGACGATCTGGGCGGTGATTTCCGGGTCAAGCGCGGCGGTCGGTTCATCAAACAGCAGAACCTGAGGCTCCATCATCAGCGCACGGGCAATGGCCACACGCTGTTGCTGGCCACCGGAAAGATGCAGCGGAAAACGATCGGCATAATCAGTCAGTCGCAGACGGGTCAGCAATTTCTGAGCGCGTTGCATCGCCACCTCTTTGGTCAGACCCAATACACGCATCGGGGCTTCCAGTAAGTTGTCGAGCACGGTGCGGTGCGGCCACAGATTGTATTGCTGGAAAACCATGCCGACATTCTGACGCAGTTCGCGGATCGCTTTTTCATCCGGTTTGCGGGTGAAATCGAAGGTGTTACCGGCGATTTGCAGTGTGCCTGAACGGGGCATTTCCAGCAGGTTCAGAACACGTAACAGGGAGCTTTTGCCTGCACCACTTGGCCCAAGTAAAACCAGGGTTTCACCGGCGGGACAGTTGAGCTGGATGTCAAAAAGCGCCTGATGCACGCCGTAGAAGCAGTTGATGCTATTAAGTTGAATACTCATGCGCAAATAGTGAATAGCCATTGATGCCGCAGATGGTAACTTCCACAGCATAGTTATGCAACGATCGCGGCTTAAAAATTATCTGTAGCCGCAGGAATGCCAAAGTGTAGCACAAGATATTGTTGCATCACTGTGACGCAGATGTTGGTCAATGATGTTATTCACCCTTGACCAACATTATGCATACGCGTTATTGCGTTTATTCAGGAAAGGATAATGTTACTGATTTTCCAAAACCTGACGCAAAGTGCCGCTTGAAGCGAAGTCGAGATCGGCCATGTAACGGACGTCATCGACAGTCCAGCAGGTGCCTTCGCGCACCATCAGAACTTCATCTTTCCAGGTGCTGGAGGCGCCTTTGTCTTTCTCATGCGTGAAAGTTACGCGCAGAGGAATATTGCGGGCATCGGTGTTAGGAATGGTCGAGGCGCTGTCTACAGAGGCGGAGGTCGGCCCGTCAAACAGGCTGGAGAACACGTCGCCATCACCGGAACCGGCACCGGCTTTCTCGTTCGGAGAGGCGGCGATATCGACTTTCGGCTGGGACTGCGCTTTTAGCAGCGCGTTATACAAACCGGTGCTCAGGTAAGGGCGGTAGGCGGCCAGCTGGCTGGAATTGGGTACACCGCTGCCACCTTGTTTGATGCGGAAATCGTAAAATTGCTGGGCAACGCTGTCCGGGCCGCCGTCGATGCAGGGAGCCGCGCGGCTGCCGATATCCTTATACGCAGGTTCGACCGTGGTACAGGCACTGAGCATCAGCACCAGCGGGATGGTGGCGGCAAGAATTTTCTTTTTCATTGTATTCCTTACTGAAAGATTGAACGTTTTCACCATGACTTTCTTTACCATACAGTATAAAACCGATTTGGCTTAATGCATGGCGAAGAGAAAATGATACGTTTTTCCCCTGCGCATACTTTATGCTATTCAGGCGCTTTTAAATGAATCCCGGACGACAACTGATAAGGAATACTCATGCAAATTTCAACGACCCCGACGCTGGAAGGTTTCATCATTGCGGAATACTGCGGCGTGGTGACCGGTGAGGCGATTTTAGGTGCCAATATTTTCCGCGATTTCTTCGCCGGTGTGCGCGATATCGTTGGCGGACGTTCCGGGGCTTATGAGAAAGAGCTGCGTAAAGCCCGTGAAATCGCGTTCAGCGAGCTGGAAGAACAGGCCAAAGAGCGCGGAGCGAATGCGGTGGTCGGCGTGGATATCGATTACGAAACCGTGGGTAAAAACGCCAGTATGCTGATGGTCAGCATCTCCGGCACCGCTGTGATTGTGCATCGCAAATGATGTGCCGTGGCCTGAAGGCCGGTGCGTGCGCGGCCTTGCTGCTCCTGCTGGCCGGTTGCCAGAGCACCAGCCAGTCAGCGGTGAACTCGCCGTTCCGGCTGGAAACGACTCATCAGGCACAAGGCGCGGATCAGCGGATCCGCTTTCTGGTGATCCATTACACTGCTGAAGATTTCCACAACGCATTAACGACCCTTACCGATGAACACGTCAGCGCGCATTACCTGATCCCGGCCAAACCGCCGCTGGAACAGGGCAAGCCGGTGGCGTGGCAACTGGTGCCGGAAGAGATGCGCGCGTGGCATGCGGGGGCCAGCGGCTGGCGCGGGCGGACCAATTTGAACGATACGTCCGTCGGCATTGAGCTGGAGAATAAAGGCTACAGTAAACATTTGCTGGGCAAGAAGTTTTATCCTTTTCCGCCTGCACAAATCGATCTGCTGGCTAACCTGAGCAAAGAAATTGTTGCGCGCTATCAGATAGAGCCGCGCAATGTGGTGGCACACAGCGATATTGCACCGCAGCGTAAAGACGATCCCGGTCCGCTGTTCCCGTGGCAGGAAATGGCTCAGCGCGGGATTGGCGCATGGCCGGACGCCGGTATCGTGCAGGCCAGACTGGCCGGGCGCGATCCGCAGCAGCCGGTTGATCAGGCACAGCTGTTAGCCTTGCTGAAACAGTACGGTTATACGGTGACGGATGACATGACGCAGGCCCAGCAACGCCGGGTAATTGCCGCGTTTCAGATGCATTTCAGGCAGAGCGACTACCGCGGCAATGCCGATGCACAAACTCAGGCGATTGTGCAGGCGTTATTGCAGCAGTTCCCGGATAAGAATGACTGAAAAAAGCGGCTGACGGGAAGGGTCAGTCGCGTTTCGGGCCGATGCCGTGCAGGCCCTGAAGTTTGCCGTGATCACGCAGCCAGTCGGCGGTGCGGATAATCCCCTGATCGAGCGAAATCACCGGTACATAGCCGAGTTCTTTCTGTGCGCGCCGGGTATCAAGTGTCAGATCAAAATTCAGTTTTGCCACGCTGTAATGCGTCAGCACCGGCTCTTTATGCGAGCTTTTGCTGATGCGCTCCATGCCGCGCGCCATCACATCCAGCAGCGGGTAGGGCACAGAACGGATGCGGTATTTGATGTCCAGATTTTCCATCAGCTGCCTGACCAGCGTGCGCAATGGCCGCGGTTGCTGGTTGGTGATGTTGAATGCCCGCCCCGATTCTGTCGCGTCAGTCTGCGTCGCCAGCCACATAGCATGAACGGCATTTTCGACGTAGGTCATGTCAACCAGCGCTTCCCCCCCGCGTGGCAGCATCAGCGTGCCGCCGTATTTCAGCATTTGCAGCAGGCGCGGTAGCAGCACGTTATCGTGCGGCCCGAACAGGCCCTGCGGACGCAAAATGGTGAAATGGGTTTGCGGGTTGGAGAGCGCCAGTGTGTGGATCACCTGTTCTCCGGCCGCCTTACTGCGGGCGAAAGAGTTGGCGAAGCGGTGAGGGCGGAAGTCTTCCTGAATATCGCGGTGATGATGAAAATCGAAGTAGATGGCCGGGGAGGAAATGTGGACGAAGTTTTCCACGCCATAGGCCGCCGACCACTCTCCAAGACGTCGCGTAGCGCGCACGTTTGCCAGTTCGAATTCCTTTTCACTGCCCCACGGCGACATCAGTCCGGAACAGTGCCAGACGGTATCGATGTCGGCGAGCAGCGCTTTAGCCTGCGAAGACACCAGGGTGGTGAGATCGGCATGAATAAATTCCGCACCGATTTTCTGCAAAAGTGAGCCCATCGCGGCGTTGCGACCCGTCGCCCTGACGCTGATGCCTTTATTACGCAGAAACTCGACCGCGTTGCGCCCAAGGCCGCTGCTCGCGCCGGTGACCAATACCTTCATAAACAGGCCAATGCCTTCATAAATGGAGAAAAATTGTTGTCAGCTGTGAAGTGATGACACCCCGCAGCAATAAGGGTGCCATTCTTTCGTGAATTTGTGCGGCTTGCAATGGGAAAGGGGGTGAGCAATGTCTGAAAGCGCGTAAAATAACCCTTTATCGCCCGCAACGATCTTTCTGTCGCGCAAGGCTGGCGATACGTTTTGCCATTCCGCGGAAAATAAACTGATGGGCGGGCATCATGCTGAACCAGTAGAGCAGGCCACGGAAACCGGCGGGATGCCACCAGGCACGCACATCCAGGCTGCGGCTTTCGCCGTTATCAGTGATGGTAAAGGTCAGCCGCCCCAGCCCCGGTGCTTTCATACCAAAAAGCAGCACCAGTTCGCGCTGTGGTTTCAAACCAATCACTTTCCAGCCATCAATTTTGTCACCCGGCTTAAGGAAATCGCGTTCGGGGCGGCCATATTTCACTTTGCCGCCGAGCAAATCATCCATTCTCGCCCGTGTTTTCCATAAGCCGTTGGCATAAAAATACCCTTCGCTGCCACCCAGTTGCTGCACCACTTTCCACAACGCGGCTTTTGAGGCAGACGTTTCCAGAGTAAATCCGGCCTGTTTCGGGTAATAGCCGTAGCCTGCGCGCCAGCGTTCACGGGCGTCGGCGTCGTATCCCCAGTCGGGTGAATCCATCACCTGCTGCTGTTCTTTTTCCAGCGTAGTGCGGATCGCCTCATCGACGGGGATCAGCACCTGTGGGATCAGCTGTTGCAGTGGCGCGCTGTCGGCTGGGAGATCGTGCTTCAGCCCCTGAATAAGCGCTTTTGCCAGCGGTGTCGGTACCGAGGTGATCAGGCTGAGGAAATAGACGGAGACGAACGATGTCGGCATCGGCAGGGGGATCAGCCAGCGGCGCTTTCCGCTCATGGCGATAAAGCGTTCGAACAGCGTCTGATAGCTGATGTACTCCGGCCCGGCAGCCTCGAGAATGCGATTGCCATGCGCAGGTAACGCCACCAGTTCGCGCAGATACACAAGCAGGTTTTCCAGTGCCAGGGGGGAAGATTTTGAGCGAACCCAGCGCGGCGGCGTGAGAACCGGCAGGTTATACACCATGTCGCGCATCACTTCGAACGCCGCCGACCCTGCGCCAATCACGATGCCCGCACGCAGTTCGGTCACCGGAATATGGCTCATACGCAGGAGATCGCCGGTGAGTTTACGTGCCTGTAAATGCGGAGAATCGCTGTCTTCCGGCTGCATCGAACCGAGGTAAACAATGTGTTTGATCGACGACTCTTTCAGCGCCAGCAAGGTGTGCTGGGCTGCCTGCCGCTCTTTTTCCAGCAGATCGTCGTCTTCCGTCATGGCGTGAACCAGATACACCAGTACGTCGGCCCCTTCAAAGGCCGCGGCCAGCGTTTTACTCTGGTAGACGTCGGCAAAACAACAGCGGACGTTTTGCCATTTCTGTTGTTGCAGCCATTCAATGCGGCGCGCGGCGGCTGTGACCTGAAAACCGTTCTGGCTCAGGTGGGCAGTCAGGTGTTGGCCGATGTATCCGCTGGCACCGAGTATGACGATCCGTGGCATGTGCATAATCCGTTTTGCTAGGGGTAAAAGGAATCATGGAAATGCGGCAATAATCCGGAGATTATCGCCGCAGGCTGGCAGTGGTCAGGCGTGCTGGTGCAGGAATTCCTGCCACAATGCGACGACTTTTTGCAGATCTTCACGGCTGATGTTGATGTGGGTGAGCACGCGCGTCAGCGGTCCGGCGCTGATGATCACGCCGCGTTCACGCATCCACGGGCCCATTTTGGCCGCCAGCTCAGCGCTTTGTCTGATGTACAGCACGTTGGTTTGCGCACCCGGCTCGGCGATTTCCACGCCGATTTTGGTCAGCTCTTCTGCCAGCCACTGAGCGTTATCGTGATCCTCTTTGAGCCGCGCAACGTTATTTTCCAGCGCATAGATCGCCGCCGCTGCCAGAATGCCGGACTGGCGCATGCCGCCGCCGGTCATTTTACGCCAGCGGTTAGCGCGGTGGATGTACTCTTTGCTGCCGACCAGCAGCGAGCCGATCGGCGCACCCAGACCTTTTGAAAGGCAGATGGTCAGGGTATCGCAATATTGTGTGATTTCGCGTAACTCAACGCCCTGAGCCACGGCGGCATTCATGATACGTGCCCCGTCGATGTGCAGTGCCAGCCCTTTTTCACGGGTCAGCGCGTAGGCTTTTTGCAGATAATCGAGAGGAAGCACTTTACCGCTGTGCGTATTTTCCAGGCTCAGCAGGCGCGTACGGGCGAAATGGATGTCATCAGGTTTGATGGCGGCGGCGATTTTATCCAGCGCAATCGAGCCATCGGCGGACATATCCAGCGGTTGCGGCTGGATGCTGCCGAGTACCGCAGCGCCACCGGCCTCATACATGTAATTGTGGGCTTTCTGGCCGACGATATACTCTTCGCCGCGCTGACAGTGGGTCAGTAATGCCACCAGATTTGCCTGGGTGCCGGTCGGTAAAAACAGTGCGGCTTCTTTACCACACATTTTTGCCGCCAGCGCCTGTAAAGCATTTACCGTTGGGTCATCGCCGTAGACATCATCGCCGACTTCAGCATGGGCCATGGCCTGACGCATCGCTTCACTGGGGCGGGTTACGGTATCACTGCGTAAGTCGATCAACGTGGGCTTCCTTCTGCTGTGTTTTTAGAATGTAAGATCAGACGGGCTGAGAGCCCGCCTGACCTTCCACTATAGCCCTGTCAGGGTTATCGCAGCCAGTTGGTTTTTGCCAGTTCGACGACTTCATCACCCCGGCCACTTATCACCGCACGCAGCATGTACAGGCTGAAGCCCTTGGCTTGCTCGAATTTGATCTGTGGCGGCATCGCCAGTTCTTCGGTGGCGGTGATCACATCCACCAGCACCGGCCCTTCGTAAGCAAACGCATCCTGCAAGGCGGCGTCAATGTCCGACGCTTTCTCCACGCGGATCCCTTTGATGCCGGCGGCCTCGGCAATGGCGGCGAAATCCGGGTTTTTCAGCTCAGTGCCGTCCGTCAGATACCCGCCTGCTTTCATTTCCATCGCCACAAATCCCAGCACGCTGTTGTTAAAGATGACGATTTTCACCGGCAGCTTTTGCTGCGCCAGCGTCAGAAAATCCCCCATCAGCATGGCGAATCCGCCGTCGCCGCACAGCGCCACCACCTGCCGCGAACGGTCAATCGCCTGCGCACCAATGGCCTGCGGCATGGCGTTGGCCATCGAACCGTGGTTGAACGAACCGAGCAGACGGCGCTGGCCGTTCATTTGCAGATAACGGCACGCCCAGACGGTCGGCGTGCCGACGTCACAGGTAAAGATGGCATCCGATGCGGCGAACCGGCTGATCTGTTGCGCCAGATACTGCGGGTGAATAGCCTGCTTGTCATTCGGCGTCGCCAGTCCGTCGAGATCTTTACGCGCTTCTTCATAATGCTTCAGCGCTTTATCGAGGAACTTGCGTTCAGTTTTAGCCTGTAATTGCGGCAGGAGCGCGGTCAGCGTGGATTTGATGTCACCCACCAGCGCCATATCGACATGACAATGGGAGCCGATGCTGCCCGGATTGATATCAATCTGAATGATTTTCGCGTCCGTCGGATAGAAGGCGCGGTACGGGAATTGTGTGCCGAGCAGGATCAGCGTGTCCGCATTCATCATGGCGTGGAAGCCGGAAGAGAAGCCGATAAGCCCGGTCATGCCGACGCTGTAAGGGTTATCCCACTCGATATGCTCTTTGCCGCGCAGTGCATGCACCACCGGCGCTTTCAGCGTTTCAGCCAGCCTGATCACTTCGTCGTGCGCGCCCGCACAGCCGCTGCCGCACATCATCGTAATATTGGTCGCACCGTTGAGCAGTTCAGCCAGCTTTGCCAGTTCGGTTTGCTGCGGAATAACCCTTGGCAGCACCGGCGGATACCAGCTGATTTTGGCATCTTCAGGCGCGGGTTTAAGCGCGACGTCGCCAGGTAACACAATCACCGACACGCCACGGTTGAGAATAGCTTTGCGCATGGCGATCGCCAGCACCTGCGGCAACTGTTCAGGATTGGTCACCATTTCACAGTAGTGGCTGCATTCGCGGAAAAGCTCGGTCGGATGGGTTTCCTGAAAATAACCGCTGCCGATTTCGCTCGACGGAATATGAGCGGCAATGGCGACCACGGGAACGTGATTGCGGTGGCAGTCGAACAGGCCGTTGATCAGGTGCAGGTTGCCCGGCCCGCACGAACCGGCGCACACCGCCAGTTCACCGGTGATTTGTGCTTCGGCACCGGCGGCAAACGCAGCCACTTCTTCATGACGCGTGCCCAGCCATTCAATGGTGCCCATACGGTTCAGGCTGTCACTCAGGCCGTTAAGTGAGTCACCGGTGACGCCCCAGATGCGTTTAACGCCCGCCGCTTCTAATGTTTTCGCCAGATATGACGCTACGCTTTGCTTCATCTTCAGTTCCCTCGGTGTATTACATAAAAAAGACTGGGTTAAGCATAGTCCACTGATTACATCCTTGAATGTTCAGCCTTAAACCATACAAAATTATGCAGAGGAGGGGGGTGAAATTTTGTAAAACTGCCCGCTCAGACTGTAAAAAATCATGTGCGGGCAGCGAGTTAACGCGGGGATCAGGCGAGGGTGACGTCGCCCTGAAGCTGACAACTGCAGGCCAGCACATATCCCTGAGCGACGTCTTCATCGGTCAGCGTCATGCGGCTGGTGGTCTGGTAATCGCCGCTGAGTATGCGGGTTTTACAGCTGCCGCACACGCCTGCGCGGCACGCGGCGGTGACCGGTATTTTATGCTGCTCCATCACGGCCAGCAGCGTGGAACCGACCGGTACGCGGTAATTCTGCAACGGCGTCAGGCGGGTCAGCGTCAGTTGCTGATCGGCAGACACCCCGGTTTCCGTCGCCTGGAACTGCTCTTTAACGATGTTATCCGCCGCCACACCGAGTTCTTTCGCCCAGTCGCCCGCCAGTTGCATATAAGGTGCAGGCCCGCAAATCATCACCCGACGTTCACGGATATCCGGCACCCGACTTTGCAGCAAATCCTGGCTCAGCCGTCCGGCGATGTGCCCGGATCCGGCGCCATTTTCCGCAAGAATGGTCAGATCCAGTTGCGGATAGGTTGCGCACAGGTGCTGCCATTCCTGCGCAAAGATAATGTCCTGCGGGCTGCGCACGCTGTAAAACACCTGCACACTTTGCGCAGGATGATGCGCCAGAATATCGCGTGCGACAGACATCACCGGCGTCACGCCGCAACCGGCCGCCAGCAATAACAACGGCTGCCGGGTTTCGCAGGTAAATTCTCCGAGGGCGTCACTCAGCCAGACGTAATCACCGGGTTTGACCTGCGTTGTCAGCCACTGTGAGCCTGCGCCACCGTCGATGCGGCGCACTGTCAGCTGAATAAACGGGCTCTGCCCGGGCGTGGAGGAGAGCGTGTAAGCGCGCTGAACATCGCCGTGCTGGCCGATGTTCACCAGCGCAAACTGGCCGGGCTGATAATCATAAACATCATGATTGATCAGGGAAATTGTCCAGACATCGGGCGTTTCCTGCGCAACCGAATAGACCTGCATACGGTTCTGGCACAGCGCCGTTGGCTGATCGGGGAATAACGGAAAATTCATCTCGGTTTACTCCGGCAGCATGGTTTTCAGATCCTGCTCCACCGAAGTGATTGCACGCAGGCCAAATTTTTCATTGAGGATCGCCAGCAGGTTATCGGTCAGGAAGGCCGGCGCCGTCGGGCCGGTGGCGATGTTTTTCACACCGAGCGACAGCAGGGTCAGCAGGATCACAATGGCTTTTTGCTCGAACCAGGACAGCACCAGACTCAGCGGTAACTCATTCACGCCACAACCTAATTTCTCGGCAAGATTCACGGCCAGAATAATGGCGGAATAGGCATCGTTGCACTGACCGACGTCCAGCAGACGCGGCAATCCTTCAATGGTGCCGAAATCCAGTTTGTTGAAGCGGTATTTACCGCAAGCGAGGGTCATGATCAGGCAGTCTTTCGGTACGCTGACCGCCAGATCGGTGAAGTAACTGCGTTCGCCGCGGCTGCCGTCACAGCCGCCAATCAGGAAGATGTGGCGCAGTTTTTTGGTGGCGACCAGATCAATGACGGTATCGGCTGCACTCAGCAGGGTCTGGCGGCCAAATCCGACAGTGATTTCCTGTTCGATTTCACTGTAACGGAAACCCGGAAGCTGCAACGCCTGTGAGATGACCTGCGCAAAATCTTCGCCTTCCAGATGCTGCACGCCCGGCCAGCCGACGATGCTGCGGGTCCAGATGCGGTCGCCATAATTGCCAACGTTCGGATCAATAATACAGTTGGACGTCATGACCACCGGGCCGGGGAATTTCGCGAATTCCACCTGCTGATTTTGCCAGCCGCTGCCGTAGTTACCGGCCAGATGCGGGAATTTTTTCAGTTCCGGATAACCGTGCGCGGGCAGCATTTCGCCGTGGGTATAAACGTTGATGCCGGTACCGGCGGTTTGCTCGAGCAGCATCTGCAAATCTTTCAGATCGTGACCAGAAATCAGAATCGCTTTGCCTGCCAGCGGACGGACGTTTACCGCCGTAGGCTGCGGATGGCCGTAGGCATCGGTTTCACCTTTATCCAGGATGGCCATCACGCCAAAGTTCATTTTGCCGATCGCCATCGCGTTGTTGAGCATTTCGCCCATGTCGGCGGGTTGCGTACCGAGCCACGCCATCAGACGGTGATATTCGGCGTAAATGGCGGTATCTGACTCGCCCAGAACATGGGCGTGTTCCATGTATGCCGCCGCCCCTTTCAGGCCGTACAGACACAACATGCGCAGGCCATGAATGTCATCGCCGATCTGCGCTTTATCACCGTTGAGCGCAAACTGTTGCGCCTGTTGTTGCAGTTCGCTGAGATTATCGCTGACCAGTTCCAGCGCGGCCAGCGGGTGACTGACGGTGATCTCCGGGTCCATCAGGCGACAGCGAACGGCCAGCGATTCACGGTAAAGAATGGCTTCACGAGCATAGCCGACGATACGATCAGAATCGAAGTTCACGTTGGTCAGGGTGGAGAAAAAGGCGCGGGGCGCGAAGCTGTCGATCTCTTCATCAATGATGCCGTAGCCGCGTGCCGTCAGCGCCCAGGCGGACAGGCCTTCTAACACTGCGACCAGTAAGTCTTGTAAATCAGAGGTTTCTGCCGTTTTGCCACACATTCCCTGCGCATACGCGCAGCCATTGCCCGCCGGGGTACGGACTGTTTGTTCACATTGCACACAAAACATAATGAGGTCCTTTTTTAAAGTTGCATTTGAAATGCTTGTTTTAATGCAAGCCTAAGACCGGCAGGCTCAAAAATGAAGGAATTTTCAGAGGAAATGAGCTGAACTTGATTTATCGCAAGTTTTGCAGGCAGGGAAGGACGTTTCCCGCCGTATCACGCAGCGGGAAAACGGCGTCATCAGGCCGAGAAAAAGGCCATCAGTACCGGGGATAACAGGCTGAGCACGAAACCGTGCACCACCGCAGGCGGCACCATATCCAGCCCGCCGCTGCGCTGTAAGACCGGCAGGGTGAAATCCATCGACGTTGCGCCGCACAGCCCCAGCGCGGTGGAACGGCTGCTGCGAACCAGCGTCGGGATCAGCATGATTGCGCACAGCTCACGCGCCAGATCGTTAAAGAATGCGGCGCTGCCGATGACCGGCCCGAAAGAGTCGGTGAGAACGATGCCGGAAAGCGAGTACCAGCCATAACCGGAGGCGAGCGCCAGCCCGGTTTTCAGTGGCAACCCGAGCAGCAGGGCGGCCAGCGCACCGCCGATCAACGCGCTGATCGCCACCACCACCGCCACTATCATGCCGCGGCGGTTAAGGATGATCTGGCGCAGGGTCATGCTGCTGTTGCGCAGCTGGATACCGACCAGCGCCAGCAGGAAGAGCAGGGCGAGTTCACTGGCCTGCGAGGCGAAAGTGAGCCAGTGCCATTGCGTCAGGCCGAGCGCGAAGCCACCGATCACCACGCCGCACAGTTTCAGAGATTCCAGCGCCATGTGTAAACGCGACGGTAACTTTTCCTGTTTATGCTGGGTTTTCCACGGACGGCGGCGTTCGAGCAGCCAAAGCGCCGCGTAGTTCATCACAAAGATGCACAGGAAACAGACGGCGGCATATTTGAAAATCAGTAATAAATTGGTGCTGAGATTGTCGAGGAAGGCCAGGCTGATCCCCATAATGAACAGGATGACATACACCATCCAGCTCAACATCTGGTTCACAACGTGCAGCAGAGCGCGGTTTTTAACCGGAATAAGGTAACCGAGAATCAACGGCAAAAGAATAATCAACAGGCCGGAATACATGAGATCAAATCCCTGAAAAGTGAGGCTCCCTGAGAGGAGGGCGGCACAGAAAATACCGCCCGTCACGCTAACCAAAAGTTATCTGACTGTAAAGCAGCTTTGCGACACAGAGATCGTCGGGCAGCCTTGACGGAAACCGATTTTTAACGCCATGCTCAGCTAAGTACTGAGCGCACAGGAGGCGTCTGATGTATCTGGAACATATTGATATTGTCGGTTTTCGCGGTATTAACCGGCTCTCTCTGACCCTGACTCAGCCTGCGCAACGGGGGGCATCAATCACCGGCCCGGCGCAGCAGGGGCAGACCGAATCCTTTCTGACCAACACCGTTCTTATCGGCGAAAATGCCTGGGGGAAATCCAGCCTGCTGGATGCGCTGACGCTGCTGCTTTCGCCCGAAGCCAAACTGTATTGCTTCAAAGAAGAAGATTTTTATTTTCCGGCAGGCGAAAAAGAGTCGAAATCGCAGTATCTGCATATCGTGTTTACCTTCTGCGAAAATCAGGCCGGGCATCATATGTCGCCGCGCTTTAATACGCTGTCTCCGCTGTGGGTGAAATGCCCGGATCGTCTGAACCGCATTTATTACCGTCTGGAAGGTGAGCTGGAAGATGACGGCAGCGTGATGACGCTGCGCAGCTTTCTGTCATCCAACGGACAGCCGCTGAATCTGACGACTATCGACCCGCTGGCGCTGGCGTTGATCCGCCTGAACCCGGTCTTACGCCTGCGGGATGCGCGCTTTATCCGCCGGCTGCGCAGTGACACGCTGGCACCGCGACTTTCCACCAATAATGAACAACTGGCGCAGCAACTCGATGAACTGACGCGCGGGCTGGTGCACAATCCGCAATCGCTGACCAACAGCGAACTGCGCAGCGGGCTGTCGGCCATGCAGCAACTGCTGGAACATTATTTTGCCGAGCAGGGCACGTCCAGCAGCGCGCCGTGGCAGCAGAAGCGTCATGGCCGTGCGGAAAGCCGCCGGGCATGGCGTTCACTGGATAATATTAACCGGATGATTGCCGAGCCGAACAGCCGCAGTATGCGCGTGATGCTGCTCGGCATGTTCTCCACGCTATTGCAGGCGAAAGGCTCGGTGGTGCTGCATCCGGATGCGCGACCACTGCTGCTGATCGAAGACCCCGAAACCCGTCTGCATCCGATTATGCTGTCCGTGGCGTGGGGATTACTGGATCAACTGCCGTTGCAGCGCATCACTACCACCAACTCCGGCGATTTACTTTCACTGGTGCCGGTTGAACAGATTTGTCGCCTGGTGCGCGAGTCATCCCGCGTGGCGGCTTATGCCATTGGCCCGGAAGGGCTGAGCATGGAGGACAGCCGCCGCATTGCGTTTCATATCCGTTTTAACCGCCCGTCGTCGCTTTTCGCCCGCTGCTGGCTGCTGGTGGAAGGGGAAACCGAAGTCTGGCTGCTCAATCAGCTGGCGCGTCAGTGCGGCTATCATTTTGAGTCTGAAGGGATCAAGGTGATCGAGTTTGCCCAGTGCGGGTTAAAACCCTTGCTGCGCTTCGCCCGGCAGATGGGCATTGAGTGGCATACTCTGGTGGACGGCGATGAAGCCGGGCGTAAATATGCGGCGACGGTAAAGGCTAACGTTGAGAATCATGATGATAATCTGCGCTACCGCCTGACCGCGCTGCCTTCTCAGGACATCGAATATTTTCTGTATCGGGAAGGTTTTGAAGACGTGTATCGCAAGCATTCCGCCATTGCGGAGAATGTGCCGATGTCGCCGAGACGCATCATCGACAAAGCCATTCACCGCAGCTCAAAGCCCGATCTGGCGATAGATGTGGCGCAGGCGGCTTCGTTGCGGGGAACCTCATCGATTCCCCCGTTGCTGCGACAAATGTTTTCACGCGTCGCCTGGCTGGCACGCGGCAGGGCAGATTAAACCGCGCGGCTCTCTTCAGTGAGCACTGGGTGCCCATGTCCGCTGGAAAATGTCTGGCGGATTTGGGTTTCCAGCTCATCTAACAACTGGTAACGGCGGCGATACTCAGCGCGTCGTTTACTGGCAATTTCTTCCAGCGGACGGTGTGTTATCTGGCGCGGCAGATGGAAATAACCGTCCTCGCCTTGTTTGGCGTCCATCGTTTCCCAGAAGCTGTCGTAATCCGCAAACACCATACCTTTACGTTTTTTGTAGCGCGGGTTTTCGTAAATGTGGGTGTGATTTCCTACCGCAACAATCTGCGTCATGCCCGCCAGCTCAGCCAGCGTGGTCAGCGCTTCAATGACCAGACGTTTCGGGAATAAACCGTGGCAGGCTTTGGTTGCCGTCTGTATTTCGTGATGATCGACGTGCGCACGGGGCCCCTGAAGCGCACCGATGAACAGCGTCGGCTGGCCCTGATAGTGGATAAACGAGAACGTCACTATGGCGATCGGTTCACCCTGCGGGTTGTTGAAGGTCAGCGTTGCTTCACCTTCTTTATCCAGACGGCTGACCGAATTGAAGGTGATCGCGAAACGTTGCTCATCTTTACCGGTCAGGGTGGCAATCGCCATCGGCTTTTTGCTCAGATAACCGTGGTTAATGGCGTCCGGCAGGCAGTGGCCGATCATGTCGTAATGATCGGTGATGCGTTTCATCGCCTGCTCCGGCGTGATATTGGCGGCCTGATAGACGCGGTGTAACTTGCAGGGCAGGCTCGGCTGCGCCGTCAGGATCTCATCACGCTGCGGATGCTGCGCCAGGTAATCCAGCATGCTAAAGGTGCGGCGCGGATGGGTCAGCGCGCGAAAAAGGAATTTAAAACGGTAGCGCGGCAATTTCCACGAAGGTCCCGGTACCAGACGACGGGAGAGCAGCGCCGTCATCAACTGAAGACCCGAAAGCGGAGCCTTTTCTTCGCATGGGTAACTGAATGTGGTCATGGTATTTACCTGTTGTGTCTGGCCGGATGTCAATAACGGCTATTTCAACAGGCCAACAATAAACAGGGGTGCAACGGGCAAAAAGAGGGAGAGATTGAACGCGATTTGTTGAGATTGTGTTTAGATTTAATTTGTTTTGTGTCGTGTCTTAGCAATCGGTGTCTAAAAAATGTACTTTATTTATCGTTCAGGGCTTGAAGCCTGACGCATTCTCCCCCATAAATAAAAAATGCCAGTCAGTGAGTGACAGGCATTATTTTTTATCCGAACCGCTGTAACAGAACAGGTCAGGCGACCGCTGCACTTTCCACTGGAATAATGAGGCTGGCATGATTCCCCTTCGGGCCTTCATGAACATCAAAGCTGACCTGCTGGCCTGCCTTTAATGTCCGGTAGCCCTCCATCTGAATGGTGGAGTAGTGAGCAAAAATGTCTTCTCCGCCACTTTCCGGGCAGATGAAGCCAAAACCTTTAGCATTATTGAACCATTTCACTGTACCCGTCAGCATGCTTCTTCATCCCTCTCATGACTAGTCTGGTCGTTAGCGTGAAAGCCAGTTGGGTGAGCGGGAAGACCAGAACCTGGCCAGTGATGGCCTGTTCAAAAGACGTTCAGCTCACGAATTTACACTCTAGTGGAAACGGTTTAGAGATCAAGGAAACGGCATTTGTCATAAGGGGGCAGATAACCAAACTTTGAAGCAGGTAACGCTATTGACATATTTTGTTAAATATATGCCAGCGGGGCTGATGGCAAAGAGGACATTTTGTGCAGCGGCACCGTGACGCAAGAGATGGTAAAATGGGGAAATAGCCGCGTGAAGCCCCGCAGAAAGCTTTCACGTCAGGTATTTAGCATCCAATACGATCTTCACAGGTGACGAGCAGGCAATGGGCGACAAACAAGACTGGCTAAATTTTGAACATTTGACGGCGAATAAGCAAAAGGATGAGGTAAAACCGCCATCTATGTATAAAGTTATATTAAACAACGACGATTACACTCCAATGGAATTTGTGATTGACGTTCTGCAAAAGTTCTTTTCTTATGATATTGAACGTGCAACGCAACTGATGCTCCAGGTGCACTATAGAGGCAAAGCGATATGCGGCGTTTATACCGCCGAAGTCGCCGAAACCAAGGTCGCACACGTAAATGAGTACGCCAAGGAGAATGAGCATCCGTTGCTGTGTACGCTGGAAAAAGCCTGATTAAGGCAATCTATTTGGGAGGTGCCTATGCTCAATCAAGAACTTGAACTCAGTCTCAACATGGCTTTCGCAAGAGCCCGTGAGCACCGGCATGAGTTTATGACCGTGGAGCACCTGTTGCTGGCGTTGCTCAGCAACCCTGCTGCCCGTGAAGCGCTTGAAGCTTGTACAGTCGATCTGGTGGCATTACGCCAGGAGCTGGAAGCCTTCATCGAGCAAACCACACCCACCTTACCCGCCAGTGAAGAGGAACGTGACACCCAGCCTACGCTGAGTTTCCAGCGCGTTCTGCAACGTGCGGTATTCCACGTGCAATCTTCTGGCCGCAGTGAAGTATCCGGCGCTAACGTTCTGGTCGCGATTTTCAGCGAACAGGAATCTCAGGCTGCCTATCTCCTGCGTAAACATGATGTCAGCCGCCTTGATGTGGTGAACTTTATTTCGCACGGTACCCGTAAAGATGAATCGGGTAGCCAGGCGCCAAACAATGCGGAAAACCCAGTTAACGAAGAGCAGTCGGCGGGGGAAGATCGTATGGAGAACTTCACCACTAATCTTAACCAGTTAGCGCGTGTAGGTGGCATCGATCCGCTGATTGGCCGTGACAAAGAACTGGAGCGCGCCATTCAGGTGCTCTGCCGTCGCCGTAAGAATAACCCGCTGCTGGTGGGGGAATCCGGCGTAGGTAAAACCGCAATTGCTGAAGGTCTGGCATGGCGAATTGAGCAGGGCGACGTGCCGGAAGTAATGGCCGACTGCACCCTGTATTCTCTGGATATCGGTTCTCTGCTGGCAGGCACGAAATACCGTGGTGATTTTGAAAAACGTTTCAAATCGCTGCTCAAACAGCTGGAACAGGATAAGAACAGCATTCTGTTTATTGATGAAATCCACACGATCATCGGTGCCGGTGCGGCGTCCGGCGGTCAGGTGGATGCGGCTAACCTGATCAAACCCTTGCTGTCGAGCGGGAAGATCCGGGTGATCGGTTCAACGACGTATCAGGAATTTAGCAATATCTTTGAGAAAGACCGTGCCCTGGCGCGTCGCTTCCAGAAAATTGATATTACTGAACCGACCGTCGAAGAAACCGTGCAGATCATCAATGGCCTGAAAACCAAATACGAAGCGCACCACGATGTACGTTATACCGCGAAAGCGGTGCGTGCAGCGGTGGAGCTGTCGGTCAAATATATCAATGACCGTCACCTGCCAGACAAAGCCATTGACGTTATTGATGAAGCAGGCGCGCGCAGCCGGTTAATGCCGGTCAGTAAACGCAAGAAAACCGTTAACGTCAGCGACATCGAAAGTGTGGTGGCGCGTATCGCCCGCATTCCGGAAAAAACCGTGTCAGCAACCGATCGCGATGTGCTGAAAAATCTCGGTGACCGCCTGAAAATGCTGGTCTTCGGGCAAGATCCTGCCATCGAAGCCCTGACAGAAGCGATCAAAATGAGCCGTGCGGGTCTGGGCCAGGATCGCAAGCCGGTCGGTTCCTTCCTGTTCGCCGGTCCTACCGGTGTGGGTAAAACCGAAGTGACGGTTCAGCTGGCGAAAGCGATGGATATCGAACTGCTGCGCTTTGATATGTCGGAATACATGGAGCGTCATACGGTCAGCCGTTTGATCGGTGCACCTCCTGGGTACGTTGGCTTTGATCAGGGCGGCTTACTGACGGATGCTGTACTTAAACATCCTCACGCGGTGGTGCTGCTCGATGAAATCGAGAAGGCGCATCCGGATGTCTTCAACCTGCTGTTGCAGGTCATGGACAACGGTACGCTGACCGATAACAACGGGCGCAAAGCTGATTTCCGTAACGTGATTTTGGTGATGACCACAAACGCTGGTGTACGTGAAACTGAACGTAAATCGATTGGCCTTATCCATCAGGATAACAGCCCTGACGCCATGGAAGAGATCAAGAAGGTGTTTACACCGGAGTTCCGTAACCGTCTGGACAACGTGATCTGGTTCAACCACCTGTCTACCGATGTGATCCAACTGGTGGTCGATAAGTTTATCGTCGAACTGCAGGCGCAACTGGATGCCAAAGGCGTCTCGCTGGAAGTCAGTGATGAAGCCCGTGACTGGCTGACCGTGAAAGGTTATGACCGTGCGATGGGCGCGCGTCCGATGACCCGTACCGTGCAGGAAAACCTGAAAAAACCGCTGGCCAACGAACTGCTGTTTGGTTCACTGGTAGACGGTGGCTCGGTGTCTGTGGCGCTGGATAAGGAAGCCGATAAGCTGACTTACCACTTCATGAGCGCGCAGAAGAAAAAGCCGGAAGGTGCGGTGCACTAATTTTCATCGGTGATGAAAAAACAAAAGGCGATGTGAAAACATCGCCTTTTTTCTTTCCGAAATTCTTTATTTAATTGCAGGAATCAGTAAGAGATTTCAGAAAGGATAGTGGAACACATGCCGAATTGCGGATACCACAAAACGCCCTTGCAAGTGCAGGAAGGGCGAAGAGGGTATCCTCGGGTATCGCCGGAAAATCAGCGATGAGTGAGCCGTTTATTAACGGCTACGGAAGACAATGCGGCCTTTGCTCAGGTCGTACGGGGTCAGCTCTACAGTGACTTTGTCGCCCGTCAGGATGCGGATATAGTTCTTACGCATTTTACCGGAGATGTGTGCGGTAACTACGTGTCCGTTTTCTAATTCTACGCGGAACATAGTGTTTGGCAGCGTATCAAGTACGGTGCCCTGCATTTCAATGTTGTCTTCTTTGGCCATCGAATCCTCTAGGTCTAACTACCATAGTTTTTAACCGGCAAGATAATGCCGAAAAACCCACATTATGTAAAGAAGTATGGTTCATGACCGCACCTATTCCCTATCCTTCGGAAATACCGGCAGGTCTTCATCATGTGGGGATAAGTCTTGTGGCAACCAGCAATCCGGTGCTAACGCGCGTTGCGAAAGTTCGGATAACTGCTGCAAAAATTGGCGGCGTGGGATCTCTCTCGCACCCAGCGACGCAGTGTGAGGGTTGAGCACCTGACAGTCAATCAGTTCTCCACCATTGCGGGAAAAATGTTGGCAAAACATCATGAGCGCGCACTTGGAGGCATTCTCACGGCGGCTAAACATCGATTCACCGCAAAACAGACTTCCGACGGATACGCCGTACAAACCGCCGACCAGCTCATCACCTTCCCAGACTTCCACTGAGTGGGCGTGCCCGGCCTCGTGCAATTCCTGATAACCGCGCTGAACCAGCGGGCCGATCCAGGTGCCATCTTCACGTTGCATCGCACAGGCGTGGATCACCTGCTCGAAACGTTGATTGAGCGTAAAACGAAAAGGCATTTTACGCATGAACCGTTGCAAACTCCGGCTGATGTGGCGCTCTTCAGGGACTAAAATTGCGCGCGGATCGGGTGACCACCAGAGGATCATCTCTCCGGGCTCAAACCAGGGGAAAATGCCATGCTGATACGCGGAAAGCAAACGCGGTGAGGTCAGGTCGCCACCGATAGCCAGGAGGCCGTTCGGGTCCTGTAACGCAGTATCAGGATCCGGAAAATGAACAGAACTGGCTTCGAGTTTAACTAACCGCATAGATCTCCTTATCCGGCGGCTGACAGGCCGCCACATAAATCAGTTACAGACATCAGCCGCGCGCAAGAAAACGGGCGTACCGGCCGTGTGAGGCGGCTAACGTCGGATGATCACCTTGTTCCACAATCTCGCCTTCTTCCATCACACAAATTCTGTCGAGGTTTTCAAGACCTTGTAAACGGTGCGTCACTAAGAGTAGCGTTTTATTTTCACAATGCTTGTGCAGCAAGGCCAGAATATGGTTTTCCGTTTCTGCATCCAGCCCTTCGGTGGGTTCGTCCAGCAACCACAGCGGGCCGTTATGCAGCAGGGCACGCGCCAGGCCTAAACGACGCTGTTCGCCGCCTGAAAGCTGACGGCCACCCTCTCCAAGCCATGCGTTCAGGCCTTCGTCTTCAAGCAGAACATGTAAATCTACCTGTCTGAGTGCCTGAGCAAGCTGGTCATCGGAGCGTTGGGGAGAGGCCATCCGCAGGTTTTCACGCAGCGTATTATTGAAAATATGTACGCGCTGGCTGACGACGGTAATCATCTGTCGCAGCGACGCTTCATCGTAGGTCGTTATCGCATGACCGTTAATGCTCAATGCGCCGCTGTTAATATCCCAGCCGCGCGTCAGCAGTTGCAACAGGGTCGATTTGCCACAGCCGGTCTGGCCGAGAAGGGCGATGTGCTCACCGGCAGCCACTTCCAGCGTAATATTTTTAAGCACCGGCAACGGCTGTCCGGGATAAGTGAAATTCACGTTTTTCAGTGACAGAGTGACGTGTTCTGCGGCCTGCGGACCTTGTGCCGGGAAAGTGACATCGGCGGGCTGATCGATGATCTGACTGACACGCTGCGCCGAGGCAATCACCTGACCCAGATGCTGGAAAGCCGCGGCGACGGGCCCCAGCGCTTCGAAAGCAGCCAGCGGGGTAAACACGAACAACGCAATCAGTGCGCCGGGGTTTGCGATTGTCCCGATCCCGCCGGCAGCAAGCCACAGCATCACCGTTACGGTCAGACCCGCCGCGGCAATGACCACCGCCTGTGACAGCCCGGTGAGCCTCGCCTGCTGCTGCTGGCGCAGCATCCAGCGGCGTTCGATATCATTCAGTTTCTGTCGGAACCGCGCTTGCGCGCCGAATACCACCAGTTCTGACTGGCCCTGTAACCACGACGTCAACTGCATCCGGTAATCACTGCGCAGAGCGGTCAGTTCGCGTCCGGCGGGTTTACCTGCGCGATAGAACATCACCGGCAGCAGCAGCATCAGAATCATCATGATGCCGCCGAGCGTCAGGGCCAGTTTCACGTCAAGGAAACTCAGCCCAAAGGTCACCAGCGCAATCACCACCAGAGCGCTGATCAACGGAGAGATAACACGCAGATACAGGTGATCCAGCGTATCCACATCGGCGACCAGCCGGTTCAGCAGATCAGCCTGACGAAACCGCGCAATGCCACCCGGCGACAGCGGCATAATTTTAGTGAAAGTGAACACGCGCAAATGCGCCAGTACGCGGAAGGTCGCATCGTGGCTGACCAGGCGTTCAGCGTAACGCCCCGCAGTACGAAATATTGCGGCACCGCGCACACCGGCTGCCGGAAGCATGTAATTGAACGTGTACAACCCGGCGATACCGGCGACGGCTGAGGCCGCCAGGAACCAGCCAGAGAGCGTCAGCAGGCCAATGCTGGCGAGCAGGGTCACAATCGCCAGAATGATACCCAGTGACAGACGGAACCAGTGACGGCGATACAGGGCGAGATAAGGCAGTAGAATTTTCATGATTACAGCTCCTTACTGCGCTGAGACAACAGGCTGGCAAATAATCCGCCCTGAGCAACCAGATCAGGGAAAGTGCCACGCTCAGCGATCTGACCTTTGTCCATTACCCAGATTTCATCATAGTCACGGGTGTCCTCCAGCTGATGGGTGACCAGCAGGGATGTCTGAGCTTCAGACGCTTCGTTCAGCGCGCTCATCACGCGTTTTTCGCTGTGCGCATCGAGGCTGGCGGTAGGTTCGTCCAGTAACAATAATGCGCAGGGAGAGAGCAGGGCACGGGCCACGGCGACACGTTGTGCCTGACCGACCGACAAACGTGCCGCACTGTCGCCCAGTTCGGTTTCAAGCCCCAGAGGCAGCAGCGGTAAAAATTCACTGACATACGCACGCTCTATGGCTGACTGGAGTTGCTGCTCGCTGACATCCGGCTGATTCAGCAGAATATTGTCGCGCAGGGTATGTTCGGGCAGATGTGGATTCTGTCCGACCCAGCTGAGCCGCTTACGCCATTCCTCATTGCGCAAGGTTTTCAGTTCAATGCCGCTTACCGTCAGCGATCCCTGATAAGGCAAAAAGCCCAGCAGGGCATTGAGCAGCGAGCTTTTTCCGGCACCGCTCAGCCCTACAATCGCAATGCGTTGGCCAGGATGAATGTTGAACGTCAGCGGGCCGGCGAGCGTTTTGCCCTGCGGCGACTGAATCAACATCTCACGGGCGTGCAGTGACACTTTCTCACCCTGTGGCCAGTTCTGGCTGCCGTCACCCATCTCTGCACTTTCGGCTGTCAGGAACGTCACCAGACTTTCGGCTGCACCTACCGCCTGCGCTTTGGCATGATAAAAGGCACCCAAATCACGCAGCGGCTGGAAGAATTCAGGGGCGAGGATCAGCACCAGAAAACCGGCAAAAAGGGTGACCGGCGTGCCATAGCTGCCGAAATTCAGTTCGCCGAGATAGGAGAAACCGAAGTAAACCGCCACAACGGCGATAGAGATTGAGGCGAAAAATTCCAGTACGGCAGAAGAGAGGAAAGCCAGGCGCAGAACGTCCATGGTGCGCGCACGAAAGCTTTCGGTAGAGCGTTTGATCTGATCGATTTCCGCAGTGCCGCGGTGGAAGAGGCGAAGGGTATCGAGGCCGCGCAGGCTGTCGAGGAAGTTGCCGCTAAGACGTGCGAGGGCGACAAAATTGCGACGATTCGCATCGGCAGCACCCATACCGACCAGCGCCATGAAAATCGGGATCAGCGGCGCAGTGAACAGCAGAATCATCCCTGCCGCCCAGTTGATCGGGAAAATGCTGACCAGAATCAACAGCGGAATGATCCCCGCAAGAGCGATTTGTGGCAGATAGCGGGCATAGTAATCCTGCATATCTTCGATTTGTTCAAGAATGATGGTCGCCCAGCTGCCCGCCGGTTTGCCCTGTATCCAGGCTGGCCCCAGTTTTTCCAGACGGTCGAGCACTAATTTACGCATCTCCTGACGAATGACACGTCCGCAAATAAAGCCCACCTGTTCCCGCAGCCAGCTCACCACGGCACGCAAAACAAAGGTCAGCGCCATCAGCAGGAAACTTTGCAGCAAGTCTTCACGGGGCGTGTGCTGGATAATCAGGTTGTGCAGCAGACCGGCCATCAGCCATGCCTGAGCCAAAATCAGTAAACCCGAGAGTAAACCCAGCATCATCGACAGACGGATCCAGCCTTTGGCGCGTGAGCTTTGTTTTTTTAACCAGCGGATAAGTTCTTGTTGTCGTGTTTTATTCATCAGGCATCAGTCTGTGCAGCTATCCGGTTCGGAGGCTGAACATGTTACATGCTGAGGGGAGAAAACAAAAAGAATAAGGCGGCCAGATAGCCGCCTTATTCATCAGGATGATGGAAAATAAATCGCAGAAAAGAGGATTACAAATCCGGTGCTTGCGATAAGCCATCCAGATAACGCTCAGCATCCAGTGCGGCCATACAACCGGTTCCGGCGGACGTGATCGCCTGACGGTAGATATGGTCCATCACGTCACCCGCGGCAAAAACTCCCGGGATGCTGGTTTGCGTGGCATTGCCGTGCGAACCGGACTGCACTTTGATGTAGCCGTCTTTAAGCTCAAGCTGGCCTTCGAAAATGCCGGTATTCGGGCTGTGACCGATAGCGATAAATACACCCGCGACGTCAACCTGAGATTTTTCATCGGTACGGACATCCATCAGGCTTGCGCCAGTCACGCCCATCTGATCGCCAACCACTTCGTCCAGCGTTTTGTGGGTATGCAGAACAATGTTGCCGCTGGCGACTTTATCATTCAGGCGATCAACCAGAATTTTTTCAGCACGGAAACTGTCGCGGCGGTGAATTAAATGGACTTCTGAGGCGATGTTAGCCAGATAAAGCGCTTCTTCCACAGCGGTATTCCCGCCGCCCACTACGGCCACTTTCTGATTGCGGTAGAAGAAACCATCGCAGGTGGCACAGGCTGAGACGCCACGGCCTTTAAACGCTTCTTCGGATGGCAAACCAATGTAACGGGCAGAGGCGCCGGTGGCGATGATCAACGCATCACAGGTGTATTCGCCGCTGTCGCCCGTCAGGCGGAACGGACGATTTTGCAGATCCACCTGATTGATATGGTCGAAAATGATCTCGGTGTTGAATTTAGTGGCGTGCTCATGCATGCGATCCATCAATGCCGGACCGGTCAGACCTTCGGGATCTCCCGGCCAGTTTTCCACTTCGGTGGTTGTGGTCAGCTGACCGCCTTTTTCCACGCCGGTAATCAAAACAGGATTGAGGTTGGCGCGCGCTGCGTAAACCGCGGCGGTATAACCTGCCGGGCCAGAACCTAAAATCAATAATTTACTGTGTTTAACCGTACTCATGGGCAATCTAACTCCGCGATGGTGACTAGCGATAAGCGATTGTAGGGAAAACTGCGTGTTAAAAAAAGCAAACTCAGATGTTGTTAGCGATTTGTCTGATAGTTTTTACTGCGCAACCGGCGTAAAAAGGATTTCGCGCTTCACCATGTTTCAGGTAACTGATTGATGGTAAGCATAAAAAACCAGCATGTCTGAGTGTCGGGATAGTCTGGACGTTGTCTATAACACGCTAAAATAGCCACATATCACGGTAATTTGTAGGGATATGGCTGAAATAACGTGTGAACGGAATTGTTATTGTTCAAAGAGAAAAGATAGCTAAAAAGGGGGCGGTGGCTTTTCAATCTGGCACGTTCTTCTGATTTTGCTTCTTTTACTTTGACAATCCGCTGTGCATTTGCGAAAACATCAGGGTAAGAAGAAATTAACTGCCTGTCAGTGACTTGAATTTATCCAAATGGCTGCTACCCGACCCGTTCTGGTGTTGCTTTTGGGTTTTTGTGTTGCCGCAGGGTTTGGTGAATCAGATTGGTTGTTTCCAATCTATTAATTCCACAGAGTTATTTCTTTTGAGTGTCCGGTTTTGGCCGTGTTCCTTATGACAGGGGATAAACACGGCTTTTGGATGCGTAAACCTTAATAATCGGGTCTTCGCTTGGGACAACCCTTAGACATTGAAGTTGGCTGGGGTAGGCAGGTGCAGGGAAGGACAGCAGAGAGACAATAATAATGGTAGACAACAAAAAACGTCCGGGAAAAGATCTCGACCGTATTGACCGTAACATCCTCAACGAACTTCAAAAGGATGGCCGGATTTCAAACGTCGAGCTTTCCAAACGTGTGGGATTATCTCCAACGCCATGTCTGGAGCGCGTTCGTCGTCTGGAACGTCAGGGCTTCATTAATGGTTATACCGCACTGCTTAACCCACATTATCTTGATGCATCGCTGCTGGTTTTTGTTGAGATAACCCTCAACCGCGGTGCGCCGGATGTGTTTGAGCAGTTCAATGCGGCAGTACAAAAACTCGAAGATATTCAGGAGTGTCATTTGGTTTCAGGGGATTTCGACTACCTGTTGAAAACCCGCGTACCGGATATGTCTGCTTACCGTAAGCTGTTAGGTGAGACATTGCTTCGTCTGCCGGGTGTTAACGACACCCGTACCTATGTGGTAATGGAAGAAGTGAAACAGACGAATCGCCTGGTCATCAAGACCCGGTAATTGTCAGGTGCAAAACCTTGTAACTTTAGCTACACTCCTGTGTATCTATACAGCTATGGCGCCGGGGTCAACTCTCGGCGCTGTTGCTTTTTCTCAGTTCACAGGAACCTGGAGAGCCTTTCTTGAGCCAGGAATATACAGAAGATAAAGACGTTACCCTCAAAAGACTGAGCAATGGCCGCCGTATTGTGGAGGCGTTGCTGGTTGTGGTGGCGATATTTGCTGCGTATTTGATAGCAGCACTGGTGAGTTTTAACCCCTCAGATCCAAGCTGGTCGCAAACCGCCTGGCATGGGCCTATTCATAACTGGGGTGGCGGTGTTGGCGCGTGGATGGCGGATACGCTGTTCTTCATCTTTGGCGTATTTGGTTACGCGATCCCCCCTATTATCCTGTGTTTGTGCTGGGCGGCTTTCCGTCAGCGCGATAATCAGGATTTCATCGACTATTTTGCCTGGTCGCTGCGTCTCATTGGGACGCTGGCGCTTATTGTCACGTCTTGCGGACTGGCCTCAGTCAACATCGATGACCTCTATTATTTCGCCTCAGGCGGAGTGATCGGCAGTTTGCTGAGCACGGCGATGACACCATACTTTAACAATGTCGGTGCCACGCTGGTTCTGCTGTGTGTCTGGGCTGCCGGACTGACGCTGTTTACCGGCTGGTCATGGCTGACCATCGCTGAGAAAATTGGTGGTGCAGTGCTCGGTGTCACTAACATTGTGACCAACCGTTCCCGCCGTGACGACGATGAGTATTATGACGACGAACACGATGATCCGTTGCTGGAAGAAGAGGGCGATGCAAAACCGGTAGCGCATGCTGCTCCGGCAACTGCCGCAGCGACAGCGGCAGCCGCATCAACTGTGGTAGCCGCGCCTGCAGATGCAGATGCAGATGTAGATGACGTGCTGTTCTCGGCCCCGTCAGTGAATGAATCTGCCCCTCAGCCCGCAGTGGCTGATGCCGTGCCGGTGGCTGAAACGTCGCCCGTTGCACCTGAGGCAGTCAGTCGTTATGCCGCAGAGCCGCCGGTCGCGAATATTGCACCACCTCCTGCAGCCCATGAACCAGCCGCGCCGCCGTTATACAGCTTCGAAATTCCGGAAGAAACACCGGTACCGCGCCATCCTCAGCCTGTTCAGCAATCGCCGTCACCGGTGCAACCTGAACACAATGAAGATGACGGGCCACGTATGGGTAACTGGCAGACTGCGGCGGAACACAACACCCGTTCGCCGTTTGACTTCAGTTCTCCTACTCCTGACAGCGCTCACGCTGCGAGTGTGGCTGCCACGGCAGCGCTGGCAACCGGTCTGGCGCAAGCCGGGCAGTCTGCTGCATCTACTGCCGGTAATACTTTTATGCCTGCATTCAGCGCCGTCAGTGATGAAAATCCGCAGGTCAAAAAAGGTTTTGGCCCTGAATTGCCAAGACCGAACCCTGTGCGGATCCCGACGCGTCGCGAGCTGGCATCCTACGGGATAAAACTGCCTTCTCAGCGTATGGCTGAGCAGCAAGAGCAAACGGCGCAGCAGAGTGCCACTCAGGAACCCGTCTACCAGGACGAGCAGTCTCTGGCGGATGAAGCTGCGATGCAGGAAGCCGCATTACGTCAGGCGTTTTCCGATCAGCAGCAACAGCGTTACGGCGAAACGGCTGCGCAAGATGAACCTGATGATGAGGCGGCCTTGCAGGAAGCGGAATTACGTCACGCATTTGCTGCACGTGAACAGACGCGTTACCAGCAAGACGTTGAGCCGCAAAGCGGCGTGGTTCAGCATCATCATTCTCAGGCAAATGATCCACAGCAGCAGCGGGCAGAGTCCGCAACGTCTGCAGCGGATGATTTTGCCGCGGCGGCCATGAAGCTCAGCCAGCATGACGCATTCAGCTTCTCGCCAATGGCTGATCTGGTCGACGATACGCCTTCCGAGCCGCTGTTTACCTTGTCTGCGCAGGCAGAAGAAGAACCGCACCCCGCAGCATTTGCACAAGAACCTTACCAACGGCCGCAATCGCCTCAGCCAGTGCAACATGCGCAAGAGTATGAAGCGCCGCGCCAGTCACCGCCTGCCGCTAAACCGGATATGGACAGCCTCATCCACCCATTCCTGATGCGTCACGAGCAGCCGCTGGTAAAACCTACGACGCCATTGCCGTCACTGGATTTACTGACGTCTCCACCGGCAGAAGCTGAACCTGTGGATGAGTTTGCGCTTGAGCAAATGGGTAACCTGATTGAAGCGCGACTGAACGATTATCGTATCAAAGCGGACGTCGTCGGCAAATTGCCGGGGCCGGTGATCACCCGATTCGAGTTGGATCTGGCACCGGGTGTAAAGGCAGCGCGCATTTCGAACCTCTCGCGTGACCTTGCGCGTTCGTTATCTGCTGTCGCAGTCCGCGTTGTGGAAGTCATTCCAGGCAAACCTTACGTGGGCCTTGAGTTACCGAATAAAAAGCGTCAGACCGTGTATCTGCGGGAAGTGTTGGACTGCGCTAAGTTCAAAGACAGTCCTTCGCCATTGACTATCGTATTGGGTAAAGACATTTCCGGCGAGCCTGTGGTGGCTGATCTGGCGAAAATGCCGCACTTACTGGTGGCCGGTACCACCGGTTCCGGTAAATCGGTAGGCGTTAACGCCATGATCCTCAGCATGCTCTATAAGGCTACGCCTGAAGAAGTGCGCTTCATCATGATTGACCCGAAAATGCTCGAGTTATCCGTGTATGAAGGCATCCCGCATTTGCTGACGGAAGTGGTTACCGATATGAAAGACGCCGCTAATGCGCTGCGTTGGTGTGTCGGTGAGATGGAACGCCGCTACAAACTGATGTCTGCGCTGGGTGTCCGTAATCTGGCCGGTTATAACGAACGTATTCAGGAAGCGGAAGCCATGGGCCGCCCGATCCCTGATCCATTCTGGAAGCCGGGCGACGGAATGGCTGCTGAGCCGCCATTCCTGGGTAAAGAGCCATTTATCGTCGTGCTGGTGGATGAGTTCGCTGATCTGATGATGACCGTGGGTAAAAAGGTGGAAGAGCTGATTGCCCGACTGGCCCAGAAAGCCCGTGCAGCAGGGATCCATCTGGTGCTCGCCACCCAGCGTCCGTCGGTTGACGTCATCACTGGCCTGATTAAGGCCAACATTCCGACCCGTATTGCGTTTACAGTATCAAGCAAAATTGACTCCCGTACCATCCTCGATCAGGGGGGAGCAGAGTCTCTGCTGGGAATGGGTGACATGTTGTATATGGCACCTAACTCATCGATACCCGTACGTGTTCACGGTGCGTTTGTCCGCGATCAGGAAGTGCACGCTGTTGTGCAGGACTGGAAAGCGCGCGGGCGGCCTAAATACATCGAAAGCATCATTTCCGGTGGCGATGATGGTGAAGGTGGCGGGCTGGGTCTGGGTGATGACGAAGAACTTGATGCGTTGTTCGATCAGGCAGTCGCTTTCGTTGTTGATAAGCGTCGTGCTTCAATCTCCGGCGTACAGCGTCAGTTCCGTATCGGTTACAACCGTGCAGCGCGAATCGTTGAGCAAATGGAAGCACAGGGGATCGTGAGTACGCCGGGCCATAACGGCAACCGTGAAGTACTGGCACCCCCTTCGCATGAATGAGCCTTGTCTGAACTGCTCGTATTAGGTTAAGAAGGGTCGCGAAAGCGGCCCTTGTGCAAAGATGCGTAAAACACATGTTTTTCAGATGATTGAGCTACCGCCGGGGCGTCGCCTCGGATAGAGTTCGCACCATACGTCTTTTGCCAGTGTGAAAGGCATCGTCTGAGTTTTTGGATCCCTGAGGTAATAATAAGAATGAAAAAATTGTTAATGGTAGGGTGTTTACTGACTGCATTTACCTCCGCTTCTGTTTTGGCGGATGCCAACAGCGATCTTAAATCCCGCCTGGGCAAACTGAACACCTTCCACGCCAGCTTTACGCAGACCGTGACCAGTGATGATGGCGCCGCTGTTCAGCAGGGCGAAGGTCAGCTGTGGGTAAAACGTCCGAACCTGTTCAACTGGCATATGACCACGCCAGATGAAAGCATTTTGGTTTCCGATGGTAAAACCCTGTGGTTCTACAATCCGTTTGTTGAGCAAGTGACTGCAACCTGGTTGAAAAATGCGACCGGTAACACGCCGTTTATGCTGATCACCCGTAACGACAGCAGCGACTGGGCGAAATATAACGTGAAGCAAAAAGGCGATGATTTCGAATTAACGCCTAAAGGCGCAACCGGTAATCTGAAACAATTCACCATCAACGTGACGCCGACCGGCACCATCAAGAGTTTCTCGGCTATCGAGCAGGACGGGCAGAAAAGCGCTTACGTTCTCAAAGGTGAGCAGAATGCGACCGTTGACGATGCCAAATTTAAATTTACTCCACCACAAGGTGTGACGGTGGACGACCAGCGTCAGTGAGGCCCCTTTGAGTAATATGTCACTCGATTTTTCCCAGAATGAATTTCAGCCACTGGCCGCCAGAATGCGGCCAGTCACTCTTGCAGAATATATCGGACAGCAACATCTGTTAGCGCCTGGCAAACCTTTGCCACGCGCGATTGAAGCAGGGCAGTTGCATTCGATGATCTTGTGGGGGCCGCCGGGCACCGGGAAAACGACGCTGGCAGAACTGATTGGCCGCTATGCAAATGCTGACGTCGAGCGCATTTCAGCGGTCACTTCAGGCATCAAAGAAATCCGTGAAGCTATTGAGCGCGCCCGTCAAAATCGTGATGCCGGGCGTCGTACTATTCTGTTTGTCGATGAAGTCCATCGTTTTAATAAAAGCCAGCAGGATGCATTCCTGCCGCATATTGAAGACGGCACCATTACGTTTATTGGTGCGACGACGGAAAATCCCTCGTTCGAACTCAATTCTGCATTGCTGTCACGCGCCCGCGTTTATCTGCTGAAATCCCTCACAGCGGAAGATATCGAAAAAGTCATCGACCAGGCACTCACCAATGCCGAGCGCGGATACGCCAATGAAAAAATTCGTGTTCCGCCAGATACGCGCAGGATGTTGTCGGAGCTGGTGAATGGCGATGCCCGCCGCGCGCTCAACAGCATCGAAATGATGGCCGATATGGCAGAAGTCGATGCAAAAGGTTTCCGGACACTCACGCCCGAATTATTGACCGAAATATCCGGTGAGCGGAGCGCGCGATTTGATAACAAAGGTGATCGCTTCTACGACTTGATTTCTGCATTGCACAAATCGGTTCGTGGCTCATCTCCTGACGGCGCACTTTACTGGTATGCCCGTATTATCACCGCGGGAGGAGATCCTCTCTACGTAGCCCGCAGGTTGTTAGCCATCGCGTCTGAAGATGTGGGCAATGCCGATCCTCGCGCAATGCAGGTGGCGATTGCAGCCTGGGATTGTTTCACCCGCGTCGGTCCGGCGGAAGGTGAACGGGCGATAGCTCAGGCGATTGTCTATCTGGCTTGCGCCCCAAAAAGTAATGCAGTTTACAGTGCGTTTAAAGTAGCAATGCGTGATGCGCGTGAAAAATCTGACTACGATGTGCCTGAACATTTGCGTAATGCTCCGACCAAGCTGATGAAAGAAATGGGGCTGGGTAAAGAATATCGTTATGCCCACGATGAGCCGAACGCGTACGCCGCCGGAGAAGATTATTTCCCACCGGAAATGGCCCGAACTCAGTATTATTATCCCACCTCTCGCGGTCTGGAAGGCAAGATCGGTGAAAAGCTGGCTTGGCTTGCTGAACAAGATCAAAATAGCCCGACAAAACGCTACCGCTAACTTTATCGTTGCGGTAAGGTTACCTGGATAACTCTTTGACACGCTGCCGTTTAACGCGGCGTGCTTCATCAAATTAACATTCAATAACGACACGTACAGGATTAGCATGCTCGATCCCAATCTGCTGCGTAATGAGCTAGACGCAGTTGCAGAAAAACTCGCTCGCAGAGGTTTTAAACTCGATGTGGAAAAGCTGCGTTCTCAGGAAGAGCGCCGCAAAGTCTTGCAGGTAGAAACGGAAACTCTCCAGGCTGAACGTAACGCACGATCGAAAACTATCGGTCAGGCTAAAGCCCGTGGCGAAGACATCGAACCCCTGCGTCAGGAAGTGTTTACGCTGGGTGAGAAGCTGGATGCAGCAAAAGCTGAACTGGACGCATTGCAAAATGATATCCGTGATGTCGCTTCTGCTATTCCTAACTTGCCAGATGATTCCGTACCTGCCGGTAAAGATGAAAACGATAATCAGGAAGTCAGCCGCTGGGGCACACCGCGCCAGTACGATTTCGCCGTACGCGATCACGTATCGCTGGGTGAAATGGCGGGCGGTCTGGATTTCGCCGCTGCGGTTAAGCTGACCGGTTCTCGTTTCGTTGTCATGAAAGGGCAAATTGCCCGCATGCATCGTGCACTTTCTCAGTTCATGCTTGATTTGCATACTGAGCAGCACGGTTATCTGGAAGCGTACGTTCCTTATCTGGTCAACCATGAAACGCTTTATGGTACCGGTCAGTTGCCTAAGTTTGGCGAAGACTTGTTCCATACCAAGCCTTTGGACGAAGAAGCGGGCAGCAGCAACTATGCGCTGATCCCAACGGCAGAAGTGCCTCTGACCAATCTGGTGCGTGACGAAATCCTCGATGAGGAATCACTGCCTGTGAAGATGACTGCGCATACGCCATGTTTCCGTTCAGAAGCCGGTTCCTATGGCCGTGATACCCGTGGTCTGATCCGTATGCACCAGTTCGATAAAGTCGAGATGGTTCAGATTGTTCGTCCTGAAGATTCAATGCAGGCGCTTGAAGAACTGACTGGCCATGCCGAAAAAGTCCTTCAGCTGCTGAATCTGCCATACCGCAAAATGTTGCTGTGCACCGGCGATATGGGCTTTGGTTCAAGCAAAACCTATGACCTGGAAGTGTGGCTGCCCGCGCAGGATACGTACCGTGAAATCTCCTCGTGTTCTAACATGTGGGATTTCCAGGCACGTCGTATGCAGGCTCGCTGCCGTAGCAAAACAGAGAAGAAGCCACGTCTGGTTCACACTCTGAACGGTTCCGGTCTGGCCGTTGGCCGTACACTGGTTGCCGTGCTGGAAAACTATCAGCAAGCAGATGGCCGTATCGAAGTGCCGGAAGTGCTGCGTCCTTACATGGGCGGTTTAGAATATATCGGCTAATGCCGCTATATACTTTACAATATAGCGAAAAGCGCCTCCGGGCGCTTTTTTTATGTCTGAAATCGTGCGTTGTACGAGGGTTCTGCTGTTCCGTCTCCCCCAATCCTTTCTTATCTTGATAGCAAACAAAGTTTCCTACCTCATGGTGAGTAATATCCATGCATTCCGAGTGGGTACCCAAATACTCCCTGTGCTTTGCATTTCTGCCCGCTCAATTCTTCGTCAAAGTCTGGTGTCATTGTAAGCACCGGTCCGGATGACGAAGCAACTTACCGGAGCGGAAATATGTCGGAAATAAAACCAGATATTATCCCTGAAAATACAGGTATCAGCCGGCGGACGTTGATGAAAACCTCTTCACTGGCCGGGCTGGCTCTTGCTGCAGGAGGCGTCTCGCTGCCATTTGGACGAAGTGCTTTAGCCGCGGCGATAGGGGAAGGAAAACATCCTACGCCTGAGGATAAAGTGGTCTGGGGTGCCTGTTCCGTTAACTGCGGCAGCCGATGCGCATTGCGGTTACACGTTCGCGACGATGAAGTGTATTGGGTTGAAACGGATAATACCGGCAATGATATTTATGGCGATCACCAGGTGCGCGCCTGCCTGCGTGGACGCTCCATGCGCCGGCGTATGAATCACCCGGACCGGTTAAACTATCCGATGAAACGCGTGGGTAAGCGCGGAGAAGGTAAGTTTGTCCGCATCAGCTGGGAAGAGGCTTTTGACGAGATTGCCAATAATCTGAAACGTATCGTCGCTAAATACGGCAACGAAGCGGTATATATCAACTACACCTCTGGCGTGGTTGGCGGCAACATCACCCGTTCATCGCCTTACGCCTCACTGGTAGCCCGCCTGATGAACTGCTACGGCGGTTTCCTCAGTCATTACGGCACTTACAGCACCGCTCAAATTTCCTGCGCCATGCCTTACACCTATGGCAGCAACGACGGCAACAGCACGTCTGATATCGAAAACAGCAAACTGGTGGTGCTCTTCGGTAATAATCCTGCCGAGACGCGCATGAGCGGCGGCGGGATCACGTACTACCTCGAAGAGGCGCGTCAGCGTTCCAATGCCCGCATGATCGTGATCGACCCGCGTTATACCGATACTGCAGCAGGACGCGAAGACGAATGGATCCCCATCCGTCCGGGCACCGATGCCGCGCTGGTCGCCGGCCTTGCACATGTTCTGATCAGCGAAAATTTGGTGGATCAGCCTTTCCTGGATACGTATTGCGTGGGCTATGACGAAAAAACACTGCCTGCCGATGCACCCGCCAATAGCCACTATAAAGCTTACATTCTGGGTCAGGGCGCGGATGCTACGCCCAAAACACCGGAATGGGCCTCGCACATCACCGGCATTCCGGCATCGCGAATTGTTAAGCTTGCGCGGGAAATCGGTCAGGCTAAGCCTGCGTACATTTCTCAGGGATGGGGGCCGCAGCGCCAGGCCAACGGTGAGCTGACGTCACGTGCCATTGCTATGCTGCCAATTTTAACCGGTAACGTGGGTATTAACGGCGGTAACAGTGGCGCGCGTGAGTCGACTTATACCCTCACCATTGAACGAATGCCTGTGCTGGAAAACCCGGTAGAAACGCAGATTTCCTGTTTCAGCTGGACCGACGCCATTGCGCGTGGCCCTGAAATGACGGCTAAAGCCGATGGTGTTCGCGGTAAAGACAAGCTGGATGTGCCGATCAAATTCATCTGGAACTATGCCGGGAATACCATCACCAATCAGCATTCCGACATCAACAAAACTCACGATATTTTGCAGGATGATCAGGACTGCGAAATGATTGTCGTGATCGAAAACTTCATGACCTCCTCAGCTAAGTATGCCGACATCCTGCTGCCTGATCTGATGACCGTTGAGCAGGAAGATATCATCCCGAATGATTACGCCGGAAATATGGGCTATCTGATTTTCATTCAGCCAGCGACCTCGGCTAAGTTCGGGCGAAAAGGCATTTACGAGATGATGAGCGAAGTGGCGCGTCGTCTTGGGCCGGATGTTTACAACAAGTTCACAGAGGGCCGTACTCAGCGTGAGTGGTTGCAATATCTCTACGCCAAAATGCTGCTGAAAGACCCGGCGCTGCCTGCGTATGAAGCCTTGTGTGACATGGGAATTTATAAGCGCAAAGACCCCGCAGGGCATTTTGTCGCTTATAAAAAATTCCGTCAGGATCCGCAGGCTAACCCGCTTAAAACCCCGTCCGGAAAAATCGAAATTTACTCTTCCGCACTGGCAAAAATTGCCGGTGAATGGGAATTGAAAAAAGACGAAACCATCAGCCCGTTACCAGTGTATGCCTCGACCTTTGAAGGCTGGGACGATCCGAAACGCAGTCAGTTCCCGTTGCAGATGTTCGGTTTCCATTACAAAGCGCGCACTCACTCGACCTACGGCAATATTGATGTGCTGCAGGCCGCCTGCCGTCAGGAAGTGTGGATCAATCCACTGGATGCCAAAACCCGTGGCATTGAAAACGGCGACAAAGTGAAGGTCTTTAACGATCGCGGTGAAGTGCGTGTCGCGGCAAAAGTGACGCCACGGATCATGCCCGGCGTTGTGGCTATGGGGCAGGGCGCATGGCATCAGGCCAATATGAAAGGTGATCGTATTGACCATGGCGCGTGTATGAACACGCTGACCACCCAACGCCCATCCCCGCTGGCGAAGGGAAATCCGCAACATACGAATCTCATTCAAATAGAAAAAATATAGAAATTAGCGAAGGCCGAAAGGCGTCGTACAGAAGTGGTCGTTAACGTTTCATCCCTTTGCTGTTTATGAAGGGATATTAAGGAGCAAGGATATGTCGAATAAAATGCAAGGAAATGCAGGGACAGCCGCAGGAATAAGTCGTCGAACGTTGATGAAAAATTCCGCATTGGTGGGACTGGTTGCCGCAGCCGGAGGGGTAACGATGCCTTTCAGGCACGCGCAGGCGGCCGGGACTGCCACCGACAGCAAACTTACCGACGAAAAAGTGGTATGGAGTGCCTGTACGGTTAACTGTGAAAGCCGCTGCCCGTTAAGAATGCATGTTGTTGATGGTGAAATTCGTTATGTCGAAACCGATAACACCGGCGATGACAATTACGAAGGATTACATCAGGTCAGGGCCTGTCTGCGCGGGCGCTCGATGCGTCGTCGAGTGTACAACCCCGATCGTTTGAAGTTTCCGATGAAGCGGGTGGGTGCGCGCGGAGAAGGAAAATTCATTCGTATAAGCTGGGAAGAAGCCTTCGAGACGATTGCTGGCAGCCTGAAAGACATCATCGGCAAATACGGTAATGAGGCGGTTTATCTCAATTACGGTACCGGAACGTTAGGTGGCACCATGACCCGTTCATGGCCGCCAGGCTCCACATTGATTGCCCGTCTGATGAATTGCTGTGGCGGTTATCTGAACCATTATGGTGATTACAGCTCGGCGCAAATCGCGGCCGGCCTTAATTATACCTATGGCGGATGGGCCGATGGTAACAGCCCGTCGGATATCGAAAACAGCAAACTGGTGGTGTTTTTCGGTAATAACCCCGGCGAAACCCGGCTCAGTGGCGGTGGTGTGACTTACTATCTGGCGCAGGCACGGGAAAAATCCAATGCCCGCATGATCATCATCGACCCACGTTATACCGATACAGCAGCAGGGCGTGAAGATGAGTGGATCCCTATTCGCCCCGGAACAGACGCTGCGCTTGCTGCGGCCCTCGCTCACGTGATGATCACTGAAAACCTGGTCGATCAGCCGTTCCTTGATAAATATTGCGTCGGCTACGATGAAAAAACCTTACCTGCAGGCGCGCCTGCCAACGGGCATTACAAAGCCTACATTTTGGGTAGCGGGGAAGACGCAACAGCCAAAACACCTGAATGGGCGTCAAAGATCACCGGCATCACGGTAGACAAAATTGTCAAACTTGCCCGTGAAATCGGTCAGGCAAAACCTGCGTTTATCGCACAGGGCTGGGGGCCACAGCGTCATGCCAATGGTGAACTCGCGACCCGTGCAATCGCAATGCTGGCAATTCTTACCGGCAACGTAGGGATCAATGGCGGTAACTCCGGTGCCTGTGAAGGATTCTACAGCCTGCCCTTTGTTCGCATGCCTGCTTTTGAAAACCCGGTAACGACCAGCATTCCGTTTTTCCTGTGGACCGATGCGGTTAAACGCGGGCCGGAACTGACCGCTTTAAAAGACGGTATTCGTGGGAAAGATAAACTCAGCGTACCGATTAAGTTTATCTGGAATTATGCCGGTAACAGTCTGATAAACCAGCACTCTGAGATCAACCGTACGCACGACATCCTGCAGGATGACAAGCAGTGTGAAATGATCGTGGTCATCGACAATCACATGACGGCGTCTGCCCGATACGCGGATATTATCCTGCCCGACTGCACGGCCTCAGAGCAGATGGATTTCTGTCTCGATGCCTCATCCGGGAATATGGCGTATGTCATTTTTGCCGATCAGGTCATCAAACCTCGTTTTGAATGCAAAAACATTTATGAGATGACCAGCGAACTGGCAAAACGCATGGGCGTCGGGCAGAAATTTACCGAAGGCCGCACGCAGGAAGAGTGGATGCGTCACCTGTACCAGCAATCTGTGCAGGCCATTCCCGCGCTTCCTGATTTCGATACCTTCCGCCAGCAGGGGATTTTCAAGCAGCGTGACCCTGAGCAACACCACGTGGCGTACAAATCATTCCGTGAAGATCCGCTTGCCAATCCTCTGGAAACACCGTCGGGAAAAATTGAAATCTATTCGGCCGCGCTGGCTGATATCGCAGCGAAATGGCAGCTGGAAAAAGAAGACATTATCGATCCTTTGCCGGTTTACGCCGCTGGATTCGAAAACTATGACGATCCGCTGGCCAGCCGTTATCCCCTGCAACTGACAGGTTTCCATTTCAAAGGTCGGGTGCATTCAACTTACGGAAATGTGGATGTGCTGAAAGCCGCATGCCGTCAGGAAATGTGGATTAACCCGATGGATGCTGCGCAGCGTGGCATCACCAATGGCGACATGATCCGCATCTTTAACGATCGCGGGGAAGTGCAGATTGCCGCTAAAGTGACGCCGCGCATGATGCCGGGTGTAGTCGCGCTTGGCGAAGGTGCCTGGTACACCCCTGACAGCAAAAGAATCGACCGTGCGGGCAGCATCAACGTACTGACTTCTCAAAGACCTTCACCGCTGGCGAAAGGTAACCCCTCTCATACCAACCTTGTGCAAGTGGCTAAGGTTTAACGGAGCAATAAATGACAACTCAATATGGTTTTTATATTGATTCAAGCCGCTGCACAGGATGCAAAACCTGCGAACTGGCCTGTAAAGACTTCAAAAATTTAACGCCTGACGTTAATTTCCGCCGCATTTATGAATATGCCGGTGGCGACTGGCAGAAGGACGGTGATGGCTGGAATCAGAATGTGTTCGCTTATTATCTGTCGATTTCCTGCAACCACTGCGCAGATCCAGCCTGTACCAAAGTGTGCCCGAGCGGTGCAATGCACAAACGTGAAGACGGATTTGTTGTGGTCAACGAAGACGTCTGTATTGGCTGTCGCTACTGCCATATGGCCTGTCCTTATGGCGCGCCGCAGTACAACGAAGCGAAAGGGCATATGACCAAATGTGACGGCTGTTATGAGCGCGTTGCGGAAGGTAAAAAACCTATTTGCGTCGAGTCCTGCCCGCTGCGTGCGCTTGATATGGCACCGATCGAAGAACTGCGTGCGAAATATGGCGATCTGGCAGAAGTGGCACCCTTGCCGGCTGCGCATTTCACGCACCCAAATATCGTCATTAAACCCAATGCGAATTGCCGTCCTGTAGGCGATACAACGGGTTATCTGGCTAACCCGAAGGAGGTTTGAGATGGGAAACGGATGGCATGAATGGCCTTTAATGGTCTTTACCGTGTTGGGGCAGTGTGTTGTAGGGGCATTTATCGTGCTGGCTATGGCATTACTGACTCAGCGCTCTGCAGAAGAGCAACGTCGTATTCACCTGTCGATGTTTTTCCTTTGGGCACTGATGGCGGTGGCGTTTATGGCTTCGGTCTTGCATCTGGGCTCACCGCTGCGCGCATTTAACTCGCTCAACCGTCTCGGTGCTTCTCCGCTGAGTAACGAGATTGGCAGCGGTTCACTGTTCTTTGCGCTTGGTGGCATTTACTGGCTGCTGGCAATGATCAACAAAATGCCGCGCCTGTTGGGTAAAATTTGGCTGGTGGTCACTATGCTGGCGGGTATCGGGTTTGTTTACGCAATGTGCCGCGTTTATGAAATCAATACTGTGCCTACCTGGAATAACCTTTACACCGCATTCAGCTTCGGACTGACAGTTCTGATTGGTGGTCCGGTTCTGGGCTATCTGCTGCTGCGTGGCGCGAATATCCAGGGTTGTGGTCTGCGTCTGTTACCGGTCATCAGCCTGTCAGGGCTGGTGATCAGCATGGTGCTGGTGGTGATGCAAAGTACAGGTCTGGCGAATATCCACAGTTCGGTTCAGGCGGCATCTGCATTGATCCCGCAATATGGCAGCTTGTCTGCATGGCGACTGGTGCTGATCATTCTGGGATTAGGCTGCTGGTTCTGTCCGTTGATCATGCGTAAACGTCCTGCGCTGCTCTCAATGATTCTGGCATTTGTGCTGGTCTTCTCGGGAGAACTGGTGGGACGCGCAATTTTCTACGGTCTGCATATGACCGTGGGTATGGCGGTAAGCGGTTAATTACCTAAGCGTTATCTCTGTCTGGGGACGCCTCGCCGTCGGTGGCGCGTCCCCACGTTAAAATGAGTGAATTATGTCAGCAGAATCAATAAGTTTAACGAGTAAAGTATTGGGTGCGATGCTGTACTATCCGCCAGCGTCGGAAGAGGTTCAGCCGCTGATTGCGTTGTTGAAAACCAGCGACTGGGGCCCGTTATGGCCATTTGCCACGGCCGAGATTAAGGCTCAGGCAGCCGAATTATTCGCACAAATCGATGAGGCTGAAGAAAGTGCCGGGCAGGCTTATCAGCGATTATTTATCGGGCCGTACGCATTACCCGCTCCGCCGTGGGGTTCGGTCTATCTGGATAAAGAATCGGTAGTGTTTGGTGATTCAACCCTGGCACTGCGCCAGTGGATGCGTGAAAACCATATCGAACCGCTCCTGACGCAAGCTGAGCCGGAGGATCATATTGGCTTGTTACTGATGATGTGCGCATGGCTGGCTGAGAATTCCCCGTCATTGCTGAATGAGTTTATGGCGCAGCATTTATTGCCGTGGTCAGGCCGATACCTCGAATTGTTGCAGCAAAAATCCGAACATCCGCTTTATCAGGGGGTTGCCCTCCTTGCTGAGTCGACATTGTCAGGCTGGCAGCAGCAACTGGCGCTGAAAATCCCTTCAGCAGATCTCTATTTCTGATGAGCAATTCTGAAAGCGGAATGAGCGCTCGCCAGGTCAGCCGTCGCGGATTATTTCGCGGCTTGCTGGCTTCGGCGAAACAGACCAAAGAGCAGGCCGCTGCACCTGCTGGATCACTCCCGCAGCGTCTGCTTTCCCGTCCTCCCCAGGCGGTGGCAGAATCCTTATTCATCCAAAGATGTAGCGGGTGCGGACACTGCACCCAAGCTTGTCCGGTCGGTATCCTGCACCTTCAGGAAGGTAAGCCAGCCCTGAGCATTGAGTATGCAGACTGTGATTTCTGCGGAGCCTGCACTCAGGCTTGTGAAACCGGTGCACTGGATGCCTCCGTCAGGGCGGATACCGGGTTACGACCTGTGCATCTGCCGCAATGTCTCGGGCGAATGGATGATATGTGCAGGATGTGTGAAATTGCGTGTCCGCGCACGGCAATATTTTTTAATCAACAGAATCAGCCCTCCGTGGATGACGAAAAATGTGACGGCTGTGGGAAATGCAAACTTGTTTGTTATCATGGTGATATCAGATTGTCATTAAATCATCATGAAGCATAATCACCCCGCTTGATTAACGATTTCAATCATCACCCTCCAGTTTGTGCGCAGACGGGTTTTTGCCAGATTGACATTTTATTCGCCGGTGGCATGATGCGCGCAATTTCTTCGTCTTTGTGGTCATCAACGCCTTATGTCCGCCTATTCCCGTCCCGTTTCACTGCTGCTTTGCGGACTTCTTCTGCTGACGATTTCTATCGCCGTTTTGAACACGCTTGTCCCTTTGTGGCTGAGCCACGAGCAATTGCCGACCTGGCAGGTTGGCCTCGTCAGCTCATCTTATTTTACCGGTAATTTACTCGGTACGCTGATCGCCGGTGGCCTGATAAAGCGTTTCGGTTTTAATCGCAGTTATTACTTGTCGTGCTTCCTGTTTGCCGGTGCTACCGCGGGTCTGGCGCTTTCCATGAGTTTCTGGAGCTGGATTGGTGCACGTTTTATTGCCGGTGTTGGCTGTGCGCTGATTTGGGTGGTAGTGGAAAGCGCGCTGATGCGCAGCGGTACGGTGAAGAACCGCGGGCAACTGCTGGCGGCATACATGATCATGTATTACATCGGTACTGTGGTTGGACAACTTCTGGTCGGCACTGTGCCAACGCAGATATTCAGCGTATTGCCATGGGTAACTTCGCTCATCGTTATTGCCATGTTACCGTTGCTGTTTGCTCATCTGGAAAATCAGGACAGCGAACAGCCTCGTCATTCAGTTTTACCCATGTTCCGCCGTCGTAATGCGCGTCTTGGAATTAACGGATGCATTATTTCCGGCATCGTTCTGGGATCGCTGTATGGGCTGATGCCGTTGTTCCTGACGCATCAGGGCATGAGCGATGCCAATGTCGGCTACTGGATGGCGCTGCTGGTCAGTGCGGGAATTGTCGGGCAGTGGCCGGTAGGCCGTCTTGCCGATCGCTATGGCCGTCTGATGGTTTTACGCATCCAGATTTTTTGTGTCATCCTCGGCAGCATTGCAATGCTCAGTGGTTATGCGATGGCTCCTACGCTATTTATTCTCGGATGCGCCGGTTTCACCCTTTATCCGGTTGCGATGTCGTGGGCGTGCGAGAAGGTCAGTTCTGAGGAGCTGGTGGCAATGAATCAGGCTCTGCTGATGAGCTACACCATCGGCAGTCTTGCCGGCCCGACGATGACAGCGATGCTGATGCAGAGCTATTCCGATCGCCTGCTGTTTGTGATGATCGCGGTGGTTTCACTGGTCTATCTGGTGATGTTGATGCGCAAGGCCGATCAGAGCCACAACCCGGTGGCAGCCGCGTAATGCTTAAAAATGGCTAACCTGACCTGAACCCAGCCCAATAAAAAGACGCCGAAGATGGCGTCTTTTTGGTTTCAAAAGCCTGTTATCTGATCAGAAATATCAGTAGATGACTTTGTGCCCGTAGCTGGCAAGAATGTTTTTCACTCTATCCATAATTTCGGTCGTTGGTGGGTTTACGCCATCCAGGCCGTACTTTTCACCCATTGCCGTCCATTTATGTTTGCCAAGCTCATGGTAAGGCAGCAGCTCAATCTTTTCGATATTGGTCATGTCTTTGGTGAACTCGCCAAGTTTGTGCGCGGATTCATCATCATCAGACCAGCCCGGCACCACAACGTAGCGGATCCAGGTGCGTTGATTACGTTTTGCCAGATAGCGCGCAAAGTCCAGCGTGCGATGGTTGGAGACGCCGACCAAATTCTGATGGATATTGTCGTTCATCTGTTTTAGATCGAGCATTACCAGGTCAGAGGCATCGAGCAATTCATCTATCACCGGGTCATAGCGGCGGACAAAACCGTTGGTATCCAGACAGGTATTGATCCCTTCTTTCTGGCAGGCGCGGAACCAGTCACGCACGAATTCCGCCTGAAGGATCGCTTCACCGCCAGAGGCTGTTACACCGCCGCCGGAAGCATTCATAAAGTGGCGATAGGTCACGACTTCTTTCATCAAATCGTCGACATTGATTTCTTTGCCGCCATGAGTGTCCCAGGTATCGCGGTTGTGGCAATACATGCAACGCATCAGGCAACCCTGGAAGAAAACAATAAAGCGGATACCTGGGCCGTCTACGGTGCCACAGGATTCATATGAGTGGATTCGACCTTGAACTGACATTGCGGGTTATTCTCCATATTGACCAATGAATAGCAGTCTAAAAGTGCGGATGCTGGCCTGGCAGAGATAAACTGGGAACCATCTGTTTATGATACCAGACAATCAATAAGGTTGATTGCCAGCGATTGCCGGAACTGCTTTGCCAGAGATCCACAACCATAGCGCTCTGGCAAAACAGACTGTCATGAAGACAGTAAAGAGTAGGGCGGATGAAACAAAGGCTCCACGATGTGGAGCCTTTTTATCACACTAAACGAAAGGGTGACTTATTACAGGGACTTAGTGAAAGTACGGGTAATAACGTCTTGTTGCTGTTCTTTAGTCAGTGAGTTGAAGCGTACCGCGTAACCTGAAACACGGATGGTCAGCTGAGGGTAGTTCTCAGGGTGCTCCATCGCATCTAACAGCATCTCACGGTTCATGACGTTCACGTTCAGGTGTTGACCACCTTCGATGGACGCTTCGTGATGGAAGTAACCATCCATCAGACCCGCAAGGTTCGCTTTACGCACATCATCGTCTTTACCCAGCGCGTTAGGAACGATAGAGAAGGTATAAGAAATACCATCTTTCGCGTAAGCAAACGGCAGTTTAGCAACGGAAGTCAGGGAGGCAACGGCACCTTTCTGATCACGACCGTGCATTGGGTTTGCACCTGGACCGAATGGCGCACCAGCACGACGACCGTCTGGAGTGTTACCGGTTTTCTTACCATAAACCACGTTAGAGGTGATGGTCAGAACAGACTGAGTTGCCACAGCGCCACGGTAGGTACGCAGTTTCTGAATTTTCTTCATGAAACGTTCTACCAGGTCACAAGCGATGTCATCTACGCGAGAATCGTTGTTACCGAACTGTGGATATTCGCCTTCAATTTTGAAGTCTACAGCCAGGCCGTCTTCGTCGCGGATGGTGCTTACTTTGGCATATTTGATAGCAGACAGGGAGTCAGCAGCAACGGACAGACCTGCGATACCACACGCCATGGTGCGATAAACATCACGGTCATGCAGTGCCATCAATGCAGCTTCGTAGCTGTATTTATCATGCATGTAGTGAATGATGTTCAGTGCAGTCACGTACTGTTTTGCTAACCAGTCCATGAAGTGGTCCATGCGATCCATGACTTTGTCATAGTCCAGCACGGTATCCATCATTGGCGCTTCTTTCGGGCCAACCTGGATTTTCATTTTTTCATCAACGCCGCCGTTAATTGCGTACAACATGGTTTTCGCCAGGTTTGCACGAGCACCGAAGAACTGCATTTGTTTACCCACAACCATCGGGCTCACACAACAAGCGATAGCGTAGTCATCGTTGTTGAAGTCAGGACGCATCAGGTCATCGTTCTCATACTGTACAGATGAGGTATCGATAGACACTTTGGCTGCGTACTTTTTGAAGTTCATTGGCAGCTTTTCAGACCACAGAATGGTCATGTTCGGTTCTGGTGAAGGCCCCATGGTGTACAGGGTATTCAGGAAACGATAGCTGTTTTTGGTCACCAGAGTACGGCCATCAACACCCATACCGGCCAGGGATTCTGTTGCCCAGATTGGGTCACCAGAGAACAGTTCATCATATTCAGGAGTACGCAGGAAACGTACCATACGCAGTTTCATAACCAGATGGTCAATCAGTTCCTGAGCTTGTTCTTCGTTCAGTTTGCCTGCTTTGATATCACGTTCGATGAACACGTCAAGGAAAGTAGATACGCGGCCGAAGGACATTGCTGCACCGTTCTGAGATTTAACCGCAGCCAGGTAGCCGAAGTAAGTCCACTGAACAGCTTCCTGCGCGCTGGTTGCAGGACCAGAAATGTCGTAGCCGTATTTAGCAGCCATTTCTTTAATCTGACCCAGAGCACGATGTTGTTCTGAGATTTCTTCACGCAGCTGGATGGTCATTTCCAGATTCACGCCATTTTCCAGGTCGTCTTGCAGAGACTGGAACTGTGCGAATTTGTCAGCCATCAGGAAGTCGATACCGTAAAGTGCAACGCGACGGTAGTCACCAATGATACGGCCACGGCCATAGGCATCGGGTAAACCGGTCAGCACGCCAGATTTACGGCAGTTCAGGATGTCTTTTGTGTAAACGTCGAACACACCCTGGTTATGCGTTTTGCGGTAATCGGTGAAGATTTTTTTCAGCGCTGGATCCAGTTCACGGCCATAAACTTTACATGAACCTTCTACCATTTTGATGCCGCCGAATGGGATCAGGGCACGTTTCAATGGCGCGTCAGTTTGCAGACCAACGATGGTTTCCAGAGATTTATTGATGTAGCCAGCGTCATGAGAAGTGATGGTAGCCGCAACGTCAGTATCGAAGTCAACCGGAGCTTTGGTGCTGTTCTCCAGTTTGATACCGTCCATTACTTTATCCCACAGGGTGGTTGTCGCCTGAGTCGCGCCAGCCAGGAAGGACTCATCACCTTCATACGGGGTGTAGTTCTTCTGAATGAAGTCACGGACGTTTACGCCATTCTGCCATTCACCAGCACTAAAGCCTTGCCATGCGTTGGTCAATTTTTCATTGAGCTTGGACATCTTGCACCTACCTTCTAATTTGGATTTCTTTAAAAATCGCGTGTAAAACTGTCGTAACGAGAATCCACGTTGAATCAGTGATTTTTCTCATCGCGAAGATATATAACCCAGTACGTTAACCCTACCAGCAAGCCACCCCCGATGATGTTACCTATGGTCACAGGGATGAGATTATCGATGATAAAGTTACTGACGTTCAGTTCTGCGAATTGTGCCGGTGTTGCACCGACAGCCTGCCAGAATTCGGGTGTTGCAAAGTTCTTAACGACAATACCTAACGGGATCATGAACATGTTGGCGATGCTATGCTCGAAGCCGCTGGCGACAAACATGGCTACCGGCAGAATCATGGCAAACATCTTATCCATCAGGCTGCGGCCGGAGTAACTCATCCAGACAGCCAGGCAAACCATCAGGTTAGCCAGGATCCCGAGACACACAGCTTCGATAAAGGTGTGATGCATCTTATGGTCGGCTGTTTGCAGAACGTTGAGTCCCCACAAACCGTTATCCACCATATATTCACCGGAGAACCAGATCAGGGCGACAAAGAACAGACAGCCAATCAGGTTACCAATATAGACATTGGCCCAGTTGCGTGCCAGTTGCCCCCAGGTAATACGACCGCTGGCTTTCGCAATGACAATCAGCACCGTAGAGGTAAAGAGATCAGCACCACATACCACGACCAGCATAAGACCCAGAGAGAAGCATATGCCTCCGACAAGTTTTGCCAGACCGAAAGGAACGGTGCCGGTACCTGTGGTGGAAGTGATATAAAAAGCAAAGGCAATAGAAATAAAGACGCCAGCAGTAATGGCTAAAAAGAACGTTTTTAACGGCTGTTTGGTGGCTTTATAAACGCCGGCATCTTCAGCAACTTTAGCTGTAGCGGCGGGTAATATAAGATCGAAGGGGTTGTCAGTTTTCACATTAACTCTCTTATTCAGGGCTATGCACTGCGCAACGAGATACTAGCAAAGCAGTATAACGTAAAAATTGACGTGGATCATACGGGGAGGATTTCGATGCATTATTGTCTACTACTGCATAGGTACTTTTTGGCTTAACTTGTTGAAATTAATTAAATAAAAACATTTTAATTTTTACAAAAAAAGTTGATGAATACTTAAATTATTCTTCTTAATAGGTAAATAAAAAACATCGGCTGTTAATTATTGTCATTGATTTGAATTTGATTTCTTTACACCCAATTAACTTTTCAGGATTCGGAATTTATTTATCCTGTAAAAATGCTAACCCGTCAGTATAGCGCGCGAAATTACACGCCATTTCCTGCCCCGAGTCAAATCCCGCTATCCAAATAAGGGAGCTCAGACGAACCAGAAATAAAAAAACCGGCAGAGTGCTCTGCCGGTTCAGGTTCAGTCAGGGTGCCGTTTACATCAGGCTTTCGACCAGTGACGACGTTTAGCGACCTGCAGCTTTTCATAAGCACGGAGCAATGCCTGATGGGCGGGCAGCGCTTTGAGGTCAGGATCAACCGCAAACAGGCTGTGGAAGCGAACTTCGCCGCTGATTGCAGCAGAGGCATCTTCCACGGCTTTCTGGCCGTACATTTTTACGAAAGCGTTGTAATACTGCGCTGGCTCGCGATCTTCTTCCAGTGACAACTGCAATAAGGTTTGCAGGCAACGGTAGTAGTTGTTGCGTTCGTCGCTGTAGACCGATGAGTTGAACTCGTGAGCCCACTCAGCCCAGGTCAGTGCCTGATCGAAATCGCCGCCCGCCAGTGCCAGCATAGATTTCAGTTCGCCAACGCGCAGGGTGTACCAGCCATTATCCTTGCCGCTGGCAATACCCAGCAGTTCACGCACACGGGTAAAGTCATCCAGACCTTCATCATCAAGTTGAGTAATCATCTCGAGATAGGTTTCTTTTGGCAGATCGCTGTCCGGCAGTGCCAGCAGTTGATCGCGCAAATGTGCACCCATACTGTTATTTGCCAGCAGTAAATCTTCAGCCGGATAAATATCAGACATGCCCGGAACGATGATGCGGCAAGCATAAACGTCCAGATGTTCGTAATCGGCGATGTACACTTCAGCATCTTCTTTGTCGAAAATTGCCATCAGCGTCGCGAACTCTTCTTCAGTGCTGCCACTGAAGCTCCAGTCTGCAAACGGATAGTCTGCATCTTGTTTGAACATATCCCATGAAATCAAACCACTTGAGTCGATGAAGTGGGTTTCGAGGTTTGCGTGCTCAGCAACTTCTTCGTCATCAAAGGTCGGGGCGGTGAACACGTCCAGATCTTTCAGGCTGCGGCCCTGTAGTAATTCGGTGACAGTACGCTCAAGTGCCACACCGAAATCAGGGTGGGCGCCAAAGGAAGCGAAGCAGGTGCCGTTTGCAGGGTTGAACAGCACCACACAAATGACCGGGTAATTGCCGCCCAGTGACGCGTCATAAGAAAGGATCGGGAACCCTTCTTCTTCCAGTTTAGCGATGGCTTCCACCACGCCCGGATAACGCGCCAGCACGTCAGCAGGAATTTCCGGCAGGCTGATGGATTCCGCGATGATACGATTTTTAACGTAACGCTCGAAGACTTCAGACAGCCCCTGAACACGCGCTTCATTAGCGGTATTACCGGCTGACATCCCGTTAGAAACATACAGGTTACCGATGATATTCATCGGAATGTAAACGGTTTGCAGATCTGACTGACGGGTGAACGGTAGCGCGCAGATCCCGCGATCCGGGTTGCCTGATTGCAGATCGATCAGATCACTGGCAACCAGCTCTTTATCGGCATCGTAAAATTCATGCAGACGCTCGTCCAGAATTCCTTCCGGCAGGCTGTTATCTTCAGCCACAGGGAACCATTTTTCGTTCGGATAATGAACGAAATCACCATTAGCAATTTCTTTACCCAGATAGAAATCGGCAAAGAAATAGTTCGTCGACAGACGCTCAAAATATTCACCCAGTGCAGACGCCAGAGCGGCTTTCTTGCTCGCACCTTTTCCGTTGGTGAAGCACAGCGGGCAGTCGCGGTCGCGAATGTGCACTGACCAGACGTGCGGAACCGGGTTCAGCCAGGAGGCTTCTTCGATATTAAAACCGAGATCGGTGAGTTTTTGTTGGAAGCGGGAAATGGAGTCTTCCAGCGCCGCGTCTTTACCAGGAATAAAAGTTTGCGTCATTGAGTTCACTTTTGAGCGTGCTAAAAACGCGCAATGATACGGGGTTTTGCGATGCACCTCCATGTATTCGTGTTAAGAATGTAATCGCGTTGTAACTTGCCTGGTCAAAGGCGCGGAGCAGGGTTCGGACATGAACAGATAATCCTGTTAAATCAGCTTTCCAGGGAGGAATGAACCTTGTGACCGAGATCTCATCGCTGTTTATCAGGTCGTAATCAATATCCGTTGCAGACTCCTTGTCTCGGATGATAAAACCGTTAAATTAGTGCTTACAATGTGGCTGTCTCAGAGAAGTGGTGAGGGGAAATGACTCAGGTTTATAATTTTAGTGCTGGCCCGGCAATGATCCCGGCTGAAGTATTGCGTCGTGCGGAACAGGAACTTTGTAACTGGCACGGACTGGGTACATCGGTGATGGAAATCAGTCACCGCAGTAAGGAGTTTATCCAGGTTGCTGAAGAGTCCGAGAAGGATATCCGTGACCTCCTGAATATTCCCCAGAACTATAAAGTGCTGTTCTGCCACGGTGGCGCACGTGCTCAATTCGCCGCGGTGCCAATGAACCTGCTGGGCGATAAATCCTCTGCTGATTACATCGATGGTGGTTACTGGGCACACAGCGCAGTCAATGAAGCCAAAAAATACTGCACCCCGAACGTGATTGATGTCACCACGAACCTTGACGGTAAGCGTGGCATTCTGCCGATGAGCGAATGGAAACTGAATGCAGATTCCGCTTACGTTCATTACTGCCCGAATGAAACAATCGACGGTGTTTCCATTGATGAAATGCCTGATTTCGGTGACAAGATTGTGGTCGCCGACTATTCCTCTTGTATCCTGTCCCGCCCGATTGATGTCAGCCGCTTTGGCGTGATTTACGCGGGCGCGCAGAAAAATATTGGCCCTGCAGGTCTGACGCTGGTGATCGTCCGCGAAGATTTGCTGGGGAAAGCCCGCACTGAACTGCCTTCCATCCTTGATTACACCGTGCTGGCTGAGAACGACTCTATGTTCAACACTCCGCCGACTTTCGCCTGGTACCTCTCTGGTATGGTCTTTAAGTGGCTGAAAGAGCAGGGCGGTTTACGCGAGATGGAGAAACGTAACCAGGCCAAAGCCGAATTACTTTATGGCGCTATCGATCGCACCGGCTTTTACCGCAACATGGTAGCGACGGCCAACCGTTCGTGGATGAACGTTCCTTTCCAGATGGCGGATGCTTCTTTGGACAAATTGTTCCTCGATCAGGCACAGGACGCCGGCCTGCATGCGCTTAAAGGTCACCGTGTTGCTGGCGGTATGCGCGCATCTATTTATAATGCAATGCCGATTGAAGGCGTAAAAGCCCTGACCGACTTTATGGCGGAGTTCGAAAAACGCCACGGTTAAGTGTGCTGGCTTTCAGGCCTGCAGAATGCTTTAGTTAGAAGCCTTAAAAATGACCCCGGCTGAATGTCCGGGGTCATTTTATGAAAAGAAGAATTGGAGAAAGAGTGGAATCCCTGACATTACAACCCGTTGCACTGGTTAACGGCAGCATCAATTTACCTGGCTCAAAAAGTGTTTCTAACCGTGCACTGTTACTGGCTGCTTTTGCACAGGGCACTACCCGCCTGACTAACCTGCTCGACAGTGACGATGTGCGCCACATGCTAAATGCACTGACACAGCTGGGAGTGACTCATCGCCTGTCAGCCTCCCGTACTGAGTGTGAAATCGAGGGGCTGGGCACCGCTTTCTCCAATGCGAAAGGTCTGGAATTGTTTCTCGGTAACGCAGGTACAGCAATGCGTCCGCTGGCTGCGGCGTTATGTCTGGGTGAACAGGATGTTGTGCTGACCGGTGAGCCGCGTATGAAGGAGCGTCCGATCGGGCATCTGGTGGACGCGCTGCGTCAGGGCGGTGCGCAAATTGATTATCTTGAGCAGCAAGATTATCCGCCATTGCGCCTGCGCGGTGGCTTTACCGGCGGGGATGTCAGTGTCGATGGAAGTGTTTCCAGCCAATTCCTGACCGCGTTATTAATGACAGCTCCGCTGGCTGATAACGACACAACGATTCAGATTAAAGGTGATCTGGTTTCCAAACCTTATATTGATATCACGCTTAATCTGATGAAAACCTTTGGTATTGATGTAGAAAATCACCAGTACCAGACATTTAGCATCAAAGGCCGTCAGCAGTATGTCTCTCCAGGTTCGTACCTCGTTGAAGGCGATGCGTCTTCTGCGTCCTACTTCCTGGCCGCTGCGGCTATCAAAGGCGGCACCGTTCGCGTCACCGGTATCGGCAAAAACAGCATGCAGGGTGATATCCGCTTTGCAGATGTGCTGGAAAAAATGGGTGCAACTATTCATTGGGCGGATGATTACATCGAATGTACCCGCGGCAAACTGAAAGGCATTGATATGGACATGAACCATATCCCGGATGCTGCAATGACCATCGCGACGGCAGCGCTGTTTGCCGAAGGGACCACTACGCTGCGCAACATTTTTAACTGGCGCGTGAAAGAAACGGATCGACTGACGGCAATGGCGACCGAGCTGCGTAAAGTCGGTGCAACGGTGGAAGAGGGTGAGGATTATATTCGCATTGAGCCACCGCAATCCCTTAAATTCGCAGAGATTGGCACCTATAACGATCATCGTATGGCGATGTGTTTCTCGCTGGTGGCGTTGTCCGATACGCCGGTAACGATCCTCGATCCTAAGTGTACCGCGAAGACCTTCCCTGATTATTTTGATCGTCTCGCCGCTATAAGTACGCTGGCATAGTCTATAACTAGGTGGGTCAGAGAGCGGACATCCTGGATGTCCGTTTTTTTTTGCTTTTATCATTGAGAACCGTCCGCTTTTTAGACAACTGATAAATGTGGGGTAACAGTTGCCGCAAAGGCAGCGTATAATGCCGCTCCTGAATTAGTCCTATGAGGCTAATGAAGCGGGTATCACCCACCGAAAGGAGACAAAAATGACGGCTATAGCCCCGGTAATCACCGTTGATGGGCCAAGTGGTGCAGGTAAAGGTACATTGTGTAAAGCTTTGGCCGAAGCCCTTAACTGGCGTTTACTGGATTCCGGAGCAATCTACCGGGTTTTAGCGCTGGCAGCACTTCATCATCAGGTTGATATCGTCTCAGAAGAGGCGTTAGTTCCGCTTGCCGCACATCTCGACGTGCGTTTTGTCGCTCAGGATGGGCAGTTAAAGGTAATTTTAGAAGGTGAGGATGTCAGCAATGAGATCCGCACCGAAACGGTAGGTAATACCGCGTCTCAGGCGGCAGCTTTCCCTCGCGTTCGCGAAGCATTACTGCGTCGTCAGCGCGCGTTCCGTGAGGCGCCAGGCCTGATTGCCGACGGGCGAGACATGGGCACTGTGGTCTTTCCCGATGCGCCGGTCAAAATATTTCTCGACGCCAGCTCAGAAGAGCGTGCAAACAGAAGAATGCTACAGTTGCAGGAAAAGGGCTTTAGTGTTAACTTTGAACGGCTTTTAGCCGAGATCAAGGAACGTGATGACCGAGATCGTAACCGATCCATTGCGCCCTTAGTGGCTGCTTCCGATGCGTTATTACTGGATTCAACCAGTATGTCCATTGATGAAGTCATCGAAAAAGCGCTGGCTTATGCCACAGAAATTTTAGGATTGCCGCAAAAACAAACCCGGTAATCGAGCCTTAATTTGGCGCTGGAATCTATTCAGTGCCAATTTTGGCTATAGTTTTTTTTAACCTCGCCGCAAGGATCTGTAGCGGGGCATTTGAAACAACCCCATCCAGCAGGACGCCAGATGGACGTTAAACTTAAGAACCTAAAGATTAACAACATGACTGAATCTTTTGCTCAACTCTTTGAAGAATCCTTAAAAACAATCGAAACCCGTCCTGGTTCCATCGTTCGTGGTGTTGTTGTGTCCATCGACAAAGATATCGTACTGGTTGACGCCGGTCTGAAATCTGAGTCTGCAATCCCGGCAGAACAATTCAAAAACGCACAGGGCGAACTGGAAATCCAGGTTGGCGACGAAGTTGATGTTGCGCTGGACGCTGTCGAAGACGGCTTCGGTGAAACTCTGCTGTCCCGTGAAAAAGCTAAACGTCATGAAGCTTGGATCACGCTGGAAAAAGCTTACGAAGAATCTGCAACTGTTACCGGTGTTATCAACGGTAAAGTTAAAGGCGGTTTCACTGTTGAGCTGAACGGTATCCGTGCGTTCCTGCCAGGTTCACTGGTAGACGTTCGTCCTGTTCGCGACACGCTGCATCTTGAAGGCAAAGATCTTGAGTTCAAAGTCATCAAACTGGACCAGAAACGCAACAACGTTGTTGTTTCCCGTCGTGCAGTAATTGAGTCTGAGAACAGCGCAGAGCGCGATCAGCTGCTGGAAAACCTGCAGGAAGGCATGGAAGTTAAAGGTATCGTTAAGAACCTTACTGACTACGGTGCATTCGTTGATCTGGGCGGCGTTGATGGCCTGCTGCACATCACTGATATGGCTTGGAAACGTGTTAAACACCCAAGCGAAATCGTCAATGTTGGCGATGAAATCACTGTTAAAGTGCTTAAATTCGACCGTGAACGTACACGTGTATCCCTTGGCTTGAAACAGCTGGGCGAAGATCCATGGGTCGCTATCGCTAAACGTTACCCAGAAGGTACTAAACTGACTGGTCGCGTTACCAACCTGACTGATTACGGCTGCTTCGTAGAAATCGAAGAAGGCGTTGAAGGTCTGGTTCACGTTTCTGAAATGGATTGGACTAACAAAAACATCCACCCATCTAAAGTTGTTAACGTGGGTGATGTTGTTGAAGTTATGGTTCTGGACATCGACGAAGAACGTCGTCGTATCTCCCTGGGCCTGAAACAATGCAAATCTAACCCATGGCAGCTGTTTGCAGAAACCCACAACAAAAATGACCGTGTTGAAGGTAAAATCAAGTCAATCACTGACTTCGGTATCTTCATTGGTCTGGACGGCGGCATCGACGGCCTGGTTCACCTGTCTGACATCTCCTGGAACGTTGCAGGCGAAGAAGCAGTACGTGAATACAAAAAAGGCGACGAAATCGCAGCTGTGGTCCTGCAGGTTGACGCAGAACGTGAACGTATCTCCCTGGGCGTGAAGCAACTGGCTGAAGATCCATTCAATAACTACCTGTCTGTTAACAAGAAAGGTACTATTGTTACTGGTAAAGTCACTGCAGTTGACGCCAAAGGTGCTACAGTTGAATTAGCTGGCGGCGTAGAAGGTTACCTGCGCGCTTCAGAAGCTTCTCGCGACCGTATTGAAGACGCAACTCTGGTTCTGAGCGTTGGTGATGAAGTTGAAGCTAAATTCACCGGTGTTGATCGTAAGAACCGCGTAGTAAGCCTGTCCGTCCGTGCTAAGGACGAAGCAGACGAGAAAGATGCAATCGCTGTGGTTAACAACAAACCAGCAGAAGAAAGCAACTTCTCTAACGCTATGGCTGAAGCGTTCAAAGCGGCAAAAGGCGAGTAATGACGGGGGGCGGTCCTGCCGCCCCGATACGGTAGTTTAGCTGCAAAGCTTGGAGGTACTATGACCAAGTCTGAACTTATTGAAAGACTTGCTGGCCAGCACTCTCATATCCCGGCGAAAGCTGTTGAGGATGCAGTGAAAGAGATGCTTGAACATATGGCTGCAACCTTGGCTGATGGTGAACGCATCGAGATCCGTGGGTTTGGCAGTTTTTCTCTTCACTACCGTGCTCCGCGTGTTGGGCGCAACCCTAAAACTGGCGACAAAGTTGAGCTGGATGGCAAGTATGTCCCTCACTTTAAACCAGGCAAAGAGCTGCGTGATCGCGCGAACATTTATGGCTAAGGTTTCGGCCTGAAACATACATGACTGCCTATAGCGAATGCTAAAACGGTGCCTTTAAGGCGCCGTTTTTTTTGCTTCAAATTCAGCCAACTCCTTTCTTTGATTTTCTTCTTACTTTTTGCGTAATACCTCGCACCGTATCAACCTGATGCTTGTTCCCTCATGTGCTGAATAACATACTCCAGCCAGAATCTGGCCAGGGTGGCTCTATGACTAACGCAGAGGGAATACTATTAAAATCTCATTGGACGAGGTCGCTGTTGCCATCATTGTCGGGATGGTGCCGCTGGTGTTTGTTGCTCACCTTCCGTCGACACTGCAACTCATAGTTCTGGGATGTATTGCCTGGGTGCTGCCGGGATTACAGCCAAAAATATTCACGCTGACTTCACTCGCTCTGATGGCTTTCATTTGGGCTGCGATACAGGGCGGAACACTGGTGCAGCAAGCGCTTACACTGACTGGCCCGAATCGTGAAGTCGTCGCTCGCTTGCAAAGTATCAATCTGGGAGAAGAGGGCGCCTCCTCGCAGTTTTATAAAATAGAAAAGATAGACGGAAAGTGGGTATTTCCACCTCTGCTATTTCGTGCCAGGTGGGAAGGGGCACAAACCCCGCTGTTAGCAGGCCAACGATGGAAAATGACCGCCAATATTCGTCCTGTTCATAGTCTGTTAAATGAAGGCGGTTTTGACGCTCAACGCTGGGCACTGGCAGGCCATGCACCGCTGACGGCAACTATCCAGCATGGCGTGCTGCTTGATGCCGACAGCTCGTTTCGCCAGCAATTCATTCAGCGGGTACAACATGCGATGCCCGAACTTAAGAATACACCGGTTCTGATTGCATTAGCTTTTGGTGAGAAAGGGTTGATCGACGGCGAAGAAAAACTTCTGCTGCAACGAACGGGTATTGCCCATCTGGTGGCCATTTCAGGGTTGCACATCGGAATCGCGGCCTTGTTTGGTTGGTGGTTTGCACGCGGATTACAATTTATTTTGCCGGTAAGGCTGATTGACTATCGGTTCCCTCTGCTAATCAGTGAGCTTTTCCTCCTGACCTATACCTGGCTTTCAGGTTGTAATGCGCCGGCATTGCGCGCCGCGCTGGCGGTCTCGCTGTGGATATTTCTGCGTTTGCTCCGCTTGCGTTGCCATCCGTGGCAGGTCTGGTTATGGGGTGTGGCTTTACTTTTACTGGCTGACCCGATGAATATTTTGTCAGACAGTTTCTGGCTATCCTGTTTTGCCGTGGCTTCATTAATTTTCTGGTTTCAATGGATGCCATTACCTGCAAATTTTCAGCGAGCCTGGTATTGGTCTTTTTTACGCTGGGCACATTTGCAGGCAGGCATGACGTTACTGCTGCTGCCCTTACAAATTGCCATTTTCCACGGTCTTAACATATCGTCCTTCATGGCTAACATGTGGGCTGTTCCCATCGTATCTCTGGTGACGGTGCCGCTGGTTTTGCTGGCACTCATGCTAAACATACCGCCTGCCGGATGGATGCATGAAGTACAGAATATAATCTGGAAGATGGCAGACCATACGCTCAGCCTGGCAATGTGGGGGGTTAAGTTGTTTTCTGAGGGCTGGCATCTGCTGGGAGAATCTTTCCTGCTCATCAGCCTTTCCGGGTGGCTGACCATTGTCTTTTGGCGACTGTGTTGTCTCAGGCATTACCTGTCGATATTAATTTCACTCGGGCTGATCTCGTTCTGCTGGTGTACACGAACACCGCCTGAGCGCTGGAGGGTGGACATGCTGGATGTCGGGCACGGGCTTTCTGTACTTATCAGTAAGGACGGAAAAGGCGTACTTTACGACACTGGCAACCGCTGGGAAGGAGGTTCCGCGGCAGAGCAAAATATCGCCCCATTTCTGCGCTGGAAAAATATTCAGCTTGAACAGATTATTATCAGCCACAATGACATGGACCACCGCGGCGGCTTTGAGTTTCTGCAAACGATGTATCCTGCTGCAAATTTTCGTGACAGTTCGATTTCCGGTGTACCTCATCTTCCCTGTATTGCGGGTCAGCAATGGCTGTGGCAGGGGCTGAATTTCACCGTGCTTTGGCCGGAGAAGCCTACTGCGGATGCGCGCAATGCTGACAGCTGTGTCATACGTGTTGATGACGGAAGATACAGTCTCCTGTTAACCGGCGATATCGAGTCGGCAAGCGAGAAGGCGCTCATCAAGAAATGGCGGGAGGGATTAAAGTCTACGTTCCTTCAGGTGCCGCATCATGGCAGCAATACTTCCTCGACGCCGCCTTTCCTGCGTGCCGTTCAGCCAGATATTGCCCTGGCATCGGCTGCCCGCTTCAATAAATGGCACCTTCCTGCCCGTAAAGTTGTTAGCAGATACAACAAAGCCCGCCATGACTGGCGCTCGACATCAATATCAGGCCAACTGAGTCTGTTCATTTATGATGATTATTGGGCAATTAAGGGCTTACGTGAGCAATTAATCCCACGTTGGTACCACCACCGGTTTGGAGTATCAGAAGATAATGAGTAGAATAGACCGCTATTTCTTTCGATGCTGGTTGATATTGCATGATGAACGATAAAGATCTCTCCACGTGGCAGACATTTCGTCGCTTATGGCCGATGATCACACCTTTTAAGGCCGGGCTTATCGCTGCGGCTATTGCACTGGTCGCTAACGCCGCCAGTGACACATTCATGCTGTCTTTGCTGAAGCCGCTGCTTGATGATGGGTTTGGCAAAGCCGACCGCTCAATTTTACTCTGGATGCCACTGGTCGTTATCGGCCTGATGATTGTGCGTGGCGTGAGTGGCTATATTTCAAGTTACTGCATCTCGTGGGTGTCAGGCAAAGTGGTCATGCATATGCGTCGCCGCCTGTTCGGCCATATGATGAGAATGCCTGTTGCCTTCTTTGATCAACAGTCCACAGGTACTTTGCTCTCTCGTATTACCTATGATTCCGAACAGGTAGCATCTTCCTCCTCCAGCGCACTGGTGACAGTTGTGCGTGAAGGCGCGTCGATTATCGGTTTGTTCATCATGATGTTCTACTACAGCTGGCAGTTATCTGTGATCCTGCTGGTTATCGCGCCGATTGTGTCTGTGGTTATCCGCGTGGTGTCGAAACGCTTTCGTAACATCAGTAAATCGATGCAGAACACCATGGGGCAAGTCACGACCAGCGCTGAACAAATGCTGAAAGGTCACAAAGAAGTGCTTATCTTTGGTGGTCAGAAAGTCGAGACGCAGAGATTTGATAAAGTCAGTAACCGCATGCGTCAGCAAGGTATGCGGATGGTTTCTGCCTCTTCAATCTCAGACCCGATTATTCAACTGATTGCCTCACTTGCACTGGCCTTCGTGTTGTATGCCGCGAGCTTCCCGTCTGTTATGGAAACGCTGAGTGCCGGTACGATCACTGTAGTGTTCTCATCGATGATTGCACTTATGCGTCCGCTCAAGTCTCTGACCAACGTCAACTCACAGTTCCAGCGCGGTATGGCGGCTTGTCAGACTCTGTTCTCGATCCTCGATATGGAGCAGGAGAAGGACGAAGGTAAGCTGGAAGTTAAACGTGCCAAAGGCGATGTTGAGTTCAAAAATGTGACCTTCACGTACCCTGGCCGCGATATTCCTGCACTGCGTGATATTTCCTTCGACCTGCCTGAAGGGAAAACGATCGCGCTGGTAGGCCGCTCTGGTTCAGGTAAATCTACCATTGCTAACCTGCTGACGCGTTTTTACGACATCCAGGAAGGGCAAATCCTGATGGATGGGCATGATTTGCGTGAGTACACCTTGTCCTCACTGCGTGATCAGGTCGCACTGGTATCGCAGAACGTTCATCTTTTTAACGATACGATCGCTAACAATATTGCGTATGCCCGTACGGATATGTATTCACGCGAAGAAATCGAAAAAGCCGCCACCATGGCGTATGCCATGGACTTCATCGGTAAAATGGACCAGGGTCTGGATACTGTTATTGGCGAGAACGGCGTGTTGCTTTCCGGTGGTCAGCGTCAGCGTATTGCTATCGCACGTGCATTGCTGCGCGACTCGCCAATCCTGATCCTTGATGAGGCAACATCCGCGCTGGATACAGAGTCTGAGCGTGCCATTCAGGCTGCACTCGACGAACTGCAGAAAAACCGAACCTCTCTGGTAATAGCACACCGCTTGTCAACGATCGAAAAAGCCGATGAAATTCTGGTGATTGAAGATGGCCGGATTGTTGAGCGTGGTTCGCATACTGCCTTGCTGGAAGAGCGCGGTGTTTACTCACAGCTTTACCGGATGCAGTTTGGCCAATGATTGAGCGCATCTGGTCAGGAAAATCACCGTTTTACTTGTTACTTTTGCCTCTGTCGTGGTTATACGGATTGATCGCAACGGTCATCCGTTATAGTTATACATCAGGGCTCAGAAAAAGCTGGCGTGCTCCGGTGCCAGTGGTGGTGGTCGGCAATCTGACCGCCGGAGGTAACGGTAAAACGCCTGTGGTGATCTGGCTGGTTGAAACACTGCAACAGCACGGATTTCGTGTTGGCGTAGTGTCACGTGGCTATGGTGGCAAATCAGCACACTATCCGCTGGTGCTTAATGAAAATACCTCGACAGTACAGGCGGGTGATGAGCCTGTACTGATTTTTCAGCGAACAGGGGCGCCGGTTGCGGTATCCCCGGTTCGTTCTGAGGCAGTCAAAGCGTTATTGAGCGAGCACGAGCTCGATGTCATCGTCACGGACGATGGTTTACAGCATTACGCGCTTGAGCGGGATGTCGAAATTGTCGTTGTTGATGGTGTGAGACGTTTCGGTAATGGCCACTGGTTACCTGCGGGCCCAATGCGGGAACGTGCTTCACGTTTGCTATCGGTCGATGCAGTGATTACCAACGGTGGAAATGCGCAGACAGGTGAACTGTCAATGATGTTGCAACCGGGAAAAGCAGTGAACCTGCTTACCGGCGAACAACGCGATGCTACAGCGTTGCAAAATGTCGTCGCGATGGCCGGAATCGGACATCCGCCTCGTTTTTTTGCCACCCTTAAGCAATTGGGCGTCACGTTGCAAAAAGAGGTCACTTTTGCCGATCATCAGGCTTACCAGGCAGAACAACTTTCGGCTTTAGTGCCGGGAGGAGGAGCGCTTCTGATGACGGAAAAAGACGCGGTAAAATGTCGTGATTTTGCTCAGCAGAATTGGTGGTATTTACCTGTTGAAGCGAAGATTCAGGGTATTTCGGCTGAAAACCTGCTGCAAAAAATTACTGATCTTATTTTGAAAAAAGCACATTAAAAACGTCAGGCTCAGGCTTTAACGAAAATATTTACTCGTGCAGGAAAACGTAAACACCCTGATTTCAAACAGATCTTTATGGTTTTGATTCAGCTCGTAAGAATAATAGTAACACAGTGCTTGCTATTCATTCTGGCGTGTGAGTTAATGCGTGCAGCCTGTGTTGCAGCGCTATTTATGTATGAGTGTTGAGTAAAGCAGTTCCTCCCAGACGTTATCTCTTTCCCGATGATTCCGCTTCCAAGACGAACCTTCTAAGTCCTCCCCATAAGTAATTGTCTGAACTATTGGCTAACATTGCCGAATGGCAGGATTTTATATTTCGTTAAAAGGTTTTAAATATGTCTAAGAAAAATGGTCAGGTTAAGTGGTTCAATGAAAGCAAAGGTTTTGGTTTTATTGAGCAGGCTGATGGCGAGAAAGATGTCTTCGTACATTTCTCTGCAATCGCAACCGATGGTTTCAAAACTCTGGCTGAAGGCCAGCGTGTAGAATACACCATTCAGGATAGCCCGCGCGGTCCTGCTGCTGCTAACGTTATTGCGCTCTGAAAAGAGGCTGACGTGATGATATGAAATAACGATAATCGCTAATCATATCAGCAGAGTAAAGCCCGCCGGATGGCGGGTTTTTCATACCTGACAAGGTAAATGCGGCGTTAATAAAAACGTCGAAAAGTAGTAAAAATAATCGTTAAAACAAATTCGCTCATTAGAGGTTTTTTATAAAAAAATAACTTAGAAATGGGCAAACGCATCCGAACAATAATAAAAAAGTGTGTTCATGGATGCCCAAAAGAAAGGATAGAAATTATGATGTTAAAAATGGGTTTAGTTAAATGGTACAACCAGGCTAAAGGCTATGGTTTTATTTGCCCGCTCGATGGTTCTTCTGAAATTTACGTTCAGCGTACTTCGATCGCCAATACGGGAAATAAATCCCTGAGTGCCGGTCAGCGAGTTGAATTCACCACTTACCGCAGCGTCGCACACGGTCCTTCAGCGGCTGACGTTATCGGGTTCTGAATCTGATTTATGTTGTTCTCCGTTAAGCAGAATTTTACGCTTCGGTAAAAATATGCTATCGGTATCCGCAGTCTACCCGCTGCAATGGATACCGATATGTCTCACCCGGTTATATCTCTCGCTTCAGCCCGCACCTTGCATTTATCTGCACAAAATCTCTTAAAACCTGCCACCCAAAAACTCACTGCTGCTGATGTCATTCAGGCGATTCGTAAGATGGGATTGCTGCAAATCGACACGATCAGCGTGGTTGCACGTAGTCCATATCTGGTGTTGTTCAGCCGCCTCGGTAATTACCCGACGCAGTGGCTTGAAGAATCATTGTCGGCGGGAAAGATCTTTGAATATTGGGCGCATGAGGCCTGCTTTATTCCGAGTGAAGATTACGGACTGTTGCGTCACCGGATGTTGAACCCGGAAAAAATGGGCTGGAAATTCTCACAGACGTGGTTTGATCAACATGAGCATGACATCCAGGCTTTGCTGAAACACATTGCTCAGAACGGGCCTGTTCGTTCCGCAGATTTCAGCGCGGAAAAGAAATCGAACAGTGGATGGTGGGACTGGAAACCGCATAAGAAGCACCTGGAAACGCTATTTACCTCAGGCAAACTTATGGTCGCTGAGCGACGTAATTTCCACCGGGTATACGATTTAGCCGAGCGCGTGATGCCGGGTTGGGATGATGCGACACAGGCGCTCACGAAAGAGGACGCAGAGTTTCAAATGCTCAGGCGTTCTGCCCAATGCCTCGGATTGTTCAGGCCTGAATGGCTGGCTGATTATTACCGGCTTAAGCGTGTTGATACCAAAAAGGTGATTGCTCAGTTACTGGCAGACAACGAAATAACGCCGGTGGAAGTGGAAGGGTTGACCGGTGTTTTTTATGTCCATCAGCAGCAATGGCCTCTTTTGCAGCAGGCGCTGGAATCCGGTATTTCTTCGACGGTGACGACATTACTTTCGCCATTTGATCCGGTGGTATGGGATCGTAAACGTGCGTCGGTTTTGTTCAATTTTGACTACCGGATCGAATGCTATACGCCGGAGGCAAAACGGCAATATGGCTATTTTACCTTACCTGTTTTGCAGCGGGGAGAACTGATCGGTCGGGTTGATGCCAAAATGCATCGTAAGAATAAAATTCTCGAGATCAAAAGCTTACATTTTGAACCGGGGGTTACACTGACTGCACGGCGGGTTCGGGATCTCACTGGTGCGATTAATAGTTTTGCGGTTTGGCAGGGGGCTGGCGAAGTCACAACGGGCAACATTCCTGACTCTTTAACCCGTCACTGGAATAAAAACTGGCAACTGAGCTAAGCAAAAGAAAACGGCTGCGCCAGGCAGCCGTTGATTCACGATGATTGCAGGTGTCAGGCACTATTAGTTGCTGAAGTTTGCGAACATTGCGATGATTTTGTTAATGGTTTTCATTTTAAGGCTCATGTTTGAAGTTATTTATGTGATGCAGGTCACAAAAAATTCTACTCTGCCTCAATCTGCAACGCAATCATTACAACGTGAAATTTTATCGTCACATTACGAAGGTTCCACATCTGTATGACGCGAAGGTGTGAGGAGTAACGCTGGTGGGGCGGTTATGCTATCCTGATGCACCGTCGTATCGTGTTTTCCAATGTGTTTTTGCGCTGCACCACATTGATAATCTGGTGTATTTGCCTCCGGAGAAATTTATGGATCACCGTTTGCTTGAAATCGTTGCCTGCCCTGTCTGTAACGGGAAGTTGTATTTTAATAAAGAGTCTCAGGAATTGGTCTGCAAAGCGGACAGCCTCGCGTACCCGGTTCGTGACGGAATTCCCGTATTATTAGAAAATGAGGCCCGCCCGCTTTCTGTAGATGAGACACATCCATGAGTTTTATTGCCATTATTCCTGCCCGTTATGGCTCAAGTCGTTTGCCGGGTAAACCTCTGGCGGACATCAACGGTAAACCGATGGTTGTCCATGTCATGGAACGTGCGCTTGAATCTGGCGCGAAACGTGTGATCGTCGCAACCGATCATCCGGAAGTCGTAAAAGCGGTTGAAGCGGCCGGTGGCGAAGTCTGCATGACCCGTGCGGATCATCAGTCCGGGACTGAGCGTCTGGCTGAAGTGATCGAGCTATGCCAGTTTGCTGATGACGAAATCATCGTTAACGTGCAGGGCGACGAACCCTTAATTCCGCCGGTGATTATCCGTCAGGTCGCTGAAAATCTGGCAAACAGCGAAGCGGGCATGTCCACGCTGGCCGTGCCGATTGAAACCGCAGAAGAAGCTTTCAATCCCAACGCCGTGAAAGTTGTGCGCAATGCTAAAGGCTATGCCATGTACTTCTCACGGGCGGCCATTCCCTGGGAGCGCGAACGTTTTGCCGTGTCTAAAGAAACAATTGGCGATGTCTTCCTGCGCCATATCGGCATTTACGCCTATCGTGCCGGATTTATCCGTCAGTATGTGAAATGGGAACCGAGCGAACTGGAGCACATCGAACTTCTCGAACAACTGCGGGTGCTGTGGTACGGTGAAAAAATCCATGTTGATGTGGCAAAAGCCATCCCTTCCGTCGGGGTCGATACTCCGGAAGATTTGGAACGCGTGCGCGCTATCCTGAGTCACTGATGTTTGCGAAAACGGAATGTTACGGCATTCCGTTTACTCATTTCTGATTTACATTATTTTCATGCCTTTTTGCGCACTTCCTTCCTTTTTCTCTTCCGATTATCCGGTTTTTGTTTGATCTGAAACGGGGTATTCCTGCATTGAAGCTTCCATCATAACCCTTACTCTTTTCGTCACTGCGAACACGTTATGGAACAGCTAAAAGCCGAATTAAGTATTGTGCTGGGTGAGCGTTTATCCCGCCTGGAATGCGTCAGTGAGCAGCCCTACGCCCATCTGTTTTCACTCTATGATGAGCAGGGCTATGCGATGCCTTTGATGGCGAAAAGTTTTACCTGTCAGGGGATCGCCGGGCAAGAGGCCTATAAACTTTCCATGCTGGCGAGAGAAGGGGTAGTCCGTGTGCCGACGGTTTATGGCATGGTCACCACCCATCAAAAACCCTACCAGGAGATCCTGCTGATTGAACGGCTGCGTGGCGTTTCGGCAGAAGCGCCCACCCGAACGCCTGAACGCTGGCACGTTTTGCAGGAGCAAATGGTGGAGGCGATGCTGGCGTGGCATCGTATTGACAGTCACGGTTGCGTGGGTTCCGTTGACAGTACGCAGGAAAATCGCTGGGAAAACTGGTATCCGCAGCGGATAGAGGTGTTATGGGCGACGTTAACCCATTTGCAGGCACCCGAACTCACCGCAGAAGACCGCACGATGCTGTTTCGTTCACGTCAGTGTCTGGGCGCCATGTTTAAAGACTTCGATGACACGCCGGTCCTGGTTCATGGCAATCTTTCCCTGCGAAGTATGCTCAAAGACCCGCGCAGCGATCAGTTGTTAGCGATGATCAATCCCGGCACCGTACTCTGGGCACCACGCGAATTTGAGCTTTTCCGGTTATGGGAAAAGGGCATGAGCGAGCAGCTGCTATTTACCTATTTACAGAAAGCGCCAGTTTCCGAATCATTCCTTTCCCGTCGCTGGATGTATCTGGTGTGGGAATCGGTGGCGCATCTGATTCATACCGGCAAGCTCGATCGTCGCCAGTTTGATTACGCACGGCAGCAGTTGCTGCCGTGGCTGGACTGAATCAGTTCGCCGCAGACTGCGACCCGGTAAACCATTGCCACAGGCGTCCCAGCGATTCATACCATACCCGTTCGCTGTGAGATAAATAAAACGCCTGCGGGAGGGCTTTTTCCCACGGATTAAGCGGGGAATTGATCGCCAGCTGATTGGCTGGCGCAGGTATTGGCGTCAGCCCCTGCTGCCGGAAGAAAATCATCGCGCGCGGGAGGTGATTGGCGGACGTTACCAGAGCGAAAGGTTGTTGCCCGATCAGTGCTTTGACCTGCTCAGATTCTTCATGAGTATCTTTCGGTTTATCAAGCAACAGGATATCGCTCTCAGGAACGCCTAAACTTTCTGCCACTTTTCCTGCTACTGACGCACTGCTGACCGGGTTCGTCATTGCCTTGCCGCCGGTAAAGACCAATTTGGCTCCCGGATTAGCACGATAAATACGGATCCCTTCGGTGACCCGCGGCAGACTGTTGCTGAGCAAATTCGAGCTCGGCGCCCACTCAGGATTGAAGGTATAACCGCCTCCCAGCACCACCACAAATTTCACCGGCGGGTGCGCCTGCGCCTGATAAGTCGGGTATTCTGATTCAATCGGTCGCAGCAGGCTGTCAGCCACGGGTTGCAGGCTCAGAAGCAGCAACAGCAGCCAACTTAGCAAAAAACACACTTTTCCGGTTTTCTGCCAGCGGGTCATCCACAGCAACACCAGCGCGATTGCCATGATCAGCAAAATAAAGGGCAGGGGAAGCAGCAGGCCGCCAAGGGTCTTTTTTAGGATAAATAACATCTGAAACCGTTCCTTTTGGGTGAAAAAACGACATCCGGGCGTGATTCCGCGTCAGGATGATTTATTCTATGCCCGCCTGTGCCAAAATAGCAGCCAGATAGCTGCACACCAAATTATTCACGTGGATAGGTTTCCACCAAAATGCTCAACAGCGAACAGGTAAGACTTCATGCAGGATCGTAATTTTGACGATATGGCCGAAAAATTTTCGCGCAATATCTACGGCACAACGAAGGGACGTATCCGTCAGGCTGTGCTGGGTCAGGATCTGCAGGAATTACTGAAATCTTTACCGCAGCGGCCTCTGCGCATTTTAGATGCGGGCGGCGGCGAAGGACAAATGGCCTGCGAACTGGCCGCTTTAGGACATCAGGTCTTGTTGTGCGATCTGTCAGGTGAGATGATCCGCCGCGCTCAGGCCGCTGCGATTGAAAAAGGTGTGAGCGGTAACATGCAATTTGTACAATGCCCCGCTCAGCACATCGCAGAACATTTAGAACAGCCGGTTGATCTGATATTGTTCCATGCGGTCATCGAATGGCTGGCAGAGCCGCAAGCGGCGCTGGCCGCGCTGGTCGATTGTCTGGCACCCGGTGGCGCGCTATCGCTGATGTTTTACAATATCCATGGCCTGGTCATGCGGCACATGATCCTCGGCAATTTTGGTCATGTCGACGCGGGCGTACCAAAAATCAAAAAAAGCTCCCTGTTACCTGATCACCCGCTGGAACCCGCGCAGGTCTATCAGTGGCTGGAAGCGCTTGGAATGCAGATCAGTGGCAAGACCGGTGTTAGAGTGTTCCACGATTATTTGCGAAACAGACAACAACATAAACAGGATTTTGACGAGCTTCTGGCGCTGGAACAGCGCTATTGCCGCCAGGAACCTTTTGTTAGTTTGGGACGTTACATCCACGTGATGGCGCACAAACCCATTCTGAAGGACGAATTATGAGTGAATTTTCCCAGACTGTACCCGAACTGGTCGCCTGGGCACGGAAAAATGATTTCTCAATTTCGCTGCCAACGGAGCGACTGGCTTTTCTTCTGGCGATTGCCACATTAAACAGCGAGCGCCTTGATGGGGAAATGAGTGAAGGTGAACTGGTTGATGCGTTTCGTCATGTCAGTAAAGGTTTTGAGCAGACGAATGAAACGATTAACGTACGTGCCAATAACGCCATCAATGACATGGTGCGCCAGCGTTTGCTCAACCGTTTTGTCAGTGAAATGGCTGACGGCAATGCTATTTATCGCCTGACGCCTCTGGCGATCGGTATCTCCGATTATTATATCCGTCAGCGTGAGTTCTCCACGCTGCGTCTGTCTATGCAGCTGTCGATCGTGGCGCAGGAACTCAAGCGCGCCGCCGATGCAGCCGACGAAGGCGGTGATGATTTCCACTGGCATCGCAACGTTTACGCACCGCTGAAATATTCCGTTGCGGAAATCTTCGACAGCATAGATATGACTCAGCGCATCATGGATGAGCAGCAGCAGGGCGTGAAAGACGATATTGCCGGGCTGCTCAACAAAGACTGGCGCGCAGCTATTTCCAGCTGTGAACTTCTTCTGTCAGAAACCTCCGGTACACTGCGCGAATTGCAGGATACGCTGGAAGCGGCGGGTAACCTGCTGCAGGCGCACCTGATGCGTATTCAGGACGCCACCATGATCGACATGGATTTGGGATTCGTCGACAAACTGGTTTTCGACTTACAAAACAAACTCGATCGCATTACCAGTTGGGGGCAGCAGGCCATTGACCTGTGGATCGGTTATGACCGTCACGTACACAAATTTATCCGTACCGCGATCGACATGGATAAAAATCGCGTATTTGCTCAGCGTCTGCGTCAGTCGGTTCAGAACTATTTTGATCAGCCGTGGACACTGACTTTTGCCAATGCCGATCGTCTGCTGGACATGCGCGACGAAGAACTGGCGCTTCGCAGTGAGGAAGTGACGGGCGAACTTCCGCCAGATCTTGAATTCGAAGAATTTAACGAAATCCGTGAACAGCTTGCGGCATTGATTGAACAGGCATTACAAGTTTATCAACAACAGAAAACGCCGCTCAATCTGGGCATGGTGATGCGCGAATACCTCATACAGTATCCGCGAGCCCGACACTTTGATGTCGCGCGAATTGTGGTCGACCAGGCAGTGCGCCTTGGTGTGGCTGAAGCAGATTTTTCAGGGTTGCACGCCGAATGGCAGGCAATCAATGATTACGGAGCCAAGGTGCAGGCCCATGTCATCGACAAATATTGAACACATAATGCCAGCTAAGCTGGCGCAGGCACTGGCGAACTCAGTGTTTCCTGCTCTCGACAGCCAGTTACGTTCCGGCCGCCACATCGGCATTGATGAACTGGATAACCACGCTTTCCTGATGGACTATCAGGAAGAAATGGAACTCTTTTACAGCCGCTATCACGTGGAATTGATTCGGGCACCGGAAGGTTTCTTCTATTTACGCCCGCGTTCTACCACGCTTATCCCGCGCTCGGTTTTGTCTGAGCTGGACATGATGGTGGGGAAAATTCTTTGCTATCTGTATCTCAGCCCTGAACGTCTGGCGCATGAAGGCATTTTCACCCAGCAGGAACTTTATGATGAGTTGCTGAGCCTGGCTGATGAAAACAAATTGCTTAAATACGTGAACCAGCGCTCCACCGGCTCCGATCTCGACCGCCAGAAGTTACAGGACAAAGTCAGAACGTCACTGAACCGTCTGCGCCGTCTGGGTATGGTGTTTTTCATGGGCGTCGACAGCACGAAATTCCGCATCACCGAAGCTGTATTTCGTTTCGGTGCTGATGTCCGCAGCGGAGATGATGCCCGTGAAGCGCAGTTGCGGATGATCCGCGACGGCGAAGCGATGCCTGTTGACAGCGCATTGTCATTAAACGATGAGCCCGATGACAGTGAAGCCCAGACCGGGCAGCAAGGACACCAGAGCGCAGAGGATGAACAGGAATGATTGAACGCGGTAAATTTCGCTCACTGACGCTGGTTAACTGGAACGGCTTTTTTGCCCGTACTTTTGACCTCGATTCACTGGTGACTACGCTTTCCGGCGGCAACGGTGCGGGTAAATCCACCACCATGGCTGCCTTCGTCACGGCGCTTATCCCCGATCTGACGCTGCTGCATTTCCGTAATACCACGGAAGCGGGCGCGACTTCCGGTTCACGCGACAAAGGTCTGCACGGAAAACTACGTGCGGGCGTGTGTTATTCGGTGCTGGACGTGGTGAACTCACGTCACCAGCGCATTGTGGTGGGCGTTCGCCTGCAACAAATTGCCGGTCGCGATCGCAAAGTCGATATCAAACCCTTCACCATTCAGGGATTGCCGGTTGCGGTAAACCCGACGGAAATGCTGACTGAAACGGTCGGAGAACGCCAGGCGCGCGTGTTGTCTTTGCAGGAACTGAAAGATCGCGTCGAGGCAATGGAAGGCGTGCAGTTTAAGCAGTTCAACTCGATTACTGATTATCATGCCCTGATGTTTGATCTGGGCGTGATCCCGCGCCGTTTACGTTCAGCGTCAGACCGCAGCAAGTTCTATCGTCTGATTGAGGCCTCGCTGTACGGCGGTATTTCCAGCGCCATCACCCGTTCCCTGCGTGACTACCTGTTACCGGAAAACAGCGGTGTGCGTAAAGCTTTCCAGGATATGGAAGCGGCGCTGCGCGAAAACCGCATGACGCTGGAAGCCATCCGCGTTACGCAATCTGACCGTGACCTGTTTAAGCATCTGATTTCTGAAGCGACTTCTTACGTGGCTGCCGACTACATGCGTCACGCCAATGAACGCCGTATCCATCTTGATGGTGCGCTGGTGCTGCGTAATGATTTGCTAACCAGCCGCAAACAGCTCTCCGGTGAACAATACCGCCACGTTGAAATGGCGCGTGAGCTGGCAGAACAAAGCGGTGCGCAAAGCGATCTGGAAACAGATTATCAGGCCGCCAGTGACCATCTGAGTCTGGTACAGACAGCGATGCGTCAGCAGGAAAAAATCGAGCGTTATGAAAGCGATCTCGAAGAGCTGACTTATCGTCTGGAAGAGCAGAACGAAGTCGTCGCAGAAGCCAGCGAACTGCACGCCGAGCATGAAGCCCGTGCAGAGGCCGCCGAGCTGGAAGTGGATGAACTGAAGAGCCAGCTGGCAGATTATCAGCAGGCGCTGGATGTTCAGCAGACCCGTGCTATTCAGTATCAGCAAGCCTTGCAGGCGATCGAGCGCGCTCGCGAGCTGTGCCAGATCCCCGATCTGAGCACGCAAAACAGTGAACAATGGCTGGATACGTTTCAGAGCAAAGAGCAGGAAGCGACCGAAATCCTGCTGATGCTGGAACAAAAAATGAGTGTGGCCTCTGCCGCACACAGCCAGTTCGAAACGGCCTACCAGTTGGTCGTGAAAATCGCCGGAGAAGTCAGCCGCAGTGATGCCTGGAAGACGGCGCGTGAACTGCTGCGCGAGTGGTCCTCACAACTGCATCAGGCTGAGCGCGTTGAGCCGCTGCGTATGCGTTTGTCCGAGCTGGAAGGGCGTCTGCGCGAGCAGCAGGACGCTGAGCGTCAGTTGCAGGAATTCTGCAAACGCACCGGGCAGGATGTGCAACCGGAAGATCTGGACGAAATGCAGCGCGAGCTGGACGTGCAGATTGAAGAATTACAGATTGTGGTATCACAGGCCGGTGAACGTCGCATGGAAATGCGTCAGGAACTTGAGCAGGTGCAGGCCCGCATCCGTGAACTGACCGCACGCGCACCTGTCTGGCTGGCCGCTCAGGAAGCCCTGAGTCAGTTAAGCGAGCAGAGCAAAGAGCCGCTGGAAAACAGCCAGCAGGTCACAGAGTACATGCAGCAGTTGCTGGAAAGTGAGCGTGATACCACCGTTGAACGTGACGAAGTGGCGGCACGTAAACGTCGAATCGAAGGCCAGATCACCCGTCTCAGCCAGCCAAGCGGTGCGGAAGATTCCCGCATGATTGCGCTGGCAGAGCGTTTTGGCGGCGTACTGCTGTCAGAGATTTACGATGACGTCACCATCGACGATGCACCTTATTTCTCGGCGTTGTATGGCCCGTCGCGCCACGCAATTGTGGTGCCTGATTTATCGCTGATCCGCGATCAGCTGGACGGCCTGGACGATTGCCCTGAAGATCTCTATCTGATTGAAGGGGATCCGCAGTCCTTCGATGATAACGTTTTTGAAGTCGATGAAATGCAGGGCGCGGTGCTGGTGAAAACCGGTGACCGCCAGTGGCGTTATTCGCACTTCCCGCAGGTGCCGTTGTTTGGCCGTGCGGCCCGTGAAAACCGTCTTGAAACGCTGCATAAAGAACGCGAAAGTTTGTCTGAGCGTTACGCCACGCTGTCATTCGATGTGCAGAAAATTCAGCGTGCACATCAGGCTTTCAGCCGCTTTATCGGCAGTCATCTTGCCGTGGCGTTTGATGCCGATCCTGAGGCTGAGATTCGTAGTCTGAGCGGTCGCCGTGGTGAACTGGAGCGTGCACTTAATGCGCACGAAGGCCAGAATCAGCAACAGCGTCAGCAGTACGAGCAGGCAAAAGACGCCATCGCGATGCTCAACAAACTTCAGCCGCGCGTAGGTTTGCTGTGCGATGAAACGTTGATCGATCGTGTGGAAGAAATTCGCGACGAAATGGAAGAGGCGCAGGATGCCGCCCGTTTCATCCAGCAACATGGTATTTCTCTCAGCAAGCTGGAACCGCTGGTTTCCGTTCTGCAAAGCGACCCTGAACAACACGAACAGCTGAAAGAAGATTATGCACAGGCTCAGCACGCCCAGCGTCTGGCGAAACAACAGGCGTTCGCCCTGACTGAAGTCGTTCAGCGCCGTGCTCATTTCAGCTATACCGACTCTGCCGGAATGTTGAATGAGAATGCTGATCTGAACGACCAGTTGCGTCAGCGCCTCGAACATGCCGAAGCCGAACGTACCCGTGCCCGTGAACAAATGCGTCAGCATCAGGCGCAATATGCGCAATACAGCCAGGTGCTGGCCTCGCTGAAAAGCTCGTTCGACGCCAAACGTGACATGCTTAAAGAACTGGGGCAGGAGTTGCAGGATATCGGCGTTCAGGCCGATCCGAATGCCGAAGCGCGCGCCAAAACGCGTCGCGATGAGCTGCACTCGGCGCTCAGCACTAACCGGGCGCGCTGCAACCAACTTGAAAAACAGATTACCTTCTGCGAAGCCGAAATGGATAACCTGCAGAAGAAATTACGTAAGCTGGAACGTGATTATCATCAGAGCCGCGAGCAGGTTGTCTCCTCGAAAGCGGGCTGGTGTGCCGTCATGCGTCTGGTGAAAGATAACGGTGTTGAGCGTCGCTTACATCGCCGTGAGCTGGCCTATATGGACGGCGATGAGCTGCGTTCTATGTCGGATAAATCATTGGGTGCGCTGCGTCTGGCGGTGTCTGATAACGAACATCTGCGTGATGTGCTTCGTCTTTCAGAAGATCCAAAACGTCCTGAGCGTAAAATCCAGTTTTACATCGCGGTGTATCAGCATCTGCGCGAACGTATCCGGCAGGATATCATTCGTACTGATGATCCGGTTGAAGCCATCGAACAGATGGAAATTGAACTCGGGCGTTTGACGGAAGAACTGACTGCCCGCGAACAGCAACTGGCAATTAGCTCTAAGAGCGTGGCCAACATCATTCGCAAAACCATTCAGCGTGAGCAGAACCGTATCCGTCAGCTGAACCAGGGGCTGCAAGCCGTGGCATTTGGTCAGGTGAAGAGCGTGCGGCTGAACGTCAATGTGCGCGAGGCGCATGCCGGCTTGCTGGATGTGCTCTCCGAGCAACAGGAACAACATCAGGATCTGTTCAGCAGCAACCGTCTGACCTTCTCCGAAGCCCTGGCGAAGTTGTACCAGCGTCTGAACCCGCAAATCGACATGGGGCAACGCACGCCACAAACGATCGGCGAAGAGCTGCTCGACTATCGTAACTATCTCGAGATGGAAGTCGAGGTGAACCGCGGCTCTGACGGCTGGCTGCGTGCAGAGAGTGGCGCGCTGTCAACGGGTGAAGCGATCGGTACCGGTATGTCGATTCTGGTGATGGTCGTACAGAGCTGGGAAGACGAATCGAGCCGTATGCGCGGGAAAGATATTTCACCGTGCCGCCTGTTGTTCCTCGATGAAGCGGCGCGTCTGGATGCCAAATCTATCGCGACACTTTTCGAGTTGTGCGATCGTCTGGAAATGCAGTTGATTATTGCCGCACCGGAAAACATCAGCCCTGAAAAGGGGACGACCTATAAGCTGGTGCGTAAAATGTTCGGTAACAATGAGCATGTTCACGTGGTGGGTTTACGTGGTTTTGCACCAGAAGTCCCTGCGCTGGCGAGCACGGAAGAAGACGTTTCCTGAGCATTTTTTAATATGAAAGTGTCTTGAATGTCTGAAAGCCCTGGCGAAGAATGCCGGGGCTTTTTACGTCTAATTATTCATTTTACTTATGCTTTCAGATAAAAAATAAGTGGTTTCAAATAGCAAAAAAAACAATCGTCCTGCCTTGCCTGAAATATAGGCGAATGAATTAAAAACGCCGTAATGAAGGCTTTATTTCGGCTGACGGCTGGCATAGAGTCATCACGTCAGACGCGGACTCTATTTAATTGAGTTTCTACGCAAAAAAAGAATTCTCTTTATATACTTAATCTCAGTATCGCTGGATTATTTCGGGGATGAAATTGATAAATTTACCGGGAGGCAAGGGAAGATGTTGATGAATCAAAGGTCTCTCAAGTTTTTAGTCGCCAGCTGCTTGCTGGCCAGCGGGTTATCGCCATGGTTTGCTGCCTGGGCGGCAGTACCGACCATGCCAGTGCGAACTACCACGCTTTCCAGCGTACAGAGTATGAGCCAGCTCCAGGCTGAACTGTTACCGCGAGGTATCCGTCCGCTGTATCTGTCTTCTCTGTCGTCACTGTATGCGGCAAACCACATGCAGCCCATGTGGAAGGACAGGGAAACCGTCCAGATTTTCCAGCAACAACTTGCAGAACTGGCTATTTCTGGTATACAGCCTCAATTTACCCAATGGGTAAGGTGGTTGACAGATCCGCAAATCACCGGGATGGCGCGTGACGTCGTATTGTCTGACGCTATGCTTGGGTATTTGCAGTTCACCAGCAGCGTTGAAGCGAAAGGCGACACCTGGCTGTACAGCAATGTCCCTTACAAAATGACCACACCACCGCTCACCGTCATCAATCAGTGGCAGTTGGCGGTGCGCAAAGATACAACGGCGCAGTATTTATCGACACTGACTCCACAGCACCCTTATTACGCGAAAATGCACGAAGCGCTGAAAATCATGCTGGCGGATAACCGCCCATGGCCTGCCATGACCGGAGCATCAAGCCTGCGTCCTGAACAGATCAGTGATGACATTCCTGCCCTGCGTGAAATTCTCGACCGCACCGGCATGATGGTTGCCGCCCCGGAAGAGATCAAAGCACCTAAGCCGACGGACGAAACCATCGCGCCAAATGTGCCGGGCAGCGCAGCCAATGACGATCTTTCCGTCGATGAAACAGCTGACAAAGCGCAGAACGCAACGCCTGCGGTGAGTCCTTCTGCAACGTCAGTGCAGGATGTCTTGCCTACCGTGCAGTCTGCCGAAAGCCCGGCGCCGGTCGCGCCTGTTGTGGTGTCCAATAACCAGTACACACCAGAGCTGGTGGAGGCGGTCAAACGTTTCCAGAAATGGCAAGGGTTGGAAGCTGACGGCATCATTGGTGCCCGTACCCGCCAGTGGCTTAACGCATCCCCGCAGCTGCGCGCGACGTTGCTGGCGTTGAACATTCAGCGTCTGCGAATTCTGCCGGGCAATGTTAACACCGGCATTATGGTGAACATCCCCAACTACCAGCTGACTTACTATCTCAACGGCAACGAAGTGTTGTCTTCAAGAGTGATTGTCGGGCGTCCGAGCCGTAAAACGCCACTGATGAGCAGTGCGTTGAATAATGTGGTGGTGAACCCGCCATGGAACGTGCCGACCACGCTGGTGCGCGAAGATATTGTGCCGAAAGCCAGGAACAACCCGACGTATTTCCAGCAACACGGTTATCAGGTTCTATCGGGCTGGAGCAATGATGCGGAAGTGATCGACCCGATGATGATTGACTGGGCCATGGTGTCACCGAGCCATTTCCCGTATCGCATTCGTCAGGCACCGGGTGCCAGTAATTCGCTGGGCCGCTATAAGTTTAATATGCCAAGTTCGGATGCTATCTATCTGCATGACACGCCGAATCACAACCTGTTCAGCAAAGACATTCGCGCATTAAGTTCAGGCTGTGTGCGGGTAAATAAAGCGTCAGAACTGGCGAATATGCTGTTGCAGGATGCCGGCTGGAATGACACGCGGATCTCCTCGGCCCTGCAGGGCGGGAATACGACGTATGTGTCAATTCGCCATCACATACCCGTTAAACTGTTTTATCTGACAGCCTGGGTTGCTGAAGATGGTAAGCCGCAATTCCGCACAGATATTTACAATTATGATTCAACCGTGAGATCTGGTGCACAAATATTGCCTCAGGCAGAGAAATTACTGCAATAAATGCAGTAAAACTAATCTGATAACGGTCTGAGTAGTTGGCCATACAACGAGCGTGAGCCCCTGGCACGCTCGTTTTGCGTTTTAGGGTCCCTTGACTCGTTCTATTTAGGGCGTTAAGGTTCGAAACGGTGCTGGCATTGCACCTATTTTTGACACTCTTACCGGATAGTAAACTGTACATGAATGAAATCGACAAACATCGCCGTAAATGGCTGGCATTAGGCAGTGCCGCTATGGGGATTGCATTACTTCCGAGTCGTGCATTCGCCACTCTTTCCACTCCTCGTCCGCGTATTCTGGTCGTTAACAATCTAAATACCGGCGAAACCCTCAAAACTGAATTTTTTGATGGAAAGCGTTACAACAAGGATGAATTGGCCCGGTTAAATCATTTGTTCAGGGACTATCGTGCGGAAAAAGTGAAGTCCATTGATCCTGCTCTGTTCGATCATCTTTATCGTTTACAGGTCATGCTCGGTGGAACGAACAAGCCCGTTCAGCTGATTTCCGGTTACCGTTCGCTGGCCACCAACAACAGCATGCGCGAACCAGGAAGTGGGGTAGCGAAACACAGCTACCATACGCTTGGGCAGGCAATGGATTTCCACATCCAGGGCATTGAACTGAGTAATATCCGCAAAGCAGCATTAAAAATGCGGATGGGTGGTGTAGGATATTATCCACGAAGTAACTTTGTGCACATCGATACCGGCCCTGCCCGGACCTGGTGATGTGTGTCATTAGTGGCCTGCCCAAACGGACAGGCCATTTTGTGGAGCACTATGAAAACCCATCTCATTACTGTCACGGCGTTCAGCCAAAATTGCTCATTGATCTGGTGTACTAAAACCAATCAGGCCGCGCTTGTCGATCCGGGCGGTGAAGCAGCCAAAATTATTCGCGAAGTTTCCGCTCAGGGCGTTCTGGTCACTCAGATCCTGCTGACTCACGGACATCTTGATCACGTCGGCGCCGCTGCTGAACTGGCAGAACATTATCAGGTGCCAGTGATCGGCCCGCAAAAAGAAGATCAATTCCTGCTGGATGGGCTGCCCGCTCAGAGCCAGATGTTTGGACTGGAACACTGTGACCCGTTGACGCCAGACACCTGGCTGGAAGAAGGCGACACCGTCAGCGTTGGCGAAGAAGCGCTCTCCGTCCTGCATTGTCCGGGTCATACGCCGGGGCATATTGTCTTCATCAATGACAAAGCGCGTTTAGCCGTTTCCGGTGACGTGATTTTCAAAGGTGGCGTAGGCCGCAGTGATTTCCCGCGCGGCGATCATCAGGCGCTGATCAATTCCATCAAAACCAAATTATTGCCACTGGGCGATGATATTGTTTTCATCCCCGGTCACGGCCCGATGTCTGATTTTGGTTATGAGCGTAAAACCAATCCGTTCCTGCAGGATGAATTGCCGGTTTGGTGATTTTTCTGCCGCATTGGGAACAGCAAAAAGCCCGTCAGTCACCTGACGGGCTTTTTTAATGGAACAGCGCTGCTTATCTTTTAGATGACCGCGACAATGGCTTCACACAGAGGAGCCATGTTGTCCAGCGTAATACCAGCCACGTTAATACGGCCAGAATTCACCGCGTAAACGCCGAATTCATCACGCAGACGCAAAACCTGATCTTTGGTCAGGCCGCTGAAAGAGAACATGCCGTTCTGATTGATAATAAAACTAAAGTCCTGTTTAGCGCCTTTTTCCTGCAAGGTGGTGACGAACAACTGACGCATGCGGTGGATACGCTGGCGCATGTCGCTCAGTTCCTGCTCCCACAAGGTGCGCAGGGCAGGGTTACCCAATATGGTCGCCACAACGGCTGCGCCGTGTGCCGGTGGGTTAGAGTAGTTTGCACGGATAACGGATTTCACCTGACTGAAGGCGCGATCTGCCGTGTCGGCATCTGCTGCTACTAAAGTACAGGCGCCCACTCGTTCGTTATACAGACCAAAGTTTTTGGAGTAGGAGCTGGCAACCAGCAACTCTTTGTGTTTTTCCACGAACAGGCGCAGGCCACCCGCATCTTCTTCCAGACCTTTGGCAAAGCCCTGGTAGGCGAAATCAAACAGCGGCAACCAGCCTTTACTGACGGAGAGTTCAGCCAGTTGCGCCCACTGCGCTTGCGTAGGATCGATACCGGTCGGGTTATGGCAGCAGCCGTGGAATAACACCACGTCACCGGCCTGGGCTTCGCTCAGGCTTTTCAGCATACCGTCGAAATCAAGGGTGTGATTCGGCGCGTCATAATAATTGTATTCAGCGACTTCAAGACCGGCGGCATTAAACACGCCCTTATGGTTTGGCCAGCTCGGGTTACTGACCCACACGCGTTTAGCGCTGGTCTGCGTGGCAATGAAATCAGCAGCAATACGCAATGCGCCGGTGCCGCCTGGGGTCTGCGCGGTGCGGGCGCGTTTTTCCGCGATCACGGCACTGTCTTTTCCGAACAGCAATTCCTGCGTGCAGTGTGCGAAATCAGGCAACCCGTCGATGCTCAGATAGGTTTTAGTCGTTTCATTTTCCAACAGGAATTGTTCGGCTTTTTTCACGCTGGCCAGAACCGGCGTTTTACCGGTTTCATCTTTATAAACACCAATCCCAAGATTGATTTTATCAGAGCGGTCGTCAGCGCGGAAAAGATCGGAAAGACCCAGAATAGGATCGGCGGGTGCTGCTGTGATTTTTTCAAACATGTTGGAAATTTCCATTAGCCTGATAGTGCGAAAGAGGCTTTAAGGGTAACGCCAGAGAGGGTTATTTGCCAACCGTTTGCGGGAAAAAGTAAGCAGAGTTGTGAGGGCGAATCCGAGATTAAAATATTTTATGGCAAGCCGCGGGTAAAGAGGCTTTTCAGGAAGACATAAATGCAAAAGGCAGAGCCGAAGCTCTGCCTTGATATCCACTTTGATGCACCCGTAAGTGCATCGTTAAGCGATATTAGAACTGGTATTGCAAGCCAACACCCACAGTGTCGTCGGTGCTGCGACCGGCGGCTTTGGTGTAGCTGTTGTCGTCCAGCAGGTTGATTTTGTAGTCAACGTAGGTAGACATGTTTTTGTTGAAGTAGTAGTAAGTACCAACTTCTACGTATTTAACCAGGTCAGCATCGCCGCCGGTGTAAGTAGAGCCGTTGTCGGTGAAGCCGTTCAGCTGCTTGCCTTTAGACTGCAGGTAAGCGATTGATGGGCGCAGACCGAAGTCGAACTGGTACTGTGCAACCACTTCGAAGTTCTGAGTTTTGTTAGCAATTGCAGCTGGGTTGCCGTAATCGGTGGTGTTGCGTGATTCACCGTAGAAGGTTGCCAGGTACAGGTTGTTAGCGTCGTATTTCGCGCCGAATGCGTATGCGTCAGCTTTGTCGCCGTTACCGTCTGCTTTCTGAGTAGAGGTACGGTTAGAAGAGAAGTAAGCACCTGTCAGGCTAACACCGGAGTTGCCCAGTGCGTATGCTGCAGAAGTACCCCAGCCGTCGCCATTGGAATCAATTGGGCCACGGCTATCACGACCTTCGTCGTTTTTGCCCTGGTACTGTACAGCGAAGCTCAGGCCATCAACCAGACCGAAGAAGTTGCTGTTACGGTAAGTTGCCATACCATTACCACGACCAACCATAAAGTTGTCGTTGTTCTGGTACATAGTGTCATCACCAAAGATTGGCAATTGGTCGGTGTAGGACATTACGTCGTAGATTACGCCGTAGTTACGACCGTAGTCGAATGAACCTGCATCGCCAAATTTCAGACCTGCGAAGCCCAGACGAGTTTTGTTGCCTTCGTCACCAGCGCTTTCTGCATGGTTAGCCTGAACGTTGTATTCCCACTGGCCGTAACCGGTCAGTTGGTCAGTAATTTGGGTTTCGCCTTTGAAGCCGAAACGAACATAAGTCTGGTCGCCATCATCGCTGGCGTTATCAGAGAAGTTGTGGCGTGCGTCAACTTTACCGTACAAATCCAGTTTGTTGCCGTCTTTGTTATAGATCTCTGCTGCATTAGCTGCGCCAGCTACTAACAATGCTGGGATTACTACTGCAAGAATGTTGCGCTTCATCATTATTATTACCCTCATTGGTTTTATTCGGACACCTGCCACTGCCGTCAATAATTCTTTGGGGAACTATTCATGAAAGTTTGGTGTCTCCTGTGTCTGAACGCACTATTCCATCCGAGGTTCGCTTAATCTACAGCGAAAATGCTACTAAATTACTAAATATGTTTCAGCGGGAAAGAATGTATTACAAAATGTGTATTTTAGGGAACTTTGTGACGGGGATCTATTTTTAAAAATGACTAAGGCCAGCAATGCTGGCCTTAGTTTTGTAATTATTCTGTAAATTAAAAATAGTTTAATTTATTAGAAGGTTGCATTACGTGGTGTGCGCGGGAACGGAATCACGTCACGAACGTTCTGAACCCCGGTGACATAGGCCACTAAACGTTCAAAGCCTAAACCGAAGCCGGAATGAGGCACAGTGCCGTAACGGCGAAGATCGCGATACCACCAATAATCTTCAGTTTTGAGTCCCATTTCGACCATTCGTGCGTCCAATACGTCCAGACGTTCTTCACGCTGTGAACCGCCGATGATTTCGCCGATACCCGGTGCTAACACGTCCATTGCGGCAACGGTTTTGCCATCATCGTTCAGGCGCATGTAGAAGGACTTGATATCTTTCGGATAGTTTTTCACGACCACTGGAGCTTTGAAATGTTGCTCAGCAAGATAACGTTCATGCTCGGAAGAAAGATCGACACCCCATGAAACTGCGTTTTCGAATTTCTGGCCGCAATTCATTAAGATTTCTACTGCTTCGGTGTAATCCACCTGCGCGAAATCGGAGGTTACAAAACGCTCAAGGCGGGCAACCGCATCTTTGTCTACGCGTTCAGCGAAGAAGGCCATATCGTCTGAACGTTCGTTCAATACTGCCTGGAAAACATATTTGAGCATGTTTTCAGCCAGAGAAGCGATGTCGTCCAGCGTGGCAAATGCCACTTCCGGTTCGACCATCCAGAACTCAGCGAGGTGACGGCTGGTGTTGGAGTTTTCTGCACGGAATGTCGGGCCAAAGGTGTACACCTTGGAGAGTGCGCAAGCGTAAGCTTCGCCATTCAGCTGACCGGATACGGTCAGGAAGGATTCTTTACCAAAGAAGTCTTCGCTGAAGTCGATTTCGCCTTTGTCAGTGCGCGGCAGGTTTTGCAGATCCAGTGTAGATACGCGGAACATCTCACCCGCACCTTCGGTATCGGATGCGGTAATCAGCGGAGTCGACACCCAGAAGTAGCCGTTTTCATGATAGAAACGGTGAATCGCCTGAGACAGGGTGTTACGCACACGAGCCACTGCGCCAATCAGGTTGGTGCGCGGACGCAGGTGAGCCACCTCACGCAGATACTCGATGCTGTGACGTTTCGCTGCCATCGGATAGGTATCAGGGTCATCCACCCAGCCTACAACTTTAATCGCGGTCGCCTGCAGTTCGAAACTCTGGCCTTCGCCAGGGGAGGCCACCACGTTGCCGGTCACTTCAACAGAACAACCGGTCGTCAGGTGCAGAACATCGTCCTGATAATTGGGCAGAGAATTATTGACGACGGCCTGTAATGGATTAAAGCAGGAGCCGTCATAAACGGCGAGGAATGAGATACCAGCTTTAGAATCTCTCCGGGTACGTACCCAACCGCGTACGGTGACTTCACTGTCAACCGCAGCACGGCCTTGCAGTACGTCGACTACAGGCACAACGCTCATAGATTTCTCTCTTTCTTTATATACAGATGTTGATTAAGAAATAATGGACACCCTGTAAAAAGGGATTTTGCTATGTTACTTAGCCTTTCTCAGGACACAAGCAGAAATCATCGTCGCGGGATAAGAATTATCAGGCCGGGCCTGCGATAAACAGAAATTATGGATGGAATGAATGAAAGCCGAGCGAATTAAATATCATCTATATAAAGGAAAGAATGAAGGAGAGGAAAAAAGCAGCAAAACGCCGGATGTTTGCGATCCGGCGTTGGGGGGAGATCAGGAGGCTTTTTTGACCAGAGGCAGATCAAATGCTTTGCGCAGCGCTTTCACGAACGCTTTATCCTGACAAATGGTTTTACCGGGGCTGTCGGATAATTTCGCCACCGGTTTACCATTACATTGCACCAGCTTGATCACAATATTCAGCGGTTTCACACCGGGAATATTACAGGTCAGCCGCGTTCCTATTCCGAAGACCAGATTCACACGCTTGTGGAAATGGCGATATAAATGCAGTGCTTTATCCAGATCGAGATTATCGGAGAACACCAGCGTCTTGGTCATCGGATCAATATCAAGTGCATGATAATGCGCGATAGCCTTTTCACCCCATTCAAACGGATCCCCGGAATCATGGCGCAGGCCCTGATAGGCGTTGGCAAATTTCGGCCCGAAATCCCGCAAAAAGGCATCCATCGTAATGCAGTCGGTGAGGGCGATGCCGAGTTGGTCAGGATATTCATCCAGCCAGGCCTGCAACGCAGCCCGCTGGCTGTTGGCCAGCACCGGGCTTATCTGCTGATGCGCCTGGAACCATTCATGCGCCTGCGTACCGACCGGCGCCAGTTGCAATTTGTGGGCGACATCGTAATTGCTGGTGCCGACCAGGTAGGGGAATTCGTTTTTGAGGGTACTGACAATGGCTTCCTGCACCTCACCTGAAAAACGACGGCGTGTACCGAAATCCATCAGACGGAAAGCGGAAAGATCAACATCAGCGGCTTGTTCATTAAAGCTGGCCAGATTCATGCGCAGTTGTTCCACGGCTATCCCGGCGGTGATCTGCGGTGAACGATGACGATGCACCACTTCGCTGATCACGGCCAGCAGGGGCACTTCCCACATGATCACTTCGCGCCATGGCCCTTCGATGCGCACATGCAGATGCCCGTCGCGGTCAGAAACCGTGACATGTTGCGGATTATAGCGGAACGTTTTCAGCCAGCTGAGGTAGTCCTGCGTGAAGAACGGCAGCCCGGAGAGATAAGTAAACTCATCGTCTGTCAGCGCCAGTTCGCTCATCAACTGGATTTGCTGACGGATGTCGTCGGCGTATTCGCCCAGCAGTTCATCGCCACGGCATCGGAATTCGGCCACCACGTTGATATGATGATAGCGATGGAAAACCGCTTGCTGCATATGAAGCTTGTAGGCATCGGTATCTAACAGCGAAGTCAAAATCGGGGAGGCGTATGGAGTCATAGCGCTTTACAGCATCCTCGTCAGAAACTGAGTGTTTGAACATAAACAACCGTTCCGTAAAAAAACGTTCTGAATAAAACAGCAAAAGTCTGTGAAGTATACCGTAATATCCCGCTAAAGAACCCACATCACATCATAATTGTCCGCGATCGGTCGAGGCTTAAATGTGCTCACAGGCGGCCTGAAAGGCTGTTTACGCCATTCTTCGCAATAAATAAGGCACAAATTGATTACATTCTTGCGCGCAAATCCGGGTTCTTTCCCTTCACTTTGTGGAAAACTCTGTGTTTTGGTTGAAAGGTGCGCATACGAACTCACAACCTTGCAACAATCTGGGATTTCCTGATGCCTGTGTTAGAGTTTAGAGAGAAAGCTGAAGGTCGTTTCAGGTTCTGTGCAGCCGTGTGCTGATGACAGGAACCTCCCTTCATCGCCATAAATTGTCATCATCCTTAACTATGAAAACGCTAAAAGGTTTTTTATGACTCAACTGCCGCAAGCCAAGTTTCGCCACGATTACCGTGCGCCGGACTTTACGATCACGGATATCGACCTTAATTTCGAACTTGATGCACAGAAGACGTTGGTGACCGCAGTCAGCCAGATCAAACGTCTTGGTGCCGAGGGCGCTTCCCTGGTGCTCAATGGTGAAGATCTGACGCTGATCAGCCTGAAAATTAACGGTCAGGACTGGCCGAAGTATCAGCTGCAGGAAGGTGCGCTGGCGATCGACGGCCTGCCGGAAGCGTTTGAACTGACCATCGTCAACGAAATTCATCCGGCGAAAAACACCGCGCTGGAAGGGTTGTACCTGTCGGGTGAAGCGCTGTGTACTCAGTGCGAAGCTGAAGGCTTCCGCCACATTACCTATTATCTTGACCGTCCGGATGTGCTGGCGCGTTTCTCGACCCGCATCGTGGCCGATAAAGCCCGTTATCCGTTCCTGCTGTCGAACGGAAACCGTATCGACCAGGGAGAACTGGAAGGCGGTAAACATTGGATCAAATGGCAGGATCCGTTCCCGAAACCTTGCTACCTGTTTGCGCTGGTGGCCGGTGATTTCGACGTTCTGCGTGACACGTTTAAAACCCGTTCAGGCCGTGATGTGGCGCTGGAATTGTTCGTCGACCGTGGCAATCTGGATCGTGCCGGCTGGGCGATGGAATCCCTGAAACAATCGATGAAATGGGACGAAACCCGTTTCAATCTGGAATACGACCTCGACATCTTCATGATTGTCGCCGTTGATTTCTTCAACATGGGCGCAATGGAAAACAAAGGCCTTAACGTCTTTAACTCCAAATATGTGCTGGCGAAAGCCGAAACCGCCACCGACAAAGATTATCTGGGTATCGAAGCGGTGATCGGCCACGAATACTTCCATAACTGGACCGGTAACCGCGTGACCTGTCGCGACTGGTTCCAGCTGAGCCTGAAAGAAGGCCTGACAGTTTTCCGTGATCAGGAATTCAGCTCAGATCTCGGTTCGCGCTCGGTCAACCGTATTGATAACGTCCGCGTTATGCGTGCAGCACAGTTCTCGGAAGATGCCAGCCCGATGGCGCACCCGATCCGTCCCGATAAAGTCATTGAGATGAATAACTTCTACACCCTGACAGTGTATGAGAAAGGGTCTGAAGTCATCCGTATGCTGCATACGCTGCTTGGCGAAGAGAAATTCCAGGCCGGCATCCAGCTCTATTTCGAACGCCATGACGGCAGCGCGGCGACCTGTGACGATTTCGTACAGGCCATGGAAGATGCCTCCAATGTGGATTTATCGCTTTTCCGCCGCTGGTACAGCCAGTCTGGTACGCCGGTACTGACCGTGCGTGACGACTATGATGTGGAAAAACAGCAGTACACCCTGACCGTCAGCCAGAAAACGCCGCCGACGCCAGATCAGACTGAAAAGCTGCCATTGCATATTCCTCTGGACATCGAATTGTACGATCCGCAGGGCAACGTGATTGCGCTGAAACAAAATGGTCAGACTGTCAGCAACGTCCTCAATGTCACTGAAGCTGAGCAGACGTTTGTGTTCGACGACGTCGAAGCGCCACCGGTGCCTTCTCTGTTACGTGAATTCTCCGCGCCAGTGAAACTTGATTACAAGTGGGGCGATCATCAGCTGACTTTCCTGATGAAACACGCACGCAACGATTTCGCCCGCTGGGATGCGGCGCAAAGCCTGCTGGCGATCTACATCAAACTGAACGTCGCGCGTCACCAGCAGAAACAACCGCTGTCGTTGCCGCTGCACGTTGCTGACGCATTCCGCGCAGTGCTGCTGGATGAGAGCATCGACCCGGGGCTGGCGGCGCAGATCCTTACGCTGCCGACGGATAACGAAATCGCAGAGTTGTTTGAGATTATCGATCCCGAAGCGATCAGCGCCGTGCATGAAGCCATTACCCGTTGCCTGGCAACTGAAATGGCCGATGAGTTCCTGGCGGTTTACAACGCTAACCGTCTGCCAGCCTACCGCGTGGTGCACGAGGATATCGGTAAACGTACCCTGCGTAACACCTGCCTGCGTTATCTGGCCTTCGCCGATGTGACGCTGGCCGATCAGCTGGTGAAAACCCAGTTCGAACAGGCCGACAACATGACCGATTCTCTGGCGGCGATGTCGGCTGCTGTGTCGGCTCAGTTGCCTTGCCGTGAAGCGCTGATGGCGGCGTACGATGAGCGCTGGCACCACGACGGACTGGTGATGGATAAATGGTTTATCCTGCAAGCGACCAGCCCGTCTGCGGATGTTCTGCAAAAAGTGCGTTCACTGCTTAACCACCGTTCATTCAGCATGGGCAACCCGAACCGTGTGCGTTCTTTAGTCGGTGCCTTCGCGTCTGCAAACCCTTCAGCGTTCCACGCTGCCGACGGCAGCGGTTATCAGTTCCTGACCGAAATGCTGACCGATTTGAATACGCGTAACCCGCAGGTGGCGGCACGCATGATTGAACCGCTGATCCGCCTGAAGCGTTATGACGCAGGCCGTCAGGCGCAAATGCGCAAGGCGCTGGAACAGCTGAAAGGACTGGAAAATCTGTCCGGTGATTTGTTCGAGAAAATTACCAAAGCGTTAGATGCTTAATCACCGTTAACGGTAAATAGCGGGAATGCAAAAGGGCGATGGAAACATCGCCCTTTTTTCATTGTGAATTCACAGAATGCCAGGATCAGTGTTGTGCACGTTTTGCCTGCGGCGTCACGGTTTGCTGAGATTGCGGCGTCAGTACGCGTTCCAGCACTTCGGCTTCCAGTTCAGCCAGTTTCGCCGAGCCTTTACGGCGCGGGCGTGGCAAATCCACCGTCAAATCCAGACCAATCTGCCCCTGGTCGATCAGGATCACCCGGTCTGCGACCGTCACTGCTTCACTGACATCATGGGTCACCAGCAGCACGGTGAAATCATGTTGCTGCCACAGTCGTTCGATCAGACTTTGCATTTCGATGCGCGTCAGGGCATCCAGTGCGCCCAGCGGTTCGTCGAGCAACAGCAGGCGTGGGCGATGAATCAATGCACGTGCCAGCGCCACCCGCTGTTTTTGTCCACCCGACAGCGCCGAGGGCCATTCGTCTGCGCGATCGGCCAGCCCGACTTCTTCCAGGGCCGCCAGCGCCGCATCGCGCCATTTGCCTTTTAAGCCTAAGCCAACGTTATCAATCACTCGCTTCCACGGCAGCAGGCGGTCGTCCTGAAACATCAGACGGGTGTCGTCACGCACCTGACTGAGCGGGGCGCTGGCGCTGAGCAGTTCGCCCTGCGTGGTTTTTTCCAGTCCGGCCAGAAGACGCAACAGCGTACTTTTTCCGCAACCGCTGCGGCCCACCACCGCCACAAACTGGCCGGGAGGAATACGCAGGTTGATGTCATTGAGCACGGTGCGGGTGCCGTATTTTTTGGTGATGCCAGACAACGTGACCGGCGTGCCTTGCGGTATGCGTGCAGGTGCGCTCATGCGGCGTCTCCTTGTTTTTTCTGATAAGCGGGGTGCCAGCGCAACCAGACACTTTCCAGCTGACGGGCCAGAATATCGGCGAGTTTGCCGAGGATGGCATAAAGTACGATGGCGACGACCACAACGTCAGTTTGCAAAAATTCGCGCGCATTCATTGCCAGATAGCCGATGCCTGAGTTAGCAGAAATCGTTTCGGCGACAATCAGCGTCAGCCACATGAAACCCAGCGCAAAGCGCACACCGACCATAATGGACGGCAGTGCGCCCGGTAAAACCACCTGAATAAACAGCGGAAAACCGGACAACCCATAGCTGCGGGACATCTCCAGTAAACCACGGTCAATATTGCGGATGCCGTGATAGGTATTGAGATAGATCGGGAACAGCGTACCCAGTGCCACCAGGAAAATTTTGGCGGTTTCGTCGATGCCGAACCATAAAATCACCAGCGGGATCAGCGCCAGATGGGGAATGTTGCGCAGCATTTGCAGTGAACTGTCGAGCAGACGCTCGCCCCAGCGGGAGAGTCCGGTAATAAAGCCGAGCAGTAAACCCAGGCTGCCGCCAATGGCGAAACCGGTCAGTGCGCGAAACGTACTGATCTTCAGGTTTTGCCAAAGATCGCCGCTTTTCGCTAAGGTCCAGAAGGCTTCGACCACGGCGCTGGGCGCCGGAAGGATGCGGTTGGATAACCAGCCCGCCTCGACTGCCACCTGCCAGCCTCCGATCAGCACCACCGGCACAATCCACGGCAAAATACGGTGCAGCCAGCGTTGTGATGCGTTCATGTCCGTTCTCCTTAATGCTGACGGGTGACGCTTTTATTGGCAAAGTCGTGAGCGACCAGTTCACCACGCGGCAAAATGGCTTTCTTCACCACGCTCTCGTCTTCCGGTTTCGCCAGATCCAGATGCGGGAACAGCAGTTCGCTGACGCGGTACGCTTCTTCCAGATGCGGATAGCCGGAGAAAATAAAGGTGTCGATGCCCAGATCGGCATATTCCTGCATCCGCGCCGCAACGGTCGGACCGTCACCGACCAGCGCAGTGCCTGCACCGGTACGCACCAGACCAATACCGGCCCAAAGATTCGGATAAATTTCCAGTTTATTGCGATCGCCGCCGTGCAAAGCCGCCATGCGGTGCTGGCCGACGGAGTCGGTTTTGGCAAACGCGGCCTGCGCGCGTTGAATGGTTTCATCATCAACGTTTGCGATCAGCTTGTCGGCGGCGCGCCACGCTTCCTCATTGGTTTCGCGCACAATCACATGCAGACGAATGCCGAAACGCACCGTGCGGCCTTTTGCGGCGGCCTTTGCGCGCACCTGCTCGATTTTCTCTTTCACTAACGCCGGCGGCTCGCCCCAGGTCAGGTACAGTTCCACCTGTTCTGCGGCCAGATCCTGCGCTTCGTCAGAAGAACCGCCGAAATACAACGGCGGGCGAGGGTACTGAACCGGCGGGTGCATCAGGCTCGCGCCTTTTACCTGAATATGTTTGCCTTCGTAATCCACCGTTTCGCCTTCCAGCACACGACGCCAGATGCGGGTGAATTCTGCCGAGGCTTCATAACGTTCTTTGTGATTGAGGTGCAGACCTTCGGCGGCCAGCTCGGCCGGGTCGCCTCCGGTAACCAGATTAAACAGCGCCCGGCCGCCGGAAAGCCGGTCAAGCGTCGCTGCCTGACGGGCGGCCAGTGTCGGGGAAATAATGCCTGGACGCAGCGCCACCAGGAATTTCAGGCGTTGTGTGACAGAAATCAGTGAAGCAGCCACTAACCATGAGTCTTCGCAGGAACGGCCGGTCGGCAGTAATACGCCGCCGAAACCGAGGCGGTCAGCCGCTTGCGCAATTTGTTGCAAATAACCGTGATCAACGACGCGTGCACCTTCTTCCGTGCCTAAGTAGCGACCGTCACCGTGGGTAGGTAAAAACCAGAATACGTTGATACTCATGGGTTACTCCTCTCTCGTTTGTTTCCGCTCGTGATGGCGGTTAAGTCGTCAGATAATTAATTAGCCTGAACGGTCGGTTTCCAGATGCGGTCTTTGATCTCGACCTGCTTAGGCAAAATGTGATTCTCATAGAACAGATCGGCGGTCTGCTGCTGGCGCTTTTCTGTTTCAGCGCTGACCGGCGTAATCGGCAGATCCGGCAGATGATCCAGATATGACGCAACGACTTTTTCGGGCAGTCCCATCGACTGGGAAAGCAGTTTGATACTTTGCTCACGATCGGTTTTGGTCAGCGCATTCGCCTGCGTTAACACCGTCAGAACCTGTTGAATAAACTGCGGATTGGCTTCGGTATATTTCTTGGGTGCCAGATAGAACGAACCGGTCTGATGCAATGAGGAACCATCGGTCAGCACCCGGACATTTCCCTGTACCTGTGCGGCAGAATAATAGGGATCCCAGATGGCCCAGGCATCCACGTCATGTTGCTGGAAGGCAGCGCGGGCATCGGCTGGCGTCAGGTATACCGGCTGAATATCACTGAGTTTTAGCCCGGCCTGTTGCAGGGCGCGGATCAGCAAATTATGCGAGCTGGAGCCTTTCTGAAACGCCACTTTGTGACCTTTCAGATCGGCGACGCTTTTGATCGGGCTGTTTTCATCAACCAGAATAACTTCGGCTTTCGGCTTCGGCGGTTCCGAACCGATATAGAGCAAATCGGCACCCGCCGCCTGAGCGAACAACGGGGGGAGATCACCGGTGCCGCCTAAATCGATACTGCCGACGTTAAGGGCTTCCAGAATTTGCGGCCCGGCCGGGAACTCAATCCAGGTGATTTTGGTATTCGGAAAACGTGTTTCCAGTAATTTGTGCGATTTTGCCAGCACCAGACCAACCGAGCCTTTCTGATAGGCGATGCGAAGTTGTTCCGGCGCCTTTTCGTCAGCCACCGCGTGACCGCTGAGGAGCAGGCTGGTGAGCAGGCTGGCGACCACCGGCAGACGGCGAAGAGACGATAAAGAGAACGAAAATGACGCAGTCATGGCGAATTCCTTTTTGTCAGACGCGCAGAACTTGCGCTGAAAGAGAGGCTGCGGGCGTGGCAACCGGACGGCGGCGGCTGAGTGCCAGATAGAAGTTTTCCAGCGATTCGTTAAGACGCTCGGCCAGTGCCGGGTCCAGCGTGGCCGGGAACGTTTGATAATCAGTGATCAGGCTGTCATCGGCGAAAACACCTTGCAGAACTTCCTGCGCTTTCAGCGAAGCGAGCACCGGTTTGAGTGCGTAATCCACCGCCAGCATGTGGCCGATGGAACCCGCCGTGGCCAGGGGCAGAACGACTTTGTGATCCAGTGCGCGTTCCGGCAGCAGATCCAGCAGCGTTTTTAACGCACCTGAAAACGACGCTTTATAGACCGGCGTCGCGACAATCAAGCCATCTGCACTTGCCAGCTCGGCAATCAGTTGTTTCAGCTGCGGGCTGGAGAAATTTGCAAACAGCAGGTCATCGGCGGAAAAATCCTGAAGATTGTAGGTGAAGACCTCCACGCCACGGCTCGCCAGCCACTGGTGACTCAGCGCCAGCAGGGAAGAAGAGCGGGAGGGTTGTCGCGGGCTGCCTGCCAGAGTTATAACGCGCATCTCTATTCCTTATAACAAATAGTTATAGAACCATTATTTTCATTAACAAAGTGAAATTAACGTAACAGGCAGAGGCGGCGGAGCGGAAATCTCAATTTTGGCTATCAATAGTCGCAAAACGGATAAAGCGCCCTCAGCGGGAGGGGCACCCTTGGGCAGGAACGGAGGAAAACGTGAATCAGAAGTAAATAAAAAGTAATCGTTTGCGCGCGTGGGCATTTATTACTGCAATTGGCCGGTTATCGTTTCCAATTGACCGGCGGTTAGTCGATAATACTGCCCCGTCTAGCCACCGGGAATCCAGGAGTCTCCATGTATTATCCTCTTGTCAGGAAAGCACTGTTTCAGCTCAATCCAGAGCGCGCCCACGAGTTAACCTTTCGTCAGCTGAGCCGTATTTCCGGCACACCCCTTGAATTTTTGATCCGCCAGTCAGTACCGACGAAACCGGTGAACTGTATGGGGCTGTCTTTTAAAAACCCGTTAGGGCTTGCCGCCGGTCTTGATAAAGATGGCGAATGTATTGATGCGTTTGGTGCCATGGGCTTTGGATTTATTGAGGTCGGAACCGTTACCCCGCGTGCGCAGGACGGCAATGATAAACCGCGTTTATTCCGTATAGTGGAAGCGGAAGGCCTGATTAACCGCATGGGCTTTAATAACCACGGTGTTGATAATCTGGTCAATAACGTCAAAAAATCCCATTTTGGCGGCATCATCGGCATTAATATCGGTAAGAATAAAGATACGCCGGTCGAGCAGGGCAAAGACGATTATCTGACCTGTATGGAGAAGGTATATCCGTATGCGGGCTATATCGCCGTGAATATTTCATCCCCCAACACACCGGGATTACGTTCGCTGCAATACGGCGAAGCGCTGGATGATTTACTGGCAGCGATCAAGAATAAACAGCTCGAACTCCAACAGCGTCATCAGAAATATGTTCCTGTTGCCGTGAAGATCGCGCCCGATCTTTCTCAGGAAGAATTGATCCAAATAGCTGACAGTCTGGTGCGTCATAATATGGATGGCGTAATTGCGACTAACACCACGCTCGATCGTAAACTCGTTCAGGGGCTTAATTATTGTGAGCAGGTCGGTGGCCTCAGCGGGCGTCCGGTGCAGCTTCGCAGTACAGAAATCATCCGCATGTTGTCGAATGAATTACAAGGTCGTCTGCCTATTATTGGCGTGGGCGGGATTGATTCATTAACCGCTGCGCGTGAAAAGATGGCTGCCGGGTCATCCTTAATTCAAATCTATTCCGGATTTATCTTCAAAGGCCCTGGTCTGATCAAAGATATTGTTACCCACATCTAATATTTTTCTTCCTCATGACGAGTCAGGGGTTTATTTATTAACCCGGCTCGTCTATATTTTGTCCACTGAGTTTAATTCAGGCTCAGGATTTGTCTGATTTCTTTTCATTATAAAAAAATCTATTCTTATCGGGATAGCAGGTAATGAAGTCAGATTGCGGGCATTGAGGGTGAACAGGATGATGAAATGAAAATCAAACCAGATGATAATTGGCGTTGGTATTTTGATGCTGAACATGACCGACTGATGTTGGATCTCGCCAATGGCATGATTTTCCGTTCCCGTTTTCCGGCTAAAATGCTCACGCCTGATGCTTTTGGCGAAATGACTTTTTGCGTCGATGATGCGGCGCTGTATTTCGATTTCGAAGAACAATGTAAACAGATTAAACTCGGGGCAGAGCAGCGCGCCGAATTAGTATTAAATGCTCTGGTCGCTTTTCGTTTTTTAAAGCCGCTGATGCCCAAGAGCTGGCATTTCAGTCAGCAGGTGCGTCCGTTCCAGCCGGGTAACGGCCAGCTTGCACAAGTGCAGGTGATGGAAAGCGGCGAACAGGCCACGCTGCTGATTGTTGAATCAGGCGATAATGCGAGCTTGTGCTTACTGGCGCAGGAAAGGCTGACAGTGGCAGGGCGCGGCATGGTGCTGGGGGATGCGATTAAAATCATGCATGACCGGCTGATGCCCGCAACGATCAGAACCAGCAGCCGCGATGTGTATGACCAGGCGGTGTAATCCTTTATCAGCGACGCTCTGATAAAACCGCCTGTTCTTGCCGATCTCAAATTTCCGAACTCTACAATTCTAGCTGAGCACGATATCCGAGGCCGGAATACAACTGCACGCCAGAATCGTCCCGTCTTTACCTACCGCACTTTCTTTCAGCGGTGACACCTGCCCGTCTTTCAACGTCATTTTACAGGCTCCGCAAATTCCCGCCCTGCATGAATAAGGGATGCGTAACCCCTGTAACTCCAGCTGTTCGAGTAAAATCTGCTGATTGTTGCCGGTAAATTCGGTGACCTGATAATTAATGGTCAGAGTCTGTGCGCTGTTTTTAGGCGCTTCAACACTTTCAATCACTTGACCCGCGCCGTAAGGGCGGGGCGGTTTAGTCGTCAGGACCTGCACGTTGTCACCGGCGCGGATCACGCCGGAATTGCGGGCAATCATGTTCTGGCCGAAATCCACATCGCCGTCGCTGGCCGTACGGTAGCTTTGCAGGGTTTTCAGCGGCTCCCCGCCCGGATGTTTTCGCCCTCGCTCAATACTGACGGTCGTGAAAATACAGCGGCTGCAAGGTTTCACCAGATCGAAGATCACTTCGCCGATACGGATCGTCTGCCACGTGTCCTCGGCGTAAGCTTCTGCGCCGCTCACAACGATATTAGGGCGGAACTGCTCCGTTCTGACGCCACCCGGACAGCGACGTTGTAAATCCTGCATCGAAGCTTCATTGATCAGTAAATACGGGAATCCGTCGGCAAACGAAAGCGGCACTTCAGGATGTTTTTTGACCCGGCGGGTCGGTTCGTCACCTACCCAGCGCAACTGGACGTCGCGCTTTAAATAACCACTCAACCAGCGATTTACCGGTGCTGGCGCGATGAGTGAGGTAAACTGATTGCCCCAGACTTCTGTCGGCTGATTCTGGCCGTTGAATTCACTGAATTTGACGCGGATGCCCTCACCTTCCGGCGGGACAATCATCAGGCCATCGGGTAACAGAACCGGGGTGAACAACACCAGACTCGGATACTGGCGGGCGGTAATAAACATGCCCTGAGGGTCGGTCAGCATAAACTGGCGATCAAACGCCAGACCCGTTGCGGTGACCAGCGAATGAGACACTTGCAGGCCACGCATGGATTTTATCGGGTGAACAAATAAACGTGAAAGAATGGGCACTTAACATCGCCTCTCTGATTTTCGATCTTAAAAGAGAACCAGAGACTTTATGACAAGCGCCCCGGATTAGCTATAATGCGCAACAATTTTATTTTTGGTGATATGTCGATATGAACTCTTTGTTTGCCAGCACGGCGCGTGGACTGGAAGAACTGTTAAAAAGCGAACTGGAAACGCTGGGTGCGCAAGCCTGCAAAGTTGTGCAGGGAGGGGTGCATTTTGAAGGTGACGATCGCCTGATGTATAAAAGCTTGCTGTGGAGCCGCCTGGCTTCGCGCATCCTGCTGCCTCTGAACGAATTTAAAGTCCACAGTGACTTAGATCTTTATCTTGGCGTGATGGCCATCGACTGGCCTGAAATTTTCAGCGTTGATAAAACCTTCGCGGTGCATTTCAGCGGCCTGAACGACGAAATCCGCAACAGTCAGTACGGTGCGCTGAAAGTGAAAGACGCCATCGTTGACAGCTTTACCCGCAAAATGGATGAACGTCCGAATGTGGCTAAGCAGTTGCCTGACATCCGCGTAAACGTATTTCTGCAACGTGATACCGCCAGCGTCGCGCTGGATCTGAGCGGCGAAGGCCTGCATCAGCGTGGCTACCGTGACCTTGCCGGTCAGGCACCGTTGAAAGAAAATCTGGCTGCCGCTATCGTGATGCGCTCCGGCTGGCAGTCGGGCACGCCGATGCTGGATCCGATGTGTGGTTCAGGCACCTTGCTGATTGAAGCCGCAATGATCGCCGCCGATCGTGCACCGGGTCTGCACCGTCCACACTGGGGTTTCACCGGATGGAACAAATTCGATACCGAGCTGTGGCGTGAACTGACAACGGAAGCGCAGGTTCGTACCCGCCGCGCCGTGCAGGAAACGTCCTCTCGTTTCTTCGGTTCTGATATCGACCGCCGTGTGATCGAGATGGCGCGCTCCAACGCCCGTCGCGCCGGTGTGTCAGAAATTATCAGCTTCGAAGCGGCTGAAGTGGGCAAACTGGTTAATCCGTTGCCTGAAGGCCCGACCGGTACTGTCATCAGTAACCCGCCATACGGCGAGCGTCTGGAAAGTGAACCGGCGCTGATTGCCTTGCATAATCAGCTGGGCCGCATCATGAAGATGCAGTTTGGCGGCTGGCAGTTGTCCCTGTTCAGCGCATCGCCTGAGCTGCTGAGCTGTGTGCAGTTGCGCGCCGATCGCCAGTTCAAAGCGAAGAACGGCCCGCTGGAATGCGTGCAGAAAAACTATCAGTTGTCGGAAAACCCAACCGGTGCTGCAGGCGTGCAGATGGCAGAAGACTATGCAAACCGTCTGCGTAAGAACGTCAAAAAGCTGGAAAAATGGGCCAAACAGCAGGGGATCGAATGCTATCGCCTGTATGACGCTGATTTGCCGGATTACAACGTGGCGGTTGACCGCTACGGCAGTAAAGTCGTGGTGCAGGAATACGCGCCACCAAAAACCGTGGATGCGCAAAAAGCCCGTCAGCGTCTGTTCGACGTGATCAACGCTACGCTCGCGGTGCTGGATGTTTCCTCCAGCCAACTGGTGTTGAAAACCCGTGAACGTCAGAAGGGCACTAACCAGTATGAGAAACTCGCTCAAAAGGGTGAGTTCCAGCTGGTAGAAGAATTTAACGCTAAGCTGTGGGTGAACCTGACCGATTATCTCGACACAGGTCTGTTCCTCGATCACCGCATCGCGCGCAAAATGCTGGGCGAAATGAGCAACGGTAAAGACTTCCTGAACCTGTTTGCTTATACCGGAACGGCCAGTGTTCATGCAGGTCTGGGCGGCGCACGCAGTACGACTACCGTAGATATGTCCCGAACCTATCTGGAGTGGGCCGAGAAAAACCTGCGCGTTAATGGCCTGACCGGTCGTCAGCATCGCCTGATTCAGGCGGATTGCCTGTCCTATCTCGGCATGTGCGACGAACAGTTCGATGTGATCTTTATCGATCCGCCGACATTCTCAAACTCCAAACGTATGGCTGAAAGTTTCGACGTGCAGCGCGATCATCTTTCATTAATGAAAGATTTGAAGCGTATCCTGCGTCGCAACGGTACCATCATGTTCTCCAACAACAAGCGCGGCTTCCAGATGGATCTCGACGGACTGAGCAAACTGGGTCTGAGCGCGAAAGAAATCACCAGCCAAACCCTGTCACAGGATTTCGCCCGTAATCGTCAAATTCATAACTGCTGGCTGCTCTCTCACGCTGGCGAGGAAAAATAAAGTTTATGTCGTTAATTAGTATGTCAGGTGCCTGGCTGTCATTCAGTGACTCGCCGCTGTTGGATAACACCGAATTGCACATCGAGCCGAACGAGCGCGTGTGTCTGGTTGGACGTAACGGCGCCGGTAAATCGACGCTGATGAAAATTCTCAACCGTGAAGTGCCGCTGGATGACGGGCGCATCGTGTACGAGCAGGATTTGATTGTGGCGCGTCTGCAACAGGATCCACCGCGTAACGTTGCCGGTACCGTATTTGACTTCGTCTCTGAAGGCGTCTTCGAGCAAGCCGAACATCTGAAGGCGTATCACGCTATTTCGCATCTGGTCGAAACCGATCCGAGCGAAAAGAACCTGAACAAACTGGCGCAGGTGATGGAGATCCTCGATCACCAGGGGCTGTGGCAGCTCGACAGCCGTATCAACGAAGTGCTCTTGAAACTGGGTCTGGATGCTGACACTGAACTGAAAGCGCTGTCTGGCGGCTGGCTGCGTAAAGCCGCGCTGGGACGTGCGCTGGTCAGCGCTCCCCAGATTTTGTTGCTCGATGAACCGACTAACCACCTGGATATCGAAAGTATCGCGTGGCTGGAAGAGTTCCTGAAAGAATTCCAGGGCAGCATAATCTTCATTTCCCATGACCGTTCTTTCATCCGCAATATGGCGACCCGCATTGTCGATCTCGACCGCGGCAAACTGGTTTCCTACCCGGGTAACTACGAAGCTTATCTGCTGGCGAAAGAAGAAGCGCTGCGCGTTGAAGAGCTGCAAAATGCCGAGTTTGATAAAAAACTGGCGCAGGAAGAAGTGTGGATCCGTCAGGGTATCAAAGCCCGACGTACCCGTAACGAAGGCCGCGTACGCGCGCTGAAAGCCCTGCGTAAAGAGCGCTCCGATCGCCGTGAAGTGATGGGCACCGCCAAAATGCAGGTGGTTGAAGCCGCAAGCTCCGGCAAGATCGTCTTTGAAATGGAAGACGTTAACTACAGCGTGGCCGGTAAACAACTGGTCAGCAACTTCTCGGCTCAGGTGATGCGCGGCGATAAAATTGCGCTGATCGGTCCGAACGGCTGTGGCAAAACGACGCTGCTGAAACTGATGTTAAGCCAGATTAAGGCTGACAGTGGCCGTGTTCACTGCGGTACCAAGCTGGAAGTCGCATATTTCGATCAGCACCGTGCCGAGCTGGATCCTGAACGTACCGTGATGGATAACCTCGCAGAAGGTAAGCAGGAAGTGATGGTCAATGGCCGCTCACGCCATGTTCTGGGCTACCTGCAGGACTTCCTGTTCCATCCAAAACGTGCAATGACCCCGGTGAAAGCACTCTCGGGCGGCGAACGTAACCGTCTGCTGCTGGCAAAATTGTTCCTGCGCCCAAGCAACCTGTTGATTCTCGATGAACCAACCAATGACCTGGATGTGGAAACTCTCGAGCTGCTGGAAGAGATGATCGATTCCTATCAGGGCACCGTAATGCTGGTGAGCCATGACCGTGAATTTGTTGATAACTCGGCCACTGAATGCTGGATTTACGAAGGCAACGGCGTGATCAACAGCTATGTCGGCGGTTACCATGACGCGCAGCATCAACGCCGTCATCAGAAGCCAATCCGTCAGGTTGCGGCAGCTGAAAACAAAGCACCTGCGCAGCCGAAAGCAGAACAGGCCAAACGCACGGCGAACAAGCTCAGCTATAATCAACAACGTGAGCTTGAACAATTGCCACTGCAAATCAGCACACTGGAAGAAAAAATTGAAGCACTGCAACAGCAGATGAGCGATGCGAATTTCTTCACACTTCCTCATGAAGAAACTCAGCAAGTGCTTGCGGCTTTCGCTGCTGCAGAGCAGGAGTTAGAGCAGGCGTTCGAACGTTGGGAAGCGCTGGAAGCGCAGAAAAACGGCTAACACTGCACGCTTATCGGCAACCGGCTATAGGGAATACCGGTTGCCGAAATCTTTGGCCTTTCCGCTATTGAGGAGTCTCTTGTGTGTTCTGATGCCCATGGTCCGCACATCTTATGCCCCCAATGCGACATGCTGGTGGCAATACCTGGTTTGAATATCGGGCAAAAGGCCGTTTGTCCACGTTGCCATACGACGCTGACAACCCGCTGGAATGAGCCTCGCAGACGTCCTGTCGGTTACGCAATCAGCGCGTTATTTATGCTGTTGCTCGCCAACCTTTTCCCCTTTGTGAATATGAACGTTGCCGGACTGAGCAGCGAAGTTACGCTGGTGCAAATCCCGCAGGTGCTGGTGTCAGAAGATTACGCCAGTATGGCCTCACTGTTTATGATCGTGGTGCAACTGCTCCCGGCCATCTGCATGGTGTCTGTCATTATTCTCTATCAGGGCATAAACATCCCCGTTCACTGGAAAGTGAGTATCGCGCGTACCCTGTTCAGGCTGAAAAGCTGGTGCATGGTGGAGATATTTCTCGCCGGTGTTCTGGTCAGCTTCGTTAAGCTGATGGCCTACGGCGACGTTGGCGTCGGGACCAGTTTCATCCCCTATGTCCTGTTCTGTTTACTGCAATTACGCGCGTTCCAGTGCACTGACCGCTTCTGGTTATGGCAGCATATCGAGCCTGCTCCGGTGGTTGAACACCCTGTTCGCGTGGGCGAAAGTGGCCTGCGACAGGGGCTGCGCTCATGCCACTGCTGTATGGCGATTTTGCCCGTTGATCAAAAAGAGTGCGGCCGCTGCAAGAGCCAGGGCCATGCCCGGCGTAAAAATAGCCTGCAATGGACGATGGCGCTTTTGGTCACCTCGGTTCTGCTTTATCTTCCGGCTAATCTGTTGCCGATCATGATCACTCAGGTGCTGGGAACCCCGATGCCTTCGACGATCATGGCCGGTGTGGTGCTGCTGTGGAGTGATGGTTCTTATCCGGTGGCGATGGTGATTTTTATCGCCAGTATTATGGTGCCGACGTTAAAAATGATCGCGATTGCCTGGCTGTGCTGGGATGCGAACAGTAATAAAGAAATTGACCGTGAAAGGTTGCATGTGATTTACGAACTTGTTGAATTTGTTGGCCGCTGGTCGATGATTGACGTGTTTGTGATTGCGGTACTTTCTGCACTGGTAAGAATGGGGCAGCTTATGAGTATTTATCCGGACATCGGCGCGCTGCTGTTTGCTGGCGTCGTCATCCTCACTATGTTCGCTGCAATGACGTTTGACCCAAGGCTCATTTGGGATCGTGCCGGAATGAAGTCTACAAAGGAGCCACAAGATGGCAGGAAATAACATGGCAGAGCATGACGGAACTGCCAAAGTAGAAAAAATTAAACGCTGGTCACCGGTGTGGATTGTCCCGATCGTTACTGCGCTGATCGGGGCATGGATCCTGTTTTATCATTACAGCCACCAGGGACCGGAAGTGACGCTGATCACCGCGACGGCCGAAGGCATTGAGGGCGGGAAAACCACCATCAAAAGCCGTAACGTGGACGTCGGCAAAGTGGAATCAGTCACCCTGAGCGATGACCTTCAGCAGGTGATTATCAAGGCGCGTCTTAACACCGGCATGGAAAAAATGCTGCACGATGACTCCGTCTTCTGGGTGGTGAAACCGCAAATCGGCCGTGAAGGTGTTTCTGGTTTGGGGACACTGTTATCCGGGGCGTATATCCAGCTTCAGCCGGGAAATAAAGGCGGCGAGAAAACGGAATATAAACTCGATGACTCCCCGCCACTGGCGTCACCGGATGCCAAAGGGATCCGTGTCGTCCTGGAAAGCGAACGCTCCGGTCAGCTAAGTCCGGGTGACCCGGTACTGTTCCGTGGATTCCAGGTTGGTACAGTGGAAACCAGCCACTTCGATCCTAAAGCCCGCAATATCAAATATCAGCTGTTCATTCGTGCGCCTTACGACACGCTGGTATCCGACAATGTCCGCTTCTGGAAAGACAGCGGCGTGAGTTTTGATATGTCTGCTGCCGGAATGCGTGTGGAAATGGGCTCTCTGACCACGCTGTTCAGCGGTGGCGTGAGTTTCGATATTCCTAATGGCTGGACGCAGGGGCAGGCGGCTAAAAACGGCGATAACTATCAGCTGTTTGACGACCAGAAAAGTATTCAGGAATCGCTGTATACCCGCCACATGGATTACGTGATGTTCTTCTCTGACTCCGTTCGTGGTCTGCAACCTGGCGCGCCGGTCGAATTCCGTGGCATACGTCTGGGGACAGTAGCAGAAGTTCCTTATCCGATGAATGTGCTGAATCAGCAGATGTCCGACGATTATCGTATTCCGGTACTGATCCGCATTGAACCCGATCGCTTTGTTCAACTGCTCGGCAGTAACTTCAATATTGAAGATCACATTCGTGATGGCATTGCTCATGGTCTTCGTGCGTCGATGAAATCCGCTAACCTGCTGACGGGCTCGATGTACATCGATCTTGATTTCTATCCTAATGAGAAACCGTGGAAAGGGCCGCTGGAACTGGCCGGGCACAAACTGCTGCCAACGGTGAGCGGTGGGTTCGCGCAGATCCAGCAGAAACTCATTGCCACACTGGATAAAATCAACAATCTGCCTATCGAACCGATGATGCGTGAAGCCACCAGCACGCTGGCGGAAAGTCAGAAAACGATGCGGGCAACGCAGAAAACGATCGAATCTCTTAATGCGATCGTTGGCAGCAAAGAGATGAAGAATCTGCCGAAAGACATGCAGCAGACGCTAATCCAGCTGAACCGCAGTCTGAAAGGATTCCAGCCTGGTTCTCCGGCGTACGGCAATCTGGTGGGCGATATGCAAAGTCTGGACAAGACCTTGCGCGAGCTACAGCCAGTCCTGAAAACGCTGAACCAGAAAAGTAACGCTCTGATTTTCGCAGCCCCTGGGCAAGATGATCCTCAGCCGAAGAAGGCCAAATAATGAAAAAATGGATACCTGTCGTCTTAGCATTATTCCTGACTGCCTGTAGCAGCAGTAATCAGAAGACCTACTACCAGCTGCCGCTGCTAAGCAGTACAACGGCTGCCGGTAGCGTAATGTCGTCCGGTATGACGGAGCAGCGTAAGCTGTGGGTAGAGCACGTGAGTGTCGCTGATTACCTGGCAGGTTCAGGGCTGGTGTATCAGACCAATGATGTGCAATACACGCTGACTCAAAATAACCTGTGGGCCAGCCCTCTGGATCAGCAGCTACAGCAGTCTCTGGTGACCTATCTGCGCCGTGATTTACCCGGGTATCTGGTTTCCGGTCAGCCCGCCAGTTCAGACGATCAGGACGTGTTGAACGTTAATGTCACCGGTTTCCATGGCCGGTACGATGGCATCGTGGTGGTGAGCGGTAGCTGGACGCTGAACCGAAACGGCCAGACAATTCAGCGTGATTTTGCGCTGAATCTGAAACAGGGTGAAGACGGTTATGACGCACTGGTCAGAACTCTGGCTACCGGCTGGCAGCAAGAAGCAAGCCAGATAGCGGCTCAGGTAAGATAAAAACTTTTTAAGCTTAATTTAATTTGAGCTAAATAATAAAAATCCCGGCTTCTGATTTTCAGATGCCGGGATTTTTTATTTGTGATCAGCCAGATGTGATTCTTAAGGCGCGATTCATTTGCGCGCAATCCGATAAAATATCTCATATTTATGACATTGGCGTGAATTTTGAGCATTGACCTCCTTGCTGATAGCCGCTATTTATTAGGGGTGGACGCAGAAGCGCACCACTGTTTTCTTTCCACCTGACCTGAATAATGAGGGATACAAGGCATGAAGAGACAAAAACGCGATCGCCTGGAACGGGCACAATCACGTGGATATCAAGCAGGTATTGGCGGGCGCTCAAAAGAGATTTGCCCCTACCAATCATTAGATGCCCGATCACATTGGCTCGGGGGTTGGCGACAAGCCATGGAGGTCAGGGCCGTAACCGCTTAAGCGGCGGCACTGGCAGAAAAAGGAACAACCTCCGCTACGCGCGGAGGTTTTCGTTTATGCGGGTAGTCATTACCGAGATTTTTATATCACTCACAATTATCTCTTATCAGAGATCAGAGATAAATCAGGCATAAAAAAACGGCGGATCCGAAGACCCGCCGTTCTGTTAATTGCAGTATTTGCCGAATCAGAACGCAGCAGCGTCCTTGAACAAACCTACTTTCAGATCTGTTGCAGTATAGATCACAACACCGTCAACCAGCACTTCACCATCTGCAACGCCCATGATCAGTTTACGGTTGATCACGCGTTTGAAGTTCAGGCGATAAGTCACCACTTTAGCCGTAGGCAGAACCTGACCGGTGAATTTCACCTCGCCGACGCCCAGTGCGCGGCCTTTGCCTTCGCCACCGAGCCAGCCCAGATAGAAGCCCACTAACTGCCACATAGCGTCCAGACCCAGACAACCAGGCATCACCGGGTCACCGATGAAGTGACAACCGAAGAACCACAGGTCCGGATTGATATCCAGTTCAGCTTCTACATAGCCTTTGCCATGGGTGCCGCCATCTTCTTGCATCTTGACGATGCGATCCATCATCAGCATGTTGCCTGACGGTAACGGAGGACCGCCTGCGCCGAAGAGTTCACTGCGGCCGGAAGCTATGAGGTCTTCTTTCGTATAGGAATCGCGTTTATCTACCATGTTCTATGTAAGCCTTATTTTGATGAAGGACGAAGATTAGCTTACAGCTGTAAGCTGAACAACTCCGATCAGCTGCGACTGAACCAGTTCAACCAACGAAGAGGCCAGGGATAACGCGGGCCACCTTGCGATGTTGCCAGCGCAATGCGCTGCTGAATCAACCCCAACAAACTCGGACGTTCTTCTTCAACTTCACCTTCGTTTGAGTAAATCAGTCCGGTCAGGATAGGCAGCGCTTCGGCTGCGTTATCAACTGCCCATAAATGAAACTGGCCTTCGCGAACGGCGTCTATAACCTGCGGATGCAGGCACAAATTACGCACGTTGCTGGTGGGCAGAATGACCCCTTGTTTCCCGGTCAGACCACGGCGCTGACAAACTTCGAAGAAACCTTCGATTTTTTCATTTACGCCACCAATAGGTTGCACGTTCCCAAACTGATCAACAGAACCGGTCACAGCAATTTGCTGGTTGATCGGCTGCATTGAAAGCGCACTGACCAGTGCACAAAGTTCAGCCAGGGAGGCGCTGTCGCCGTCTACTTCTCCGTAAGATTGCTCAAACACAATAGACGCGGAGAAGGGCAGAGGCTGGTCGAGCTCCAGTTCAGAAATCAGAAAGGCCTGCATGATCATCATGCCTTTTGCATGAAGATTGCCGCCCAGTTCTGCTTTGCGCTCGACGTCAGTAAACTCACCGTCGCCGGTGTGTACGACACAACTAATACGTGAAGGTTCACCCAGTGCTCGCGGGTGGCCCGGATATTCAAGAACAGACAGCCCATTGATCTGCCCGACAACTTCGCCATCGGTTTCGATGAGAATTTGCCCAAGTTCGATTTCATCCTGCATGCGTTCTTGTAAATAACTCTCACGCCATGCGCGGGAACTGGTCGCAGCTTCAAATGCTTTCGCACTCAGCCATTCATCTTCATTGTAGAGGGCCGCTTCGCTAAGCTGCGTGTTCAGCCAGACCGGATCCAGAATCAGGCTACCTTGATCGGTGCTCTGGCGAATCGCTATCTTCAGGAACTCTGGCCATGCATCGGCGGCAAGACGCGGGACATCCAGCTCATCTGCCAGCGTATTGACGTAACCACACCAGGTTTCCATATCGCTGGTTTCAGTCAACGGCAGGTCGGCTTCAAATTCACCGTAGATGGAGGAATCCATCAGCTCAGGTTCCATGTCGCTGAGATCGCCAAGAGACAGGCGGTCACCCACCAGAATCAGGCGGAGATCCATCGGCATTGGCGGAATGGTTGCCGGCAACGGGCGTGTTTCATCGGGAGAAACCCAGTGATATTGCCCTTCGGTAATCATCTGCTTGAGACGTAACCACATCAGAGGCTGCGCGAGCAGGCTGCGAATCGACAGAATCAGAACGCCACCGTTCAGATGATGGACCAATCCTGGTTCAAGCTGAATCTGGTCTTTATAGATCCGCACGCAGCCAAACAGCTGTTCCGGCTCAACCCACTCACGGTACTGACAGGTATATTTGGCTGCAAAGGCATCTTCTGCCGATTTTGCCGCCAGTAGCGTCACTTTATTGCCTTCGATGTGATAGCGGTTACCGGCAATTTCTTGCGGCTCAGGGAGCAGTTCGCTGACCACATTCGAGATACGTGACAGATACTCACGGTTTTCCTGTGCTTTAAGGACCATAAAGCGGGGGCGCGAGCGGGGATGACAAAACAGCGTTAAACCATTTTCCAGCCGAGGCTGAGTTCCAGCGAAATCGACAGGGGCTAACTGGGCAGCCGTTGCAAAGATTGCCTCATAAGGCGCGGAGTCGGGCAGTAAAAGCTGCCAGTCAAGTCGGTTATTGGTCAATGTGTTAGCTGTTTTCTATAAAAAGGGAAAGTGCGATTATACAAGAATAAACACGGCTGCATACAATGAGAGTCACCCCCAAATCCGAGTTAACGCACATTGCTGAACAGGTGCGCAAAAAACAAACAAATCGGCGGGTTTATTTGCAGTGAAAATTGAAATAAAACTGTTATGCTTAGTAAAGTTACGTGGTCACAGAAGAGTTCACGATGAAATATCAGCAACTGGAAAATCTCGAAAGCGGTTGGAAATGGAAGTATCTGGTGAAAAAACACCGGGAAGGTGAGCGGATCACCCGCCATTTAGAAAACAGCGCTGCGCATGAATCAGTGAATCAACTTCTTAGCCTGGAAAATGAACCGGTAAAGGTCATGGACTGGATTGCTAATAATATGAATCCGGCGCTGGAAAATCGTCTCAAGCAAACCATTCGCGCCCGCCGTAAACGCCATTTCAATGCTGAACATCAGCACACCCGTAAGAAGTCTATCGATCTGGAGTTTTTGGTCTGGCAGCGTCTTGCAGGGCTCGCACAACGTCGCGGGGCAACGTTGTCGGATACGATTATACAGTTGCTTGAAGATGCTGAACGTAAAGAGAAATATGCGAATCAGATGTCATCACTGAAGGAAGATTTACAGCAAATTCTGGGTAAACAAGATAGCTGACCTGTCTCCATATCCTTTCTGATCAGCAACGTTATCTGTTCCGGTTTCGCTTCTGATGGTTACATCAGGACATAAAAAAACCCCGCCGAGGCGGGGTTTTTAGTATCTGTAGCAAAAGCTAAAGAGTGTTATTAAGCCTGTGGCTGAGTAACAGTATCTTTGTAGCCTTTAACTTCGATTTCTACACGACGGTCTGGTGCCAGGCAGTCGATCAGAGCAGCACGACCTTTAACGGAGTCACAGGTAGAACCAGTAACTGGGTTAGATTTACCTTGGCCTTGTGCAGAGATCTTGTTAGCAGGGATACCTTTAGATACCAGGTAATCTACTACGCTCTGTGCACGTTGCTCAGACAGTTTCTGGTTGTATTGTTCTGAACCGATACGGTCGGTGTAACCCAGAACGATAACAGAACCGTCTTTAGGATCGATTGAGCTCAACTGGCTGTACAGTTGATCCAGAGCCTGTTGGCCTTCTGGTTTCAGGGTCGATTTGTTGAAGTTGAAGAGAACGTCAGATTTCAGAGTGAATTTCTTAGTCTCTACAACTGGAGCTGGAGCTGGTGCTGGAGCAACAACTGGAGCAGCTGCTTCATCTTGACCGAAACGGTAAGAAACACCCACAGACAGCATGCCGTTATCAGGACGTGCGCCAACTGTAGCTGCGTCACCGATGTTGTTAACCCACTGGTAGTCCAGACGGGTAGCCCAGTTTTTGGTTACTGCGTATTCAACACCAACGGCTGCCAGTGGAGAAACACCGGTGTCGTGGTCGCTGATGCGGCCAGCAGCGCCATTGTTGAAGTTACCTTTTGAATCTGCACGCCAAACCATACCACCCAGACGGGTGTACAGGTCCAGATCGTCAGTCAGTGGGTAGCTCAATTTAGCAGCCAGCTGAACGCCTTGTGCTTTGAACGCGCCGTTGTTTACGCTGCCTTTAGAAGGCATGCGACCAAGCCAGTCATATCCCATTTCAAAGCCCAGGTATTGGTTCGCTTGGTAACCCAAGAACGCACCTGCACCCAGTTGGCTTTCGTGGGTAGGGCCGTTGCCGATACCTTCGTAAGCATTTGCGAAACCAGTGTCATGGTATTGGGACCAGCCCAATTTACCACCGGTATACCAGGTGTTATCTTTAGGGGCGGCTTGCGCTACGGTAGCGAAACCTGCCAGTGCCACTGCTAATGCGATAGCTGTCTTTTTCATTTTTGCGCCTCGTTATCATCCAAATAGGCAATTGAGCTTTAAGCTGTAAGCCCTTGGTTAAAATCCTTGCGCCAAGGTTATTGCGTCAATTAAGAACTTGCCACTTTACGTTGGCATTATAGAGCAACCTTGGCGTTGTAAAGTCTACAACGTGGCGCGAAACTTACAAGCTTGAAGTGTTAACGCTGTGGAAAAAAAGGGAAAAATGTACACATTTCTTAACGTGTTTGACCTTTTGTTGACAAAACTTGGAGGATATCTGCGTCAGGAATGCCCATTTTTACTGGCTTTGGGGCCAGTTCCAGCACAAATCACTAAGTTCCGCATTATTTTCATCGGAACATTCCTAATTTGAACTAATGATATACAAATGAGTGAATTTTTACGGTTGAGTGATGTCCATTGGCTGAACTCTGCTCATTTGTCGGCTTCATCACGAACCCGTAAGCCTCCCCCTGACGGGCTGCAATTTGCAGTCTTTCCCTCTCAAGATCGTTCAATTCAGGTAGCCAACCTAATACCACACTGTAATTTCCGGTCTGTAATGCCTTCTCCATCGCGTCCACCGTCGACATCGCGGTGATCTGATTTACCTGCACCATCTTATCTACAGGCAAACCCGATTCTGATAACCAGATACGGCTCAATTTTTGCTGCGGCGTGAGCCATAACAACCAGCGGGATTGCGTGCCGAGATGTTGAAGCAGAGGCAGTAACAGTTGGGCAAACGCCGGTTGGCTCGCACTATAGACGAACTCAGTGATCAGACCATTATTCAGAGACGCAGACGTATTTACCTGTTGATGATCTACCGGCAAAGCAAGCTGACTAAAATGATGATTTGCATGGTGTTGAGTTCGCATAGTGATGTACCCCAGTAAGTTACTGTATGAATGTACAGTACTCTGGCGGTGCACAAAGATCAACCCAATTTTTCCAAGATATCTCGCAAATTTTGAAGGTAACTGACTGCAAATGCATTTTGTATTTGGCGCAGTGCTCCACATTGCGTATTTTGATTTTAGCTGTTTAGCTAACCCAGAAATGGTTCTATGGAATGATTATGAAAAGGATAACGCAATGATAAGCCAGTCAAAAAAACGGATTCTTCAATGTACGGAACTCTTTGCCTCATTGGGCAACATACGTGCACGCTCGCAGTTCGGCGGGTACAGTTTATCGGCTGACCGCGTGATGTTTGCTCTTGTGTCCGACGGCGAGTTGTACCTGCGCGCCAGTGATGAAACTGAGCAATATTTTTGCGAGCTAGGAATGGAAAGGCTGATTTATCGTAAACGCGGAATGCCCGTTTTTCTTCGTTATTTCAAAGTGAGCAAAGCTCAGTGGGAGAAACCCAGAAAACTGCGCCAGATGGCCATGCTTTCTCTCACAGGGATGCAGCATGATATCAATAAACGTAAAAAAAACGAGGCAGGGCGGTTAAAAGATCTCCCCAATTTGACGCTGGCGCTGGAAAAATTACTCTGGGAGGTGGGTATTGAAAATTCGGGCGATCTTAAATCGCTGGGATCATGTCTGACGTACAAAAAGCTCTGTACCGTGAAAAAAGATTTGGGTATTAACATATTAATGGCGCTGGAAGGGGCAATTCTTGGATTTCATGAGGCTGCTCTGCCGATGTCATCCCGTGAGTCGTTAATTCAATGGTACAGGCATCAGCAAGAGCAATCGGAACACCCACTCCAGGATCCACATTAATGGGACTGGAGTGAATGCCCGGAGGTTAACGGTATCAGGAGTGATGCTGTTCCGGCGAAATCTTGTTATTCAGGCTGGTGAGCTCAGGTAAATGAGCCACCAGCAATCCGATTTGCTGCAGTACAAGTTGCTCTTTACTGTCTGATTCTGTCGTACGCATCTGAATCCGCGAGGTCAGGTGATCAAGTGCGCGCTGTACCCGGGCTGTCTCGGTTGTCATATGATTCAGGGCGCCATCCACGCAGCATGCAGCATCATCCAGTAAGCGCAACGTTTCGGCATCCTGGAGTTTTTCGCGGTGGGCACCCAACGCTGAAATATAACTGAGCATAGTGTGATTGAGGCACAGCAGGCGAAAGGCTGCCTCAAGCGTCGCCGTCTCATTGTTTTTCTCCGAGCTCATATTGGAGACAACGGACGCCAGTTCAGCATCGCAGTTATGCGCATCACGTCGCGCAAGGCGATAATCAAGACTGTTGTCCTTGCCCTGATGATATTGCACCAGAATGGCATCAAGATAACGGCAGTTGGCCTGAAAGGTTTTACTGACTACCCGGTCAATCTGGCGGAATTTCCAGTCAGGCCAGATAAATGTCACGGCGGCCCAGGCAATGGCGCAGCCAATGAGCGTATCAATAATCCTCGGGATTGCCACTTCGAACCCTTCGCCCAGCAAATTGAAGCACAGCAAGACCAGCAAGGTGATAAACATGGTGGCCTGGGCGTATTGCACGGTGCGAAACGCGAAGAACAGCAACCCGCTGATTACGATCAGGATCATCTGACCATCCACTGAGGGAACGAAATACAGAATGGGTATGCCCAGCGCGATACCGGCCAGGGTCCCGATAATCCTCAGCGCTAACCGCCGGCGCGTTGCGCTGTAGTTAGGCTGGCATACGAACAGACTGGTCAGCAAAATCCAGTAACCGTGATTCAGCCCGCTGACCTGGATAAATACATATCCGACAAATAGCACGACGGACATGCGGATTGCGTGGCGGAATAATACCGATTGCGGCGTGAAGTGACGTGAGATCCGCAGCCAGATATCATCCAGGCCGGTGAGGCGGTCTTCAACAAACGGGCTTTTCCCGGCCTGATTTTCCGGCAACGATTGCTCGGATTCAATATTCGCCAGCTGCGCATCGATCGCATGCAGATTGCGCAAAAGGTGGCGCAACGCCTGCAACATCTCCCGGTGTTCCCCCTGCGTTTCCAGACGCTTAAGTGCCTCTTCAAGCCGTGCAAAGGCGCGTTCAAACTGGCTGTTATGCGTATAGGGTTGCCGATAAAGAATGCACTGAGAAAGCTGTAAACAGGCACGCGCCTGCATACTCATCAGGCGCTGGAAGCGGAATAAAATGTCGCTGTGATGGAACTGTTCACTGAGTTTCAGGTATTTCACGTGAGAGGAACTGGCCCGTTCGTGAATATCCTGTACGACAAAGTAGTAGTGCAGGGTGCGTCGCGTTCCTTTCTGACCCCGGTCGCCTTTAAGCCGGGTCTGCAGCGTATTCTTGGTCTGATTGAGCGTCGCAACCAGCTGACCGTTGGCCATTGCCAGTTCCACCAGTTGCTGATTGTTATCTTCCTGATCGGGGTCAAACAACGTTGCCTTGGCTTCCAGATAGGCGGCCAGTTGGGTGAAACAGCGGGAAATCTGGTCCTGAAGCGGGCGGATGGGGAAAATTAAATGCCCGGCAAGTGTCAGCACGTTGTACCAGATTGCCCCCGCCAGCAGCAGCAAGGGTTGCTGATACCAGATGTGATACATGCTGGTGCCGAGCATGGTATAAATCGCGATCAGCAACGCGCCGAACGCGATAGTGGCATAACGTTGTCCGAGTGCGCCAAGCAGAATGAATCCGCACGTCGAGAGCATAAGTCCTGGCGCAAACAGCCACGGATGGGGAAACAGCAACTCTATTGATGCCGAGGCAATGAAAAAACACACCAGGGTGATCAGCAAATTACGCAGACGCCCTGCCAGTCGGTCATCAAGGTCGGCCAGCGCCGCGGCCACCACACCCAGTGTCAGCGGAATAGTCAGCGTAGTCTGACCGAGCCACCACGGCACCGCAGCAGCACCGGTCAGCGCAATGAAAATCCTGATGTGATAAAGAACATTGCTGTTATAGGCATAACGCCTTAACCCTGGTGCAATAGAGAGCACGAAAACCCCACGTTAAACATAATCAGTGATTAAAAAAATTGGCCGAACGAGGTTGCTCAGCGATTGCGACGGTCATTAAGTTGGCGCGCAGCATTGGATTCACGCATTTGTTTCGCCAGCTCAACGGAAACTACCCGACGGCCCACCGGCCAAAGTGCGATAGCGGCGATTTTAAAATTCGCGATGCCCACTGGAATACCAATAATACTGATACATTGAGCAATCCCCGCCACAATGTGGGAAATACATAACCACCAGCCGAAGAAAATTAGCCAGAAGATATTCAGCAGAGTACCGCCACCGGCAAGCAGCGCGTTACGTCTCTCAGGATATAAATCATCGACATGTACTGCTTCATTACCGAACGGCAGCAATGACAGACGGGTGATTTCCCAGCATGAACGGGTCAGAGGCAGGGTGAAAATCAGCACAATACTGACCAGCGTGGCAAACAGCCAGGCGAGAGTGGTGAAAAAGCCACCTAAAACAAAGTTAAGAATATTGAGCACTGTGCGCATGTTGGGATCTTCCCGAAGTTATTAAAAATGTTAAAAGATTTCATGTTCACTAAATGGAAACACCTGCTTTATTCTACCTTGTTTCGTGGGCCGGATCGCCTCTGGTTATCAAAGGTGAACTCCTAAATACTCTTTCGAATCCGAACATGTAAAATAACGCATACTATTTTTCCGTCAGGAATCAAGAAAAGACACGGTGTGATGATATGGAATTGAAATCGACCTCTTTCGGGAAACATCTGGCTCAGCACCCTTACAATCGGGTGCGCATGCTTAACGCGGGCGTTGAAGTCAGCGGCGACAAACATCACTACCTGATCCCTTTCAATCAGCTGATCCAGATCCGCTGCAAACGCGGCATTGTCTGGGGTGAGCTTGAATTCGAGCTTCCTGAAGAGAAAGTCGTGCGTCTGCATGGCACTGAGTGGCAGGAAACTCAGCGTTTTTATCAGCATTTGCTTAAAGCCTGGCAGAGCTGGAGCGATGAAATGAGCGACGTCAGTGCCGGCGTGTTGCACGGGCAGGTGGAAAAAATCGAGCGCATTGAAGAGCAGGATAAATGGTTCAAGCGTGTCGATCTGGCTGATGTGCAGAAAGACATCGCCGATGCTTTTGCCGCGATACCGGTTCCGGTTGAGCGCCTGAATGAATTTGAAAACTGCCGTGACGATTATCAGACCTGCCTGCGCTGGCTCGAGCAGGGTAAACGCAGCGTCGACAGACGAAATCTGGCGTGGACTGATCGGGTGATTGCCGGTAATCGTGACTTCTTCGATACCGTCGAAGTGTCTCCGCTCAATGACAGCCAGTGCCGGGCGGTGGTCAACGGGGAAGATGCTGTGCTGGTGCTGGCAGGTGCGGGCAGCGGCAAAACGTCTGTACTGGTGGCGCGCGCTGGCTGGCTGTTACGGCGTCAGGAAGCGCAGCCGGAGCAAATCCTGCTTCTGGCGTTCGGACGTCAGGCCGCCGATGAAATGAACACCCGTATAAAAGAGCGCCTGCATACCGAGGGCATCAAAGCCAAGACTTTCCATGCGCTGGCATTACAGATTATTTCGGAAGGCAGCAAAAAAACGCCGAAAATCAGCAAAATGGAGACGGATGCCAAAGCGCGCCGCAGTTTACTGATCAAAACCTGGCAGCAGCAATGTGCAGAGAAAAAAGTCCAGGCCAGCGGCTGGCGGCAGTGGATGACCGATGAGCTTGAATGGACCGTTCCGGAGGGTGATTACTGGAAGAACAAAGCGCTGGCCGAGAGATTGTGCAGCCGTCTTGAACGCTGGCTAGGCCTGATGCGTATGCATGGCGGCAGCCAGGCAGAGATGATCGACGCCGCCCCTGAAGAGGTAAAAGAAATTTTCCAGAAGCGTATTCGCCTGATGGCACCGTTTCTGAAAGCCTGGAAAACAGCGCTTAAAGAAGAGGGCGCAGTGGATTTCTCAGGGCTGATTCATCAGGCCGTCAATATTCTGGAGAAAGGGCGGTTTGTCAGCCCGTGGAAACACATTCTGGTGGATGAGTTTCAGGACATTTCGCCGCAGCGTGCGCTGCTTCTTTCTGCCCTGCGTAAACTCAACAAGCACACCAGCCTGTTTGCCGTTGGCGATGACTGGCAGGCCATTTACCGGTTCAGTGGTGCTGAGCTTTCGCTGACAACCGCATTTGCTGAAAACTTCGGTGAAGGCGCGCAATGTGCGCTCGATACCACCTACCGTTTCAATGATCGTATTGGTGAAATCGCGAATAAATTTGTCCAGCAAAACCCTTATCAGCTGAAAAAACCATTAAACAGCCTGACAAAGGGGAACAAGAAAAATGTCGTTATTCTTCCTGAGGACCAACTGGAAAAATTACTGGATAAACTCAGCGGATACGTCACGGCGCAGGAGCAGATTATGGTGCTGGCGCGTTATCACCATCTGCGTCCGCAAATACTGGAGAAAGCCGCCACTCGCTGGCCGAAACTCAATCTTGAGTTTATGACTATCCATGCCAGCAAAGGTCAGCAAGCAGATTATGTGATTATCGTCGGGTTGCATGCGGGCAATGATGGATTCCCTGCACCGGCCCGCGAGTCGGTGCTGGAGCAGGTTTTACTGCCCGAGCCTGAGAACTTCATGGACGCGGAAGAGCGGCGTTTGCTGTATGTGGCGATGACCCGCGCGAAACATCAGGTCTGGTTGCTGCAGGATAAAGCGCGTCCTTCGGTGTTTGTTGAGCAGCTTGAAGACATCGGCGTACCGGTGCAGAGAAAGCCCTGAACGAAAAGGCCCGGCGTACTGGCTCCGGGCCTTTTATCCTTCATTCTTTCAGGCGTGCCCACAAATAGCGCTGATAGTCTGGAATGGTGATTTCAACTTCCGACTGAAACATCGGCGACTGAATCAGAAAATCAGCGGTAGAAATGTTCGTCGCCACAGGAATATTCCATACCGTCGCCAGACGCAGCAACGCCTTCACATCCGGGTCATGCGGAACGGCATTGAGCGGATCCCACAGGAAAATCAGCATATCAATTTTGCCTTCCGCGATCAGCGCGCCGACCTGCTGATCGCCACCCATCGGACCACTCAGCATACTTTTGACGTTAATTCCGGTGTTACGCTGAACCAGATTTCCGGTTGTACCAGTGGCATAAAGAATGTGCTTTGAAAGCTCAGCGACGTTTTTATCCACCCATTTCATCAGCGTATTTTTGCAGTGGTCATGGGCGACCAGCGCAATATGCTTTTGGCTGGCGATCGTGCGGGTTGTGAATTCCATCTAATTCCCTTCAACGCGAAAGTAAAAGTGGCTCACAGAATACTGAAACTGGGTTTTACTGCATAGCGCGGGGGCAATAATTTGGCGTTAAGGAAGAAAATGCGTGATGCAGATGACGTTACTACGCCCGTTCCTGTTTTTCTGGTTGCCTGAACCAGAGCAGAAACTGTTCGATACCCGCATTGGCGGCGAGACGGGTCCAGAGCGGATGAAGATAGGTCATTTCGATTTGTGAAGGGCGTTCGTGCGTCATTGCCGTTTTTCTGTCTGAATTATTTTTGGCAAAAGCAGGCACCGCCGCGCGTGCACCGGAAAGGTTATAGGTCATCATCAATTTTTCAGCGTCAGCCAGGCGTTCTGCATTAAACATATTCAGTACATCACGCTGGGTTTTAATCTGACGTCCTTGTTCATTCACCAGCTGGTAGTTCATCGCGTGGCTAAACTGCGCCATCTCTTTTTCATTACTGAGCGATGGCAGAACAAAGGAGACAGAGCGGTTATCATGTGCGCTGAAGGTCACAATAAAGGCCGGAGAGTGATAAAGCTGAGGCGGCTGCGGGCTGGCAGTATGAATATTTTTACTGACCTGAAACAGGATCTGATGCTGTCCGCCGTCGAGTTCGAGGCTTTCCGCCCCCTTGAGAATGGCGCCTGACATCAGTTTGCCGTCGATCACCAGCACGTCAACGTCTGGGGAAAGTTTGAGTGAGGTCGCCGAAGCTGACGCCATCAGGCTGAGACTCGCTAATGCGACCAGCGCATGACAGACTTTCATTCTTCTCTCCTCAAACACAACGTTGTTCATCCTCTATTATTCAGTAACGGTGATTGTGTGTCAAAGTTTTACAAAATGTTTTAAATTCACACGGCGCGCCACGACGGTCTTCTGGCTTTTTTGTCCGCCAGCCTGCCGGAATAACAATGCTGAGTTACACTTAGCTCAGACAGGTCAAAGGAGAAAATCCCGTGCAAGATAATGAGATTCGCAACATTCTGCAGGATGTGAAAACCATCGCGCTGGTCGGCGCCAGCGATAATCCGGGTCGTCCTAGTTATGGCGTCATGGCGTACTTACTTTCGCAGGGTTATCAGGTGACGCCTGTCAGCCCAAAACTCGCAGGGCAAGAGTTGCTGGGGCAGAAGGTGGTCGCCACGCTGGCTGACATTACGCATCCGGTGGATATGGTCGATGTATTTCGCAATGCTGAAGCCGCTTACGGCGTCGCGCAGGAAGCGATCGCGATAAAAGCCAAAGTTCTCTGGTTGCAAATCGGCGTCATCAACGAACAGGCGGCGGTTCTGGCGAAAGAAGCCGGGCTGAAAGTGGTTATGGATCGTTGCCCGAAAATTGAAATCCCGCGACTGGGGATTAAATAAATTTTTTGCGGTAACGCACAAAAAAATGGCGTAAAAAAACCGGCTGCAAAGGCCGGTTTTTCACATCTGTAATCGAAGACATCAGTTACGCAGGCGAGGGGCCTGAAGCTGACTGCGCACCGAGGCAGCTAAATCATCCAGAGACGTTTGTTCCGGATGCGCCCGTGCCGCTTCGTGATCGATTTGTATTTCGGCCAGATAAGTATGGATTGGCTGGCCTTCCTCATCTTCCATCACCACGTGGTACCAGGGGGCCGCACGCAGGGAGTCATCAGTGGCAAGTTCAGCGACGTCAGGTTTGTCCAGCGAATACTCCGCATCGACATCGATTACCACACCCAAATAGCCCAACATTCTGTGGCGGACCTGTTGGCCGATACCAAATTTACTGGCAATCATAGTCATCTCCTGAAATTAGCGTCTTATCTTCTATATGGAGATAAAACGCGCTGTTTCAAGTTTTGACCACTTAATCCGCTAAAGATTCTCCGGTGTGCGCCTGTCAGGGCACACCGTGATCAATCAGTGAGTCACCCGGCAGGCAAAACCTTTCAGGTACAGACCTTCCGGATAAGCGCCCGTGACCGGGTGATCGGCCGCCTGTCGGAACTGCTCAACAAACTGAATTTCGCGATGCGCATCCAGCGCGGCATCGGCCAGGATTTTCTGGAACAGGTCAGTGGGCAGTAAACCGGAGCAGGAGAAGCTCAGCAAGATACCACCCGGACGCAGCAGCTGCAGCGCCAGCATATTGATATCTTTATAGCCGCGACACGCGCTCGCCAGCTGATTTTTATTCTCTACGAATTTAGGCGGATCCATCACTATCATGTCGAACAATCTGCCTTCGGTGCGGTATTTACGCAGCAGCTGGAAGACGTCTTCACGCACAAATTCTGCTTTCGACAGATCCAGATTATTCAGCTCAACGTTCTGACGCGCCACATCAAGCGCTGCCTGCGAGGTATCAACGTTAGTGACTTTCGTGCATCCGCCCATCAGCGCCGACACGGCAAAGGCGCCGGTGTAGGAGAAGCAGTTCAGCACTTCACGGCCTGCCGCATAGTGGCGTGCAGCCAGGCGGCTGTCGCGCTGGTCGAGATAGAAACCGGTCTTATGACCTTCTTTGATGTCCACCAGCAGGCTCATGCCGTGCTCCTGGATAGGCAGCAGGGCAGGCGGCTCATCGCCAAGCACATGACCCTGCACCATTTCCATGCCTTCTTTCTTACGCACCGCGACGTCGGAACGATCCCAGATGGCGCATTCCGGGTAGCAGTGTTGCAGGGCAGCAATCAGCGGCGCGCGCTGATATTCAGCCCCGGCAGAAAGTAATTGCAACACCAGGAAATTCTGGAAGCGGTCAATCGTCACGCCCGGAAGGCCGTCAGACTCACCGGCAATCAGGCGGTAACCGTCAAGCCCGTCGCGTTTGGCGATATAATCACGCCAGCTTTGCGCCTGTTGCAGACGGCGGATAAAGAAATCGATGTCGATCTCTTCCTGCGGTTCGAAAGTCCAGACACGGGCGCGGATTTGCGACGACGGAGAATAAGCGCCGCGCGCGAGCCATTTCCCCTGACTGTCTACAATATCAATAGTGTCGCCGGAGTTGGCTTTACCTTCGATGCGTGAAACCGCACCGGAAAACACCCACGGATGGCGGCGCAGAAGAGATTTTTCGCGGCCTTTGGCCAGAATTAAACGTGCAGTCATAAAATTAGGTTCTGTCAGTTCGGAGACAAAAAAGAGCGACATTGTCCGGTCATGCAGGTGAAATTGCAACGAACCATACCGCTAACGGAGAGATAATTATGTCAACAGTCAGTATAGCCGCCTGGGTCTACGGCATGGTGCAGGGTGTCGGTTTTCGATTTTCAACACAACATCAGGCCACCGCGCTGGGGCTGACCGGATACGCCAAAAACCTTGATGACGGCAGCGTCGAAGTGGTGGCGTGCGGGGAGCAGGAAAAGGTGGAACAGCTGTTAGTCTGGCTGAAAGCCGGCGGGCCGACACATGCGCGGGTGGATCGTGTGCTCAGTGAGCCGACCGCACCCGGCGATTATAAGGAGTTCAAAATCAAATACTGAGGCGCGGGGGTTACAGGCACTTCACCGGTTTAGGCAGGCCCGCGATTTTTGTCGCCTGCTTGGCCGGGCCTTTGGGGAACAGCCGGAAGAGATAACGGCTGTTGCCTTTCTCTTCGCCATATTTTTGCGCCATGGCTTTGACCAGCATCCGCACGGCGGGCGAGGTATTAAACTCCAGATAAAAGTCCCGCACAAAACGCACGACTTCCCAGTGGGCATCTGTCAGCACGATCCCTTCTTCTTCTGCCAGCAGTGGCGCCATGCCTTCCTGCCAGTCTTTACTGTTTTTCAGGTAACCCTGAGCGTCGGTTTCAATAACCTGACCGTCAAACTCCAGCATACAACCTCAAACCTGTAAAAATGCAGCAGGCAGTTTAGCAAAAAAGGTCTGCGTGAAAAAATAAAAAGCCCCGCCGGAAGGCGGGGCTGCAATTTACATCGGACGACAACTAAGAAAAGCAATCAGTTACGGGATGACAGACCCAGAATGCTCAGCAGGCTGACAAACACGTTATACAGCGAGACATACAAACTCACAGTAGCGCGAATGTAATTGGTTTCGCCGCCATGAATAATATTACTGGTTTCCCACAAAATCGCGCCTGCGGAGAACAGAATGAACAGGCAGCTGATCGCCAGAGACAGCGCCGGAATTTGCAGGAACAGGTTGGCGACAACCGCCACCAGCAGCACCACAAAGCCCGCCATCATCATGCCTGACAGGAACGACATGTCTTTGCGCGTGGTCAGCACGTAAGCCGAACAGCAGAAGAACACCAGCGCCGTACCGCCCAGGGCAAGCATAATAATGTCACCGGCACCGGCGGCCAGCAGTGAACTTAACAATGGCCCCAGCGTGTAGCCCATAAAGCCGGTCAACGCGAAAGCGGAAAGAATACCTGCCGGGCTGTTAGCCGTGCGGTAGGTCAGGAACATCAGGCCATAAAACCCGACGATCGTCAGCAGAAAGCCGGGAGAAGGCAATCTCAGCACCGTACTCGCCGTCGCAGTGATCGCCGAAACGCCGAGAGTCAGGGCTAACAGGAAATAGGTGTTACGCAATACCCGGTGTGTGCTTAACAACGAGCCTGCGCGCGATGACGAAGAGGCAACGTAACGATCCATAATAAAATTCTCACTCTTATAAAAGGATTGGAGTCGGTGAAAATACAGTCAGATTGGAGTGTAAGTAGTTGCGCCGCGTCATTAAAGACGTTTTACCCTTCTTTACCTGCTCAGGGCGTGCAGGGCGCGGTTTCCTGACGTCAGAATCACCGAAATGATGCTTAAATCGCCGCTTATGAACAGAATGCCTGTTTTTCAGGCAAACGAACAGAATCAGACTTTACAAGCGGATCGGCACTGTTTATAGTTCGCTTCGTTGCGGAGGGGTGGCCGAGCGGCTGAAGGCACCGGTCTTGAAAACCGGCGATGGGAAACCATTCGAGAGTTCGAATCTCTCCTCCTCCGCCATAAATAACACAAGAAAGCTGCTAAGTAATTAGCGGCTTTTTTTGTGCCTGTTATTCAGGCACGCGTCAGGGCATGCGTTTTAAATGCTCATAAAATCAACAAACTAGACTGAAAATAATGTTTGCATCTTTTTTCCGGTCTTGTATACTACGCCCCGTACTGAACGACTGACGTCGCAAAGTGCTTGTTGTTTACGGAGGGGTGGCCGAGCGGCTGAAGGCACCGGTCTTGAAAACCGGCGATGGGAAACCATTCGAGAGTTCGAATCTCTCCTCCTCCGCCATAAACAACACATCAAAGCTGCTAAGCAATTAGCGGCTTTTTTTGTGCCTGTCATTCGGCACATCCATTTGTCACTTCCCGTTCTCTTCATATGATGTCAGCCCGCTTGCTGCTGCCCGTACTGCCTTGGTGAACACCCGAGTGTCCGTTTGAACGCCGTACTGAAGGCGCTTTCTGATTCATAACCCAGCGACAACGCCACCGCCGATACCGGTTCTTTGCTGTTTGTCAGCCGGTCACCGGCCAGCAACATCCGCCAGCGGGTCAGGTATTCCAGCGGCGCGCTGCCGACGGCCAGCTTGAATTTCTGCGAGAACACCGAGCGCGACATGCCTGCCTGCTCCGCCAGCGTCTGCACCGTCCAGCGCTGCGCCGGGTTTTCATGCATTGCATTCAGCGCTTTGGAGAGTTGCCTGTCAGCCAGCGCGGCAAACCAGCCGCTGCTTTCCCCTTCCGCTGCGTTATCGACGTGCATCCGCAGCGCCTGCACCAGCATCATGTGCGCCATATGCTGCGCGATCAGCAATCCGCCTGGCCGCTGCTCACGCAACTCCTCCATCATCCGCTCAACCGCCCAGCGCAAACTGGCTTTGTCAGATTCTTTCGAGATGTGCACCACCGGCGGCAGCATCGCCAGCAGGGTAGAGGCGTGGGTGCCGCTGACCGCAAACCGGCTGCCGGTGAGGAAAAAATCCTTGCCGCCGTTGCAGGAAACCGTTCCGCCATCCCGCGCCTGCTGGAAAATTGGCCCGGCATCGACGGGCGGAATAGAGAGATCGCTGGCGAGCCGGAACGGGCGGCCAGCCGGTAACACAAAGCAGTCTCCGGCTTTCAGATGCACGGCGCCTGGCACGGAATCGACCGCCAGCCAGCATTCACCGGTAATGATCGCGTTACATTTAATCGACTGATAATGATCGGGGAATTGCACCGACCATGCGCCACCGGCTTCAAAACCTTTGGACATATAACTGCGTGGCTTCAGCAGTGACAACACATCAGAAAGAGGATCCATCAGCGGCTCCGGACGATTGCAAAGATAATGCGGACATTAGCGCATAGATCGTCTTTTCTCCAGCGCCTATAGTTTGCTCACTCAGGCATACCCATTTTCAGCCACAGCAAATTTAGCCAACAACAGGGGAATTCGAGATGCGTGTATTCGTTACAGGTGCAACAGGTTTTGTCGGTTCTGCGGTCGTGCAGGCATTGCTGCAGGCCGGTCATCAGGTGCTGGGGCTGGCGCGTTCAGAGGCCTCGGCGCAGGCGCTGACCGACGAGGGTGCCGACGTGCATCGCGGCAGTATTGAAGATTTGCAGAGTCTGGCCTCAGGCGCAGCGCAGGCCGACGGCGTGATCCACACCGCGTTTATCCATGACTTTTCACGATTTCTGGAGAACTGCGAAAAAGACCGGCTGGCGATTGGCGCGTTAGGTGCCGCGCTGAAAGGCACAGATAAACCCCTGATCGTCACCTCGGGCACTGCGCTGGTGAGTAACGGTCACCTGGCGACGGAAAACGATTTACCCGATCCGCAGGGGCAAAACCCGCGCATAGCGTCAGATAGGGCGGCCGCAGCGCTGGCAGAGCAGGGCGTGCACGTCTCGCTGGTGCGTCTGCCGCCGTCGGTGCATGGCGCGGGTGACCACGGATTTGTGCCGATGGTCATTGCCATGGCGCGGCAAAAGGGCGAATCCGCCTATATCGGCGCAGGGCAAAATCTCTGGCCAGCCGTTCACCGGCTGGATGCCGCCCGCGTGTTTGTGCTGGCGCTGGAAAAGGGCGCGTCGAACGCCATTTATCACGCGAATTCAGAACAAGGCGTGCCGTTTCGTGAGATCGCCACCCTGATTGGCAAACACCTTAACCTGCCGGTGGTGAGTAAAAATGCGCAGGAGGCGGGAGAACATTTTGGCTGGTTTACTCATTTCGCCTCACTGAACAACCCGACTTCCAGCCAGATCACCCGCGAGGTTCTGGGCTGGAAACCTGAACATCAGGATCTCCTGACCGATATCGACACCGCCGGCTATTTCAAATAATCGTATTTTACAGCCACGCAAACAGGTCACGCCGCTGACCTGTTTGCGTTTTTTGTCGTGGTGTTAATGGAGTTAATTGCCTAAAAAACGCCCCGAATCACACTTCGGGAAGATAAAAAATTTACCCTATTGCCTGCCAGAGGTTATGCGCTATGTTGATTTTTAGTTTCCCAAATGTAACTAGAGGTTAACAATAATGACGAACAAATTACGATTCTCTCTGATTGCTGCGGCTGTAATGATGTCTTCCTCTGCCATGTCTGCATTACCTCAGGGCTATCCGGCCGACTATCAAAAAATCGTCGATGCGGCGACCAAAGAAGGCAAAGTCGTGGTGTACTCCACCACCGATACCAAAGCGGCGGGCCCTCTGATTCAGGGCTTCGAGGCCGCCTATCCCGGCATTAAAGTTGAATATAACGACATGAACAGCACTGAACTGTACAACCGTTATATCAGCGAACAGGCGGCGGGCGGTACCAGCGGCGACGTGGTCTGGAGCTCCTCCATGGACACCGCGCTGAAACTGGCCACCGATTACGCGCAGGAATATAAATCGCCGGAACAGGGTCAGTTGCCGAAGTGGGCGGTGTGGAAAGACAAAGCCTACGGCACGACTTACGAACCTGTGGTGTTTATCTATAACAAGCGTCTGATCCCGGCCGGTGACGTGCCAGATTCTCACGCAGCGCTGGCGAAACTGATTGCCAGCCAGACCGATAAATTCAGGAAAAAGGTCACGACGTACGACATCGAGAAATCTGGCCTCGGCTTTATGCTGTCCGTGCAGGATTTCAAAGCCGATCCGAACTATTTCAAAACGCTGGCTGACGTCGCCAAAGGCGGTTTAGCGGTGCAGTCGTCAACCGGCACCATGATGGAGCGCGTTTCTTCCGGCGAAAATCTGATCGGCTTTAACATCCTCGGTTCTTACGCAGAAGCCCGCGCCAAAACGGATCCGTCGCTCGGCATCTCCTATCCGAAGGATTACACCCTGGTGCTTTCCCGCGTTTCCTTCATCAGCCAGGAATCGAAAAACAGTAACGCCGCCAGACTGTGGCTGGATTATGTGCTGTCGGAAAAAGGCCAAAGCATTCTGGCGAATCAGGCCGACATTCCGTCTATCCGTAACGATATCGAAGGTAAAAACGACATCGACGGCATGACCAAAATGTTAGGCAACGCCCTCAAGCCCATTCCGGTGGACGAAACCCTGCTGGAATACCTGCAACAGAAAAAACGCCTCGCTTACATCAAAGAGTGGCGCGCCGCTGCCCAAAAATAGCAGTTGGGGCGCGCATCAGCTCTGCGCGCCTCCCTTTCTCTTGCCTGATTTCGCTGCTAACCGAAGGGAAGTAACATGAATGCATTGCGCAGAAAGTGGCAAAGCCTGCCGCGTGGCATCGTGGTGCTGATAACCGCTCTGGTTATCTACATTCCGTTGTCGTTCATCGTGATACAAAGTTTTCTCTCCGCGCCGTTCTTTTCCCCGTCCAAAGAATGGAGCCTTGAGTCTTTTGAATTTATCTTCACCGATCCTTATTTCTATAAAGCGCTGAAAAGTGGCTTTATTCTGGCGTTCGGGCTGGTGGTGATCGCCATTCCACTTGGCGGCATCCTGGCGTTTTTGATGGTGCGCACCGATCTCCCCGGCAGACGTCTGATTGAGCCGCTGATCCTGGTGCCGATTTTCGTTTCGCCGATGGTCCTGGGTTTCGGTTACGTGGTTGCCGCCGGGCCGGTCGGGTTCTTCTCGTTGTGGGCGCAGGCCATCCTCGGTTTCGTGCCATGGAACATCTACGACATGTCGAGCATCGTGGTGATTGCGGGTCTGACGCACGTGCCGCACGCCTATCTCTATATTTCCTCGGCGCTGCGCAGCGTCGGGTCGGATGTTGAGGAAGCCGCGCGAACCGCCGGTGCTTCGCCGCTCCAGGTGATGACCGCCGTCAGTCTGCCGATGGTGCGCCCGTCGATTCTTTACGCCACCGTGCTGCTGTTTTTCCTCGGGCTGGAAGTGTTCGGCCTGATGCTGGTGCTGGGCGATCCGGAAGGCAACATGGTGCTGGCGACCTATCTGTATCAGCTGACCAACAAGCTCGGGACGCCGTCTTATCACCTGATGGCTGCCGTGGCGGTTGTGCTGATTTGCATCACTATCCCGCTGGTGATGTTGCAGCGCCGCCTGATGCGCACCGCCAACCGTTTTGTCACCGTGAAAGGTAAAGCGTCGCAGGCACGCGCTCTGCCGCTCGGTAAATGGCGCTGGGTGGCCGGTGCGGTGGTGGCATTCTGGCTGACGGTCACCATTGGCGTGCCATTGCTGGGTGTGGTACTGCGCGCGTTTATCTCCAACTGGGGGGTTGGCGTGTCGCTGTGGGATGAGCTGTCGCTCAATACTTTCCGTACCATCTGGGAGCAGCCGAACCTGCTGCGCGCCATCGTCAACTCAATGGCAATTGGTGTTATCGGCGGCGCGCTGGCGGTGGCCTGTTACCTGTTTATCGGCATCGCCATGCACCGTAAACCGGACGGTGTCACCCGCTTCCTCGATTACAGCGTACTGGTGCCGCGTGCCGTACCGGGCCTGCTGGCCGGTCTGGCTTTCCTGTGGGTGTTCCTGTTCCTGCCGATGTGGCTTGATAACGCCCTCAAATCCGGCTGGCTTTCCGGTATGCCGTGGTCGCAGTGGTTGCGTGACAATCTGGTGGTCTGGCTGCGATCGCTGCGCAGCACCATTTTCAGCGTCTGGCTGGCCTACACCGTGGTGTGGATGGCATACGGGTTGCGGCTGATCTCCTCGACGCTGTTGCAGGTCGGGCCGGAGCTGGAAGAGGCTGCGCGCAGTGCCGGTGCGACCCGCGGACAAATCACCCGCCACGTCACCATTCCGCTGTCGCGTTACGGGCTGATCGGCTCGTGGTTGCTGATGTTCCTGATTTTTGAGCGTGAATATTCCACCGGTGTGTATCTGCTTTCGCCGGGTACCGAAACCATTGGCTCGATGCTGGTTTCCCTGTGGGCGGCCGGTGCCATTGATATCGTCGCCGCGCTCTCCTTTATTAACATCCTGTTGGTGGTGTTAGGTCTGGGTATTGCCCTTCGTTTTGGAGTCAAATTACATGATTGAATTATCGGTCGAGAATCTGCACTTAACCTACGGCGACAATCCGGTGCTCAAAGGCGTGTCCATGGATCTGAAACGTGGCGAAGTGGTCTCCTTGCTCGGGCCTTCCGGCAGTGGCAAAACCACCTTACTGCGTGCGGTTGCCGGGCTGGAAAAACCGACACAGGGCACCATTATCATCGGCAAAAACAGAGTCTACGACGGCACGCCGCGCAGCGAAATTCCCGCCGAAGAGCGCAATCTCGGGCTGGTCTTTCAGTCTTATGCGCTGTGGCCGCACAAAACCGTGTTTGAGAATGTGGCCTATCCGCTGAAGCTGCGCAAAGTCTCTGCCGGGGAAATTACCCGGCGCGTGCAGGCGGTACTGGATCAGCTCGGGATGGGGCATCTGGGCAAACGCCATCCGCATCAGCTTTCCGGAGGACAGCAGCAGCGGGTGGCAATTGGCCGCGCACTGGTTTACAACCCGCCGGTGATTTTGCTTGATGAACCGCTGTCGAATCTCGATGCCAAGCTGCGCGAAGAAGCACGGGTTTTCCTGCGCGAACTGATCATCAAACTCGGGCTGTCAGCGCTGATGGTGACCCACGATCAGAACGAAGCGATGGCGATTTCGGATCGCATTCTGCTGCTCAATAACGGCAAAATCGAACAGCAGGGCACACCGCAGGAAATGTACGGTTCGCCGAAAACGCTGTTTACCGCCGAGTTCATGGGCAGCAACAACCGTCTGCACGGCAAAGTGACCGAAGTCCGCGACGGCAAAGCGCGGATAGAAGGGAAAGGCTGGGTATTATGGGGGCAGGCGGGCGAAGGGGTGCAAAGCGGGCAGGAGGGGACGGCAGTGATCCGCGTCGAGCGCGTGGTGCTGGCGGGCGGTCCGGGGGATAATCAGCTGGAATTACCGCTGCTGACCAGCATGTACCTCGGTGACCGCTGGGAGTATCTGTTCCGCACTGCCGGAGATGACTTCGTTATCCGCGCCTACGGTGCAGAAGTGCGCGATCCGCAGCATTGCCATCTGGCCTTACCGGAACAGCATGTGTGGATCTTCCCTAAAGTTTAATGAGTTAACTTAAGCCAACGACTTGACAGGCTCAGGGGGAATCCGCAAATTGGTTCCCCCTGATTGTTTAAAACGGTTTCTCCATGACTCAAAACACCTCTCCCGACGGCAACGACACCGTAAAAATCGCCAGCCTTGCCGATGTTCCGCATTACCTCGAGACGGTCACCGAATATCTGCACGGCGAATGGTCTGACTTCGCACACTGGGCACAAAAAGATTATATCCGCCAACGCCTTGTGCAACGGATTGGCAGCCGTGGCCGTCAGTGCGTGCTGATCGCACTTGATGAGAAAGAGCAGGTGGTGGGCACGGCGGGCGTGATGCGTTATGAACTCAGCGATGTCGCGGAGCGCAAATACTGGCTGGGCGAAGTGTTTACCTGTCATCATTTGCGCGGAAAAGGCATCGGCACGGCGCTGGTGAAAGCCTGCATTGCGCGTTCACGCGCGGCCGGCATTGATACGCTGTGGCTGTATACCCCCGATCAGCAGGGATTATACGGGCGTCTCGGCTGGCAGGAAGTGGAACAACGAGAAGTGAACGGCGAGCGGGTCAGTATTATGCAGCGCCCTCTGAACTGACGGCTGCCTCCTTTCTTCTGCGGACAGTCTCCTGCTGTCCGTGAAATATTTCTGTCATTTCCTGAGCGTAAAATTCTGCCACTTCCTTAAAATAATGCAGAATAATCATGATATTAACGCTCAGTTCCTTACCTGGCAAAGCCAGATTCAGCAGATTATTTCGATCCGTTTTCACTCAGCGTCCGCGCGGCATACTTTTCGGGGTAATTTGCGTTATCGCCCTGTTTTCTGCTTTGCAGATATTCTCCACGCTGGTGCTCACCAACATCCTCAGGGATGCCCGTAACAACGTCATTGCCACTGAAAGTCTGCGTCAGCAACAAGCCGTGATGGACAAAGCCCGCATGGAATTGCTGATGGCGAGCGACAAGCTGAACCGAGCCGGTATTTATTACATGCAGGATAAAGAAAGCGGCTCAGTGGGCAGCTGGAACAGCCTGCTGGAGGAATCGCTCGCGTCGCTCAGCGCCTCCCGGACAGCCTTCGCCCGCTTCGGCAAGATGACGAAAGAGAGTGACAAGGCCGCCACAGAACTGAAAGCCAGCTATCAGATGTTCTACGACGGGCTGCGCGAACAGTCGGACGGACTGCAAAAAAACAACAATATTGATGCCTTCTTTGAAGTGCCGGTTCAGGCATTTCAGGACGATTTTAGCCAGAAGTATTACGCCTATCTGGCCGTGAACGAGCACACCGCCGTTTCACTCAGCGACCGGCTGCTTAACGCGCTGACTCAGGCGAAAACCCTGTTTATGGCTGCCCTTGCCGTGCTGGCGGTGATCGCGGTGCTGGTCTGGCGCGGTGTTTCCGCCTGGGTTATCCGCCCGTTACAGCGGATGATTGGCCACATCAGCGTGCTGGCCGCCGGGGATTTATCCCGCGAGGTGAAAGATGATCACTCGCGGGTCACCGAAATGCGCGAACTGGGCGTGAGCCTGCGCGATATGCAACGCGGCCTGCAAAAGCTGGTCAGCGAAGTGCGCGATGCGTCAGCGCATATTTTAGTGAACATCAATCAGATGGCCGAGGGCAACGAGGCGCTGTCGGCACAGGCGGCGATCCAGAGCCAGGAGCTGAATGCGGCCACCGGGCATATCACCCAGCTCAATGAACGGGTGAAAGAAAACGCCGCCCACGCACAACAGGCCAGCCAGCGGGCAGGGCAGGCCAAAAACGTGGCGACACGCGGCGGCGAGGTGATGGGGCAGGTGGATACGGCGATGAAGCAGATCGTCAGCCAGTCTTCACAGATGAGTAAAATTGTCTCGATGATCGATAACGTGGCGTTTCAGACCAATATTCTGGCGCTGAACGCCGCAATCGAAGCGGCGCACGCCGGGCAACACGGGCGCGGGTTTGCGGTGGTGGCGAAAGAAATTGGCCTGCTGGCGCAGAAAAGCAGCCATTCAACAAGAGGCATTCATCAGCTGATTGATGACTCCGTGCAGCAAATCGGGCGCGGTTCGGCCTCGGTGACGGTGCTGGGGAAAAGTCTGGAAGAAATTATCGCCATCTTTAACGGCCTGAGCGCGCTGGTGGAAGAGATCTCAGCCGCCACCCTGTATCAGGGGCAAAGTGTTCACGATGTCTCCGAACGCATTTCCGCGCTCAATCAGGTCACTTTGCAAAACGGTAAGCTGGCCGATCACGCAGCGGCCTCTTCGCGGCAACTGCTGAGTCAGTCGCAACGGCTGGAAAAAGCGGTGGCGCGCTTTGCGCTGGGGGCAGGCGGATAAGCCTTTGCCGCGCGCACATTCCCGCTTATTTCGTGTGCCAGGTAATCATGCTGCCTTCACTGTGCCCGGTCACCGGATCGGTGGCAGGCAGCGGAACGGCGCTGACCGCCTTGGTGCGCGCCGCCAGCTGTGACGGCTCATCATGGCAGAGATCGGCTTTCACCTGGGGCGGATAGGCGCCCACCAGCATAAAATCCTCGTCGGCGGAAATCTGTTTATGACCGATCCCCGCCGGTAGCAGCAACACATCGCCGGTTTTCACCTCAATCAGTTTTCCCTTTTCCCCGCCAAGTTGCAGCGTGGCGGAACCGGCGAACACGCCCAGCGCCTCATGGGTATTCGAATGGAAGTGAGTGAAGGTGTAGACCGGGTAGCGCCACTGCGGTGGCCAGCCGTTGGAACGGAACAGGTGCTCGAGATAGTCGGCATTATCGGCAACGTTTGGCGGAATAACGCGATGATAAATCATCACCGGCAGCCGGTTGTTAGGCACGCCCCCTGACGGCTTATCAATCAGCAAAGTCTCCATCGCAACCTCCCGTGGGGTGGCAAATCCAATACGCGGCAGTGGCATCAGAGCGATGACACCCAGCAACGTGACAAACCGACGTCGATCCACAAGCATCAGGCCGGGCTCCTTTTCTCTCAATGGCTTACCTCTTTCATGTATAGAACATAACTGTCTGAAAATCATCTTCGTCAGACAGATTTAAGAGGGGAAACCCGCAGGCGGCTTATCAGATAAAACTTAAAAACTGTAGCTTTCAACAAATAGAAGTCATATTCAGTGGATAAATGCCTTATCTCTTCTATGCTTAACTTGCTTATACAAAAATAGAAAAAGTACTCAGGAGGAGATGTTATGAATAAGAAAATGTTACTTGTGGTGGCGACAGCCGTTTCTGTACTGGCAGGGTGTCAGACTTACGACCGCGCAGCGAGCTACGTTAAAGAGCCTGTGGTCAGCGATGTGAAAGTCGGTATGACGAAAACGCAGGTTCGCGCTATTGCAGGGCCACCATCAACAGAAGCGACGCTTATCCATGCGAAAGGCACTTGCCAGACGTATGCAGTGGCTCCGCGTGATGGTAAAGCACAGACTTACTTCGTCAGCTATAACGACACCGGTCATGTCATGAACAAAGGCTACCAGTCTTGTTCTGACTACGACAAAGACCCGCAAGCTGCTCAGTAATCTGCTTTGAATTATCTGGGAAGGCTCACCGGCCATCCCGGCTTTCCCCTCGCAAGAGGGGAAAGAATCAGACCTCAGGCTTTCTCCGTCACAATCCTCACACCGACCTTACTCACCTGATGACCGTCCATTTCGGCAATCGTCCACGTCAGACCATCCCATTCAATATGATCACCGATCACCGGCTCACCGCCCAGTAACCTGATCACGAAATGCCCCAGCGACTGCGACTGATCCACCGTTTCTTCCAGATTCAGCCCGTAAAGCTGTGAAATCGCGTCCAGAGGGGCATCGGCCTGCAAGATGAAATCACCGAAGAACCGGTCGTCGAGCACCACTTTATTGCTGTCACTGAACAATTTACCCAGCTCCGGCAGGTGTTTTTCCTGACCAATGACACAGAGAATATCGCCCTCTTTGAGCCGCGTACTGCCGGTGGGGTGCAACATCTCTTTGCCACGGAACAGGGCGGCAATTCGGGTTTCCTTCGGCATTTGCAGATCACGCAGCGCTGCGCCGACGCACCACTTCTCCGAGCCCAGCTGATAAATAAACTGTTCCCAGTCGTTATACACATCGATATCCAGCCCGAGGCGGGAAATCGGCGTCGGCTGCGGCGGAACCAGTACCTTCGCTTTTTTCGCCGCAAACCCCAGCGACGTACCCTGCACCAGCAGGGAAACCAGCACGATGAAAAAGGCCACGTTGAAGAACAGCGTGGCGTTCGGCAATCCGGCCATCATCGGGAACACCGCCAGAATGATCGGCACCGCGCCGCGCAGGCCAACCCACGAGATAAAGAACCGTTCGCGCAGGGTGAAGTTTTTGAACGGGATCAGACTGACGAAAACCGACAGCGGCCGCGCGAGCAGGATCATCCACAGCGAGAGCGCCAGGGCAGCGACAGCGATGGGCAACAGATCGCTTGGCGTCAGCAGTAATCCCAGCACCAGGAACATGCCAATCTGGCTCAGCCACGCCAGCCCGTCGAAGGTTTGCATAATCCCGTGGCGGTTGCGGATCGGCATATTGCCCAGCATCAGCCCGCACAGGTAAACCGCCAGAATACCGCTGCCTTCCAGCGCCATGGTAGCGGCGTAAACCAGCAGGCCACCGCTGAAGGCCAGCAGCGGGTATAAACCGGCGGCCAGGGTGATTTTGTTGATGAGTTTGTGCAGCAGCCAGCCGCCGCCGAGGCCAAACACGATGCCGAGGCCAAACTGGCGCACCACATCCACGATAAACATCAGGCTCAGCCCGTGTTCACCTTTGGAAATCATGTCGATCAGGGTGATGGTCAGGAACACCGCCATCGGGTCATTACTGCCGGATTCTATCTCCAGCGTGGCGCTGACACGCTCGTTGAGGCCTTTACCGCCAATCAGTGAGAACACGGCGGCGGCATCGGTCGAGCCGATAATCGCGCCAATCAGCAGGCCCTGCATCAGATCGATGTGGAACAACCACGCCGCCGCCATGCCGGTCAGCCCGGCGGTGATCAGCACGCCGACGGTGGCCAGTGACAGGGCAGGCCACAGCGCGACACGAAACGACGAGGCCCGTGTGCGCATCCCGCCGTCGAGCAGGATCACCGCCAGCGCCAGGTTACTGACCAGATACGCTGCCGGATAATTATCGAATGCGATCCCGCCGATGCCGTCGACCCCCGCCAGCATACCGATGGCGAGGAAAATGACTAAAATAGGGATGCCAAGCTTAGAAGAGAACGAACTGAGCAAAATGCTCGCTGCGACTAACAGGGCGCCAATAAAGAAAAGTGTGTTGATCGTGCTGGCGTCCAAGAGTGTTCTCCTTGTAAAGCATGATTGGCGCGGGGGAAGTGCGGTTTCATCATCAGTGACGAGGTGACTAATTTATCAGGAAAATGAGCCCCTTGCTGGGGTCATTTCGGATTTTTATTAGTTGCACTTAAGAATAAAAAACTATGCTTAATGATGAGAGAAGTCTATCTGCAATCAGTCAACAGGAGCAGCAAATGAGTGAATTTACCGGCGTACACCGTGAAGTGCTGGAAGATGGCAGCATCAAACATGTGGTTATCCGTGATGCAGCGGGCAATGAGCAGGCAATGGCCGCAAAAGATTACATTTCGCAAGGGATCCAGCCGGAACTCGATGAGTTGCCCGAAGTGGGCACCTCTGAGGAATTTCCGGTGTCCGGCAAAGGCTGAATCCCCGCCCCGCGCACGCGCGGGGAACGCCTTTTTTACACGCCTAAACGGTCACGCAGTGAATAGTAAGCGGCACCAAGCATGGTGAACGGCACCTGGAAGTTGCGGCCACCGAAGAAGGGCATGTGCGGCAGACGGGCGAAGGCGTCAAACCGCTCGGCGTCGCCGCGCAACATCTCGGTGATGAGCTTTCCGGCCAGATGCGTGAGCGTCACCCCGTGCCCGCTGTCTCCCTGCATATAGTAGATATTATTTTCCAGCCGTCCGAACTGCGGCAGGCGCGAGAGCGTCAGCAGGAAATTGCCACCCCAGCGGTAATCAATCTTCACGCCCTTAAGCTGCGGGAAGGTGCGGTTGAGCTTGGGCAGGATCACTGAATCAATATTCGGCGGATTTTTGCCGCCATAGGTCACGCCTCCGCCATACAACAGGCGGTTGTCGGCAGTGAGGCGGAAATAATCCAGCAGATAATTGCAGTCCTCCACGCAATAATTATTGGGCAGCAGGGAGAGCGCCATATCGTCCGACAGGGGTTCGGTGGCAACAATCTGCGAACCGCACGGCATGCTGAGGCGCGTAAGGCGCGGGGCCAGTTGCTGGCTCAGATACGCATTGCCGGCCAGGATCACATATTTTGCTCTGACCTGACCTTTCGCCGTGTGGACCAACGCCGGGTCGCCGTGGTCGATACGCGTCACCGCCGAGCCTTCATAAATACGCCCGCCGTGACGGCGCACCGCTTCGGCTTCGCCCAGCACCAGATTGAGCGGGTGAATATGGCCGCCATTTTTATCCAGCAGCCCGCCGACGTAACGGTCGGTGGCGATCTCGCGGCGGATGGCACTTTCATCCAGCAGGGTTAATTCGGTATGCCCGTAACGGTTCCACAGCTTTTGCTGGTCACGCAGTTTTGACAGCTGGCGTGAACTCAGCGCGGCAAACACGCAGCCGGGGCGATAGTCGCAGTCAATGGCGTACTGGTCGATGCGCTGACGGATAATGTTCGCGCCTTCAAACATCATGCTGCCGAGCATATCTGCGGTCTGCCGCCCGTAACGATCTTTAATCACATCAATATCACGGCTGTAGGAATTGACCACCTGGCCGCCGTTGCGCCCGCTGGCGCCCCAGCCGACGCGGGCGGCTTCTAACACCACCACGTCATAACCGGCTTCACAAAGGTATAAAGCGGAAGAGATGCCGGTGTAACCGGCGCCGACAATACAGACATCGCACTCAATATTGTCAGTCAGCTCCGGCCAGGGCGCATGCGCATTGACGGAGCTGGCGTAGTAGCTGTCGGTGTGAGGCGCACCGACGGCGCGGGGACTTCCTGTTTGAGCACTCATAATGACATCCTTCTTTGGGTTCCCGTTGCCACGCCCGGAGCCGGTGACAACTAGAAGGTATTAGGGGTATGTGCACTGACTATCCTGCAAATCCGCGTAGAAATATTACTGAAGCTGTGGGGGTTAGCGGTGTTAATGGCATAGCTTTGCCCCGCACGCAGCGGATAACGTTGACCGTTGACGGTTAAAATGATTTCTCCTTCTAACAACGTACCGACTTCTTCTCCCTGATGTTTGATTTTGTCGCCAGTGGTACTGCCGGGCTGATAAGTTTCCAGCAGCATGGCGACCGCGTGGTTTGGCGTGCCGTTGTGCACCATTTTCATGGACACTCCCCGGCTGCCGATTTCTATTAATTCCGCCGAATCAATGACAATTCTCGGTTTGTCACTTTCCCGCGTTTCAGCAAAAAATTCCGATAACGACAGCCCATATACCCGTAATAACTTTTGCAGCGTACTCACGGCGGGGCTGACTTTATCCTGCTCGATGGTGCTGATGGCGCTGTGCGTCAGGCCAGACAACTCGGCGGCTTTGCGTTGGGACATGCCGAGTTGCTGACGAATTTCAGAAAGCCGGCGACCAGGCGCCAGACTGACTTCGCTCATCCGTCTATTCCTCGCGAGCGCTCCGGGCCTGATGGCCTTTGCGGCAGGCATTGATAAATGCGTTGAACAACTGACGGGACACCGGGTCCGTCAGGCTGTGCCATTCAGGGTGCCATTGCACACCCAGAGCAAAGGGATGGTCGCGCACACTCACGGCTTCCACCAGATTATCCGGCGCACGGGCTTCCACATTCAGTTCTGCGCCCAGACTTTTCGCCCCCTGACCGTGCAGGGAATTCACCTGAAACTGCTGATAATCAGGTAACAATTCCGAAAGTAATCCCCCCGGTGCAATGTGAACCGGATGCACAACGTTGTATTGATCATCATGCGGCAGGGTGGTGTCTTCGCGGTGATCCATATATCCCGGCACCTCCTGTACCTTGCGATGCAGCGTGCCGCCGGTGGCCACCACTAACTCCTGCAAACCACGGCAGGCCGCGAACAGCGGGATCTTCTTATCCAGTGTGGCGCGGATAAGTTGCAGACTCAGGCGATCCCGCCCCGGATCGGCAAGCTCCTCGACACCTTCTTCACCGTACTGATGAGGCTCAATATTACTGGGGCTGCCGGTGAGGAAGATGCCGTCAAGGCCTTGCAGGATCTGGTCTATCGCGCCTTCGCGCGCTGCCAGCTCATGCGGCAGGCAGACGGGCAGGGCGTCGGCGTTGAAAATGGCGTCCAGATACTTTTCGTGAACGGTGAGTGCAGGGTTTTCATCAACAGAATTCTCACACATGACTACCCCAATGATCGGTCTGTAGCTGGTCTGTTTCCCCGCTGATGCCGTGGAAAATATATTGCCCATAGTCCCGCCTCGTTGAGTAAGTGAATGGAATAACAGGTCGTGCCTCCCCGCACGCTGTTTTAACGCATTTGATCAGTGGTGATGGCCTTCTTCTGTCCAATTTAGCAGCGCCATGATGGCTTTTCAAACAGAGTTGTTACTGAATTGTATGTGTTGCAAAAAATTTATGTTAAGGCTAGGGTTAATCATATGGCCTATATTTTGAGCATGGCCGAGCGGGTAACAGACACACCAGAAGAAGATGACAAATGAGAAAACTGCGTTGAACAGAGCAACCAAACGGTAAGGCTTAACCGGCAGGCATCATGGTGGTGCCGTTGACGCCGGAATCCAGCAAATGGCGGAAAACCTATGCAAGCGACTGAACTGATGAATGAAATTAAGAAAGAGATTAGCGAGAACACCTCTCTTGCTAAGCACATTGAAGAGCGAAGTAGCGCGTTCCAGGATGAAGTAACCCAGTACCTGGAGCGTCACCCGCAAACCCTTCACGTCGACGTCCTGCTCACAGATCTCAATGGTTCCTTCCGCGGCAAACGCGTTCCCATCTCCGCCCTGCGCAAACTTGAAAAAGGCTGTTATTTCCCGGCATCGGTTTTTGCCATGGACATTCTCGGGAATGTTGTGGAAGAAGCGGGTCTTGGGCAGGAGCTTGGCGAACCCGATCGTAACTGTATTCCCGTCCCCGGCACCTTAACGCCGTCAGCGTCTGACCCCGAACACACCGGCCAGCTGTTGCTGACCATGCTTGACGAAGATGGCACTCCCTTTGACGTTGAACCCCGCAATGTGCTGAATCATATCTGGCAAACATTGCGCCAGCGGGGATTGTTCCCGGTGGTAGCGGTAGAGCTGGAGTTTTATCTGCTCGACAGGCAGCGCGATGCGGAAGGCTATATCCAGCCGCCGTGTACGCCCGGTACGCAAGAGCGCAGCATGCATACGCAGGTCTATTCCGTGGATAATCTCGATCACTTTGCCGATGTGCTGAGTGACATTGACCGTCTGGCACACATTCAGGGCTTGCCGGCCTCGGGTGCCGTGGCGGAGTCCTCACCGGGACAGTTTGAAATCAATTTGCAGCACAGCGAAAATATTCTGCGCGCCTGTGATTACGCCCTGATGCTTAAGCGTCTGGTGCGCCTGGTGGCGGAAAATCATGAGATGGACGCCACCTTTATGGCGAAACCTTACGACGACTACGCGGGCAGCGGGATGCACATCCACCTCAGCGTGCTCGATGACAATGGCAAAAACCTGTTTGCCAATACGGATGGTCAGGATTCAGAACTGATGAAACGCTCACTGGCCGGGATGATCGCCCTGATGCCCGCGTCGATGGCGATTTTAGCGCCGAACGTCAACGCGTTCCGCCGCTTCCAGCCGGGCATGTATGTGCCGACGCAGGCGTCATGGGGGCATAACAACCGCACCGTCGCGCTGCGCGTACCCTGCGGCGGCGTGGCCGATCATCGCGTTGAGTACCGCGTTGCCGGTGCGGATGCCAACCCTTATTTAGTGGTCGCCACCGTGCTGGCGGGCATGTTGTTCGGGCTTGATAACGATCTGCCGTTGCCGGAACCGGTCACCGGGAACGGTCTGGAGCAGGAGGGTATTCCGCTGCCCATCCGCCAGAGCGATGCCCTGTATGATTTTGATGAACAACCGGCGCTGAAAAAGTACCTCGGCGAACGTTTTTCGCAGGTCTATCACGCCTGTAAATTCGATGAGCTGTTGCAGTTTGAACGCCGTGTGACGGAAACCGAAATCGACTGGATGCTGCGTAACGCCTGATTTCCTTCACCACGGGCGCCGTTTTTACGTTATCAGTGCCCGCACTTTGAGGAAATCCATGCACGAATGTTTAAATCTGGAAAAGAATTTGTAACTGAAAGCCTATGAATCTTGTCATTCATGCGTGATTTGTGCAAAATACGCCGCACTGCAGATAACCGACGCTTAAAGGCGCCGGTTATTTTTTTTGTATGTGCAGTACCCAAACTAATTCAACAGAGGCCGGACCCAGATCCGGATAGATAACAAGGTTCGTGTGCGATCCCAAATTAACAACGGTCGCCACTATGAGGAAATGTAACATGGGGCAATATTTCAAACCTGTACCGGTGCCTGCCGGTGCTTCTTTCCGCTGCGGCCACATTCGCTCAGCCTTCACTTGCGTCTCCAGCGATGTGAAGATCTATCCCCCGTTTACTGGTAATAACTCACGAAGTTTTCCCTGTACGTTGCGTTCAGAGGCGTTTAAGCGCCCGGTGTCTGCAATTCAGGGAGGACTGAGCCATGTCTGCTAATACATCTGCCGCTCCGGCCACTCAGCGCGTTCAACTGCGTAAAACCCTGACACTGGTTCAGGTTGTGATGATGGGGCTTGCCTATCTGCAACCGATGACCATTTTCGATACCTTCGGCATCGTTTCCGGCCTGACCGATGGTCACGTCGCGACCGCGTACATCTTCGCGCTGATCGCCGTTCTGTTTACCGCCGTGAGCTACGGCAAACTGGTGCAGCGTTTCCCGTCTGCCGGTTCTGCTTATACTTACGCGCAAAAAGCCATCAGCCCGCACGTCGGCTTTATGGTGGGCTGGTCATCACTGCTGGACTACCTGTTCATGCCGATGATCAACATCCTGCTGGCGAAAATTTACCTGGAAGCGATCTTCCCCGGCGTGCCGTCGTGGATATTCGTTACCGCACTGGTGGCGATGATGACCGCGTTCAACCTGCGCGGCATCAAAGTGGTGGCTAACCTCAACAGCATTATTGTGGTGGTGCAGGTGGCGATCATGGTGGTGTTCCTGGGGCTGTTGGTCCGTGGTGTTTACATGGGCGAGGGCATGGGGACGCTGGCGACCACCAAGCCGTTCTTCAGTGAAAACGCGCACGTGGTGCCGATGATCACCGGTGCGACCATTTTGTGCTTCTCGTTCCTCGGCTTTGACGGCATCAGTTCGTTGTCAGAAGAAACGCCGAACGCGGGCAAGGTCATCCCGAAAGCGATTTTCCTGACCGCGCTTATCGGCGGCATCATCTTTGTTGTGGTGTCTTACTTCCTGCAACTGTACTTCCCGGACATTTCACGCTTTAAAGATCCGGACGCTTCGCAGCCTGAAATCATGTTGTACGTGGCCGGTAAGTTCTTCCAGTCCGTCATTCTGTGCTTTAGCTGCGTAACCGTTCTGGCTTCCGGCATGGCGGCGCACGCCGGTGTTTCCCGTCTGCTGTACGTGATGGGCCGTGACGGTGTATTCCCGGAAAAACTGTTTGGCTATGTGCATCCGAAATGGCGTACCCCGACCTTCAACGTCTTGCTGGTTGGCGTGGTGGCGATGTCTGCGGTGACCTTTGATCTGGTCACGGCGACGGCGCTGATCAACTTCGGCGCGCTGGTGGCATTCACCTTTGTAAACCTGTCGGTGATTTCCCAGTTCTACATCCGTGAAAAACGTAACCGTACGCTGAAAGATCACATCAACTATCTGATCCTGCCGGTGATTGGTGCGCTGACAGTGGGTGCGTTGTGGCTGAACCTGGAATCCAGCTCCATGACGTTGGGTCTGGTGTGGGGCGCTATCGGGTTGGGTTATCTGGCGTTTATTACCAATGCTTTCAGAAAGCAGCCGCCGCAGATGAGCGGGGAAATCGCCCCCGAGGCGTAATTGCAGAGGGCCGCTGCAATGGGGGCTTTTATTGCTGACGCTGATCGAGGATATTTCGGTTTCTCACTGTCTGCGATTACCTGAACTTTTGCGCCGAAACCGAGCAGAGGGGAAAGACTTTTCCCCTCTGCACTCCCCTCGCTTTTTCAAACCCGTGCCATGCAGACAGGCTATGTTTCAGGTATTCCTGCTATTGCCGCAAAATCCCGTCGCTGCGCGATTCCCTTCGGTCGGGTTACAACCCGCGCAAAAAAACGCGCGGTTTTTCACCTCTCCCTCCGGCGTGATTTCTGAACGCGGCTACTGACTCCCGGGTCACAACTTCACCCGTTCGGATCATTTTAAAAGCAAAACGCGTTGCTCAACATTCATCTGATATTGATTTTGAAATCATCATTCATCTGGTTTTGATTTTGAAAAAGGTGGGAGGGCGCGATCAAAAAATCCTGCCGAACGGAGCGGCTTCGAGACCTTAGGCTCGAAGACCGGGAGAGGGCACCGCGCAGCGGCAGGGTTTTGCGCCACTCACTGTTGCCACAGGATATGTCCGCCGTGCCAGCGATAGCGCGCAGTTAAAAGCGGGGAGGAATCCAAAGGAGGGAAAGCACTTCCCTTCTTTGGGCGGTTTCGGCGCAGCGCGTTAAGTGAACACTGCAATTAAGAAACCGAAATTATCTCAATACGCAGTGAAAAGGGGGATTTGGGGGAAGCCCCCGAACTAAATCACCCGACCAGTTTCTTGCCGTATTCAAACAGCGCCCCGAGAAGCGCCATCTTCTCCCCATCTCCCTCATGCAAGTTATAGAGCGCTTCAAGCTCTAATGCATAATTCTGAAAACGCTCGTCAGTGAGCTTGGTCTGACGATGTAACATCCAGCGCTTTTGTTCGGCATCCGTCAGTGTCTCGGGGTAGTTGCGTGCGCGGAAACGGAACAACAGCGGTTCGATGCGGGAATCATTAAACGTCAGATCCAGCGCAGGAAGATTCTCCGGGCGGGTTTCCAGAATGATGCGCATGGCGGCGCGATCGGCATCGCTGAAGAAACCGTCGTAAAGGCGGGCATCAACGTCGTCTGATGGCGTAAACGGCTCGGCTTCGGCGAACATCGTCACCACTTTCTCGCGCACCTGCGGGTTCTGGCGCAGCAGTTGCAGGTTTTCCAGACAGCGCTGACGATCAATCCCCAGCCGCTCGGCGTTTTCCGGCAGCAGCGTTTTGGCCGGCGCCAGCACCGGGCATTTATTGACGTGCACCAGTTTAATTGGCAAAGGCGATTGCCCCGCCTGCAACGCGTCGCGGCGGCTGTAGAGGCGCTCGCGCATTTCATCAGGAGTGAGATCCAGCAACGTCGACATATCACCGGCCAGATCGCACATGATCACGGCGTTTTTATTCTCAGGATGCCACGCCAGCGGCGCAACCCACGCGGTGTTGCCGCGCGCGGCGCCGAACATGCCGGAGACGTGCACCAGCGGCGCCATCGAGGGAATGTCGATCAGCGTATTGAGTTTATGTTTGCTGCGATGCTCGAGCAGGAAGCTGAACAGGCGCGGTTGTGCCTGCCTGACCAGCTTCGCCATGGCGATAGTGGCGTAGACATCGGCCATCGCGTCGTGGGCATTTTCGTGTTCGATGCCGTTGGCTTTGGTCAGATGTTCGAGGCGGAAACTGGGGAAGCCTTCGTCATTTTCCGGCCAGTTGATGCCTTCCGGGCGCAGCGCATAGCAGGCGCGCATCACGTCGAGGAGATCCCAGCGCGAATTGCCGTTCTGCCAGCTGTAGGCATAAGGGTCGTAAAAGTTGCGGTAAAGAATGTTACGGCTGACTTCATCGTCGAAACGAATATTGTTATAGCCGACGATGCAGGTGCCCGGCACGCTGAACGCCTGGTGAATTTGCGCGGTAAACTCCGCTTCGCTCAGGCCGCGTTCCAGCGCAATCTGGGGCGTTATGCCGGTGATCATCACCGCTTCCGGTTCCGGCAGGTAATCATCAGAAGGGCGGCAATAAATCACTAACGGCTCTTCGATGATATTGAACTCTTCGTCAGTCCTCACCCCGGCAAATTGCGCAGGGCGATCCAGCGCCGGATTTTTACCGAATGTCTCGTAATCGTGGAAGTAAAACGTTTTTTGAGGCTTGTCTGACATGACGAAGATAACCTTATCAGTGCGGAATTGGGGGTGAATCGCCGGATAGGATACCATCCGACGCAACGATGTCATGACAAAATCCTCAGTAGCGCAACAGACCCCGCAAATCGCCGGAATTTCCCGCACGCATCCCGCAAAACCCTGACCAAACCGGGGTGATCCACTTTACTAACTCGGCTAAACTAACGCTCTCATTGAATAATCGCCGATGGCAGGCCAAACGTGCGTCTCGACAAGAAAATTTCCCCGCTGGATAACGTCATCTATCGCCACTACCGCATCACCCATGCGCTGCGTATTGCACTGGCGTTTATCCTGACATTCCTGATCGTCCGCCTGACTCACATTCCTGAAGGCACCTGGCCGCTGATCACGCTGGTGGTGGTGATGGGGCCGATTTCATTTTGGGGTAACGTGGTTCAGCGGGTGATGGAGCGCGTCAGCGGGACGGTACTGGGATCGGCGTCGGGCCTCATCGCCTTGTGGCTGGAACTCTATTCGCTGCCGCTGATGCTGGTCTGGTGTGCCATCGTGATGTTCGTCAGCGGTTATCTGACGCTCGGAAAACGTCCCTACATGGCGCTGCTGATCGGCATTACGCTGGCTGTGGTGTGCGGGGCCGGGCCGGGAGATATGGAAATGGCGCTGTGGCGTTCCGGTGATGTGATATTTGGCTCATTTCTGGCGCTGTTTTTTGCCAGCATTTATCCGCAGCGCGCCTTTATTCACTGGCGCATGCAGATGGCCGACTACCTGATGTCCCTCAACAAAATCTACAGCGCCTGGCTTTCCCCCAATCTGCTTGAACGCCCGCACCTGCATGGCAAGCTGAAATCGGCGATGAGTCAGATGGTGAAAATGCGTTCACTGTTTGCGCCCGCCAGCAAAGAATCGCACATTCCCCGCGAGGTGTTTGACGCTGTCCAGACCCTCAGCCGAAATCTGTTATGTACGCTCGAACTGCTGGCCGATGCTTACTGGAGTTCACGCGAAAGCCATTTCCTGATGCTCAACGCGCGCACCTTGCGCAGTGCGCAGTTGCTGATACTGGATACGCTGGAAAAACTGAGCCTGATGTTGCTTAACGGCACGCGGGGCGATGAACTGAAAATCAGCCATCAGCTGAATGAATCTGCAGAAGAGCTGAAAGCGCTGATGGCAGAAATGAATGCCGCCCACCATCTGGAAGCGCAAGTCTATGGTTACGTCTGGCTGAGCGCGCAGGTGGCGGAACAACTGAAGTCAATGGGAGATCTGATCACCCTGACCATGCAAAAAGAAGAAGCTCAAATAAGCAGCGGTAAAACGCCGAAAGCATGAAGGGATTTTTTTCTGCCGCCTAAAACGGGTAAGATGGCGGTATTGGACGATTATCTGAGCGCGCAGCACGCACTTTGCTCCTCTTTTTGCTAAGTTGTTATTCACTGTCAGTCACATGTGAATAAGCGGTTGCGACAAGTCAGTCACTGAATCTGTGTAACTTAATCGAAGGTGTTAAAATGGACAATATCAATAAGCCGAGTTTCCAGGACGTTCTGGAGTTTGTGCGCATTTTCCGTCGTAAAAACAAATTACAGCGTGAAATTGCAGACAACGAAAAGAAAATCCGCGACAACCAGAAGCGCGTTCTGCTCCTCGACAACCTGAGCGATTACATCAAACCAGGCATGAGCATCGACGAAATTCAGGCGATCATTGCCAGCATGCGCGGCGACTATGAAGATCGCGTTGATGATTACATCATCCGCAATGCAGACCTGTCGAAAGAACGTCGTGAAATGTCCAAAAAGCTGAAAGCGATGGGCGAAATCAAAGCCAACGAAACCAAGTAATTTCGTTGCCGCCAAAAGCAAAAACCGGGCTTAAGCCCGGTTTTTTTATGTCCAGAATGCGTGAGTGACGATTAATGCAGATGAGACAGGCTGGCCGCGCTTATCCGCAAACCCTGATCGTTGAAGACCATGCACCGTTCGGCATCAAACCAGGTGGTCAGGCTCTGGTACGGGTTGAACGCCATATCGCCCGGCAGCAGCATTTTGAATCCGTCGGTGCCATAACACTGGCCGAACAGATAGGTGCTGTTGCCCAGCCGCTCAACCACTTCGCAGTTAAATTCCAGCGCATTCTCTGTTTCTTTTGACAGCAAATGCTCGGGGCGAATGCCCAGGGTAATGCGGTCGCCGCTCGCCAGTTCGGGGGTGCGCAATGCCAGCGTCAGGGTTTTCTCCGGCGTAAGGCGCACTTCCAGCCGCTCCGGCTGCCAGCTCAGCACCTCGGCGGGCAGGAAATTCATTTTCGGTGAACCAATAAAACCGGCAACAAATTTATTGACCGGATTGTAGTAAAGGTCCATCGGCGCGCCCATCTGCTCTATTTTGCCGTAATTCATCACCACGATTTTATCCGCCAGCGTCATGGCTTCGGTCTGATCGTGCGTCACGTACACCATGGTGGTTTTCAGTTCCTGATGCAGCTTGGAAATGTGTAAACGCATATCAACGCGCAGTTCGGCATCCAGGTTTGAAAGCGGTTCATCGAACATAAACACCTGCGGATTGCGCACAATCGCACGCCCAATGGCGGTGCGCTGGCGCTGACCGCCGGAGAGTTGCTTCGGTTTTCTGTCCAGCAGATGGGAAAGTTGTAACGTCTTGGCGACCATCTCGACCTGATGGCGGATTTCCTCTTTCGGCACGCCGTTCACTTTCAGTCCGTAGCCCATGTTTTCGGCAATGGTCATGTGCGGGTAGAGCGCGTAAGACTGAAACACCATCGCCACGCCACGGCGTGAAGGGTCAACGTCGTTCACCCGCTGCTCGCCAATGTAAACGTCACCTTCGGTAATGTCTTCCAGCCCGGCAATCATGCGCAGCAATGTGGATTTTCCGCAGCCGGACGGCCCGACAAACACCGTAAATTCTCCGTCTTCAATATCAATATTGATGTCATGCAGCGTGACCGTTTTATCGAAACGCTTCACCACATTCTTAAGTCTGATGCTGGACATGTTTGGCCTCTTAAAGATTCATACCGCTGATATTTCGGACTATAACCACCTTGTGTAAACGTTTGCACAGGTCGGTTCGAATTTTGGAGAGGAGATCACACAATACACATCTTTTGGTAGTGATTTTAAGATTCAAAGTTTAACGTATAACACGAATTCGGAAGCGACATTAATCACTGTGTTGTCAGGTTTTAAAGGGTTTTAAACACGGGTTATTGATTGGGTGTCGTTAGGTTCTACACAAAAATGTTATACCTTCACATCCAGGAGCAACAATGAAAATTACACACCTTACTGCCTTGGTACTGATGTCGTTAAGCCTGAGCAGCCAGGCTGTCCGGGCAGCAGAGGGACAGCTACTTATCTGGGAAGATATTAAGAAATCTTCCGGTATTTCCGACGCGGTGAAAGATTTTGAAAAAGAGAACAACGTCAAAGTCGTTGTGCAGGAAACGCCTTATGCACAACAAACGGAGAAATTACGTCTGGATGGTCCGGCAGGCATCGGCCCCGACGTTGTCGTGATCCCCAATGATCAGCTCGGTACGGCGGTTGTGCAGGGGTTACTGGCCCCGCTGACCCTCGACAAAGCCTTCACCGACAGCTTTACGCCTTCGGCGATCAACGCGTTCCAGCTGAAAGGCCAGACCTACGGCGTGCCAAAAGCGGTGGAAACGCTGGTGCTGATTTACAACAAAGACTTACTGCCGAAAGCACCGGCGACGCTCGACGAGTATTACACCTTCTCCAAAGAAGAGCGGGCGAAAGGCAAATACGGCCTGTTAGCCAAGTTTGACGAAGTCTATTACGCCTACGGCGCGATGGCATCGATGGGGGGGTACATTTTCGGTAAAGATGCGAAGGGCGAAATCAACGTCGAAGACATCGGCCTGAACAAGCCGGGCAGCATTGAAGCGGTGACCTATCTGAAAAAATTCTATGCCGACGGGTTATTCCCGGCAGGGATCACCGGCGAAAACGGACTGAATGCCATTGATTCCCTGTTCACGGAGAAGAAAGCTGCCGCTGTTATCACCGGCCCGTGGGCGTTCCAGCCGTATGAAGCGGCGGGCATCCACTACGGCGTGATGCCGTTGCCGCTGTTGCCTAATGGCAAACCGATGAGCTCTTTCCTCGGCGTAAAAGGCTACGCGGTATCCACTTACAGCAAGCAAAAACCGCTGGCAGAGAAATTCATCACCTTCATCAATCAGCCTAAATACGCCAAGGTGCGCTATGAAGTGACCAAAGAAATCCCGGCACTGACGGCCCTGGTTAACGATCCGATGATTAAAAATGATGAACGCGCCAACGCCGTGGCGCTGCAATCCACCCATGCCACGGCGATGCCGGGCGTGCCGGAAATGCAGGAAGTGTGGGGGCCGGCCAACAACGGTATTCAGCTGGGCGTGACCGGCAAGCAACCGGTGCAGGCCGCCATGAATGACGCGGTGAAAAATATCCAGATGCAAATCGAGGCGGCGAAAGCCAGCAACGAGTGATCCGGTAACACACTTTGTACGTCTGACAGGAGGGCGTGAATTCACGCCCTCACCAGTGAAAGGAACATCTTTGTGTCTATGCGTCTCCACGAGGAAAACCATGCGCCACACGCAGCCAGCCACCATGCACCGGTGGCTCTGGCGGCGGCGCTTATTCCCGGTTTTGGTCAGTTTTATAACCGACAATGGGCCAAGGGAAGTCTGTTTTTTGTCATTTTGTTTTGTTTCGCCGGTGTCTTTTATGATTTCCTGCAACAGGGATTTTGGGGCTTATATACGCTGGGCGAAGAAGTGCCGCATGATAACTCCATCTTCTTATTAGCCAAAGGCATTATCAGCGTCCTGATTGCCGCCTTTGGTATCGGCTTTTATTATCTGAGCCTGCGCGATGCCTGGGTTAACGGCAAACGACGCGATCAGGGTGTGGAATTACCCGGCGTCAGAAAGCAATATCATTTATTGCTGCGCGAGGGTTTCCCTTATTTAATGATCACGCCGGGTTTTATATTGCTGGTGTTTGTGGTGGTGTTCCCGATTATTTTCGGTTTTTCCATCGCGTTCACCAATTACAATTTGTACCACACGCCACCGGCTAAATTAGTTGACTGGGTGGGGTTCAAAAACTTTATTAATATCTTCACGCTTAATATCTGGCGCTCCACATTGCTGGACGTATTGCAATGGACGGTGGTCTGGACGGTGCTGGCGACCACGCTGCAATGCAGCGTCGGCGTCATGCTGGCCATCCTGGTTAATCAGAAAGATTTACGTTTCAAAGCGCTTATCCGCACCGTTCTTATTTTGCCGTGGGCGGTACCGGGCTTCGTGACTATTCTGGTGTTTGCCGGGATGTTCAACGACTCTTTCGGCGTGATCAACAACGGCATTCTGGCGGCGTTAGGCATTGAACCCAAGGCGTGGATGACGGATCCGTTCTGGACCAAAACGGCGCTCATCATGATGCAGACCTGGCTGGGTTTCCCATTTGTATTTGCGATGACCACCGGCGTATTGCAGGCCATTCCGAATGATTTGTATGAGGCCGCCACCATGGACGGTGCCAGCACCTGGAAGAAATTAAAAACCATTACGCTGCCGCTGGTTTTATATTCCATTGCGCCGATCATTATCACGCAATACACCTTCAACTTTAATAACTTCAATATTATCTATCTGTTTAATAACGGTGGCCCGGCGGTGGCCGGATCGAATGCAGGCGGTACGGATATTCTGGTGTCATGGATATATAAACTCACCATGTCATCCTCGCAATATGCCATTGCCGCGACCATTACGATTTTGCTGTCGATATTTGTTGTCGGTATTGCGCTGTCGCAATTCCGTTCAACCAATTCATTTAAACAAGATGATATGGCGTAAGCGGGAGCAGGGTGATGAGTAAGAACAGCAGTATTAAAAGAAACCGGTTTATCCGCCTTTCGCTGAGTTATGTCCTGTTACTGATCGTGGCGGTCATTATTATTTATCCACTGATCTGGACCGTCGGCGCGTCGCTGAATGCCGGTAACAGCCTGCTCAGTACCTCGATTATTCCGGAGAACGTGTCTTTCCAGCACTACAAAGACCTGTTTAGCGGCGACGTGAATTATGTCGGCTGGTACTGGAACTCGATGAAAATCAGCTTCCTGACCATGGTGCTGACCCTGATTTGCGTCAGTTTCACCGCCTATTCCTTCTCGCGTTTTCGCTTTAAGGGCCGCAAAGACGGGCTGATGCTGTTCCTGTTATTGCAGATGATCCCGCAGTTTTCGGCGCTGATCGCCATCTTTGTGCTGGCGCAGTTACTGGGGTTAATCAACAGCCATCTGGCGCTGGTGCTGATTTACGTCGGCGGCATGATCCCGATGAACACCTATCTGATGAAAGGCTATCTCGACGCCATTCCGAAAGATCTGGATGAGTCAGCGAGAATGGACGGGGCGGGGAATTTCCGTATTTTCATCGAAATCATCATGCCGCTCTCCAAACCGATACTGGCGGTGATCGCGCTGTTCTCCTTCACCGGCCCGCTGGGTGATTTCATTCTCTCCAGCACCATTTTGCGCACGCCCGATAAGTACACTTTGCCGATTGGCCTGTACAACCTGGTGGCGCAGAAAATGGGCGCGAATTACACCATGTACGCCGCAGGCGCGGTGCTGATCGCCGTGCCGGTCGCCATTTTCTATCTCGCCTTACAAAAATACTTCGTTTCCGGCCTGACGGCTGGCAGTACCAAAGGATAATCCGATGACTCTCTTTTCTAAAAAGATGTTCAATAAAAGCGCAATGGCCTGCGTGCTGCTGGCGATGTCATTTTCCGGCATGGCGCAGGACGTGGTGATTAAAAAAGTCGCCAACGTCCCGGCGGATTTCATCAAAGGCGCAGACATTTCGACGCTGATTGATGTGGAAAAGCACGGCGGCAAGTTCTTCGATCAAAACCATAAGCAAACCGATGCGATGGTGATCCTCAAACAGAACGGTTTCAACTACGTGCGCCTGCGCCTGTGGGTGGATCCGAAAGATGCGGATGGCAAACCTTACGGCGGCGGCAATAACGATCTGGCCACCACGCTGGAACTGGCGAAACGTGCCAAAGCGCAGGGTTTTAAAATCCTGCTCGATTTCCATTACAGCGATTTCTGGACCGACCCCGGTAAACAGTTCAAGCCGAAAAGCTGGGCGAAAATGGATTATCCGCAGCTGAAAACGGCCATTCATGATTACAGCCGCGAAGTGATCGCCAAATTCCGTGAACAGGGCACGGTGCCGGACATGGTGCAGGTCGGCAATGAAATGAACGGCGGGATTTTGTGGCCGGAAGGCAAAAGCTGGGGCGAGGGCGGCGGTGAGTTTGACCGTCTGGCCGGGCTGCTGAATGCGGCGATTGCCGGTGTGCGCGCCGATGAAAAAAATCCGTCGGACATCAAAATCATGCTGCATCTGGCTGAAGGCACCAAAAACGATACCTTCCGCTGGTGGTTCGATGAAATCAATCAGCGCAAGGTGCCTTACGACGTTATCGGCCTGTCGTTTTACACCTACTGGAACGGCCCGATCTCTGCGCTGCAAACCAACATGGACGACATCAGCAAGCGCTACAACAAAGACGTGATCGTGGTGGAAGTGGCGTATGGCTACAGCACCCAAAACTGTGATGCGGCTGAAAACAGCTTCACGGAAAAAGAAGCCAAAGACGGCGGCTATCCGGGCACGGTGCAGGGGCAGGCAGACTTCCTCAGCGACATGATCAAAAGTCTGGTGGCCGTGCCGGATCACCGTGGCAAAGGCCTGTTCTACTGGGAACCGACGTGGATCCCGGTCAGCGGTGCAGGCTGGGCCACGCCGGCGGGCATGACCTACATCAACGACCACTGGAAAGAGGGCAATGCCCGCGAAAATCAGGCGTTGTTCAGCTGTGACGGTCAGGTTCTGCCTTCCATTCAGGTATTCAAGTAATTTCCTTTTCCCCGGTCACATTGGCCGGGGAGCACTGACTTTTTCTTAAGGATTTAAAGGATTAAGCATGACGAAATTCCCTCTTCTGAGCAGTAAGATTTCCGGCCTGTTACACGGCGCGGACTACAACCCCGAGCAATGGCTGGACACGCCTGACGTGCTGATCCGCGACGTCGAAATGATGAAAGAAGCGCGCTGCAACGTGATGTCAGTGGGAATTTTCAGCTGGTCAGCGCTGGAGCCTGAAGAAGGGCGCTATACGTTTGACTGGATGGATCAGGTGCTCGACCGTCTGCATGAGAACGGCATTTTTGTCTATCTCGCCACGCCAAGCGGCGCACGTCCGGCGTGGATGTCGCAGAAATACCCGCAAGTGTTGCGCGTCGGGCGCGACCGCGTCAAAGCGCTGCACGGCGGGCGTCACAACCACTGTCTGAGTTCACCGGTTTATCGCGAAAAAGTCCAACTGATGAACGGCCAGCTGGCAAAACGTTATGCCCACCATCCGGCGGTGATCGGCTGGCACATCTCCAATGAGTACGGCGGCGAATGTCATTGTGACACCTGTCAGGAGCAGTTCCGTGACTGGCTGAAAGCGCGCTACGTCACCCTTGATGCGCTGAACCAGGCCTGGTGGAGCACGTTCTGGAGCCACACTTACACGGACTGGTCACAGCTTGAATCGCCGTCGCCGCAGGGCGAAAGTGGCGTTCACGGCCTGAATCTCGACTGGCGTCGTTTTAATACCGACCAGGTCACGCGTTTTTGCAGCGAAGAGATCCGCCCGCTGAAAGCCGAAAACCCGGCGCTGCCGGCGACCACCAATTTCATGGAATATTTCTACGATTACGATTACTGGAAGCTCGCCGGGGTGCTGGATTTCATCTCCTGGGACAGCTACCCGATGTGGCACACCCGTCAGGATGATATCGGCCTCGCGGCGTACACCGCGATGTACCACGATCTGATGCGCACCCTCAAGCAGGGCAAACCTTTTGTGCTGATGGAATCAACGCCAAGCTTCACCAACTGGCAGCCGACCAGCAAACTGAAAAAGCCGGGAATGCACATTCTTTCCTCGCTGCAGGCGGTCGCGCACGGTGCGGATTCCGTACAGTATTTCCAGTGGCGTAAAAGCCGCGGCTCGTCTGAGAAATTCCACGGCGCCGTGGTCGATCACGTCGGGCATATTGATACCCGCGTGGGGCGCGAAGTGGCCGAGCTCGGCACGATTTTATCCGCCTTGGCGCCGGTGGCAGGCAGCCGCGTGGAAGCCAAAGTGGCGATCATTTTTGACTGGGAAAGCCGCTGGGCGATGGACGATGCCATGGGGCCGCGCAATGCCGGTCTGCATTATGAAAACACCGTTGCCGATCATTACCGGGCGCTGTGGTCACAAGGCATTGCCGTCGATGTGATCAACGCCGACTGCGATTTACAGGGCTACGATCTGGTGATCGCGCCGATGCTGTACATGGTGCGCGAAGGGGTCAGCGAGCGGATAAGCCATTTCGTGCAGACCGGCGGGCGCTTTGTCGCCACCTACTGGAGCGGCATCGTCAACGAAACCGACCTGTGTTTCCTCGACGGATTCCCCGGGCCGTTACGCCCTGTGCTCGGCATCTGGGCGGAAGAGATCGACAGCCTGACCGACGAGCAGCACAACAGCGTCGCCGGTGTCGAAGGTAATGCGCTGGGGTTGAGCGGGCCGTACCGTGCATCGCAGTTGTGTGAGGTGATCCATCTGGAAGGCGCGGCGGCGCTCGCCACCTATGGCGATGATTTCTATGCCGGTGCCCCGGCCGTTACCGTCAATTTGTACGGTAAAGGGCAGGCGTACTACGTGGCATCGCGCAACGACGCCCAGTTCCATGCCGATTTCTTCACCGCGCTGGCAAAAGAAATGCATCTGCCGCGCGCCATTAACACGCCGCTGCCGGAAGGCATGACCGCCGCAAGGCGTACCGACGGTGAAAGCGAGTTTATCTTCCTGCAAAACTACAGTGCGCAAAGTCAGAGTGTCACATTGCCGCTGGATTATCAGGATATCGTTCACGGCGGCAATTTACCGCGTAAACTGACGTTACCGGCATTTGGTTATCAGATCCTGACACGTAAAATCGCGCAATAAGAGGTATTACCGGCGTGCAACGGGGAATATTCCCTGTTGCACGTTTTTTCATTTCTGCAAGAGAGGATTAATGATGGTCAATATTAAAGACTTTATGCATGTGTTCTCGGCGAAGAATAAAAACCTGAAAGATGACGTACCACCGTCCACGGATGTGTCGTTATTAATTGAGGCGCTCGGTGGCCGCGATAATATTATTAATGTCGATGCCTGTATCACCAGGCTGCGCGTCAAGGTGAAAGCGCTTAAACCGGTTAACTCCGGTGCCATCCAGCAGGCCGGGGCGATAGGGGTGGTCATTATTGGTCAGGAAGTTCATGCCATATTTGGTAAGCAGTCCGACAGCCTGAAGAAATTAATGACAGAGAAATTTGGTTTAAACAGTAATTAAGTCTTTTTAAATAACGCTAAAAATAAAGGCAGCCCGACACCAGGCTGCCTTTATTGTTTCTTATTTTAAATCAATAATAATGATGCTGCTGTGCGGAGAAAAAACGTAACGATCCCCTACAAGAGAAATTAAGTTTTATCTGTCGCTTTATAACAATGAGGATATAACTTTTTTGTACAACATGACTTCAACTTTCCAAAATCAGTGAAGTTGTGGCAAATCGGCAAGCCAACGCAGCGACAGCTTCAGAAATAAAGGAAATTTACCACCAGGCTTCAACCTGAACCCCAAAGTTCCAGGTATCGGATTTCGTGTGATCTTCAAAGGTATCGCCGTGTTCGGAATCATTCAGATACGATGCAAACACACGCAGTTCAGGGCGCGACATAAACTCAGGACCGGCTGCCAGACCCATCGCCAGGGTGTATTTCTGGCCACCTTGTTTATAGTTCGAGCCGTTCTTGTAATCATCTTTCTGATAGAACGTACCCACTTCACCGATGGTACGCACGTAATCCGTCCACTGGTACTGCGCACGGCCCACCAGAGAAACCAGTTCAGTGGTGTCGGTGTACGCGGTGATGTTGTCGGCATGGCCGTAGGTCAGCACGTGGTTGAGGCTGAATTTACTGGTGATCGGGAACAGCCCGGTGATGATGCCGCGATAACCGGTGGCGTCATTGGTGTAATTCCACATGTCATACCAGCCGCCGCCCTGGGAAATCATGTTCTGCGCCAGGCCTTTGTCTGCGTACTGTAAAACCAGTTTGTTATAGCCGCCCCACATATCCTGGCTGATTTCGCCGGTCAGCATCACGCCGTTATCCGCGTCATACAGGCCACCGTACTCTTTCTGATCGTGCGTCAGGTTTGGCATGGCGTAGTCGGCACCGATCTCCATCCACGCGCCGCTCCACGGTTTGATCCCGGCGTAGCGCACGTCAATGTAGTTGATGTTGACGTCGTTATCGCCGTCAACGCGGTAATCCACGTCATTGGCATCGCCACGGATCCAGGCCACCGACAGCGCGCCTTCGCCCAGTTTCAGGTTTTCCACCCCGGCACCGGCACCGGAAATGTTCCAGTATTTGGTGTCGATGATGTGTAAATCATGGCGCTGGTAGTAACGCTTACCGCCCCAGATCACCGCATCTTTATCCCACGGGACCAGCCCTTTAATTTGCAAATTCAGCTGACGCAGCCCGAATTGCGCGTCGTCATTGAGGGTACTTTCATCATCATTTGAGCCGTCGGACACCATGCTGACCATCGAATCGACATAAAAACTGACATCGTCTTTTTTGTAGACTTCACTGCCCAGTTCCACTTCTCCGTAAGTATCGTTTTCGTTGCCCAGACGACCGACTTTGTTTTTCTGGAATTGCTCTAAGCTGCCACTGCCGGAAACACCCAGCCCGGAGCGCAGATAACCATGAAAATCAATATCATTTGCCACTGCAGGGCCTGCCGTGAGGGCGAGGGAAACCGCCACAGCCAGAGTGCGTAAGTTGTGTTTCATTATTTTTCCTTATGATTGTATGACGTTCACATTTACGGAATCTATAAGATACCCAGAAACAACAATGATCAATTTTACACATTCTGAATTGTGAGTTAGATCCAGAACTTGTGTGTTATAAATAAACCGTTAGTGATTCAAATCACAAGATTATGCAATGTTAACGTATAACTTATGCAGTGCGGTGCGCCTCAGATTGAACTTTTATCTGAGATCCCGTAGTTTGACCCGAGGATTGTGGAGGTAAGCTACGTTCACAGGTTGCAGGCAGAGAAAAAGAATGAAATCGAAAAGTTCGACACTGGAAGATGTCGCCCGCTACGCCGGTGTCTCTTATCAGACCGTTTCACGGGTGTTAAACAAGTCAGCCAACGTTTCCGAAGCCACCCGCCTGAAGGTAGAACAGGCGATAGATGTGCTGCGCTATGTGCCTAACCGTCTGGCACAGCAGCTGGTGGGTAAACAGAGTTTCACGCTGGGGCTGGTGACCACGTCGCTGGCCTTACACGCGCCTTCGCAAATTGCTGCGTCAGTGAAAAAATATGCTCATCAGGCCGGTTATCAGGTGCTGATCTCGATGATTGATGAAGATGTTAACCAGAGCATTCAGGACTCGATCAACGAACTGAAATCTCAGCGGGTCGATCGCGTCATCATCAACATTCCGCTGGAAAGCGCTGAAGCAGAGCACATCTACGAAAATAACCGCGATATTCTGTGTCTGTTCCTCGACGTCGATCCGGGCAGCCCGGTGTTTAACGTCTGCTTTAATCCCGCCGACGGCTCACGCGCCAGCGTGGAATATCTGCTGGAATTAGGGCATCGCGATTTCGCGCTGCTGGCAGGGCCGGAGGATTCTGTGTCATCGCGCCTGCGCCTGCAAAGCTGGCAGGACACGCTCAGGGAGAAGGGGCTGGCACCGGTCACGGTGATCCACGGTGACTGGAGCGCCAAAAGCGGCTATTACAATGCGCTGCATATCCTGCGTGAGACGCCGCAGTTTACCGCCATGCTGGTGGGCAACGATCAGATGGCGCTGGGCGTTATCAGCGCGCTGCATCAGCATAACGTCGCCATTCCCGAACAGGTGTCGATCATCGGTTACGATGATACTTACGACAGCGCGTTTTTCCATCCGGCGCTGACTACGGTGTCGCTGGATCTGGATCTGCAAAGCAAAGAGGCGGTGGAACGCCTGCTGGCGACGAAAAATGACGTCACCGAGTCCACCCTGTTACCGGCGAAGCTGGTGGTGCGTAACTCCACCCGTACGCCGGGAGAGCAGGACAAAGATCTGAACCAGATTGCCGATCAGCTGGATAAACTCGCTTCGCGGTTGCGCGGCCAGTAAGAAACGGTTTAAATCCCCGGACTCTTTGGGAAAGTAAAAGGAAGTGACGTAATGACCTTATGGCAGTGTTATTTGCAGGGCTGGAAAGGCTATGTGAAATTTTCGGGCAGGGCGACCCGAAAGGCGTTTTGGGTTTTCACCCTCGGCAATGTTTTGTTGATGATCCTGCTGGTCATGGGCGTGATTTCGTTCTTTTCCATGTCAGGCGACCCTTATATCGGCGTGCTGTATGCCGGAATGGCCTATAGCCTGTTTGCCCTGGTTCTGGCGTTGCCGCTGCTGGCCGTCGGCATCCGCCGCATGCATGACATCAACCGTTCAGGCTGGTGGTTTGGCGGTGTCTATCTGGCGGGCGTCGTCTCGCGGTTGCTGAATATGATCCTGATCCAGTACGCTTCGCCGGAGACTTACGCCGTGCTGAATGTGGTGCTGGGCATTTTGCTCGGCTGGATCCCGCTGCTGGGGATCATCTACCTCTGCTGCCAGAAGTCGAAAACGCCGGTGGATTTACAAAAGCCGGCCGTTGCCGGATAAGACGTACTATGTGAGTCAGGAGTTTGCCGGGCGGCAAACTCCGCGGCGCCCATGATGTAAAGGATTTAAAAAATTAATTCATCTCAGTTTAAAACAAGAAACATCACATTTATTAAAATTCGGGTAACGGTCAGCTATATAGGTCAACAAGAAAAGTGCCATTAAATCCCCCTGGCCATTCATGGTCGGAAAAATAAATTCACCATGGTTGGGGTCAAAAAATTTTAAAACGTTTACTCCTGCTCTTATTGCGAAAGCATGAAGTCCTGCCTGGCCACCTATGATAATAATATACCCGTTTTGGGAGGACATATATTGAAGTATATCCGTTCTTATTGATTCTAATAGTTTGTTTGTCATCATATTGCCCCCTTTTATATAAGAAATTCCTTTATTTCTCAGGACGGTTGTCATGACATCTTTGGAATTAATATTTCCCTGGCATTTATATCTTGACAGGTTTTTTGGCCGGGAGAGAGTAAGCTCCTTCAGTAAATTCTGCACGCCGCGAATCTGAACTTTACCCAGCGGACTCGAAATGTAGTTCATAAAATCAGGCCATGTCGCACCAGAAATTAAGTAAGCACTCGACAGTCCAAGGCAAACTCCGGCTCCAAGGCCGTGGTATTGAATATTTCCCTGCGAGTCATAATTATTGTTTGTCCATGCACCTTGACGTTGCATAGGATTAATATTATCCCATTGATTTCCTGAAATATAATCCTCCTGCAGGAATTTATTTCTTTTTCCGTTAAGCATAGTAACAAGATTGTCGATATCTGCTGGCATTTAAACCTTCTTATTTTAATGGGGAGGTATTATAAAAAACGCGACACGGAATATAATTTATTCGCCAGGTGGAAGCAATTTATAAATATGACTACAAATTTTATTCTAATTTTATTTATAAAATACAGAGGTTTACCGGATGGCGATGGGTTAAGTTGTTTTGTTTTTTTGTATAAAAAATATGTTATTCACTGTGTTGATATATTAATTTCATATGCATTTGATTAATGCATATGAAATAATTATTTATATAGACCGTTTTCCGCCCACGTTCAGACTTACGCCCGCCGGATGCCTGAACTGACCTCTTAACGTTGGCCGTTATTCCGTTCTCTTCGCTTTCGGGTATTTCCACAGCCAGCGGCCGCTGGCCATGCGCCAGTAGAAGAAAATACCGCGCACGATCCAGTCCAGGAACATGCCAAGCCAGATACCCACCACGCCAAAACCAAGCACGATACCCAGGAAATACCCCACCACAATACGACAACCCCACATGCCCACCATCGAGACATACATGGTGAAACGGGCGTCGCGTGCGCCTTTTAATCCGGCGGGGAGCACCCATGACGCCGCCCAGAAGGGCATAAACGCGGCGTTCAGCCAGATCAGTATTTTGACGACGTCGATGACGTCTTCTTCATTGGTGTAAAAGCGCGCCAGCACGCCGGCGAAGGGCACCGAGATGAACGCCAGAACGCACAGGCCAAATGTCGAGAGCCAGAATATATGGCGCAGCTGGCGCTCGGACTGTGCGATTTGCCCTTTGCCCAGCCGCGTGCCGACAATAATGGTGGACGCTGATCCCAGCGCGTTGCCCGGCAGGTTAATCAATGCGGCAATGGAGAAGGCAATAAAGTTACCGGCGATGACGTTAGTGCCCATACCGGCGACGAAAACCTGCGTCAGCAGTTTACCGCCGTTAAACAGCACCGATTCAATGCTGGCCGGAATACCAATGCCCAGCACTTCGCGCAGAATATTGGTATTGAGCGGCAGGAAATAACTTTTAAGGGAGATTTTCAGCGACGGATTAAAGCCGACCATCAGCACCGCAATGACGGCGATGGCACCGATATAGCGCGCGATGGTCAGCCCGAGCCCCGCACCGATAAAGCCCAGTCCATTCCAGCCAAAGCAGCCGTAAATCAGCACGCTGCTGATCACCAGATTGAGAATATTCATGCCGCCGTTGAGCAGCATCGGAATTTTGGTATTCCCGGCACCGCGCAGCGCGCCGGAACCGATCAACGCAATGGCCGCCGCCGGATAGCTCCAGCTGCTCATTTGCAGATAGGAAAGCGCCATCTCTTTGACTTCCGGCTCGGCGTTACCGGCGATCATGTCGATGATCACATGCCCGGAAAATTGCAGAAGAATTGCCAGCAGTACGGCAAAAACGGTCATGATCGCCAGCGATTGTCGCGCAGCGGCACGCGCCCGTTCGTGATCGAGCTTACCCAGGCTGAAGGCCACCACCACCGTAGTGCCGAGATCGACCGCGGCAAAAAAGGAAATGATCACCATGTTGAAGCTGTCTGCCAGACCAACGCCCGCCATCGCTTCCTTGCCCAGCCAGCTGACCAGAAAAGTGCTCAGTACGCCCATCAGCAGGACGCAGGCATTCTCGAAGAAGATGGGCACAGCGAGGGGCGTGATTTCACGCCAGAACAGGGTGCGGTAAGAACGCCGTTTCGGATACCAGGGCGTGCGCTCGATGGCTTTGCGCAAAGAGACGATGACGTTTTGCAAGAGAATTCCAGTGTGGCAGAAAGTAGAACAGCGTTTTAAATTATGATGGTAAAAGACTTCGCATTATGCAAAGTCTTTTTTAAGAAGGGGCTGAATTAAAGTGTTAAAAAACAATTATCGGAAAGGAGGCTCGTTAAAGGTACGTAATTTTCGCGAATGCAGATGATCCCCTTCGGCACGCAGCAGATCGATGGCGCAGATGCCGATTTGCAAATGCTCTGAAATCGCCCCTTCATAAAACTTGTTTGCCTGACCGGGCAGTTTGATTTCACCGTGAAGCGGTTTATCGGAGACGCACAGTAACGTGCCGTACGGGACGCGGAAGCGGTAACCCTGCGCGGCAATGGTCGCACTTTCCATATCGACGGCCACGGCACGGCTGAGGTTAAAGCGCAGCGCCGAGGCGGCATAACGCAGCTCCCAGTTACGATCGTCCGTCGTGACCACCGTGCCGGTGCGCAGGCGCTGTTTCACTTCCTCGCCGGGCATTCCGCTCATCTTTTTGGTGGCGTCATACAGCGCGCGCTGCACTTCGGCAATGCTTGGAATAGGGATATCCGGCGGTAACACCGCGTCCAGCACGTGATCGTCACGCAGATACGCGTGCGCCAGTACGTAATCGCCAATGGACTGCGTTTCACGCAATCCGCCGCAGTGACCAATCATCAGCCAGACGTGCGGGCGCAGCACTGCGAGGTGATCGCAAATCGTTTTGGCATTGGCCGGACCGACGCCGATGTTCACCAGCGTGATCCCCGCGCCGTCGCGGGCGATCAGGTGATAGGCCGGCATCTGGTGTTTTTTCCACGCCAGATCCGACACCGCCTGTTCCGGATAAAGCGTATCGGCAGTGATAAACACGCTGCCCGCGCAGGCCAGCGCTTCGTACGGGCTGTCCGGATCGGCAATCTGTGCGCACGCCCAGCTGACAAATTCATCGACATAGCGCGTGTAGTTGGTGAACAACACGTAAGGCTGGAAATGTTCAATCAACGTGCCGGTGTAATGGCGCAGGCGCGCGAGGGAAAAATCAGCCCGCAGCGCGTTGAAATGAGAAAGCGGGAAGGTATCGCCGGGGTAATACAGGCCATCTGCCGTTTCATCGCCAATTTGCGACAGTTCCGTGGTGGGAAAATGTTTCGCAAGCCCCGCGCTCATTGAGCGGTCGAGCATCAGGTCCGATCCGTCGATCACGTAAGAGTAAGGAATTTCCTGTTGCGACGGCACCACTTCAATCACCGCATTGTACTCTTCCTCCAGCAATGACAGCTGCTCGGTCAGATAATGACGGAAAAGTTCAGGATGGGTGATGGTGGTGGAATAGCGTCCGGGGTGCGAGAAGCGGCCATAGGCGCGGGTCGGATTTTTGGCAGGCGTCACGCCATCCCAGCTGACACGCAGTTCAGGGTAAACAAATAATCCCGCCGCGCGGTCAGCCACGTCCGGCAGCGTGCCCTGAACAATGAAATCTTTAATCGCATCCCGCAGTGCGGCGACCGAGTTGTTGTACATTTCTTCGAGCTTCTCAATCGCCTGTACCGCGGTGAGGGACGTGTTATCCATACGCTTTTCCTTTGTGCTTTGTTCATCATCATTCAGTCTAAATATGGCTTGTCTGAAGAGCGCCGCCAATGTTTTATTAGGCTATGAAAACCGGATGACGCTTTTATGAACGAACAGGGGACAGTGAATGATTCGGGTGTGGGGCAGAAAAACGTCGTCTAATGTGCAGGCGCTGATGTGGTGTATCGGGGAATTAGGCCTGCAGTATGAAAGAACTGACATCGGCCATAAATACGGCGGCAATGACACGCCGGAATTTCTGGCGATGAACCCGAACGGCACCGTTCCGGTGATCCGCGATGGCGAAGGGGAGGCCCTGTGGGAAACCGGCGCCATTCTGCGCTATCTGGCCGGAAAATACGGTGCTGAGACATTCTGGCCGAAGGATGCTGAACGGCGTGCGCACATCGATAAATGGACCGAATGGGCAAAAATCGGGGTGGCGATGAATTTCACCGCGCCGGTATTCTGGATGGTAGTGAGAACGGCGGCGAAAGATCAGGATCATCAGGCGCTGAAAAAATCATTGCAGAACCTGAACAAGAAACTGGCGATTGCTGAGGCGCAGATTGTCCGATATGGCTACCTTGCCGGGAGTGAATTCACGCTGGCCGATATTCAGTTTGGACACAGTTTGTATCGCTATTTTGATATCGCCATTGATCGGCCACCTTACCCGGCCATCGAACAATATTATGAAAAACTTAAACAGCGTCCGGCATTTGCGGAGCATGTGATGGTGTCCTACGAAGAGTTGCGGGTGGTTTAACGCCGCCCCGGATGCAAAAAGCCCGCTTAACTTTCATTAAGCGGGCTTTTTTAATGGCTTACTTTTCAGTCCGGCTGAGGTGTTTTCATCACTATCGCTGTCAGGGCCGAGAGCAAACAGCCCGCCATCAGATAAATGGCGACGGAATGCCATTCACCGCCGGAGAAATTCAGTAACGCGGCGGCAATAAACGGCGTAAATCCGCCACCCACCACGCTGGCGACCTGATAACCCACACCGGCACCACTGTAGCGGTAACCTGCGCCAAACATTTCCGTGAACATCGGTTGCTGCACACACACCACCATATCGTGAGCGATATTAGCCAGCAGTAACGAGAAAATTACCACGCCGACAAGGGAACGTGCTTCCAGCGCCATAAAGAACGGGAACGCACTCAGGGCACCGACGAATGCGCCGGTAATGTAGATGCGGCGACGTCCGAAGCGATCCGCCAGCCAGGCAAACAGCGGGATCGTCAGACAGCTTATCCCGCCGACCAGCAATCCGATATTGAGAAACAGCTCACGCGACATCCCCAGGTTGTGCGTCGAATAGTTCAGTGCGAACGCGGTGACAATGTACATCGTCAGCAATTCGCAAAGGCGCAGGAGGATGATTTTCAAAAATGCGCCGGGGTGGCGGTTCAGTGCTTCGAAGACCGGCAGGCGTTTTTTCGCCTCTTTGGGCTGTGCTTCCTGAGCACGTTCAAACTCGACCGACTCTTCCATGCCGTTGCGGACCCACAGCGCGCCCAGCACCAGCACAACGCTGAACAGAAACGGCAAACGCCAGCCCCAGCTGAGGAACTGGGCGTCGGTGGTCAGGTGGCTTATCAGCGACACCAGACCGGTAGCCAGCAGCAGACCGACGCCGTATCCCATCTGGATGCCGCTGCTGTAGAACGCCTTTTTACCCGAAGGTGCACTTTCAACGGCGAGCAGCGCAGCGCCACCCCATTCGCCGCCGACCGCAAAACCCTGAATGGCGCGCAGGGTGACCAGCAGAGCCGGGGCCCACCAGCCAATGGTTGCGAAAGAGGGGAGGATACCGATGCATGCGGTGGCGATGCCCATGATCCAGACGGTCATCATCAGCATCCGTTTGCGACCCAAACGATCGCCGAAATGGCCGAAGACAATGCCGCCGAGCGGGCGGAAGAGGAAGCCTACGCCGAAGGTGGCAAACGCGGCGAGCGTGCCCATTGCCGGGTCAATTTGCGGAAAAAATTCACTGTTAAACACCAGCGCGGCGGTGATGCCGTAGAGTAAAAAATCAAACCAGTCGACGACTGCGCCGACGAAGCTCCCCCAGGCAGCCCGGCGGGCACGGTGATATGAAGGTATTTCCTCATCGGGGCGGGGGGCAGTGAGCATGGCGTCCATAATTGTCCTGTCTGTTCCTCAGATTTCTAAACTTTTTCGTTATTAAAATAGGCAAAAGGTTATTGAGTTATCAAAAAGCTTAACAAAAACCGCTACTGAGACTACAGCGTCAACCGCCAGGTTAAAATGCTTTTGCAAAATGAAAGGGGAGAAAAGGGGCAAAGCAGGCAAGGACATCCAAAACACCAAAGCAAAACGCCCGCTTAAGTTTCCTTAAGCGGGCGTTTCTAATATGGCTCCTCTGACTGGACTCGAACCAGTGACATACGGATTAACAGTCCGCCGTTCTACCGACTGAACTACAGAGGAATCGTTGGAACGGGGCGAATAATAGCGACTGCCCCTGTGCATGTCAAAGGGGAAACTGCATAAATGTGTGCGTTTGCTGATACTTTGGTCAAGTTGTTGAGAATAGAGTCAAAAAGGCCGGTTTGAGCGGTCGGGGCAGTAATCTCGGAGCGTCTGATACCCCTAAAAGCCGCCAGTTATTCATCCTGCTAATTGATAAGGCTGAACCATAAGAATGCATTATGTTGGTGCGCTCACGATGAAATTATTGCGCGATCACACTGCATTTTTTTCTGCGCAGACGTTTATTGCGCGCGCCATCCAACCGTTTTCTCTTATGTTCCGGGGGATTGGCGGCGATGCGCCCGTTTTTTCATCTGGCCGCCGGAGATTGGCGCAGATCTTGCTTTTATCAGAGCTGCTTATAAATATGCTGTTCGTGCATTACGTCAGTTCAGGGTACCCCTTACCGCGCAAGATGGAGGCAGAGATGAATCTCAGGCGTTTAAAGTACTTCGTGAAAATCGTCGATATCGGCAGCCTGACGCAGGCCGCTGAGGTTCTGCATATCGCTCAACCGGCGCTGAGCCAGCAGCTGGCAACGCTGGAAGGTGAATTGCAGCAACAATTGCTGATTCGCACCAAGCGCGGCGTCACGCCCACGGAAGCCGGTCACATTCTTTATTCCCATGCGCAGGCCATTTTGCGTCAGTGTGAGCAGGCGCAGTGCGCCGTAAGCAGCGCCGGGCAATCACTCAGCGGGCAGGTGTCGGTCGGCCTTGCGCCGGGCACGGCGGCTTCACAGCTGGCGCTGCCGCTGTTGCAGGCAGTGCGCGAGCAGCATCCTGGCATTTTGCTGTATCTCAATGAAAACTTTGGCACGGCGCTGGGTGAATGGGTGCTGGATGGCCGCATGGACATGGCCGTGCTGTACGGCGCGCGCCCGGAAGCCGGGCTGTGCAGTCAGCCGCTGATGAGGGAAGATCTGTATCTGGTGGGCACGCATGCTGTGCCGAATCCGGGAAAATACGTTGAGCTGAGCGAAGTGGCCAGGCTGAATCTGTTTATGCCGCGTGCTTATAATGTCATGCGCCGTCTGGTGGACGATGCCATGTCTTTGCGTCGCCTGAGCGCTAACATCATTGGTGAAATTGAATCTTCTGCGACGCTGACCGCCGCAGTAGCCAGCGGGCTGGGTGCGACGATCCTGCCGGAGTCGGCCGCCCGTGCCATGATCGGCCCGGCGAAAGCCTGGATGTCATGCATCAGCAGCCCGGCCATTCAGGTGCCGCTTTCACTGTGTATCTCAGAAACGCGGGCACTGTCGCCGGAGGCGATGGCGGTGAAGAAAATCCTGCTGGGGCTGGTTGCCGAGCAGACCACGCCGGTTGCTGAACCGATGCTGGTGGCAAGCTGAACCATGAAAAAATGGGCGATCGTCGATCGCCCATTTGATTTTCCCCGGTCAGGAGTGACCATTAAAACAAGGTTTACTTACAGGCTTTAATTTCCTTCCATTGTGACCATTCGCCAGTGAACTCCGGGTTCCCGGGTTCATTGTTCTGTGTCCAATAGTTAGCCAGATACTCCTTGCCTTTCCACACAACGCTTTCGCCTCCGTAGTAGATTTTTTGTGCGTCCCAGTTGTTCGCGCAGGTTTTACCCGTGCCGGTATCCGGCAATGGTTGCACCTGCGGCGTCACCGTCAGCGTATAAGAAGCCACATCGCTTTTCTTGCCGTCAGAAACAGTCAGTGTGAAGGTGTACTGTTTTTTCACCGTCACCGTCGGGGCAACAAAACTGATGCTGTCACGATCGGTACCCTCCAGCGTATTACCGTTTGGCAGCAGCCAGGAGTAAGACAGTTTGTCACCGTTCGCATCGCTGGACGCGGCGGCGTTAAGTGTCACGTTCGCTTGGCTTTCCACATCACCAATCGGCCCGCTCAGTTTTGCCACTGGCGCCACGTTAGCGTCCGCCGGGGCAGGGGTTGGGTCCGGGGTTGGCGCTGGCGCTGGCGTCGGATCCGGCGCTGGCGTGACCGGCTCGACCTTGCCGGAGTCATCAACAATCGACACATTAAAGAAGTGCTGAACGCAGCGTTTGTAGTCGCCTTCTTTAAACGCAGAGAATGGCGTCTGGTAGCCGACTAACTGACAGGAATACGTCGAGCCTGTCGGGGTACTCGGATCCCATCCCCAGTCCTGTTCCCAGTACTGTGGCAGTGCGCCTGAGCCACCTTCATCGAACTGTTTCATGTTTTTACAGCCGAGCACTTCATTGGCAGGCACCGGCACTTTCAGGTATTCCGCTTCACTTTTGTAGTAGGAGATACGGTTTTCACCCTGAGCAATTTCGGTTGGACCGCCGCACTCCACGCCGCCGTTAATGATCTGGATGGTCACGCCGAACCCCGGTACCAGGCCGTTTTCTTTATCATGGGCGTTAGGCTGCCAGGTTCCGTCGATCACGTGCAGCATGCTGGGTTTCGGTGCCTGCGGTGTGACGAAGAAGAACACGGCGCTGGCGAGGTTCAGCCAGGTGTCCGCGACCAGTTCCGGTTTATCGAGCAGCGTTCTGACCGTGCCAAACATCGCGTCTGAGAACGGACCGTAGTTGTAGTTATAGGAAAGTTGTTTTGCCCCGCGACCAAAATAGCTGACGAAATCACCCTGCGCGTCTTTACCGCAAGGCCAGGTTTGCCCCTGCCAGACGTCCGGATTACATTCGCCGTTATAGCCGCCTTTCTGGCCTTCGGCCCAGCCCATTTCACGCAGCCACACCAGCCCCTGTCGCCATTCCGCCTCAGGGCGCCAGTTTTCATGTCCGCCGGTTTCCTGGGCGAAGTGCGCGAACATTGTTGCCAGGCCTTTACGGCAAATCGCGTCGGAATCACGCCCGTCAGTGTAAGTACCGCAAACTGCCGGGAATTTACCTATCGCTTTAATGAAGTTTTCATAACTGTATTCCGGCGCGCGGAGCGGGAAAATATAATCCCATTGCTCTTTGCTGAGGATTTTCTCAACGCGTTTTACGTTATCCGGGTTTGCCGCACGGCCCGGCGCAATTTTTTCAACGGAATCATTATCCAGCGTGCGGATGGAAGCTTTCACTTCCTGCATCAGCGGGTTTTGCGTTAATGAATTTTCTTTTTTGATCAGATCACTTTCTTTAATAACGTACGGTTCTGAAGGGGCAGGGGTTTCCTCCGCCAGCGCGGCAGAACTTGCAGCCAGCAAACAGGATGCGGTAATAAGATTTAAATAAAACTGAGGCTTTAATCGATGCATAGTGAATACCCTTCATTCGTTGCAATAAGTACAAGAATAAAAACTCTGAGGAGTTTGTGTTTTCAATGTCAGTCTCAGACCAACATTGAAAGGGTAATCTTCACCGGGTTACTTCACTATTAAAATAAGAACATTGTTCATCATTAATTACGTGTGATTTTGCGTTGTGCCGTTGAGATAATCATTTATTTTCAGGAGCAGGTTTCAACGGCCTTGAGTGAAGAAATGATATTATTAACACCCCGGACTTTGGTCGTTCTGGTGACAAAGTTTGCATATGTTTTTAAAGTTTCATGATGAATGTCATCGGGTAATGTAAATGTTACTAATTTGCTGTGACGTTTTTCAATAAAATACTCCGCCACTTTTCTCGGAAAGATGGCGATCATATCACTGCGCTCAACGGCAGCAATGATGCCATTCATAGACGATGAGTTATAAATGACTTTGCGCATATTGGTTTTTTCATTCTGGATATGACGATTATTAACCGACACCAGTTTCATGGTCTGGCCTTCGCTGTGACAATACACGGCATGGGGTAACGTGTAATAGTGTGAAAGCGTAAAGGCGGGTTGTGACGCCAGTAAACTGCCGGAGCTGCACACCACCACGAAATCATCCACGGAATCAATTTCAACAGAGGTGATGCTATGGTGGTGAAGGGCAAAATTACTCAGCACGATGTCATTGCAAGATTGCAGCAGATTTCTCACACATTCATCATGGTTAAATATGGTGGAGTTAGTGAAGGCGAGAAGGGTTTCCTGTAAATCATCTTGCTGATGTAAACGTTGAAAGTAAAAACTTTCGATTAAGTCAGAACACATGACTTTAACTGAAGAGACGGTTTTTTCCTGATTTTTAGCTTTATGAACCACGTCATCAATTATACACATGGCATGTGAAAAAGATTCATGAATGTCCAGAGCTATTTGTGTTGGTTTCATGCCCTGAGCGGTTCTGATAAAAAGTTCGACGGCTAAGAAACGTTGTAATTTATTAATGGAAAGACTGACCGCAGAAACGGAGAGTTCAAGTTTTTCAGCTGCGCGCGAAAGGCTACCAGAGACTATCACTTCATTCATGATCTTGATCAGATTATAATCAAACTCATTTATTTTATCGTAAATCATTACTTTTCTCCGTCATCAAGATATGGAGCCTGCATCATTCACATTGTGATGCTACAAATAAAGTAAAAAAATCTCAAAATATCATGATATTTGTATGCATTAATGAGTGGTTTGAATTAATTCCTAATAGCTAAACGATGTTGCGCATCACAAGTGAAGTTATTGCAGCTCATTTATTTGTATAAGAAACACTTATGTTTAAAGCGTTATCAGGCGCACCCGGTTTCTCATCCAGCCGTAAATGAAGGATTCATTACTGGCCTTACTTTCGGCTAAATCAAGATACCGTTGTCCCTGGCTGCAATTGAGCGATGTGACCAGAACAGCGTCTCCTTCCTGCCCGCGCAGTCTCAGGAACCCGGCCAGCGCATTCAGCGTGGCAGGCCCAATTTTTCCGTCAACGGTGATATCGGGATAAACCTGGCCTTGCTGATTATATGCATTGAGCCAGCGTTGTAGCCACTTAATACCCACGGAGGGCCCCATATTTGTCCCGGTATCACACAGCTCTAACGCCAGAGCCGGTGACAAGGCGTGGATTTTGTCAAACCCTGGCTGATACCAGTAGTTTTTCTCCAGAATGATATATGCCTGTTCACGGGTAAATGCTTTCATATCGCCGGTATAGCCATAATCACGTGCGGTCTTTTCGGTGATGCCCCAATGTGTCGCGCCGCCCGGATCGTCGGGATGGTTTATATAAGCCCCTTCATTTTCCAGCACGGCATCAATAATAGGATTGCTTGGCATAGTGGAACCCTCTGTGAGTAAAGAGATCTCAGATAACTAAGGTAAGATATACACCTACTCCGATTAACAGCACTAATACAATCAGACTCAGTAAAATAGGGTTATATGATATTTTTGTTTTGGGTTTTTTTTCCTGAATTATATCGATTGTTATTGAGGTATTTACCCGAATGCCTGATTTAGGTACGGTGATAAACAATTCATCCAACCCTAACGTTTTAAGATCGCGGCGAATTAAATAGAGTGTTTGGGTAAGGCTGGCGTCGCTGGTAAAGGTACTTCTGGCACCCCATAAAGCATAAGATATCGCTGACTTTTCTATCACTTCGTCTTTAGCGTGTTCAATGATAAAACTGAGGCATCGGGCTCGCATCGTGGTCAGTTTAATATTCATTCCATTATTCAGCGTCTTTAACTCTTTCGTTCCTTCGTTGAAAACGTACAGCCCATTAATAAGATAAACGCTCATCTTTCAACACTCTCCAGTCCGGTGGTAGAAAATTGCTGGCTTTCATTTTTCGATAGGATTTATCGTATCTTCTTTTTTGAAATTCACCACATTCAATCAGAATATTGTGATTAATTTTAGATAAGTTGTGATCTGTTATAAAAACTGACGTGTTTTTTGAGTGAAATTAAAAAGTCTTTTGAGTTTAACTTGAAATAGAAAATATAAAAATTGAATGATTGACGTTGAATTATAGGATTTTATTTATATCATCGGTGGCACATTAAACCCGTATTGTGACTCATTGCTTAAACCGGCAGGTTGATGTTTTTGATTGCAAAACCCCGGCAGCTCATTACTTGTCCAGATTCCTGCACTATCAGATAAAAAATTGATGCTCATTTCCTGAACATCATCGTTGTCAAAAATATTTATGCTGAATGATGATTTGAGAGAAAACGTCCTCTCACTAATTATAGCTTCAACAGCAAGACGCTGTTAGACCCTTAACTTCTATTCAGGAAACTATTATGGCTACCAGTAAATTGATTAAAACAGATTCTCTGACTGACAAATCTTATAAAGCGGACGGTTTTGACGCGTCGAAAGACACGGTGAAATATAGCTATACCTCTGCCCGCGTGGCTAAACCGGTGTACAACAAGTATGACACCACCAATAAACCTAAAGTCTTCGGTTACTACACTGACTGGTCGCAGTATGACAGCCGTCAGACCGACGGAGATGACACCCCGGCTAACCGCGGTCGCGGTTATGATTTAGCCAACGTCAGCCCGACGGCGTATGACAAAATCATTCTTGGCTTCCTGGGCATTGTCGGCGACAGCACCGGCGAAAAAGCGGAAGTTATCGCCCGCGCAGCAAGCAATCTGAACAAATCCACTAACGAACCCACCTTCCTTGACCCATGGGGCGACTTCCAGACCAGCAACAACGTTGGCCTGAAAGAGTCCGGCTGGGAAGAAATGGACGTGAACTCCGCCACTCAGGCGACAGTAAAAGGTATCGTCGGCGGCCTGCGTGATCTGCAAGCCAAAGCCAAAACCCAGGGGCATGACCTGGCACTGTCGATGAGTATCGGCGGCTGGACCATGAGCAGCGGTTTCCACAACATGTCGCAAACGTCTGCGGGGCGCAGCACCTTTGCAAAAGGCGTGGCAAAACTGTTTACCCGCTTCCCGATGTTCTCTGAAGTGGATATCGACTGGGAATATCCGGGCAACGCCGGTAACAACAATGCCTACAGCGATTCTGATGGTGCGAACTATGCATTGCTGCTGGCTGAAATCACCAAAGAGCTGAAAGCCATTAAACGCAGTGACGTCAAAATCAGTATCGCCAGTTCTGCGGTGGTAGCGATTTTGGAAAAATCAGATGTCGCCACACTGCTGAAAAACGGTCTGTACAGCATCAACGTGATGACTTACGACTTCTACGGTACGCCGTGGGCAGAGAAACTCGATCACCACACCAACCTGCACGCGCTGGTAGAAGGCGGCTGGGGCGTGGATACCATCGTTGATTACCTGCTGGCGAAAGGCTTCCCGGCTGACCGCATTAACGTAGGTTATGCGGGGTACTCACGTAACGGCCAGAATGCGGTTCTGGAAAGCTACTCACCGCTCAAAGGTACCTACTCACCGACACCCAATGCTGAAACCACCGGCACATTCGAAAGCGGTTGCAGCGAATGGTATGACCTGATCAATAACTATATCGATCTGGAAAACCAGAAAGGCCGTAACGGTTTCAGCGTGTACACCGATCAGGTTGCAGACGCTGATTACCTGTACAACAAAGACACCAAACTGTTCGTTTCCCTTGATACTCCGCGCAGCGTCAGGGCTAAAGGTCAGTATGTAGCGAAAAAAGGGCTTGGCGCACTGTTTACCTGGACTATCGATCAGGACAACGGCGTACTGGTTAACGCCGCGCGTGAAGGTCTGGGTTGCACCGTGACTAATCAGGTTGTCGATATGGCACCGTTCTACTTCGACGGTATCAATGTCGCCGGCGAAGTGCCTGATGATGATAAACCTGCCACTAATACCACACCGGTTGCGGATATCCAGTTGCAGGTGATCAGCGGTTCAAAAGTGCGTCTGAGCGGTGCTGCCTCCAGCGATGCCGATAACGAAGCGCTGACCTACAAGTGGAGCGTTCCGGCGGGCATTTCGCCAAACAGCACCACCACGTCAACCATTACCTTTATCGCGCCAACCGTGGTCAGCCGTGCTGAGTTCCAGTTCTCCCTGACGGTCACTGACACCCATGCGGCCACTTCCGTTGCCAAAAACTACACGCTGGTGGTCTTTGGTGAAGAAGTGATCGACCCGACGCCAACGCCTGAACCGACCCCGGAGCCGACGCCGGAACCTACCCCAGAACCGACGCCTGAACCTACGCCAGAACCGACTCCGGAACCGACACCAGCACCGGCAGGTAAATACGACGAGTGGGAATCCGGCAAGGTATACAACACCGGCGATAAAGTCAGCCATAAAGGAAAAGATTACGTGGCTAACTACTGGACTCAGGCAAACGAGCCAGGTCTGGCAGAGTTCACCGGTGAATGGTCACAGTGGAAGTTACTCTGATTACACCACGCAGACGTCATGAGGTTCTGACCTCATGCTAATGAAAGCGCAAAGCGGGACACTTACGGGTGTCTCGCTTTTTTTGCTTCAACGGTGTGCTGTGCACCTTGCCGAACCCGCGTCAGACACACCGGTTAAGCAGGCTGCATCAGAGACAGCGCAGGGTGTGGCCTGGCGTACTGAGAGAGAAGTGGCAGGTTGAGACAGTTAAAGCAGAACGAAGAGGGCGTACAGCGCGGGAAGAGGGCAAAAAAATCCCCCGCAGACCTGGGTCTGTCGGGGGAAGGGATTAACCTTGTTGTTTCGGTGCGGGGGTCATGGTGTCAATGAACGCCGAAATTTTCTTACCGAGCAGGGTGATAATCGGCCCGGCAAACACGCCGCCCAGCCCGGCGATGACCAGTAGCTTGTCATCGTTGGCATCGTGCGACAAAACGAAAATACTCAATATCATGCCGCTGAAACAGGAGACGATAACCTGTAAAAGACAGGCCTTGAGTTCATCCATGAAGGCCTTTTTCTGTCTCAGCATGATGTAGCGAACGACGCCACCCCACGCTGACATTCCCATAACGGCAAAAACAATACTGTGCTCTATGGTGACGATATCTCTGGCATGTGCTGCGCCAATCATGATGCTTTCCTCTAAGGTAAGAATAAAACCGGTTAACTTGTGTATGGTTAAATTATCACCAGAAGAGGCGGGGCAAAAATCACATAGCCACACATTTTTGCGTGACGGTTTTTAGCCGCGCAATCGCGAAAAGTGAGAAGACGAAAGGAAAGCAGGCCGCAACCGGGCGAGGTTTTTTCTTAACCAGAAAGGCTTAGGCCGCACAGTGAGTTTTTTATCCCACACACCGGCCGGCAATTTAAAAAAATAATAGCGTTTGAATTTCAGAAAGATAACGCGCGTGATAATTTTGTTCGCACACTAAGCATATCAGCCCGTCATCCGTGACGGGCTGCGCAAGGTTTTAGTTCACGGCACAGAAACTCTGCGCCTCAGCACGGACATTTTCCCATCTTACCGCCTTCGCTGGGAAATCTTGCCTCAAGACAGCGGCGGTGAAACTCCCGCTCGGACATCGGCTCGTTATCCGGGTGTCGCACCTTCATATGCTGCACATAATTCTGGTAATCCTGCACGCCGACCATCAGCCGGAAACTCTGCGCAGTGCGCCGGATAGCCAGCTTCAGCCAGCCGGAAACGTTGTGCGGCTTCGGCTCGACGATAAACAGCGGCTGACAGCTGATGATGCGAAACGACGCCGGTCGCGGTGTTTTAAACAATGCGCGTGACTCAGACATGGCGCACCTCGCCAACCGGGCGGCCTTCACGACGCAGCACCACGGCTGTTTCATGTACCGTCGGCGTGGCAGATTTCAGTGCGCGGCGGATAACAAAGAACGACGACACCAGCATCGTCACCGCCACCAGCATAAAGAAGCCACACAGCACGGCGTTGATCTGATTATTCAGCACGATGGTATGCATATCAGCCAGTGTTTTGGCCGGTTTGATGATTTCACCACTGTCGATCCCGGCAGAGAATTTCTTCGCCTGCGCCAGGAATCCAATCGACGGTTTTTCGTGGAAAATCTTCTGCCAGCCTGCGGTCATCGAGGTGATGAACAGCCAGATGGTCGGCAAAATAGTCACCCAGGCATAACGCTGTTTTTTCATTTTGAACAGCACTACGGTGCCGAGGATCAGCGCCATTGAGGCCAGCATCTGATTGCCGATACCGAACAGCGGCCACAGAGTATTGATGCCCCCTAACGGATCGACCACGCCCTGATACACGAAGAAACCCCAGCCCGCGACCGCGACGGTAGTACCGGCGAACGTGCCGATCCACGAACGGTTATTGGCTAGAGAAGGGACGGCAACGCCCACCAGATCCTGCACCATAAAACGGCAGGCGCGGGTACCGGCATCCACGGCGGTCAGGATGAACAAGGCTTCGAACAGGATCGCGAAGTGATACCAGAAGGCCATCATCGCGCGGCTGTTAAACACCTCAGTAATGATGTGCGCCATGCCGACGGCGAAGGTCGGTGCGCCACCGGCGCGGGACAGGATTGACTGCTCGCCGACGTCTTTGGCAATTTGCGTCAGAATGTCCGGCGTGATGACAAAGCCCCAGCCGTTAATCACCTGCGAGGCACTTTCCACCGTGGTGCCAATCAGCGCCGCCGGTGAGTTCATCGCAAAATAGACGCCAGGGTCGATCACCGACGCACAAATCAGCGCCATGATCGCCACAAACGATTCCATCAGCATCGCGCCGTAGCCGATAAAGCGGATGTGACTTTCGCGCTCCACCAGTTTCGGCGTCGTGCCGCTGGAAACCAGCGCGTGGAAACCTGAAATCGACCCGCAGGCGATGGTGATAAACAGGAACGGGAACAGGCTGCCGGAGAATACCGGGCCGCTGCCGTCAATAAAACGCGATACGGCGGGCATTTTCATTTCCGGCATGGCGAAGACGATACCGACCGCCAGCCCGGCAATAACGCCGATTTTCAGAAACGTTGAGAGGTAATCGCGCGGTGCCAGCAGCAGCCAGACCGGCAATACCGAGGCAATAAAGCCATAAATCACCAGCACCCAGGTCAGCGTGGTGCCGTGCAGGGTAAAGAACGGCCCCCAGTACGGGTCCGCCGCCACGTTTCCGCCGTAAACAATCGCGAGCATCATCAGCACAAAGCCAATCACCGACACTTCAGCGATTTTCCCAGGACGCAGAAAGCGCATATAGATGCCCATAAACAGGGCAATCGGAATGGTCGCGGCAATGGTAAACAGCCCCCACGGACTGTCGGCCAGCGCTTTGACCACCACCAGCGCCAGCGCGGACAGAATAATGATCATCACGCCGAGCGCGCCTAGCATGGTGATGACGCCTGCGAAATTACCCAGCTCCTGCTTCGCCATTTCCCCCAGAGATCGGCCATCGCGGCGGGTAGAGATAAACAGGATCAGGAAATCCTGCACCGCACCGGCCAGCATGACGCCGACTAAAATCCAGATGGTGCCTGGCAAAAAGCCCATTTGCGCAGCAAGGATCGGGCCGACCAGCGGGCCTGCTCCGGCAATCGCCGCAAAGTGGTGGCCGAACAGCACCCATTTATTGGTCGGCACATAATCCAGCCCGTCGTTGTGACGCTCGGCGGGGGTCATGCGTTTATCGTCGAGTTCAAATACTTTTTCGGCGATAAACAGACTGTAAAAACGGTAGGCAATGCTGTAACAGGCAATGGCGGCAACCACCAGCCAGAGCGCGTTGACGTGTTCGCCACGACTTAACGCCAGCATGCAAAAAGCAAAGGCTCCGATGAACGCCACCACCAGCCAGGTTATCCCGGACTTGACGCTTTTCATGATTACAACTCCTTGTGAGTGGTCCTTTGTCGTGCTGGCCACTTTTTTTGTGAGAGTGTGAGGTAGGGAGGTAAGGGTCGGCGCGCCAGCGGCACGTTGCGACTATGTTAAATTACTGGTCAAAAATAATGTTTTTGAACAGAAAAGTTTGAAGTTAAAAGCGGAAGTGTGATGCGGTTTACGCTTTGCACAGAGAGTACTGGTCGGATGACAATAAAGTTGTGGCGGGGCAGGAAAAAACCAAAAAAAAAACCGGCCACGAAGGCCGGTCTATTTCTGTCAGGTCGGGGATTATTCTGCAGCAGCAGGTTTTTCCTGACCTGGTTTGTGGTCACGCATCTGTTCCATTTTGGCAGAGCGTTTCTGGTAGTTCTCGTTGAACTGTTTTTTCTGCTCAGGTGTCAGCAGGTTATACATTTTGTTCTCTGCACGGGCACGGTCGAGCATACGGTCAGACTGTGCTTTGGTGATGGTATCAATCTGCGATTTCACTTTAGCTTCGTCGAAGCTGTCGGTCGCCACCAGGCTGTGCATCTGATCCATCTGCGCTTTCATAGCGGCACGGTCAGGGCGTGCGCCGCTGTCTTTCATGATGTCTTTCATCTGAGTTTTTTGCTGCTCAGTCAGGTTCAGGCCGGCAAACGGGTTCATGTGTTGCGGGCCTTTATGATGCAGCATTTTGCCGTGAGCAGCATCAGGTGCTGGAGGTGCAGTCGTCTCAGCAGCAAACGCGAAAGAAGCAGAGCTCAGAGCCAGGGTTGAAGCCACAATCATTGCGGTAAGTTTACGCATAATAAAATTCCTTATTGAAGATTCAGGCACGTTGCCCGTTTTGTTTCGACGAAAGCAAGTCTACTGAATCCAATGAATAGTAATGCGAGGTAGATGTAAAATTCTGAAAGTCGGAGAGACACATTTCGCGCAATCATGGAGAAAATGTTTAGAAAGCGTAAGGTTAGGCGAACAGACGTGACTGGCGGTTCGGATAAATCCGAGTCATGCGAAGGATTCAAACATTAACATGATGAATGATTTGTCGCTATAGCCCGCGTGTAAAGAATGTTTGAAGTTTACTCACGGTTTACTTGGTGATGAACAGGCGAAAACAGGCATAATAGTTTTCATTTCGTTAACACCGCCTGTAACAGTGATCCGCATTATGACTGAATCCCGCTATGCCCAGCTGGCGCGCACGCTGCGCAAACAAATTGACACCCAGGTCTGGCTGCCCGGCGATCGCCTGCCTTCATTGCGCGATACCTGCAAGCAGTCTGGCCTGAGCCTGATGACGGTGTTGCAGGCTTACCAGCTGCTGGAAAGTCAGGGAGTGATCGTCGCGCGACCTCAGTCCGGTTACTACGTGGCTGCCGGATTGCAGCGTCCGGTGCGGCATCAGCCGGACGAGCGTCTGCACGCCGCCGAGCAGGTGGACGTCAACGATGCCATTTTTGATATTCTCAAAGCCGGACAAGATCCTGGCGTGGTGCCGCTTGGCTCGGCGTTCCCGGATCCGACGTTATTTCCCCAGCCGCGTCTGGCGCGATCGCTTGCCAGCGCCGTGCGCCGGATGTCCCCTCACAGCGCCACTGCCAACCTGCCGCCGGGTAACGAAGAGTTGCGCCGCAGCATTGCCCAGCGTTATGCGCAAAACGGTATCGAAGTCGCGCCGGATGAAATCGTCATTACGTCTGGCGCGATGGAGTCGCTCGGGCTGAGTTTGCAGATGGTGACCGAGCCGGGAGACTGGGTGGCGATTGAGTCTCCGGCTTTTTATGGTGTGTTGCAGGCCATTGAGCGGCGCAAGCTAAAAGCGGTCGCCATTCCGACTGACGTGCGGTACGGCATGGATCCCGATGCATTGGAAAAAGCGCTGGAAACCTACCCGATCAAAGCCTGCTGGCTGATGTCCAGTTATCAGAATCCGCTCGGCTGTACCTTGCCGCCGGAAAACAAGGCCCGGCTGGTGGATATTTTGCAGGCGCACCAGGTCGCCATTATTGAAGATGACGTTTACAGCGAACTCTATTTCGGCAGTGAACGCGCGGTGCCGCTGAAGGCCTCGTCCTACCGCAGCGAGATCCTGCACTGTTCGTCATTTTCTAAATGTCTGGCACCGGGTTTTCGCGTCGGCTGGGTGGCGGCGGGGGCATACGCCGAGCGCATCCAGCGGTTACAGCTGATGAGCACTTTATCGGCCAGCGTGCCGGTGCAGCTGGCGCTGGCCGATTATTTACAGCAGGGAGGTTATGACACCCATCTGCGCCGTCTTCGCCGCGTACTCGAGCAGCGACAAATGGCGATGTATCACGCCATTCTCGCCGAATTCCCCGCACAGGTTTCTGTCAGCCAGCCAAAGGGCGGCTATTTTTTATGGCTGGATCTGGGGGAAAACGTCGATGCGGCGCGGGTCTATCAGCTTGCGCTGGCGAAAGGCGTCAGTGTGGCGCCCGGCAGCATGTTTTCCGCCGATCAGCGTTTCAGCCACTGCATCCGTATCAACACGTCTTTCGAATGGGCTCCGCACACCGCGCGCGCCATCTCGATTCTGGCGGCGCTGGTGGCGGAGGAGATTAAACAGTGAAAAGCGCGTTGTCAGATATCCTGTTCCCGCAGCGTCTTACCGACGTTTCCGCCCGGATGCACTTTCAGTAAACGTTGCTGGTCAAAGCCGTTGCGCAGCATGATGTTGCCGCACAGCGCGTCGAACACCGCCAGCACCAGCACGATAGAGGTGGTCGCCAGCATATTCAGCGGATCGATTTCCCGCCGGATATGGGTTTTCACCACCAGCGTGGCGGCACGGGCAATGGCGGAATCCAGATTCTCGGTCACGCTGACGATCGCCACACCTTTGGCTTTCAGCGTCGGCAGCAGGCGCGTCAGCTCTTCGGAATTTCCGCCGCGCGAAATCAGGATCATCAGGTCATCACTGCGCATAAAACCTAAGTCGCCGTGGGCGGCATCGGTGGCACTGAGGTACACCGCCGGTTGTTCAACGCACGCCAGCATATGGGCGATTTTGCGCGCCGCAATCCCCGACGTGCCCACGCCGGTCACCGCGATTTTGCCCTTACAACCGGTCACCAGCGTCAGCAATTGCTGCCAGATATCGGCATCGAGATGGCGCTGCAACGCCAGTAATTCCTGGCTGTAGGTCTGCCAGCCCTGACACGCCAGAGCAAATTCTTCCTCTGCATTCATTCGGTTTCCCCCTGCATCAGGCGGCGGTACTTCATGCTGTCGTGGTACATCTCATGGAATACGCGGTATTTGCGGTCGTAATACTCTTTGATTTTGTTGGTTTGCGGCGTGACGGTTTTGCCGATGCGGCTCATGGCTGCCATGGCTTCCGGCAGCGAGTCATACGCGCCCGCCGCGACGGTGCCCATCATGGCGCTGCCGAGCAACATCGCTTCGCTTTCTTCCGGCAATAACATCGCGCAGCCGGTGGCGTTGGAATGCTCCTGCACAAACACCGGGTTTTTGGTGCCGCCGCCGCTTGCCATCATGGTATCGATGCGGTAACCGCTCTGGTTCATGGTTTCGATAATGTGACGGGTGCCGAGCGCCAGCGCCTGAATGGTCGCCAGATAATGCAGTGCCATATCTTCCGGCGTACGCGAGAGTTTCAGACCGGTCAGCGTACCGGTCAGCGTCGGGTTGGCGCGCGGTGAACGGTTGCCGTGGAAGTAGGGCAGCATATGAATGTCTTTAGTCAGGAAGGCAATGTCTTCCGGCTCGCCTGCCATTTTACGCAGGATGCCGTTTAGCACTTCGTAAATGGTTTTGCCGCTGTCTTTGCCCTGTTTCAGCAGATCCTGATAGCACGGATGTGACTGAATGACGTGATCGATCAGCGCGCCGGTGGTGGATTGACCACCTTCGTTCAGCCAGTAATCCGGCAAAATCGCCGAGTAATACGGACCCCAGATGCCGCCGATATAGCGCGCACTGCGCGACATCGCCATGTGTGCGGTCGAGGTGCCGCCGATCAGCGCGATGCGGTTGTCGAAATCTGCCGATTCGCCGGACGCGCCGCTGGCGCCGAGAATGCCGAGACTGCCTGCGTGCGCATCAATGATCGAGACGCTGACCGCCGTGCCTGCCATCAGGCCCATTTCGGCGGCGGCGCGCTGGGTCAGACCATGCCCCAGCGGCTCGCCCATGGTTTTCACTTCGCTGCCGATTTTCGCTGCATTATTTTCCAGCAAATCTTCCAGCCCGATCTGGCGGAAATAGCTCGGATCCCAGCGGTCTTCGTGGCCGATGTAGGTCCATTTGCAGACGGTGGAACACAGAGAGCGCGTGGCGTCCTGCGTGGCGCGCCAGGTCAGGAAATCCGGCAGATCGAACAGGTGCCCGACGTTGTTCCAGGTGGTGGGCATATGCTGTTTCAGCCACAGCAGTTTTGGCGTCTGCATTTCCGGCGAAATAATCCCGCCGACGAATTCCAGCACGCGGTGGCCGGTGGCGTTGATGCGTTCCGCCTGCGTAATGGCGCGGTGATCCATCCACACAATGATGTTCTGCTCGCTGCGCCCGGACGGGCTGACGGTCAGCGGTTTGCCTTCTTTATCCAGCACCACCAGCGAACAGGTGGCGTCGAAACCGATACCTTTCACCTGAATCGGGTTGATGTCGGCCTGATTCACCGCGTCTTTCACGGCGTTACAGACGGACTGCCAGATCTCATCGGAAGATTGCTCGACGAAATCGGCTTTCGGGCGGTACAACGTGATCTCACGGCTGGCCTGGCCGACCATGCGGCCGGTCATGTCGAAGACGCCCGCGCGGGCGCTGCCGGTTCCTACGTCTACTCCAATAAAATAACTCGCCATGTTCTTTCCCTTCGGTAAAAAGCTTTCGCTTAAGATTTTCTGTTTTGCAGAGCGATAAACAGGATCAGGACGCCGCCCCACAGGGCCATCGTCAGGTAACTGCTGACGCCCATCAGGTTGAGGCCGCTTTCCAGCATTTGCAGGACGATCAGCGCCAGCACCAGCCCGATGACCCGGCCAAAGCCGCCGTCGGGGTTAATCCCGCCGAGCACGGAGGCCAGAATGGTCACCAGCAAGTAGGAGTCGCCGTAGCCTGCTTTCGCCGAGTTAAATTTGGACATCATCAGCAGTGCCGCGCCCCAGCCGAGCAGGGCGGAAAGCACGTACACCGCAATGGTCACTTTATGGGTGTTGACGCCGCTAAAGCGTGTGGCCTGTTCGTTGGAGCCCATCAGATACAGGCTGCGGCCAAGGGTGGTGTGTTCGAGCAACACCCATAACAGCAGCGCCACCAGCAGGAACAGCAGCAGGGCGACCGGAATGCCCAGCAGGCTGCCGTTGCTCAGATATTGGATGGCCGCCGGGAAGCCGGAAATCACCGCACCGCTGGTCAGCAGAATGTTCAGCCCGGCAATCAGCGTCATGGTGCCGAGCGTCGCCAGAATCGGCGAGACACCCACGTAGGCGATCAGCGCGCCGTTAAGCACACCGATAGCCACCGCCACGCCCAGACCGGCGAGCATCGCCAGCGCGAAATATTCCGGCTGATTCGGGTGCGCCACCATAATGGCCGCCATGGCCAGCGAGCAGGCATTCGCACCGGCAATCACCGAAAGGTTGATGCCGCCGGTAAGCATGGTGATGCCCATCCCCAGCGCCAGCATGCCCAGAATAGGCAACTGCGAAGAGATCGACTGGAAATTGCCGACGCTGTAAAAACTGCCGCCCAGCGTGAAGGAGAACAATACGGCCACGGCAACGATGATCAGCAACTGCAAACGGATGATGCGGTCGCCGGGGAAAAATCGGGTTAAGGTCGTCATGTCACATCCCCTTTGCCAGTTTGCGTTTTTCATTCCACGCCGTGCTGCTGATGCTGATCAGAATGATCAGGCCGCTGAACACCTGATGCCAGTAAGACGAGATACTCAGCAGCGTCAGGCCGTTTTGCAGGAAGGCCAGCAGCATGACACCCAGAATGGTGCCGGTGAGCGAACCGCGCCCGCCGGTCATGCTGGTGCCGCCTAACACCACCGCCGCCAGCACCGTCAGCTCATAGCCGAGCAGGGAATTCGGTGCGACGGACTGAGTGATTTGCGCCTGAACCACCGCAGCAATACCCGCCAGTAATCCCATAAAGCCGTAGACGTAAAAATGCAGCCGCAGAATGTTCAGACCAAGGCGCGACGCGGCGTCACGGTTGCTGCCCATGGCGTAAATCTGCCGTCCGACGCGGGTGCGGTTCATCAGCACACCGGTGGCGATAATCACCCCGAGCAGGCTGAGTAACGGCAGCGTCAGGCCATAGTCGTAGCCGTCCGCGGCGGTAAAGGAGAACCAGTTGATGCCATTCATAAACCAGTCGGGGAAGCCATACAGCCAGGTGCCGTTGGTCAGGTACACCAGCAATCCGTAGAACAGATTCAGCGTGGCGATGGTGATGATGATGGCCGGCACGCGCAGCCAGTACACCAGAAATCCATTGACCAGCCCGAGCAGCAAACCGGTGCCCATCGACAGGGCAAACGCCAGCGGGAAACTGCCGCCGTGATGGAGGATGTAACTCGCCATCACGTACTGACCGATGGACGTCACCGCCGGGAAGGAGATGTCGATACCCCCGGCAATCAGCACCACAAACAGGCCGCAGGCCAGAATGCCGAGAATGGCGTAACTGGTGGCAACGTCGGTCAGGTTGCCGAGCGTCATAAATTCACTGGTGCTGAGGCTCAGGCCGATGACCAGCAGCAGGACCAGTAATCCCAGCCAGAATTCGTGCCGGGAGAACAGTTTCGACAGTGCGTTGTTATCCATTGATCGCCTCCGCAATCTGCGCTTCGCTGCTCTGGTGCGGGGCGAATTCCGCCACCAGTTCGCCTTTGCGCATCACCAGCACGCGGTGACTGTTGTAATAGGCTTCCGGAATTTCATCGCAAATCATCAGTACCGCCATGCCGGATTCCGCCAGGTCACGTGCAATACGGTAAATGCCTTCTTTATTGGCGATATCCACGCCGACGGTCGGCGAATCGAGGATCAGAATATGCGGCTGCGTCGCCACCCATTTGGCGATGGCGATACGCTGCGCATTGCCGCCGGAAAGCGTTTTCACCGGCAGGCCGCTGTCGGAGACTTTGATGTTCAGGTCACGAATCAGGTCTTTCACCACTGACGCCGCTTTGCGGTGATCCATCAGCCCGGTGGCGGTGTGCAGCTTGTCGAAAATCGACACCAGTGTGTTGTCGTAAATGGATTGCTCCATGATCAGCCCCTGCGTCAGACGGTCTTCCGATACATAAGCGATACCGTGACGGATGGCGTCGCGGTTGCTGTGAAATTTCACCGCCTTGCCGTTAACGCGGATTTCGCCGCTGTCCGGCTGGCTCATGCCGAATAAGCTCATACAGAGTTCAGTACGCCCTGAACCCAGCAGGCCGATAATCGAGGTGATTTCGCCCTGGCGCAGCGACAGCGAAATATCCTGATACTGGCCTTTGCGGCTCAGGTGGCTGACTTCCAGCAGCGGCGTGACGTTGGCCGGTGCGCGGTGCGGCAGGTGGCTGTAGGTAAAACGCTGTCCGGTCATCAGGAACGCCAGCTCATTGCTGTCGAGTTCGCTGGCCGGATAGGTGCCCACCAGTTTGCCGTCGCGCATCACGCTGATGCGGTCGGCGACTTCCATCACTTCATCAAGGCGGTGGCTGACGAACATCACGCAGATGCCCGCGGCTTTCAGCTCATTCACCACCCGCAGCAGGCCGTTCACTTCGGTGCGGGTCAGCGACGCGGTGGGTTCATCCATGATCACCAGGCTGGCGTCAGCAGCGATTGCGCGGCATATTGCCACTAACTGACGGTCGGCGATCGACAGCTTTTCGACTTTACGATCCGGATCCAGAGAAATTCCGACCCGTTGCATAGCGGCCACAGCTTTTTTGCGCATTGCCTCGCGATGTACCCAAAAATCGCCGCCCGGTAAATAACGGTGGATGGCAATATTTTCGGCAACCGATAAATTCGGAAATAAAGAGAGATCCTGATAAATAACCTGAATGCCGTAATAAGAAGAAAGTTGCGGCGTCAGGCTATGAAAAAGTTTTCCATCGAGCGTAATTGCCGCGCCTTTTTCCGGCTGATAGACGCCGGAAATGACTTTAATGATGGTGCTTTTACCGCAGCCATTCTGACCGGCGAGACAGTGCACTTCGCCTTTATTCAGCGTCAGGCTGACATTATCCAGCGCTAAAACGCCGGGGAATTTTTTACTGATTTTTTCGAGGCTGATAAAAGCCTCAGCAGGGGCAGGGGACGTGCGCGAACCGGACGACGGAGTGAGAGTGTTCATCACATTATCCTTACAACGTTCTATTTAGAATAAGTATTCAATGTCTGATTAGAAATTCAGATACGGCACAGCACACAACGCCGTATCTGTTTCTATTTGCCTGGTGTGGCGCTGGAGATAAATATGTCTCCGGTAAATTAAAGAATTAAAAAGCTACATCAGAAGCCGAGTGATTTTGCATTCTCTGGCGTGACTTCCAGAATTTTATTAAAGCGGATCACGTGTTTATCCATATCCACATCCGCTTTGCCCAGCCCTTCGATGCTCAGGTCTTTGGTGACTTCTTTACCCTGTAACAGCTGGTCGGCGACGGTCACTAAGGCGTAACCGGCATCTTTCGGATCCCACAACAGCACTTTCTTGATATCACCGCGCATCAGGTATGGCGCAGCCTGAGCGGGCATGGCGATACCCACCACCGCGAGTTTGTTTTTCGCACGTTTCTGCTGGACGGCCTGACCGGCACCGATCGGGCCGAGGGAACCGAAACCGATAATCCCTTTCAGATCAGGATAGGTTTTCATGAGATCCAGCGTGGTGGAGTAAGACTTATCGATGTTTTCGGCCACCGGCAGGCGTGAGGTGACTTCATGCATATCGGGGTATTTTTCTTTCTGATATTTAATGGCGGCGTCTGCCCAGGCGTTATGCAATGGCACAGTCAGGGAACCGACATAAATGGCGTATCCGCCTTTTCCGCCCATGTCTTTCGCCAGCTCATCCATATTGGCTTCGGCATATTTCTGGCTGTCGATGGTTTCGATATCCCACTGACCAATTTGCTGATCCGGCGATTCATGGGTTAACACCACGATGCCCTGATCGCGGGCTTTTTTCAGCACCGGCTCCAGCACTTTGGCGTCGTTGGGCACCACGATAATGGCGTCCACCTTTTTGGCGATCAGATCTTCAATCACTTTAACCTGCTGTGCCGGATCAGGCGTTGAACCGCCAACCTGATAGGCATTCACATTCAGTTTTTGCGCGGCTTCTTTTACGCCGACTTCCATGCGGGTGAACCAGGGAATGCCGGTGACTTTGGCGACCACGGCGATGTCGTAAGGCTTGGCGGCGAATGTCGGTGTCGTGAATAACATGCATGCTGAAACCACACATGCATTGACTAATGCGAGGTTAAATTTCATGTCTGTACCTTTCTTATGATGTTCTGTTCTGGTGTAGGGAACGGGCAGTGGTTATTTATTCCACACTCAGAGATTAACTTAACGGGAAAGCTGTTTTCTCTCGCTCGTAAACAGAATGTGATCAAAGCCCTTAATTGTTAAATCCAATAACTTTATATGTAAAATATTGGTTAATTAAATCTATCACCAGGTTCATGCGGGCGCGCTATGGCAGGTGTTACCGATAACAATGAAACAAAAAGAAATCAATTTATTAACAAATTAAACACATATGAAGCACCTCACGGGGGCTTTTCAGAAAGGATGCGCCTGTGGTTTTTTTTATTTGCGCAGAGTGTGAACAGGGTCACGGCAGCGGATGCGCCAAAACCGTGCGCGCCTGCACCGTTTTCTGGCAATGCACTGCGCGACAGCACAGGTGATACGCGCCGGATCACAATCCTGACTAAAACATTGCGCCAAACATCAAAATATTTCCCTGCATACTCATTCTTTGCCCCTCGTTGCTGCGAAAGGGGATTTTTTTGTTTATTCATTTTTTATGCATTTAAAGTGAATAACGGTCGCGTTTAAGTGATTGTTTTTTCTGGTGCTGATTCTTTTTATTCACTTTTATCCTTTGCTGGCACGAAGCCTGCACTCTATGATGTGACTGAGTGAGATTATTTATTAACTTTTAAATAACAAACCAATAACCAGAAATCCTGCCGGTATGGGGGGCGGGCTCCTGCACCCTGAATTCAGCCAGTCACTGGCCTTACATTAAGAGGTTTATATGGAACACCAACAGCAGCCACAAAACGTCAGCCGCCAGAACTTTGATGACTGGATGGTGCCGGTGTATGCCCCTGCCGCGTTTATTCCGGTGCGCGGCGAAGGATCCTGGCTGTGGGATCAGGCGGGCAAAGATTATGTCGATTTTGCGGGCGGCATTGCCGTGAATGCGCTGGGTCATGCCCATCCGGAAATTCGTAAAACGCTGCTTGAGCAGGCGGATAAAGTCTGGCATCTGGGCAATGGCTATACCAACGAACCGGTGCTGCGTCTGGCGAAACAGCTGATCGACGCCACCTTTGCCGACAAGGTGTTTTTCTGTAACTCGGGGGCGGAAGCCAACGAAGCGGCGCTCAAACTGGCGCGCCTTTATGGCAACAAAGCCGGCGGCGAAAAGAATGAAATCATCGCCTTCAAAAACGCGTTTCACGGGCGCACGTTGTTTACCGTCACCACCGGCGGTCAGCCGAAATACTCGGAAGATTTTGCGCCGTTACCGCAGGCGATTACCCATCTGCCGTTCAACGATCTGGCCGCGGTCGCCAGCCAGATTTCCTCCCGTACCTGCGCGGTGATTGTCGAGCCGATCCAGGGCGAGGGCGGCGTGGTGCCCGCGCAGGCCGAATTCCTGCAAGGCCTGCGTGAGTTGTGTGACAGGCATCAGGCGGTGCTGATTTTTGATGAAGTGCAGACCGGCGTCGGGCGCACCGGCGAGCTGTATGCGTATCAGCATTACGGCGTGGTGCCGGACATTCTGACCAGCGCCAAAGCGCTGGGCGGCGGTTTCCCTATTGGCGCAATGCTGACCACCGACCGCTACGCGGTGCTGTTCCAGCCGGGCACGCACGGCACCACGTACGGCGGCAACCCGCTGGCAACGGCGGTGGCCGGCAAAGTGTTTGAAATAATCAATACGCCGGACGTGCTGGCAGGCGTGCACAAGCGCCATCAGTGGTTTGCCGATGGCCTGAAACGTATCAATGAGCAATATCAGGTATTCAGCGAAGTGCGCGGGCAGGGCCTGCTCATCGGCGCCGTGATGAGCGAGCGTTATCAGGATCAGGCCAAACAGCTGAACACGCTGGCCGCAGAAGAGGGGCTGATTGCGCTGATTGCCGGGCCGAATGTACTGCGCTTTGCGCCGTCCCTGATCATACCAGGGGCTGATATTGAAGAAGGGCTGAACCGCCTTGAGCGTGCCGTTGCGCGCCTGTGCGCGTGATTCTTTGGGATAAATGAGGTAGAGCATCATGATGTTGATTCGACCTGTGCGGCCCGGCGATCTCGCCGATATTCTGCAGTTGTCAGGCAAAACCGGCATCGGTTTAACGTCTTTGCCCAAGGATGAGGCGCAGTTGCGTGCGCGCATTGAGCGTTCAGTGGCGACCTGGGAAGGCCGTCTGGATAAACCCGATCAGGGCTATCTGTTTGTGCTCGAAGACACAGAACAGCCGAAAGTGGTGGGGGTAAGCGCCATCGAAGTGGCGGTGGGCCTGAGCGAGCCGTGGTACAACTTCCGCCTCGGCACGCTGGTGCACGCCTCCAAAAGTCTGAATATTTATAAGCCGGTGCCGACGCTGTTTCTCAGCAACGATCACACCGGGTATACCGAGCTTTGCACGCTGTTTCTCGATCCCGATTACCGCAATGGCAAGAACGGTCAGCTGCTGGCGAAAGTGCGTTTTCTGTTTCTGGCCGCGTTTCGAGAATATTTCTCCCGCAAGGTGATCGCCGAAATGCGCGGTGTTTCAGACGACAGCGGCCATTCGCCGTTCTGGGACAGCGTCGGGCGGCACTTCTTCGGGATGGAATTCGCCGAAGCCGACCGCCTGACCGGCATGGGGCAGAAATCCTTTATCGCCGAGCTGATGCCCAAACATCCTTTATACACCGACCTGCTCAGCCACGAAGCCCGTGAGGTGATCGGCGAAGTGCATCCGCATACCGCCCCGGCGCGTGCGGTGCTGGAAGGCGAAGGGCTGAGTTATCAGGGCTATGTGGATATTTTCGATGCCGGCCCGACGCTGGAAGGTGAAATTGACCAGCTGCGCGCGGTGAAAGAGAGCCGTCTGTGGCCGGTTCGCCTGGCAGACCACCGGGACGGCGACGATGAGCCGCTGTATCTGGTGGCCAATGAGCAGTATCAGAACTTCCGGGCGCTGCTGATTGCGGGCGAAGAATCGCCGCAGTCCCTGACGCTCAGTTCAGCCGAAGCTGACATTCTCGGGCTGCGTGAGGGCGACATGATGCGCGCCGTGGCGCTGTTTCCCGGCAGCAACCTGAACGCTCCCACGCAACCTCTCAAAAAGGAAACTCTCGCATGATGCAACCCGCACTCTTTATTCAGGGCCAGTGGCGCAGCGGACAGGGCGCGCAGCTGAACAAAATCAATCCGGCGGACAATACCCTGCTGTGGTCGGCGCTGAGCGCTGACGCGGAAGATGTTGATATGGCCTGCCGGGCTGCCCGCACGGCATTTCCTGCCTGGGCGCGCAAAACAGTGGCAGAACGCGCGGAGGTTATTCAGCGTTTTGCCGGTTTACTGACGGAGCATAAAACCCGGCTGGCGGAAATCATCAGCCAGGAAACCAGCAAACCGCGATGGGAAACGCTGACCGAAATTCAGGCCATGATCGGCAAAGTGGCGATTTCGCTGGAAGCCAACCAGCAGCGTACCGGCGAAAAACATACCGCGATGCCGGACGGTGAGGCGGTGCTGCGTCACCGTCCGCACGGCGTGCTGGCGGTGTTCGGCCCGTATAATTTCCCCGGTCATCTGCCGAACGGCCATATCGTTCCGGCATTGCTGGCGGGCAATACCGTGATTTTTAAACCGAGTGAACTGACGCCTAAAACGGCGGAAGAAACCGTGAAGTTATGGCAACAGGCCGGTTTGCCCGACGGCGTGTTGAATCTGGTGCAGGGCGGGCGCAGCACCGGTGAAGCGCTGGCGGCCTGCGCAGATATCGACGGGTTGCTGTTTACCGGCAGCGCGGGAACCGGTTATCAGTTGCACCGCCAGCTGGCCGGTCAGCCTGAAAAGATTCTGGCGCTGGAAATGGGCGGTAATAACGCGCTGATCGTTGAGCCGGTGGAAGACATTGATGCGGCGGTTAACCTGACCATTCAGTCGGCGTTTATTTCTGCCGGGCAGCGCTGCACGTGTGCGCGTCGTCTGCTGGTGAAAGAGGGCGAGGCGGGTGATGCGTTTATCGCGCGCCTGCTGGAGGTGACCCTGCAGCTGCGCATTGGCGGCTGGGATGATGAGCCCCAGCCGTTTATGGGCGGGGTGATTTCTGACGCAGCCGCACGCAATATGCTCAAAGCGCAGGACGAATTACTGGCGCTGGGCGGTAAACCGCTGCTGCTGCTGACCCGCCCTGATCCTCTTAATACCGTGCTGACGCCAGGGATTATCGATCTGACCGGCGTGGCGGGGGTGCCTGATGAAGAATACTTCGGGCCGTTGCTGAGTATTTACCGCTACAGCGATTTTGACAGCGCCATTGCCCTGGCGAATCAGACCCGCTTCGGGCTGGCGACCGGATTAATCTCCGCCGGGCGCGATCGGTTTGAGCAGCTATTATTGGAAGCACGGGCGGGAATTGTGAACTGGAACAAACCGCTCACCGGCGCGTCGAGTAATGCGCCATTTGGCGGGATCGGCGCGTCGGGGAATCATCGACCGAGCGCGTATTACGCAGCCGATTATTGCGCGTGGCCAATGGCCTCGCTGGAAACAGACACGCTGGAACTCCCCGCGACGCTGTCGCCGGGTATTGATTTCCGCACAACCTGAGGAGACAGGCATGTCTGGATGTGAAGCAAATTTCGATGGTTTAGTCGGGCCGACGCACCATTATGCGGGGCTGTCGTTTGGCAACGAAGCCTCAACCAAAAATCAGAACGCGGTGGCGAACCCGCGTCTGGCGGCCAAACAGGGTCTGCTGAAAATGAAAGCGCTCGCCGATCTCGGCTTTGCGCAGGGCATTTTGCCGCCGCATGAACGCCCGCATCTCAGCACCTTACGGCAGATGGGGTTTGGCGGCAGCGACCGTGAAGTGCTGACCAAAGCGCAGGCGTACTCGCCGCGTTTGCTTTCGTCACTGAGCTCGGCATCGGCTATGTGGGTGGCGAACGCCGCCACGGTGTCGCCTTCAGCCGACAGTGCCGATGGCCGTGTGCATTTCACCGTGGCGAATCTGAACAATAAATTTCATCGCGCGATCGAAGCTGACACTACATCGGCCATTTTGCGTGCGACCTTTCATGCTGACCGCTATTTTGCCCATCACGGGGCGCTGCCGCAGGTGGGCGCGCTGGGTGATGAAGGGGCGGCCAACCATAACCGGTTATGCGGCGAATATGACAAGCCCGGCGTGCAGGTGTTTGTGTACGGACGCGACGGGCTGGTCACCGGCGAAAACGAACCGGTGCGCTATCCTGCGCGTCAGACCCGCTTAGCCAGTGACGCGGTGGCACGTCTGCATCAGCTGGATGCGCAACGCACGGTGTTTGTTCAGCAAAACCCGCAGGCCATCGACAGCGGTGTGTTTCATAACGACGTCATTTCTGTCAGCAACGGCAACGTGCTTTTCCATCACGAACAGGCGTTTGTGAATTCTGCCGTCGCACTGGAGGAAATTCGTCGCAAAATGGCCGCGCTGGATCTGGATTTCCAGCCCATTGAAGTGCCGCAGTCAAAAGTGTCACTTGACGATGCGGTCGCGACATACCTGTTTAACAGCCAGTTACTGACCAAATCCGACGGCAAAATGCTGCTGGTGGTGCCGGAAGAGTCCCGTCAGCATGTTGGGGTCTGGTCTTATTTATCGGCGCTGATCGAAAGCGGCGGGCCGGTGAATCAGATTGAAGTGTTTGATCTGCGCGAAAGCATGCGTAACGGCGGCGGACCTGCGTGTTTGCGTCTGCGCGTGGCACTCAATCGCAATGAACTGAACGCGGTCAATGTGGGCTCCCTGATGAGCGACACGCAGTTTATCAGCCTGAATACCTGGGTCGATAAACATTACCGTGACCGGATGCAGGCCAAAGATCTGGCCGATCCGCAACTGCTTACCGAAGTGCGCACCGCGCTCGATGAACTGACCAATATTCTCGGTCTGGGGCCGATTTATCCGTTCCAGCGCTGAGCCATCACAGGAGTGAACAGATGTTTGATTTTCTGGCGGTGACGCTTTCCGGCGAGCCGGTTTCTGAGCCTTCGGGACAAACGGAAACGCTGGACTGGCAGTGGCGCGGCGAGGGGATCCTCGAGCTTTCACCGCGCCAGCCTTGTGAGACGGCGGCGGTGATTTCTGCGGGCGTTCACGGTAACGAAACCGCACCCATCGAGCTGCTCAGCCAGCTGGTCAGCGAGCTGTTGTCAGGCGAAAGGCTGCTGCGAACCCGGCTGCTGGTGTTGCTGGGTAATCCGCCGTCAATGCGCATCAACAAACGTTATGTGGATACCGACATGAACCGCATGTTTGGTGGCCGCCACGCCCGTTATAAACCTAACGATGAAACCCGCCGCGCACAGGAGCTGGAGCAGGTGATGGCACTGTTCTACCGCAGCGCCTCAGCCGCCGGAGCCACGCAGCGGTTGCATTATGACTTGCACACGGCGATCCGCGGATCCCGGCATGTGCGTTTCGGCCTGCTGCCTTTTCAGGCGCGGCCGCCAGCGGAGTCTATGCTCGAATGGCTCGACGCTGCCGGGCTGGACGCTCTGGTGCATCATCGCTCACCGGGCGGCACCTTTACCCATTTCAGCAGCGACGTTTTTCAGGCAGACAGCTGCACGCTGGAACTGGGTAAAGCGTTGCCGTTTGGCAGTAACGATCATGCCCAGTTCACCGGCATCCGCCGTGTGCTGGAAACGCTGGTCAGCGGTGAACCCTTACCCGCCCGTGACGCCACCGCGCCGCTGGTACATTACCGCGTAGTGCAGGACGTGATCCGCACAAAAGAAGATTTCCAGCTGTTTGTCCCGGCTGATGCTGTGAATTTCACCGTGTTCAGCCAGGGTTTTGTCATCGCACAGGAAAACGGCAGGATCTATAAAGTGGAAGCAGACGAAGAAGCGGTGCTGTTCCCGAACCCGAATGTCGCACTGGGATTAAGGGCAGGGCTGATGCTGGTGAAGATGTGATTTTTGCGAGACGTCTTCCTGATTTGTTCATACAGTATTGCAAGATAGCGCTCTTGTGAGTAATTTGTGTTCATCGGATTCGGCATGACGTTGAATTCATTGCATGTTTTTGTTACGCGAAAACGTAGTTAAACGCTTCAGGGAGGATCATATGAACATGATTTATGACGAATACGATTGGTTCTGAAAGAAACTGATCTCAATAAGGCGGGGGAGACCCGCCTTTTTCATGGATGAAAATCATGAAATTTGACGTGTTAGAATTGCAACTGATCAGCAATATCATTCTGCTTATCGGTGTTTTTGTCGCTATAGGCACGATTGTTTATAACGTCCGTATAGCCAAGAAAACACAGACAGCCATTTTTCTGTTCGAAAGCCGGACGGATACCCGTTATGCCCAGTCATTGAAAATACTGAAAAAGGTACATAGTTCAGGAAAGTCCTTTCGATCATTTGTATTTCCCCCGGCAGGTTCGCCTCTTACAGAAGAGGAAATTAGAGAGTGCAGTAAGTTTCAGTACATTCTCAATTTTTATGAACGTGTTGCGGTCACTATTCAGAGCGGTATTTACGATGAAGATATGATCAAACGTACGTCATATTCGACGGTAATTGACACCTGGAATATTGCAGAACCTTTGATCAAGGCATTGCGGGAAGAAATGAAGTCGACGAATACCTATCAGGAATTTGAGTGGCTGGCTGGACGATGGAAAAGTCAGCCACTTAGCGCAAAGAGAGGCTGGTTTTTCCACTGAGCTGATTAAGCACACCAAAAGAAAAGGGTCCTGATTTTCATCAGGACCCTTTTCTTTAATTTGGCGGTGAGAGAGGGGTTCGAACCCTCGATACGATTTCTCGTATACACACTTTCCAGGCGTGCTCCTTCAGCCACTCAGACACCTCACCGTGTTCGTTACAGCGCGAGCGTTGCAACGGGGCGCTACTATAGGGAGACAGCCGCGAGGGGTCAAGAAAATTTTCGGCGTTTTGTGTCAGGCGCTCAGAGTCTGTTCAGCGGCAATATTTCACGGGCAGCCGGATTTTTAGAGCGCCCAAAACAAAAAAGGTCCTGATTTTCATCAGAACCTTTTCCGTTTAATGTGGTGGAGAGAGAGGGGTTCGAACCCTCGATACGATTGCTCATATACACACTTTCCAGGCGTGCTCCTTCAGCCACTCAGACACCTCTCCAGCTGTCAGTTGCACCGCAGTGCTGCTGACCGGCGCTAATGTAGGGAAAAGTCGCTTCATCGTCAACATTCTTTTGCAGGTTCCGTGCCCATTAGCCAAACTTAGAGCAATTTGATGATTTACAGAGCAAATAACGCGTTAAGCCTGAACAACCGTGAGGGCGCTGCGCAGGAGATTAATTTTTCTAATCTCGCAGAGTCAATAATGAGTAAACCGCATAAGTGTGTGATTAACCCGCAAACACGTTTTGTTACGCTCAAATAGCAACATATGTTGTGAAAAGCGCCAGTCGTGGCGGTATAACATTGCCCTTCGAAAAATTGCTTCCTATAAGAACTGTACAAGTCGTCAGACGAAGCAGCGTTATTTCATAAACCGGGACAGGGGTTATTCTTGAGTCAGCCAAACAACGCGACCACGTCGCAACACCGGCCCGCGATACCCGCGGGTGCAGGCACTTTATTCTTCGTTCAGACCTTTGCGACGCTCGGCTTCGCCGTGTTGTATTCCACGCTGGTGCTGTATGCCACGAAAAAACTCGGCTTTAGTGAAGATAATGCTAACGCCATTATGGGCGTGTTTGGCGCGTTCAACTACGGTCTGCACATGTTCGGCGGCTATCTTGGCGGGCGCTATCTCAGCAACCGTAACCTGTTTGTGCTGGGCATGGTGTTGCAGGTGTTTGGCTGTGCGCTGATTGCACTTGAAGGCGTGACCGGCCTTTACTGGGGGCTGGCGATGTTCCTCACCGGCAGCGGACTGAACGTCACCTGCCTGAACATGATGCTGACGCAGCGGTTTGCGCCGGACGACGATCGCCGCGAGTCGGCTTTCCTGTGGAACTACGCCGGGATGAACCTCGGTTTCTTCATCGGCTTTGCCGTGGCCGGGTATTTCCAGCTGAGCGAAAACTACCGTGCACTGTTCCTGTTCGCCACGCTGGGGAATGTCGCGGCGATCGTCGTGACGCTGTCCCGCTGGTCGATTCTGGCTGATATCAGCACCCCGCTGAAAGAAGCCAGCCGCAGCCAGATGTTACGCAGGATGGCGGTCGGTATCGCCATTCTGATCGTGCTGGTGCCGGTTATCCGTATGCTGCTGACCCACGCCGAGTTCAGCAGTTATTTCGTGGTGGTGCTGGGTGTGATTATTTTTGCACTGATGGCGCTGGTAACGTTCCGTCATCGTGATACTGACGAACGCCGCCGGATGAAAGCTTATCTGCTGCTGGCGCTCGGTTCGCTGGTGTTCTGGACGCTCTATCAGCTGGCGCCGATGGGCCTGATGCTGTTCTCCGAGCATAATATTGATCTGAACGTGTACGGCATTCGTGTGGCACCGCAATGGATCCAGAACATCAATACGCTGGTGATTGTGATTGGCGGGCCGCTGATGGCACTGTGGTTTAAAAACCTGCGTCAGCGCGGCTGGAACATTGATATCCCGACGCAGTTCTCGGCCTCCCTGTTCTGCATGGGGCTGGGTATGCTGGTGCTGCCGTTTGGTATTCATCTGGCAGGCGGCGACGGGCTGGTGGCGTTCAAATGGATTGCCATCAGCTACCTGCTGCAAAGTATCGGTGAACTGCTGATTTCGCCGATAGGTTACGCCATGATCGGTAAACTGGCTCCGGCGCGCTATCAGGGTGTGATGATGGGCTGCTGGATGATGGTCACCGGCGTGGCCTCGGTACTGGCGAGTTATATCTCCGGGCTGATGCCGCAAAATGCGGGCAGCACGCCGTTAGCGACCAATCCGGGTTACAGCCAGGTGTTCAACGCGCTGGGCTGGGGTTCTGTCGCGACCGGTGTGGTGCTGCTGGTGTTGATCCCGCTGCTGCGCCGGTTGATCAGCCGTGAGCCTGCTGCTGCCTGAGTTTTTTATCTCATCAATCATTTATTTCACAGGCTCCGATTTTCGGGGCCTGTTCTTTTTTCGGCCTCAGGGTTGCATCCCGATGATATTCAGGGAAATCTATCAGCACACCGGAGGTCACAAAGATGAACATAATTTTTTACCACCCTACATTTGATGCCAAACCCTGGATTGACGGAATAACCAAAAGATTACCGCAGGCCAACGTCCGCGTATGGAATGCGGCTGATGACGAACCGGCAGATTACGCGCTGGTGTGGCGTCCGCCTCATGCCATGCTGGCGCCGCGAACGCAGCTTAAAGGCATTTTCGCGCTGGGCGCGGGGGTCGATGCCATTCTCACCCAGGAAGCGCGTCAGCCCGGCACTCTGCCCGCCGGTGTGCTGCTGATCCGCCTCGAAGACACCGGCATGGCGTTGCAGATGCAGGAGTATGCGCTGGCGAGTGTGCTGCGCTATTTCCGCCGGATGGATGAATATCAGCTTTTCCAGCAACAAAAACAGTGGCGACCTCTTGCGCCGCATTCACGCAGTGACTTTACCGTCGGTATTCTCGGCGCCGGCGTGCTCGGCAGCAGCGTGGCGCAAACGCTGACCGGGATGAAATTTACCGTGCGCAGCTGGAGCCGCAGTGCCAAGTCGCAGGAAGGGGTGCAGAGTTTCTTCGGCGACGACCAGCTGGAGGCATTTGCCACCGGTTGCAAAGTGCTGATCAATCTGTTGCCCAATACGCCGCGCACCGCCGGTATTCTCGATCATCAACTGTTCACATATTTACATCATAATGCTTACCTGATTAACCTCGGCCGTGGCGGACATCTGGTGGAAGGCGATTTACTGCGCGCGCTCGACAGCGGGCAGATTGCCGCCGCTACGCTTGACGTCTTTGTCGAAGAACCGTTACCGGCTATGCATCCGTTCTGGACGCATCCGCGCGTGAGCATCACGCCGCACGTGGCGGCGGACACGCTGCCGGAAGAGGCAATGGACAGCATTGTGAATAATATTCTGGCGATAGAGGCGGGGCGTGAACCGGCAGGACGTGTCGATCTTGCGCGAGGTTACTGACGAGTCTGCTAACATGAATAAAGCTGTGGTCATTTAGCCACAGCGGAACATTCTCAAGGAGAGTACATGCCGTACCCGGTCGATTTACATATGCATACTGTGGCCAGCACGCATGCTTACAGCACGCTGCATGATTACATTGATGAAGCAGCGGAAAAGGGCATTAAGCTGTTTGCCATTACCGATCATGGCCCTGATATGGCCGATGCGCCGCACTACTGGCACTTTATGAATATGCGGGTCTGGCCGCGTCTGGTGAACGGCGTTGGCATCCTGCGCGGTATCGAATCAAATATTAAAAATATTCATGGCGATATCGACTGTACCGGCCCGATGCTCACTGAGATCGACGTGATCATCGCCGGTTTCCACGAGCCGGTGATGCAACCTGTCGATAAAGAAACCCACACCACCGCCATGATTGCCGCGATGGCGGGCGGAGACGTGCATATTATTTCGCATCCCGGTAACCCGAAATACCCGATAGACATTCCCGCCGTCGCCGCGGCTGCCGCGAAATATGACGTGGCGCTGGAGCTGAATAATTCGTCGTTTATTCACTCCCGCGTGGGCAGCGAGCCTAATTGCCGCGCCATTGCGCTGGCGGTGAAAGAAGCCGGTGGCTGGCTGGCGCTGGGGTCGGATTCGCATATCGCCTATTCCCTCGGCGGATTTGAACATTGCGAGCGAATTCTGCGTGAAGTGGATTTCCCTGAAGACCGTATTCTGAACGTCAGCCCGCGCCGTTTCCTGGATTTTCTGGAGAAGCGTGGCCGTGCGCCAATTGCAGAACTCAGCGAACTGTGACATTGTCGCCGCCAAATCGCAGGGGTTTAGCCCTTTTCATTGTCTGATCAGGTTACTGTTATGAATGAGTTTTCTATTGTTTGCCGCGTACTCGGTACGCTGTTTTACCGCCAGCCGCAGGATCCGTTACTGGTTCCACTTTTTGGCCTGATTCAGGACGGAAAACTGCGTGAGCACTGGCCGCTGGAGCAAAATGCGCTGCTGATACGTTTACAGGAAAGCGCCAACCCTGAAACGCTGGCGGCTGAATTTAATCATCTGTTTGTCGGTTCAGAATGCGCCGTTTCGCCTTTCCGCAGTGATTATGTGGAAGGCGCGAATGAAATGGATGTGCGCACTTTCCTGCAACAGCGCGGAATGCCGCTGGGCGAGGGGCCTGCCGATCATTTCGGCGCAATGCTGCTGGCGGCGTCATGGCTGGAAGATCAGTCGAAGGAAGATGAAGTCAGCGCGCAAATTACGCTGTTTGATGAATTCCTGTTCCCGTGGTGTGGCAAGTTCCTCGGTAAAGTGGAAGCGCATGCCACCAGCGGTTTCTACCGCACATTATCTGAAATCAGCCGTGAAGCCTTGCAGGCGATGCGCGACGAACTGGAAGAACAGCTGCCAGACGATCTGGAAGATGACGAGGAAGACGATCAGTAAATCGTCCCCTGAAATGACAAAAGCCCGGCCATGAAAATGCGCCGGGCTTTTTTACGGACGATGATTATTCAGTGAAAGGGATCACCAGTTCACCCGGTTTCACTTCAATGCCTTTCGCCAGTTTCTTCGCCATCGCCTCACCTTTACTGCGATCGCCGTTCAGCACATAGGCCGGACGCTGATCAAAATAGGTTTTCAGCGAATTGTTCAGATACGGCATCAGCCCTTTCATCACGCTGTCCATTTTTTCCGGCTTGATGGTGTAATCCACCACCTGCATATCTTTCAGGAAAATGGCGCTTTTCTCGCGATCGAACGAAGGATTAGCCTTGAGGGTCAGATGCATATCCGCTTTCTGAGGACCGAACAGTGAGGAAATATCCACACTGGCGTCACCGGTCAGGGTCACGACGCCCGGCTCAGCGCGGCCAATCTGGCTGCTGAGATGTGTCAGAACAATTTTCGCATCCACAAGCCCAGGTACACCGAGTTGCTTCTCGAAATTATTGTTCTTTTGCAGGTAATCATTCACCTGTTGCTCGCTGATGGTGTACTGCGTGAGCTGGTTACACCCGGTCAGCACAGTGGCGCACAGCAAAAATGCGGCACCGAGAATTCGTTTTGTCATTCTTCCCTCATTACATGAACACTTTATTTGTCAGCATGACCGTAATACGGCATGGCTCCAATCAGACAACGCTGATTAGCCTAAGTGCTGAGGGCGCATATGGAAAGTAAAAATGAGCCGGAGAACGATCTCCGGCTCTATGACGGGTTAGCTTGCGAGGCGGGTGAGCAAATTGACCTGCGTCTGCTTCGCCATATTGTCGCGGTAGGCTTGTACGCGGGAGGGCCATTCAACACCCTGAACAATGGACAGCGAGCGCAGCACCGGCCACAGGTGAATGTCATCCTCAGAAAGCTCACCGTTCACGGCGTTAGGTTCGACGATCAGTTTGTCGAGGGCGCGTAAATCCTGGCTGACCTTCTTGATCAATCCGTCGGAGTGCTTCAGATGCTCCTGAAAATCTCCGCTGGCAGCCTGCTTTTTATCGGAAAAATATTTACGCGCTTCGGGGGTGGAAAACTCTTCCAGTGGCGCGGTGGCAAAGCGGGGCAGGAACAGACGGCCAGTGTATTCGGAAACGTGGCGCAGCCAGGTGGCAATGGCTGCATTCGTCGGGCCGGTCAGCAGCGGTTTTCCGTCACTTTTATCGATGTAATTCACGATATCCATGCTCTCTGGCATGAAACTGCCGTCCTGTTTTTGCAGAATGGGCACCATCTTCTTGCCCACCATCGAAATCGGCGTCTGCTCGTCGTCATTCAGCAAAACTTTGAGTTCAACGGGAATGTTCTTCAAACCGAAAATCATGCGTGCTTTTACGCAGAAAGGGCAATGTTCGTAAACGTAAAGTTTCATATTTCATGGCTCCTGTTTTCGCCGGCGGTGACCTGTAGGGTGCGTGGAAAATGCCGGATGTAGGTTCGGATTTTATCTAACTATAAGATTCAGTATGGGTAATTAAGGCGGGGAGATCAAACCGCGCTCCGGGAAGCGCGGTGTAAAGCACAGAGATTAGCCGCCGCTGAGCATGGCTGGCTCAATGCGTCGGAGGTTGAATTGCCAGTACAGGCCAGTGAGGGTGATAAAGCCCACGATGCCGAGTAAAAACCACGGTAATTCAGGCAGTTCGAGGGCGCGCCCGGTGTCGTACATCCAGCCACCGCCGGTATAACCGATGACACCGCCCAGCGCCAGCCCAAGGCGGCTGAAGCCCATGTAACTGCCGCGTGCGCGTGAATCGGCCAGCGACGCGCTGAGGGTTTCACGCGCCGGTTCAGCAATGATCGAGCCGATATAGAAAAAGCCGATGAGCAGCAGCAGCGGATTGATTGAGGTGACCAGCCCGACCGGCAGCAGGCTCAGCGTCATGATCAGCAGGCCAAACATCAGGCGTTGTTCGAGGCGGAACCTTTTCTCGCTCCAGCGCGCAATCGGGTAGAGCAGGGTCAGGGACAGCACGGCTTCAATGGCGTACATCCATTTCACGGCGGCCGGGCTGCCCGCCACGTCATTAACCGCGATCGGCAGCATCAGCATCACCTGCACGGTCAGCATGTAATAACCGGTCAGCGTCAGCACGTAGGACAGAAAACGCCGGTCGCGCAGCACGCGCATCATGCCTTCACGCATCGGGGTGCGCATGGTGGAAATGCGGTAAGCTGGCAGCAGCCAGGCATTACAGGCCGCGGCCAGACAGAAGATGGCCGCACCGGCCCAGCAGACATAGTGGAAATCATATTGCAGCAGCCAGCTGCCGATCAGCGCACCGATCACCGCACCGGCGCTGTCCTGCATCATCATCAGAGAGAAAAAGCGGCTGCGCTCATGCGGGCGGGTGAGTTTGATGACCAGTGCCGTGCGGGGCGGATCAAACAGGGTGCCGCCCAGGCCGGAAAGAATGCAGGAGAAAATCAATATCCACGGCTGGTCAGCCATCGCCATGGTGGCGAAACCGGCGGCGCGTAACAACATGCCTGTGATGATCATCGGCTTGGCACCGAAACGGTCAGCAATGGCACCGCCGAATATCCCTAATCCCTGTTGCGTTAACTGCCGGACACCCAGCGCCAGACCTACGATCATCGCGGCCCATCCCAGTTGATCGACAAATCGGATCGAGATCAACGGAAACACCACGAAAAAGCCTAAAATAACCAGCGCGTTGTCTAATAACAGAAAATACTTACCCAAGCTCCGAGCTTGTGATACCAGAGACATGCTTCACCATGAGCGATTATTTGTATCCTGTCCGGCAGATACAGAAAGGAGAAAAGACCGTTCCAGTCTGAACCGGAAACAGGCATTTAGATAGGGCGCTATAGATAATATTTTTTTATCGTCAAGCCGCGTTCTGACTGGCAGAATTAGGCATGTTTTATGGTTTCCTATAAATTCTATTTATCGACCCATGCGGGATGTGGAGGGAAGGGATGTTTGGCTATAAATCTGCCGCGCCTAAGGTGCGGCTTACCACTGACCGGATGGTTCTGCGCCTGGTGCACGATCGTGATGCGCACCGGCTTGCGGAATACTATGCGGAGAACCGGGCGTTTCTCAAACCCTGGGAACCGGTCAGAGACGAAAGTCATTGTTATCCCTCCGGGTGGCAGGCTCGTCTGAGCCTGATTACCGAAATGCAGAAACAGGGCAGTGCGTACTATTTTATTTTGCTCGATCCTGACGAAAATCGCGTGATGGGCGTGGCGAATTTCAGCAACGTATTACGCGGCTCATTTCACGCCTGTTTTCTTGGTTATTCGCTGGGGCAGGAATGGCAGGGGCAGGGGCTGATGCAGGAGGCATTGCAGTCGCTGATCCGTTATATGCAACGTCAGCAAAAAATGCACCGTATTATGGCCAACTATATGCCGCACAATAAACGCAGCGGTCAGTTGCTCGAGCGTCTTGGTTTCGAGCGCGAAGGCTATGCCAGCGACTATTTGCTGATCGACGGTAAATGGCAGGATCACGTACTGACTGCCCTGACCTGGCGAGAATGGACACCCCCGTCCCGATAAGGAAGTAAGATGAAACATGAACTCAGTGCCCGGGAGGCCCGCGTGGTGGGCTGTTTGCTGGAAAAACAGCTGACGACGCCAGAACAATATCCGATGACACTCAACGGATTAACCACGGCCTGCAACCAGAAGACCAACCGTGAACCGGTGATGGAGCTTAGCGAAATCGACGTTCAGCAAACGCTGGATTTGCTGCTGAGAAAGCACATTATCCGCACCCTGAGCGGTTCGCGCACCATGAAATACGAGCATCGTTTCTGTAACTCCGAATTTGGCAATCTGAAGTTTTCCCCGCAGGAAGTGGCCGTGGTCACTACGCTGTTGCTGCGCGGCGCACAAACGCCGGGTGAACTGCGTACGCGCACCAATCGTCTGCATGATTTTTCTGACGTTGCTGAAGTTGAACAAACGCTGACAGAACTGACCCAACGTGAAGATGGCCCGTTCTGCGTGCGTCTGGCGCGTGAACCGGGTAAACGTGAAAGCCGTTATATGCATTTGTTCAGCGGCGAAGTCACCAATGTTGCCAGCGCTGCTGAAGAACCTCTGTTCAGCGCCGCACCGGAAAGCGCTGATCTGACTGCGCGTGTGGAAACCCTTGAAGCGGAAGTGGCAGAACTGAAGCAGCGTCTGGACAATGTGTTGCAACATCTGGCCGATTAACAGGAGCGGGTTGTGAGTAAATTGCGTATTGGAGTTATCGGTCTGGGCGGCATCGCGCAAAAAGCGTATCTGCCGGTACTGAGCCATGCAGAAAAGTGGACGCTGGTGGGGGGCTTTTCTCCCAATCAGCAAAAAGCTCAGGCCATTTGCGACAGTTACCGCATGGCCTGTTTCTCCCGCATCGATGAACTGGCCAGCCAGTGTGACGCGGTGTTTGTTCACAGCAGCACGGCCAGCCATTTCGATGTCGTCGGGCAATTGCTGGCGCAGGGCGTGCATGTGTACGTCGATAAACCACTGGCAGCGGAACTGTCGCAGGCTGAGCAGTTGGTTGAGCGGGCGCATAAAGCGGGCAAAACATTGATGGTGGGCTTTAACCGCCGCTATGCGCCGTTGTATCGCCAGCTGAAAGAACAGATGGGCGAACCGGCCTCCGTGCGCATGGATAAGCATCGTACCGACAGCGTCGGGCCAAACGATCTGCGTTTCACTTTACTGGATGATTATCTGCATGTGGTTGATACCGCGCTGTGGCTGGCGGGCGGCAATGCCAGTCTGGAAAGCGGGCTGATTCAGGTGAATGAATCCAACCAGATGCTTTACGGCGAACACCATTTCCTGTGCGGTGAAACGCTGGTGACGACCTCAATGCACCGCCGCGCGGGAACTTCACGTGAAAGCGTGCAGGTCGTGACCGACGGGGCTTTCTATCAGCTTGACGATATGCGGCTCTGGCGCGAAGAACAGCAAGATGTTCTGACTCAGCCACCGGTGCCGGGCTGGCAAAGCACGCTGACGCAGCGCGGATTCGTCGGGGCGATTGAACACTTTGTGGATTGTGTCACCAACCAGACCGCGCCGGAAACCAGCGGCGAACAGGCAATTTATGCCCAGACCTTCATTGAGAAATTGCTGGAAAACTGACGCGTCGCGATAAAACGGCACCGGCTCAGATGGTTACAATATATAACAACTGCCGGTGGCTATTGCAGGGCGGATGCGTAGACTATGCGCATCTTCGAGACAGGCGGGTGGTTTTTGATGATTAACGCGTTGATTTACAAGTCCCACCGGCAATTAAGAAAAATGACATGAACCTACTTAAATCTCTGGCAGCCGTCAGTTCCATGACGATGTTTTCACGTGTATTGGGCTTTGCGCGCGACGCCATTGTGGCACGCGTTTTTGGTGCTGGCATGGTCACCGACGCCTTCTTTGTGGCGTTTAAACTTCCCAATCTGCTGCGCCGAATCTTTGCCGAAGGCGCATTCTCTCAGGCTTTTGTCCCGATCCTGGCTGAGTATAAAACCCAGCAGGGCGAAGAGGCGACCAGGACGTTTATCGCCTATGTCTCCGGTTTACTGACGCTGGTACTGGCGGTGGTGACGATACTGGGGATGTTCGCCGCGCCGTGGGTGATTTACATCACCGCGCCCGGTTTTGTTGATTCGCCGGATAAGTTTGCGCTGACCAGTTCGCTGTTACGCATTACGTTCCCTTATATCCTGTTGATTTCTCTGGCCTCTCTGGCGGGGGCGATCCTAAATACCTGGAACCGCTTTTCGATTCCGGCTTTTGCGCCGACGTTCCTCAACGTCAGCATGATCGGTTTTGCTTTATTTGCCGCCCCGTACTTTCATCCTCCCGTGCTGGCGCTGGCCTGGGCGGTCGTCGCCGGTGGCGTGCTGCAACTGGGTTACCAGCTTCCGCACCTGAAGAAAATTGGCATGCTGGTACTGCCGCGTCTGAACCTGAAAGATGCGGGCGTCTGGCGCGTAATGCGCCAGATGGGACCGGCGATTCTGGGCGTTTCCGTGAGCCAGATTTCACTGATCATCAACACGATTTTTGCTTCATTCCTGGTTTCAGGTTCAGTTTCGTGGATGTATTACGCCGATCGCCTGATGGAGTTCCCGTCCGGTGTGCTGGGCGTGGCGCTGGGCACTATCCTGCTGCCTTCGCTGGCACGCAGTTTCTCCAGCGGTAATCATGCCGAATATAACCGCCTGATGGACTGGGGCCTGCGTCTGTGTTTCCTGCTGGCGTTACCGAGCTCTGTGGCGCTGGGCATTCTGGCGAAACCGCTGACCGTTGCGCTGTTCCAGTACGGTAAATTCAGCGCGTTTGATGCATCGATGACTCAACGTGCGCTGGTCGCCTACTCCGTCGGGCTGATGGGTTTAATCGTGGTAAAAGTGCTGGCACCGGGTTTCTATTCCCGTCAGGACATCAAAACGCCGGTGAAAATCGCCATGTTTACCTTGCTGATGACGCAGGTGATGAACCTGGCGTTTATCGGCCCGCTGAAACACGCAGGGCTTTCGCTGTCGATTGGTCTGGCCGCCTGCCTTAATGCCTCACTGCTTTACTGGCAATTGCGTAAGCAGGATATTTTCCAGCCGCAACCGGGCTGGAAAGTCTTCCTGATTAAGCTGTTTGTGGCGGTGCTTGCGATGTCCGCTGCACTTATCGGCATGATGTGGCTGATGCCAGCCTGGGACGTGGGCGGAATGGCTTATCGCCTGGTGCGACTTGCGGCAGTTGTCGCTGCGGGTGTGGTGGCGTATTTCGCCGTACTCGGCCTGCTGGGTTTCCGGGTGAAGGAATTTGCGCGACGTCTGGATTGATTCCACGGATGACAGAAACAGAAAAGGGCGCCTGAGCGCCCTTTTTTAATCTCACCAAACCGCGAATTACATACGTTCTACGGTTTCGATACCCAGTGTATCCAGACCGGTTTTCAGCGTGCGCTGTGTCAGCAGTGCCAGCTTCAGGCGGCTGTTGCGGCTGGTGTCATCTTCTGCGTTCAGGATCGGGCAATGTTCGTAGAAGCTGGAGAACAGGCCGGCCACATCGTACAGGTAGGCGCACATGGTATGCGGCGTACCTTCGCGGGCAACAACGGTCAGCACTTCTTCGAACTGCAACAGGCGGGTGGCGAGCGCCGCTTCGCGTTCTTCGCGCAGCACAACCGGCTGAGTCAGGCTGTTCACGTCGATGTCAGCACGTTTAAAGATGGACGCTACGCGGGTATACGCATATTGCATGTAAGGCGCAGTGTTACCCTCGAACGCCAGCATGTTATCCCAGTCGAAGATGTAGTCAGTGGTACGGCTTTTCGATAAATCTGCGTATTTGATCGCGCCGATACCGACAGCGTTGACCAGCTTATCCAGCTCTTCTGCGTCTTTCAGTTCCGGGTTTTTCTCGGTAATGAGCTTACGGGCGCGATCGATCGCTTCATCCAGCAGATCGGACAGTTTCACCGTGCCGCCTGAACGGGTTTTGAACGGTTTGCCGTCTTTACCCAGCATCATGCCGAACATATGGTGTTCGAGTGCGACGGAATCCGGGACGTAACCGGCTTTGCGCGCGATAGTCCATGCCTGCATAAGGTGCTGATGCTGACGGGAGTCGATGTAATACAGAACGCGATCGGCGCCCAACGTTTCGTAGCGGTACTTCGCACAGGCGATATCCGTGGTGGTGTACAGGTAGCCGCCATCTTTTTTACGGATGATGACCCCCATTGGATCGCCTTCTTTATTCTTATACTCATCAAGATAGACAACCACAGCGCCTTCACTGTCCACGGCCAGACCTTTGGCCTGCAGATCAGAAACAATGCCCGGCAGCATGCTGTTATACAGGCTTTCACCCATGACATCGTCCTGAGTCAGAGTGACGTTAAGACGATTGTAGGTCAGCTGGTTTTGCTTCATGGTCACATCGACCAGCTTGCGCCACATCTGCAGGCAATAGTCGTCGCCGCCCTGCAGTTTCACTACGTAGCCGCGCGCGCGCTCGGCAAAGGCTTCGTCTTCATCGTAGTTTTTCTTTGCCGCGCGGTAGAATTCTTCGAGGTCAGCCAGGTTCATATCACCGGCATTTTCGTTTTGCACTTTCTCAAGGTAAGCAATCAGCATACCGAACTGGGTGCCCCAGTCGCCAACGTGGTTAGCGCGGATCACTTTGTGGCCGAGGAATTCGTTGGTACGCACTGCCGCATCACCAATGATGGTGGAGCGTATGTGGCCAACGTGCATCTCTTTCGCCACGTTAGGGGCGGAGTAGTCGATGACGATAGTCTGCGGTTCCACCGGCGCGACGCCCAGTTTGGCGTCAGTCAGCGCGCTGTCGACGTGTGCACCGACAAAGGCTGGATCGAGGAAAATGTTGATGAAACCCGGCCCGGCGATTTCAACTTTATTGGCGATGCCGCTCAGATCCAACAGTTCAACCACTTTCTCTGCCAGTTGTCGCGGTGGCATGCCGAGTTTTTTTGCCACTGACATAACACCGTTAGCCTGATAGTCACCAAACTGGGCTTTGGCGGACTGACGGACTTGCGCTTCGCTGTCGGCAGATGCACCTGCTGCGATCAGCGCCTGGCTGACTTTTTCTGAAAGAAGTGACTGTATATTCACCGGATTACCTTATGTTTTGATTAACTGCCCGTTCTGTTTCGGATGAACCGAAAATGATGCGTGTTTATATCATATCAGGCCTGTGGAGTCAGTATTGGCGCACGTCTGTGGCGCAGTAAAGCGTGATTCTGCGGCGTGTCTCTGGCAACCGGATGAAAGCCTGTGTAAATTACCCGACCCTGAAGATTCGCAAACTGAAAAGAGTTAGGATGCCTGCCATGAAACATGTGCCTGAATTACAGGATTTAGCCGATGATTTACCGCGTTTTGTCAGCGTGTTAACAGCATTTGCGGCGAAGTTGCAGATCAATCTGGCAGATTTTCACGCCGATCACATTTCCGTGCGCTGCCATCAAAACACGACGGCCGACCGCTGGCGTGCCGGGCTGGCCCGCTGCGGCACACTGCTTAACGAGACAGAGATTAACGGGCGTCCTATCTGCCTGTTTACGCTGGATGAGCCCCTCACCGTCGGGCCGCTGCACATCGATCTGGTAGAATTACCTTACCCTGGCGAGAAGCGTTATCCGCATGAAGGCTGGGAACACATTGAGATTGTATTGCCGGGCGAAGAAGAAGGGTTGTACACGCGTGCGCTGGCGCTGATTGCCGACGATGCCCTGATAATGCCGGGCATCAAGCTCAAACAAAGCGCCCCAAAAGGTGAACATGAGCGGCTGGCCAACCCGACGCTGGCGATCACCGACGGGTCTGTGACGATCAAATTTCACCCGCACAGCCTGCGCGAAATTGTTGCCAGCGAAAGGGAAGAGGATTAACGCGTCAGCTCTTGCAGGGCGGCATCCATGCGGTCCAGTGCCTTCTCAAGTAAAGCGCGCTGGCAGGCAAAGTTGATGCGAACGAAAGAAGGGGCACCAAATTCCGCCCCTGACGTAAAGCCCACGCCTGCGTCAACAAAGAAGCGGTAAGGGTCGGCCACCGGCAAGGCGCTTGCGTCGATCCAGCCAAGGTAGGTGCCTTCCGGTGCCAGCATGGTTAAGCCAGGCATGGCGTTGATGCGGGTTGTCGCAAGCGTACGGTTAGCGCGTAAATAATCGAGTTGCGCCTCAAGCCACGCATCTCCGTCACGATAGGCCGCGGTAGCCGCGACGAAGGCCAGAATGTTGACGTGAGGAACGATGCCTTTGCTGGTTTCAAGGAATTTACGGCGCAAGTCAGTATTCGGGATGATCGCCATTGAGGCGCCCAGCCCGGCAAGATTAAAGGTTTTTGACGGCGCAAGCAGCGTAATTGAACGTTGCGCGGCATCGTCATTTAGCGAGGCAAACGGAATGTGCTGAAGACCGGATTCGAGGATCAGGTCGCAGTGTATTTCGTCGGAGCACACCACGAGATCGTGCCGTTTTGCGAACGCCTGCTGCTCCAGCAATTCTTCACGGCGATACACCGTGCCGCCCGGATTGTACGGATTGCACAGCATCAACAGTTTTTCGCTGCCATCAAGCTGGCTTTCAACTGCGGCGAAGTCCGCCACCCAGCGTTGATGTTGCTGGATGACCGGTACGGCTTTGTAACCGCGGCCTTCTGACTGTGCGGCCTGTATAAATGGCGGATATATCGGCATGGGTAACAGGCTGGTTTGATGCTGAGTGACGTTAGCGCGTACCGCGACGTTCAGACCACAAACAAGGCCCGGCAGCCAGACAATCCACTCAGGTTTAATGTGCCAGTTGTGGCGCTCGCGCATGCGATGAACCACGAGTTCAGTCAGTTCAGGTGGCGTAAAACCGTACCCAAAAACGCCCTCGGCGACGCGTTGTTGTAATTCGGTGATCACCTGAGGCGGAGCGGTAAAATCGGAATCTGCTACCCAAAGCGGAATGACATCCTGATTATTGTATTTATGCCACTTAAGGCTATCGCTGTGACTGCGGTCTACCCATAAATCAAAATTGAGTGTCATAGTTAGTTTTCCTAAATAAGCAGTAAGCAATTGGGCGGGGATGCTCATCTGTAAGAGCCTACGCGACATGGTCGGTTACAAACAAGTGTTGTAGCATAATGCCGTTTTCAGGAGAGGTCACATGACTAAGTTAGAAGTGTGTTGTTACAGCGTAGATTGTGCGTTAACGGCAGAGCAAGCCGGTGCAGATCGCGTCGAGTTGTGCGCGAGCCAGGCTGACGGGGGAATCACCCCGAGCTACGGTACCCTCAAACTGGCGAGGGAAAAAGTGACTATCCCGGTGCATCCGATTGTTCGGCCACGGGGTGGTGACTTTTGCTATAGCCAGAGTGAATTCGACGTGCTGAAAAGTGACGTTGCCTGTATGCGTGATATGGGTTTCCCCGGCATCGTGGTCGGGATGCTGGATGCGGAAGGGCATATCGATATGCCGCGCATGTGGGAAGTGATGGCGCTGTGCTCAGATATGGCGGTCACGTTCCATCGTGCCTTCGATATGTGCCTCAATCCGAAGGTCGCGCTCGAGCAGTTGACTCAGTTAGGGGTGGCGCGCATTCTGACTTCTGGCCAGCAACAGAATGCCGAAGTCGGATTGCCGATGCTTCGGGAACTGAATCAGCTAACGCGTGGTCCTATCATTATGGCAGGCGCAGGTGTGCGTCTGACCAATTTGCAAAAGTTCGTGGATATCGGGCTGACAGAATTGCACAGTTCGGCGGGGCGTCAGGTGAAATCAGCCATGCGCTACCGTAAAGCCGGTGTCACCATGAGTTCTGACACAGATTTTGATGAATTCAGTCGTTATTGCGTGGATGGCGATATTGTTGCCGCAATGAAAAGCACATTGCAGTTCGACGATGAAATATCCCGCTCCGCGTGATCGACGCAAGGTTTGAACAGATTTTATTGGGTCTTACGACCCTTATTGCGTCGCCCTGCGCAAGTACCAGGCCCCGTCATTTTGGCGGGGCTTTTTTTGTGCGCGAATTACGGCAACGAGGCAGTCCAGCAGCCGTGCTTTCAGCCCCAGGTCAGCAGCGCCACGCCAAACATGCCAGCTTTGACGACCAGACACATAATGAAAAGGCCAAAAACGATAAAGGCTCTGTCTAACAGGAAGCGGATTTTTCTGCGCATGACGTTCTCCGCGAGGCGGGTGGCATCGCGATCAGATGAAGGAGTTTGGACGATTTTATACACGAAACGGCATCCATCAATCCATTAATAAAGCGCAAAAAGCAGAAGCTTTACAAAGGCCTGTAACACAGCACGCGTTAACGTAAGATAAAAGCGATAAACCCGGCGGGTTTATCGCCAGTGACGGGGATTATTTGCAGGCAGGTTACTTTTCGTAGAAATTTTTAATCCGGATTGCGACGTCAATATTGGCCCATTGCAGCTCATTTTCCTGGTGCAAGCTGCTGGTTCCATCCCCCCACGTGACGTAGTACGACACCACTCCCTTTGGCGATTCAAAAGTATTCATGACGGAACCTTTGATGTCTCCGGATCTGTGTTTAACGATACTGCCATTAGGGAACTTCATATTTCCTCCCAACACGTAAACGACGATCTCTGTCAGAACAAACGGATAGCCAACCCTAAAAGGTTAGCCCTTTTTCACTTAAGTTGTTGCTGATGGTGTTACAGAACGTGTAGGAAAGTGTCGTCATTAAAACTCCCGCCGGGCGACGGGAGGGAAGGGTAGGTGTTAGGGTTTGCGGGCGATAAGCAGGGCGCGGCGCGGTGCCGGATAGCCTTCAATGGTTTTGGTCGGATCGTTCGGGTCAAGAAACTCGGCCAGTGACTCACTGGTCATCCAGTCGGTTCGACGCTGCTCTTCGACGGTGGTGACGCTGACGTCGGCAATGCGCACATCAACAAAACCACATTTCACCAGCCAGTCCTTTAACGCATCAGCGGAAGGAATGAAGTAGATATTGCCCATTTGTGCATAACGGTCGCCTGGCACCAGCACCTGCTGGCTGTCGCCTTCGACCACCAGGGTTTCCAGCACCAGTTCGCCGCCGCTTACCAGCTGGTTTTTTAACTGGTAAAGGTGATCCAACGGCGAGCGACGGTGATACAGCACACCCATTGAAAAAACGGTGTCGAAAGCGTTGAGTTCAGGCAGTTGTTCAATGCCCAGCGGCAATAAGTGCGCACGCTGGTCGCCACCGAGCAATTTACGCACCGCTTCGAACTGGCACAGGAACAACTGCATCGGATCGATACCGACCGCCAGATGTGCGCCTGCGCCAATCATGCGCCACATGTGATAACCGCTGCCGCAGCCAACGTCCAGAATCGTCCGTCCGGTCAGGGGGGAAATATGCGGCAGAACGCGATCCCATTTCCAGTCAGAACGCCATTCGGTATTGATTTCAACGTCATACAATGAGAACGGGCCTTTGCGCCATGGCATCATATTGCGCAGCAGGTTTTCAATGCCCTCGCGCTGACCGGCCGGTAAAGGCACTTCCATGTTAGCGCTGACGCTGTGCAGCAAATCCAGACGCTCTGGCTTGATCAGCGGCAGGCGATCGACGGAGTTGAACCACAGTTTGAACTTGCCGTGCAGCGACTCTTTTTGCCAGGCAGTCAGCTGGGAGGGCAGGGTATTGAGCCACGGACTTAACGGCCCTTTGGCGATAACGCGGTAAAAATCACCAAAATCGATCATTGTGCTTCTCCGGCTTTCAGCGCAATCAGTGAGCCGAAGTTAAAGCACTGGAACCAGACTTCCGTGTGCTGGAAACCGGCCTGACGCAGGCGGGTTTTATGTGTTTCGACGGAGTCGGTCAGCATTACGTTCTCAAGCATGCTGCGTTTCTGGCTGATTTCAAGTTCACTGTAGCCGTTCGCACGTTTGAAATCGTGATGCATATTGAACAGTAACTCGCCGACGTCTTTATCTTCAAAGCTGAATTTTTCTGACAGCACCAGCGCCGCTCCCGGACGCATTCCCTCAAACACCTGATTGAGCAGGCGTTGACGATCGTCAGGTTCGAGGAATTGCAGGGTGAAGTTAAGCACCACCATCGAGGCATTTTTCAGCTCGATATTCAAAATATCCGATTCAATGACGGTTACCGGCGTCTCGGCGCGGAAAGCATCAATATGTCGGCGGCAGCGCTCTACCATGGCAGGGGAGTTATCGACAGCAATAATTTCGCAGCCCGGCACCTTAATGTTGCGACGCATCGACAGCGTGGCGGCACCCAGCGAACAACCGAGATCGTAGACATTCGTATCAGGCTGAACGAAGCGTTCGGCGAGCATACCAATCATCGAAATGATGTTGGAATATCCCGGTACTGAACGTTGGATCATATCGGGGAAAACTTCGGCCACACGTTCATCGAACGTCCAGTCGCCGAGCTTATCTATTGGTGCAGAAAAAAGCGTATCGTGGTTTGCCATAGTGGTGAGTCAGGCCAGAAAAGAGTGTGGGTAAAAAGTTGAGGGCAGATTTTAGCAGATACTGGCGCAGGCAGATACCTGCGCACCGGTGTTCACTGCAAACTGACGGGAAAAACATCCAAAATCAGTTGAAGTTGAGGAACTGGGACCACGGCAGGTAAAAAATATTCACCATGACCATCACTACCAGCGAGATATAGGTGGCGGCCATGCCGTTGCGACGCCAGGCAAATTCGCGATTCTTTAGCCCGTAATAATGACATAAACGTCCGACTATCAGTAACAGGCCGCAGGCATGGATCATCCAGACGGCAGCACCGTTCATTTCCATAAACAGCAATAACAAACAACCAATCGGCAGATATTCGACGGCGTTACCGTGCACGCGAATGGCCGTTTGCAATTCGTAAGAGCCGCCGTCGCCGGTGGCAATGCGGTATTGGGTACGCAAACGGACAACATCGAAAGAGAGTTTGATCAAAAGTATGGCGGCAAGCACGACATATAACGCGCTAATCATGATGACTTCCTTGGTTATTCCAGGTAATCCGGCGGAGCCATTTTCTTCTCCGCTGCGCGGCTATGATAGCGGTCTGACTAAATACTGTCGTCATGAAAAAGAGAATTTTCTTAGAACAACGTGTCCTGCAAAGGCCAGTCCGGTTCCGGCGACACCGAAGGCATTTGCTGGCGCAGTTGCTGCCACAGGCTTCTTGCCTGCTGGGGAGCGTCGGTGCAATCCGGCGTGTGGATGAATAAATAGGGCGAAAGCCCTTGTGCGTCCCACGCCTGAAGTTTGGTTATCCACTGCGCAAACAAAGGCCGGTTATCTTCCAGCACGTCACCGCCAATAAAACGCACCAGCGGGCGCGATGCAGTGGCTACGGCGTGCAGTGGCAACACAGGCTTTTTACGTTTGGCCTCGAGTACCGCTTCTGTCACCGAGGCGGAACTGTGTACCGGACGGCTGTCCAGAATAGCGCGGTTGACGCCCCGCTGGCGTAACCCCTGATTCAGCCTCCGCTCGTCATCGCCTTTCGCAAAAAAATCCGCATGCCGGACTTCGACGCCGTAATCAAATCCGGCGGGCAGCGCATCGAGAAATTGCCATAAGCGGTCAAGATGTTGCGGCGCAAAGGTTGCGGGCAGCTGAAGCCATAACTGGCCGATGCGTTCGCCGAGCGGCTCAAGCGTGCGGTAAAACGTATCGACATCTTCCTGGCAGTTTGCCAGTGCAGCTTTATGGCTAATGGCAGAAGGGAATTTGAAACAGAAACGAAAGGATCCCGGTGTCATGTCGCGCCAGCGCATCACCACTTCCTGCTTTGGCAGGGCATAAAAGGTGGTGTTGCCTTCGACACAGTTGAAATACCGCGCGTAATCAGCCAGATCGCGCAAACCAATCTTTGCCCAGGCGCTGTGATGCCATTGCGGTAAACCAATATACATGCCGAATTCTCCCGATTTTTCCATAACAAAACGCCGCCTCAGCGGGCGGCGTCAGGATAGCAAAATTAATGCGTCAGGGCAGGGTAACGTTACTCTGGCAGAGCGGCAAGCACTTCAGCGGTTGAACGTACGCGGCTGATGCGTGGGAAAATAAACTGTACGCTGGACTGATGATGATCGTTGTTATGCGCGCTGCACGCATCTTCTGCGATGACCAGTTCATAGCCGTGTTCCCAGGCGTTACGCGCGGTGGATTCCACACCGATATTGGTGGAAATACCCGCCAGCACGATGCTTTTAATGCCACGACGGCGCAGTTGCAGATCCAGATCGGTGCCGTAGAACGCGCCCCACTGACGTTTGATCACCAGCAGATCGCTGTCAGTCACGCCCAGTTGCTCCGGGAATTCCCACCAGCTGGCAGGCAGGCCGCCTTCGGGGGCTGCTGCTGGAATATCCACCGGCTGTTTCAGCGCCTCGTCGAAAGAATCCGACCAGCCCACGCGCACCATCACTACCGGGGCACCCAGTTTACGGAAGCGGTTTGCCAGTTCAGTGGCATTATCCAGCACCTGCTGCGCCGTGTGCGGGCCACCCGCGAAAGGTAAAATTCCTTTCTGTAAATCGATCAGTACCAGCGCGGTAGTGTTAGGGTCAAGTTTCATGGCGTTTAGCTCCCGGTTATCTCATTAATAGCGAAAGGAATTATGAACTGCGTGTACAAAGGGGATTGCGCGAGTCTATGCTAACGCGGGGATCGCATTGGGGATAATTTTGTTAAATTATGTGTAGCTTGCAACATGAGTGAATTTCCGCGCCCGCGTTGACGTGTTCGCACTTATCCTGCGAAGGAAATTCCTTTATAATAGCCGCCTTTTTTCGACCCGTATAAAACCTATTCCGCGCGCCGCAGCGTTTTGCGGGCGGGCGACCAGAGTGAATAACCGTTTCTGTACCTGTGCGCCATAAGGCCGGGTAGTGGGATCAAAAGGATACCGTTATGCGTACTGTATATTGTGGAAAACTGAATGCGTCCAATGTGGGCCAGGAAGTGACATTGTGTGGCTGGGTTAACCGTCGACGCGATTTGGGTGGTCTGATTTTCATCGATATGCGTGACCGCGAAGGCATCGTTCAGGTTTTCTTCGACCCCGATCAGGCAGAAGCCTACAAACTGGCGTCTGAACTGCGTAACGAGTTCTGCATTCAGCTTACCGGCATCGTGCGTGCGCGTCCTGAAAGCCAGTTCAACAAAGACATGGCGACCGGTGAAGTGGAAGTGTTTGCCAGCGGCCTGAACATCATCAACCGTTCCGAATCCCTGCCGCTCGACTCCAATCACGTCAACTCCGAAGAAGCGCGCCTGAAATACCGTTATCTGGATCTGCGCCGCCCTGAGATGGCGAACCGCCTGAAAGCGCGTGCAAAAATCACCAGCTTCGTGCGCCGTTTCATGGACAGCCATGATTTCCTCGACATCGAAACCCCGATGCTAACCAAAGCCACGCCGGAAGGTGCGCGTGACTATCTGGTGCCAAGCCGCGTGCACAAAGGCAAATTCTATGCCTTGCCACAGTCTCCTCAGTTGTTCAAACAGCTGCTGATGATGTCCGGCTTTGACCGTTATTATCAGATCGTAAAATGCTTCCGTGATGAAGATTTACGCGCTGACCGTCAGCCAGAATTTACCCAGATTGACGTCGAAACCTCTTTCATGAGCGCAGAACAAGTGCGTGAAGTGATGGAGAAACTGGCGCGCGAGCTGTGGCAGGAAATCAAAGGCGTGGATCTGGGCGACTTCCCGATCATGACCTATGCAGAAGCGATGCGTCGTTTCGGTTCCGACAAACCTGACCTGCGTAACCCGATGGAAATGGTTGACGTTGCGGACCTGATGAAAAATATCGAGTTCAAAGTGTTTGCCGATCCGGCCAACGATCCGAAAGGCCGCGTGGCTGCATTGCGTGTGCCGGGTGGGGCGTCCCTGAGCCGTAAGCAAATCGACGAATACGCGAAATTCATCGAAATCTACGGCGCGAAAGGTCTGGCTTACATCAAAGTGAATGAAGTGGCGAAAGGTCTGGAAGGTATCCAGAGCCCGGTCGCAAAATTCCTGAACGAAGAACTGCTGTCTGCCCTGATTGAACGCACCGGCGCTCAAGACGGCGACATGATCTTCTTCGGCGCAGCCAGCGCGAAAATCGTCACTGACGCTATTGGTGCGCTGCGCCTGAAAGTGGGCCGCGACCTGAAAATTACTCAGGACGATGTGTGGGCGCCGCTGTGGGTGATCGACTTCCCGATGTTCGAAGACACCGACGAAGGCGGCCTGAGCGCCATGCACCACCCTTTCACTGCGCCGAAAGACATGACCGCAGAAGAGCTGGCGGCGGATCCGGTTTCCGCGATTGCGAATGCTTACGATATGGTCATCAACGGTTATGAAGTTGGCGGCGGTTCCGTGCGTATTCACCGCAGCGAAATGCAGCAGACCGTGTTCAGCATTCTGGGTATTAACGAACACGAACAGCGTGAGAAATTCGGCTTCCTGCTCGACGCCCTGAAATACGGCACGCCTCCGCACGCGGGTCTGGCATTTGGTCTGGATCGTCTGGTGATGCTGCTGACAGGTACGGACAACATCCGTGACGTGATCGCCTTCCCGAAAACCACGGCAGCGGCCTGTCTGATGACAGAAGCACCAAGCTTTGCCAATCCGGCTTCCCTGCTGGAACTGGGCATCGCAGTCGTGGCGAAAAAAGAAGTGACGCCAGACACAAATACAGAGAATAACTAATGAGCTATAAGCGTCCTGAGTCGATACTGTGCGTCATCTACGCCAGAAACACCGGCAGGGTGCTGATGCTTCAACGAAAGGATGACCCGAATTTCTGGCAGTCGGTAACCGGCAGCCTGGAGGACGGGGAATCCCCGAATCAAACCACGCAGCGCGAAGTCATGGAAGAGGTCGGTATCGACATTGCAGGTGAAAACCTGACTCTTCAGGACTGCCATCGCTGTGAGGACTTTGAAATATTTGCGCATTTGCGCCATCGCTATGCTCCGGGCGTAACCCGCAACAAAGAACATTGGTTCTGTCTGGCGTTACCCGACGAGCGTGACGTGCCTCTTACGGAACATCACGCGTACCGGTGGCTCGATAAGCCAGCAGCCGCAGCGCTGACGGTCTCCCCGAGCAACCAGCAGGCGATTGAAGAATTTGTAAACTATTCGGTCTGTTAAGACTTGAGACTTTTTGGAGATTTTTATGGCAGGTCACAGTAAGTGGGCCAACACTAAGCACCGCAAAGCGGCGCAAGATTCTAAACGTGGCAAGATTTTCACCAAAATCATTCGTGAGCTGGTAACGGCAGCAAAACTCGGCGGCGGCGATCCTGCGGCTAACCCGCGTCTGCGTGCGGCTATCGACAAAGCCCTGTCCAATAACATGACCCGTGACACCCTCAACCGTGCCGTGGCGCGTGGCGTGGGCGGTGATGACGACACCAACATGGAAACCATCATTTATGAAGGTTACGGTCCTGGTGGTTCGGCGGTAATGGTTGAATGTCTGAGTGATAACCGCAACCGTACCGTGGCGGAAGTGCGTCATGCTTTCAACAAAACCGGTGGCAATCTGGGGACAGACGGCTCCGTGGCTTACCTGTTCTCCAAAAAAGGTGTGATCACTTTCGCACCGGGTCTGGATGAAGATGTCGTGATGGAAGCCGCGCTGGAAGCGGGCGCAGAAGACATCGTGTCATACGATGACGGTGCTATCGACGTGTTCACTGCCTGGGAAAGTCTGGGCGACGTGAAAGATGCACTGGAAGCCGCCGGTTTCAAAGCGGATTCCGCCGAAGTCACCATGATCCCATCGACCAAAGCAGACATGGATGCAGACACTGCACCTAAATTGTTGCGCCTGATCGACATGCTGGAAGATTGTGATGATGTTCAGGAGGTTTACCACAACGGTGAAATCTCTGACGAGATCGCAGAAACTCTGTAATCTCAGTGCCGCCGGTGGCTACCACCGGCTGGCTATCCTGTTGTCCCCCGGCAGTTTATACTCTCCCCCAACTTTGCAAAAAAACGACAACACAAGGCGTTGACTGGCTATGGCTATTATTCTGGGGATCGACCCCGGTTCGCGTATCACCGGCTATGGCATTATTCGCCAGACAGGGCGTCAGCTGAGTTATCTCGGCAGCGGTTGTATCCGTACCGTGGTGGACGATATGCCGGGACGACTGAAACTGATTTATGCCGGTGTGTCGGAAATTATCACGCAATTTCAGCCTGATTTTTTTGCTATCGAATCCGTATTTATGGCGAAGAATGCCGACTCTGCTTTAAAGCTCGGTCAGGCGCGCGGAGCCGCCATTGTGGCCGCCGTGAATCAGGATTTGCCGGTGTTTGAATACGCCGCGCGGCAGGTGAAACAGACCGTCGTGGGTACCGGTGCTGCCGAGAAATCGCAGGTTCAGCACATGGTGCGCTCCTTGCTGAAGCTTCCGGCTAATCCGCAGGCCGATGCGGCGGATGCGCTGGCGATTGCCATCACTCACTGCCACATGAGCCAGAACGCTATCCGGCTCAGCACGGACAAATTACAGATGGCACGCGGACGTATGCGATAGACGCCGCAAGTCCCCTGGGCTGGATATCCATCCAGCCTTTTTTATGATATAAACATCGCAGCTTTTGACCTGATAAGGAAAATGAACGTGATAGGCAGACTACGAGGCATTATTCTGGAAAAACAGCCCCCTTTGGTGCTGCTGGAAACCAACGGCGTGGGCTATGAAGTGCATATGCCGATGACCTGTTTTTACGAATTGCCGGAACTGGGTCAGGAAGCTATCATCTTCACGCAATTTATCGTCCGTGAAGATGCCCAACTGCTCTACGGATTTAACGATAAACAAGAGCGCGCGCTGTTCCGTGAGCTGATTAAAGTTAACGGCGTCGGACCAAAACTGGCGCTAGCCATCCTGTCAGGCATGTCGGCACAACAGTTCGTCAGTGCGGTAGAAAAGGAAGAAATCACCGCCTTAATCAAGTTACCTGGCGTCGGTAAGAAAACCGCAGAACGTCTGGTCGTCGAAATGAAAGACCGGTTTAAAGGATTAAACGGTGATTTGTTTAACAATCATACTGATATCACGCTACCTGCATCTGCGTCGAAAGCGAAAGAGTCTGACGCTGAAGGCGAAGCCGTTGCAGCCCTGATATCCCTCGGGTACAAACCACCAGAAGCCAGCCGTATGATCAGCAAAGTCGCCAAACCCGGCGCTGAATCAGAAACGTTGATTAGAGAAGCGCTGCGCGCTGCGCTGTGAGGTAAGAGATGATCGAAGCTGACCGCCTGATTTCGTCCGAAGTGTTCACCGAAGAAGAAGTCATTGATCGTGCGATCCGCCCCAAGCTGCTGTCGGAATATGTTGGCCAGCCTCACGTGCGCTCGCAAATGGAAATCTTTATTCAGGCGGCTAAGCAACGCAAAGACGCGCTCGATCACCTGCTGATTTTCGGACCGCCGGGGCTGGGGAAAACCACTCTCGCCAATATCGTGGCAAACGAAATGGGCGTTAACCTGCGTACGACCTCCGGGCCGGTGCTGGAAAAGGCCGGCGATCTGGCCGCGATGCTTACCAACCTCGAGCCGCACGATGTGCTGTTCATCGATGAAATCCACCGTCTGTCGCCGGTTGTTGAAGAAATTCTGTATCCGGCGATGGAAGACTACCAGCTGGACATCATGATCGGCGAAGGCCCTGCCGCGCGCTCGATCAAACTCGATTTGCCGCCGTTCACTCTGATTGGCGCCACGACCCGCGCCGGTTCCCTGACCTCTCCTTTGCGCGACCGGTTTGGTATTGTGCAGCGCCTGGAGTTTTATCAGGTGGCGGATTTACAACACATCGTCGGGCGAAGTGCATTATGCCTGGGGCTGGAGTTGTCCGAAGAGGGGGCTCATCAGATTGCCCGCCGTTCACGCGGCACGCCGCGTATCGCTAACCGTCTGCTGCGCCGCGTGCGCGACTTTGCAGAAGTGAAAGGTGACGGGACGATCAACGGTGATGTCGCCAATGGCGCTTTGGATATGCTGGACGTGGATGCTGAAGGTTTCGATTATATGGACCGGAAGCTGCTGCTGGCGATTATAGATAAATTTTCCGGCGGACCTGTTGGCTTGGATAACTTAGCGGCGGCGATTGGTGAAGAACGTGAAACCATCGAAGATGTCATTGAACCGTTCCTGATCCAGCAGGGCTTTATTCAGCGTACGCCGCGCGGGCGAATGGCAACCAATCATGCCTATAAGCATTTCGGACTCTCTCGCGACGAAGAATAAGCCCGATATCAGACAAAATATCCTGCAACGGACGCAATAGCGTCCGTTTTGTTTTCTGCAATTCAGGAAAAGGCAGGTAAACGGCAGGTTTCAAAAGGCGGTGAAAGCCGGGCTCTCACCGCGTCACGGGCTAAACTTCCGCTTTAGGGGTACGCAACTTCGGCACAACTAACTCACCCTTGGCATTGTAGTAACGACTAGGCCAGATTTCCCAGGCCGGTACGCCAATCATTTGCGCGATGATCATTTCGCCTTTCGGCCAGCGTCGTGAAAGGGTATTTGAGAGTGTGGAAGAACCCAGTCCGGACTCCCGGGAGAGTGCCGTCAACGTTGAACCTTTTTTGCGAATTGCCGCGATAATATCGGCGGGATGCCAGTCTTCTCTGGAGTTAGTCATAATGCGGCCTCTGCGTATCTGGGGCACATAATGACCGGGAGAGGGGGAGTGCCTGCCTTGGCTTGTCTTTCATTTCACATTGTCCAGTAGATTAATGTTTGGCCGCCACTGGAGTTGAGAATCTCGCTGGTGGTAGCCCTGACGGGGTTCTCAACACCGGTTCTACTGGATACCGGCCTGACCTAAGTCAGCCCCGCCTGAGCCACCATTGAGATATTGCTTGTTGTTTGTACAGGCAATAGGTGTGCGCAGACTCAGACATAGAATGTGTGTGCATTCCATGTCGCCAGTGAACATTCAGGTTGAGAATCCCGGACGCGGATTTTGCCGCGACAAGGAATTATAGCGCAACGTGTAAACGGTTACCAAGGTTGCAATACACAGCTTACTAATTTTGTAGCCTTACGCCGCTTATTTAGCGCTTTATGCCCGCAACGAACTCCGGCCGGGGGCTTGTGAGGCAAGACTTCTGCACATAATCTGAGGCCGGTCACATTTTCACGATTTGTCCGGGATTACGACTTGTATCCGGAAGGGATTCACCAGAGAATCCCCTCAGAGAGCAGGATTGTTACTGTCTGACAGGCAAAACCTAAACTTCTTGTTTCTTCGCATTGTGCGGAGAGACCGGACGTTTAGGTTTTTTTTTGGCCTGAATTCAGGGGCCGGCCGCCCCTGTGGAATATACCGGCAATGTCGTGCACGACGCCATTACTCTGATGAGATAACACCATGGAATACAAAACGTTAGCCGATGAAATTCTCCGCGGAGTGGGCGGAAAAGAGAACGTGAACAGCGTGGTGCATTGTGCAACCCGTTTACGCTTTAAATTAAAAGACACCACCAGGGCCGATGCGGAAGGGCTGAAAAAAAATCCCGGTGTGATCATGGTTGTGGAAAGTGGCGGCCAGTTTCAGGTGGTGATTGGCAATCACGTAGGCGCAGTCTACGAAGCGCTGGTGAAAACCAGCCCGCTTTCCGAAGGAGGTGACGAAGAGTCCGGCGACAAGGGCAGCCTGTTTGCGCGGGCAATTGATGTGATCTCCGGTATCTTTACGCCGTTCATCGGCATCATGGCTGCCTCAGGGATCCTCAAAGGGTTTCTGGCACTGGCGCTTGCCTGCGGCTGGCTGGTGCCGGAAAGCGGTACGTATAAAGTCTGGTTTGCCGCCAGCGATGCGATGTTTTATTTCTTCCCGCTGGTGATTGGGTTTACAGCGGGTAAAAAATTCGGTGGTAATCCGTTTGTGACGATGATGATTGGCGCAGCCATGGTGCATCCGCTGATGATTGCCGCTTTTGACGCTCAGCAGGCCGGTGCTCCGGCCGAGCACTTCTTTGGTATTCCACTGATTTTCATTAACTATGCGTCATCGGTTATCCCGGTGATCCTCGCGGCCTGGGCATCCAGCTGGCTGGAAAAACGGGCGATGAAAATCCTGCCCGGTGCGCTGCGCAATTTTATTACCCCGCTGATTTGCCTGATGGTGATCGTTCCGCTGACATTCCTGGTGATCGGCCCGGTGGCGACGTGGGCGAGCCAGCAACTGGCAAACGGTTATCAGTTTATTTATCACGTCAGCCCGATGATCGCCGGTGCCTTTATGGGCGCGCTGTGGCAGGTTTGTGTGATATTCGGCCTGCACTGGGGGCTGGTGCCGCTGATGATCAATAACTTCAGTATTCTCGGTCACGACACCATGCTGCCGCTGTTACTCCCTGCGGTTATGGGGCAGGTCGGCGCGGTGATCGGCGTCATGCTGCGCGTCAAAGATGCCCGGACCAAAGCGCTGGCCGGGTCGGCCATCAGCGCCGGGATTTTCGGCATCACTGAACCTGCGGTGTATGGCATCAACCTGCCGCGCCGCAGGCCGTTTATCTTTGGCTGCGTCGGCGGTGCATTAGGGTCGGCGATCCTTGGCTATTTCCAGACCACGGCTTACTCCTTCGGTTTTGCCAGCATTTTCACATTCACTCAGGTGATCCCTCCGACAGGTTTTGACCAGACGGTCACCGCGGCCATTGTTGGTACGCTGATTGCCCTGGTGTTTGCTGCCCTGGCAACTTATCTCTTCGGCATGAAAGAAGAAGAGGTGGCAGCCGAACCCGATCCGAAAGTGGCGGCAGAATCCGCACAGGCACCGCGGGGTAAAACGCTGATCGCAAGCCCGATGACCGGCACCTGCGTGGCGCTGGAAGAGGTAAAAGATCCCACATTTGCCAGCGGTCTGCTGGGTAAAGGTGTCGCCATTATACCGACTACGGGGCGGGTGGTTTCACCGGTAAACGGCACGGTGGTTTCTCTGTTTAAAACGCATCATGCCATCGGAATTGAGGGCGAAGACGGCGCGGAAATTTTGATCCACGTCGGCATCGATACCGTGAAGCTCGACGGAAAGTTCTTTACCCCACATGTCGCCGTCGATGCGGTGGTGAAGCAGGGCGATTTACTGCTCGAATTCGATATTCAGGGTATCACGGACGCCGGATACGATCTGACAACGCCGGTGCTGATGACCAACAGTGACGATTACCTTGACGTGATCCCGGCCAGTATTGGCCAGGACGTCAGTGAACAAACGCCACTGCTTACGCTTTTACGATAAGTTTTTTTCGATAACGACCAGAGCCAGGAGGTTCATATGAATAAGCAATTCCCAAACGGTTTTTTATGGGGCGGCGCAGTGGCAGCCAATCAGGTAGAAGGTGCATACCTGACCGACGGTAAAGGATTGTCTACCTCAGACTTGCAGCCGCAGGGCGTTTTCGGTCCGGTGCAGGAGCGTGTGGAGGGTGATTTCGGCGTCAAAGACGTGGCGATCGATTTCTATCACCGCTATCCGGAAGATATGAAGCTGTTTGCCGAAATGGGTTTTACCGTTCTGCGGACGTCAATTGCCTGGACGCGTATTTTTCCGCAGGGTGATGAAACGCAACCAAACGAGGCCGGGCTGGCCTTTTACGACCGCCTGTTTGATGAGATGGCAAAATACGGCATTACGCCGCTGGTGACGCTTTCTCACTACGAAATGCCTTACGGGTTGGTAAAAAAACACGGTGGCTGGGGAAGCCGCGACACCATCGGCTTCTTTGAAAACTACGCGCGCACCGTATTCAGCCGTTACAAAGATAAGGTCAAATACTGGCTGACGTTCAACGAAATCAATATGTCGCTGCACGCACCCTTTACCGGCGTGGGCTTGCCGGAAGACAGCAGCAAACAGGAAATTTATCAGGCAATCCACCACCAGCTGGTTGCCAGCGCCAAAGCGGTAAAAGCCTGCCACGAGATTATTCCTGATGCCAAAATCGGTAACATGTTGCTTGGCGGTATGCTCTACCCGCTGACCTGCAAACCGGCAGACATGATGGAAACGCTGCAACAGAACCGTGACTGGTTATTCTTCGGTGACGTTCAGGTGCGCGGTGCGTACCCGGCCTATATGCCGCGTTTCTTTAAAGATCGCGGCATGGAAATCATCATCACCGCGGAAGACAAACAGGCGCTGAAAGAAACCGTCGACTTTATTTCTTTCAGTTATTACATGACCGGTTGTGTGACCACCGATGCAGAGCTGAATGTCAAAGCGCGCGCCAATATATTGAACATGGTGCCAAATCCGCATCTGGAAAGTTCAGAATGGGGCTGGCAGATTGACCCGGAAGGTTTGCGCTTCCTGATGAATGAGTTGTATGACCGCTATCAGAAACCGTTATTTATTGTTGAAAACGGCCTGGGTGCGCGCGATAAGCTCGAAGCAGACGGCAGTATCAACGATGATTACCGCATTCAGTACATCAACGACCATTTAGTTCAGGTGCGTGAAGCGATTGAGGACGGCGTGGAAGTGATGGGCTACACCAGCTGGGGGCCTATCGATCTGGTGAGCGCGTCGAAAGCTGAATTCTCCAAACGCTACGGGTATATCTACGTTGACCGCGACGATCAGGGCAATGGCTCGCTGGAACGTCGCCGTAAGAAAAGCTTCTTCTGGTATACCGAGGTGATTAAATCTCACGGTGCATCGTTTAAATCCTGATATTATCAGGCAGATCCGTAGACAGCGGCAGACAAAACCTGATCATCCGTACGGATGGTCAGGTTTTTCTTTTCAGGGAGTTAGAATGAAAATCGCCAAAATACTCAATAATAATGTGGTGGTTGTCGTTAACGAACAGCAACGCGAACAGGTGGTCATGGGCTGCGGGCTGGCGTTTATGAAAAAAACGGGAGATGAACTCGACGACAGTAAAATCGAGAAAATCTTTGCGCTGCAAAATGATGAACTGGTTGCCCGCCTGACCGAGCTTTTATCCCATATTCCGATGGAAGTGATGACCACCTGTGATCACATCATCACGCTGGCGCGCACCCGTCTGGGCAAATTACAGGAAAATCTGTATATCGCGCTGACCGATCACTGCAATTTTGCCATCGAACGGCAGAAAAAGGGTGTGCCGATCAGTAATGCGTTGCTGTGGGAAACCCGCCGTCTGTACCCGAAAGAATATGCGCTGGGGCTCGACGCGCTGGAGATCATTGACCGCCGCCTTGGCGTTCGCCTGCCGCCCGACGAGGCGGGATTTATTGCCCTCCATTTGGTGAATGCTCAGCTTAACGGTGAAATGCCGGAAGTGGCGCAGATCACCCGCGTCATGCAGGAAATTCTTAACCTGGTGAAATACCAGTTGCGGCTCGAATATGACGAAGAATCGCTCAGTTATCAGCGGTTTGTCACCCATCTCAAATTTTTCGCACAGCGTATGCTGAGCCGTACGGTAGTGGCTGACGACGACATGACGCTGCACGTGGCGGTGAAAGAAAATTACCCGCAGGCATGGAGCTGTGCCGAAAAGATTGGCGATTACCTGAGCGCGCAATATCAGCGTGAGCTGACCACGGAAGAGGTCATGTACCTGTCAATTAACATTGAGCGGGTCAGAAAAGAGAGCCTGCCAAAAGAGACATCCTGACCGCACGTATCCACAAAATTCGTCCTGCGAAATATGAGTGATAACAATTTTTAGTGACGTTTTTTTTGCCTCGGTAAGTGAGAACAGGTAGCATCCTTCGCCGTTATTGCTTGAAAACAGTTCCGGCTAAAAAAATACAGTGGATAAACCACGTAAACGTCCAGGCTTGCAATCGGTTGCTTGCCCTATAAGACGTCCAGGCGAAGGTCATTTTTGGAGAACAAGATCGAATGAAGTCTCATAAAAAGTCGGCAGAGGCCAAACGCGCTGCTAAAAGACGCTGGTTGGATTCGCACGACGACGGGTATCACAAAAGCATGGGCAATCGTCAGGTTCAGATGATTGCTATTGGCGGCTCTATCGGTACCGGTTTGTTCCTCGGTGCAGGCGCACGTTTGCAGATGGCCGGTCCGGCATTGGCGATTGTTTACGCCGTGTGCGGTATTTTCTCTTTCTTTATCCTGCGTGCGCTTGGCGAACTGGTGTTACACCGTCCGACCAGCGGCAGTTTCGTTTCTTATGCACGTGAGTTTCTTGGCGAAAAAGCGTCTTACGTTGCTGGCTGGATGTATTTCCTTAACTGGGCGATGACCGGGATTGTCGATATCACCGCAGTGGCTCTGTATATGCACTATTGGGGAACCTTCGGTGATGTTCCGCAATGGATGTTCGCGCTGGGCGCACTGGCGATTGTCGCCACCATGAATATGATTGGTGTGAAGTGGTTCGCCGAAATGGAGTTCTGGTTCGCGCTGATCAAAGTCGCGGCCATCGCCATCTTCCTGGTGGTCGGCGTTGTATTCCTCGGTACCGGTAAGGAACTTGATGGCAATTCGACCGGCCTGCATCTGATCACAGATAACGGCGGAATATTCCCGCACGGCCTCTTGCCGGCGCTGGTGCTTGTACAGGGCGTGGTCTTCGCCTTCGCTGCGATCGAACTGGTCGGGACGGCGGCGGGCGAAACCAAAGATCCTGAGAAAGTGCTGCCAAAAGCCATCAACAGCGTGATCTGGCGTATCGCCTTATTCTACGTGGGTTCGGTGGTGCTGCTTGTGCTGCTGCTGCCGTGGAATGCCTATCAGGCGGGGCAAAGTCCGTTCGTGACTTTCTTCAGCAAACTGGGCGTACCTTACATCGGTACCATCATGAACATCGTGGTGCTGACGGCGGCGCTGTCGAGCCTGAACTCCGGGCTGTATTCCACTGGTCGTATCCTGCGTTCTCTGTCTATGGGCGGTTCTGCGCCGAAATTCATGTCGAAAATGAGTGCGCAGCAGGTGCCGTATGCGGGCATTCTGGTTACCGTTGGGATTTATATTATCGGCGTCGTGCTGAACTACTACGTGCCTTCGCAGGTGTTTGAGATTGTCCTGAACGTCGCCTCTCTGGGCATCCTCAGTTCATGGGCATTTATCATTGTCTGCCAGATGAAGCTGCGTACCGCCATTAAAGAAGGCCGTGCGAAAGACGTGTCCTTTAAAATGCCGTGGGCGCCGGTGACTTCCTGGCTGACGCTGGCCTTCCTGGCGAGCGTGCTGGTGCTGATGGCGTTTGACTACCCGAACGGTACCTACACCATTGCGACCATTCCGGTGCTGATCATTCTGCTGGTGCTGGGCTGGATAGGCCTGCGCAAACGCGCTGCTGAAGTCAAACAAGCGCAGGACGCACACGAAGAAGCACATCATGACGGCGCAGAAGTGAAGTAATTCCTTCCGGGTACTGCTGTGATAAACGACCAAGGGCTGCCCGCAAAGGCGGCCCTTTTTATCATTGCGGCTTTTTAAACCAGCACAAGTAATTATTCCTAAACTGCCCGGCATTTGTCCCTTTTTCCCCATCAGTTGACTAGTCTTAGGTCTTTGCAAAGACAAGAGAGACGCATGTTTAAGATCCTGCTACAAATTTTTTCCAGCCCTGAAAAGTTTTTAGGGTTGTTCAGCGCTGCCGATATTGAAAATACGCTTGAAGAAGGGGAGCGCATTTTGATTGACGAAAATGGCACCGCTTCGGTTAATCCTGCCAATCAGGAGATGCAGGAAGACTTCGCCCGTCACGTCAAACGCATGAGCGTGTTGTAATGGCAACGGCGGTATTTATGGTGTTAATGGTCTGCGGGTACTGGTACACCACCCGCGACATCTCATCTCGTTTCAAACTCAAACGCACGTTCGGCTGGGATGTCTATTTCCTGGTGGCGCTGTACGGCTGCATATTTGTCTTACAGGGCGTACTGGTGATTGCACTGGTGTATCTGGCGCTGTGGGGCATTTCCACCGTGGTGAACTGGCTGCCTGAGCTGTCGCATTTACATCAGGATGTGCACTACCACCGTGATTTTATCAACTGGAGTTTCCTCGGGATCCAGGCGCCGGTGGTTATTATGCTCGCGGTGTCGGTGATGCTGTGTTTGATGCGCACGACCTGGTCGCAGGGGTTACGGCTCAACACCGCCGGACGCAAGGAGCTCTACAAGCAACTGACGCGCGCCAACGGTGTGGAAGGCATTTTGTACCAGTGTATGGAGCAGGGCGACATGGTGTTCATCACTTTGCAATCGCGCCGGGTCTATATCGGCATGGTGCATACTGCACGATGCGAAACGTCCTCCTCCGATAATGTCGTGGTGATCCCGATGGTCAGTGGCTATTGCGACAAGGACACGCTCGAACTTCGTGTGGAACACAATTACGCCCGCTATTACAGCGAACATGGCATCACGCCGGTATCGAAGCCGGTGGATGCCCTGAATTTTCGCAAAGTGATCCTGCTCAGCCAGATTGAGACGTTGTCGCTGTTTGACCCGGCGAGCGCCTGTGCGTTTGAGAAGCTGATCCCGCTGATCGAAGAAGATATGCAGAAGAAAATCGGGGAAAAGGACGCCTGAGATCAGGCGTCCGGTTATCTTCAGGCCATTGTGAAGCTGAAATCGCTCAGGCCTTCAATGCCGCCGGTGATCACATCACCGCGCTGCACGGCACCGACGCCTGCTGGCGTTCCGGTGTAAATCAGATCGCCCGGCTGCAATTCAACGGCCTGCGACAAATAACTTATGACATCTGCCACTTGCCAGATTTGATCGCTCAGATCACCGCGCTGGCGCTTCTCTCCGTTGACGTCCAGCCAGATTTTACCCGACGCAGGATGACCGGTCTGGCTGACCGGCAGCAGCGGGCTGGCGGGGGCTGAGGCATCAAATCCTTTTGCGAAATCCCACGGCCTGCCCATTTTCTTCGCCTGTGCCTGAAGATCACGGCGGGTCAGATCGACGCCCACGGTATAACCCCAGACGTGCGAAAGAGCATCGGCGGCGGCGATATTTTTACCGCCTTTGGCGATGGCGACCACCAGCTCGACTTCGTAATGCAAATCTTCCGTCAGGCCTGGATAGGGAACGCTGCCGCTGGCAGGCACAACCGCATCGGCAGGTTTGGAGAAGAAGAAAGGCGGCTCGCGATCGGGGTCGTGACCCATTTCGCGGGCGTGCTCAGAATAGTTACGTCCAACACAGTAGACGCGGCGTAGCGGGAAACGTGCACTCTGGCCTTCAACGGCCAGAGAAGGCGTTTGAGGTACGGCAATTACAAATGCGGTCATCGTATTCACTTCACAAAGTTAACGTATTGTTATATTTGCAAAGCACATCCCGGTTGACCAGCAAATTGTTGTTACTGGTCAATGTCTGACGGTCACGATGTGTAACGCGCCCCCGGCTCATCGTCATAAAAAACAATCAGCTGCTGTGTATTCTTGAAAGCCGGGACACGACGGGGAAGATCCCTGACGCGTGATTTGCGGTTTAACGGGATTTATTCACCATCAATTCATTTTCTCTCTGAAGTACCTTCAGGCAGTTTTCCCCCCGGCGATGCAGCCTGAGCAGTGCAGTTTGCGTTTTTTGATAGTACGCGGAGAGCGCATTTGTGCTGGCATCGGGGAAGGGCATGGCGCAGAGGATATCGGTTTCAATATTTCCTTCGGCCACTTTGAGGACATCGCCCGGATTCTGGCTGAGCGCTGTCGCCAGTGCGGGCATCAGCATCGTGTGGGTTTGCGGATCTGTCACATTGACCAGGGCATCGGCAATCATCAGCCATTCGCGATCCCCTTGTGAAATCCCGTCCTGCAGGGTCTTTCTGCTGGCAACGGAGAGTGAACTGGCGACCTTTTCAGCACCGTTTTTCTCCATCGCAGCCCACAGCAGAGCGGGCGTAATTTTCTGCCGGTTTAATGAAAAATTCTGCTGATCCTGGGCGGTGGTTCTTATTTTCCCAAAGGCTTCATGCAACTCATTGAGGCAAGATTTTCCCTTTTCTCCCATATTTTTCAGTGCCGGTTCGGTCAGACGATAATAGCGTGCGAGATAAGCATCTGCTTCACCGGGGAAAGGCAGCGTACAGACCTTTTCTTTACCCGGCAAACTGGCGGATGCGGGATCGGACAGGGCGCTGATGACGTTTTTCGGATCCTTTGATAAGGCCCGTGCCAGCGCTTCGACGAGGGTACTGGCGTTGCCTCCCTCAATCCCCGGTGCGATTTCCGGTACCAATTTTAACCATTCAGGATCGGCCTTTGTAATACCGGACGTCAGTGTTTGAAATTCTTGTTCATTCAGATGGCTGATGGCCTGTGCAGCGCCGATTTTCTTGACGGAATCATGAAGTGTTTGTGGTGTTACTGATGAAGCATATGCCGTGGTGGCGAGAGGTGCGCACAGAATCAGCGCAGTCATGAGGTGTTTCATATCCAATTCCTTTGGAAGTTTTTATTGTTTTATTCGCTGTGCAACCCGTGCCGGGCGTTGGGCAAGATATAAGCTTCGGAGGAAACGCTTTATGCGCTATATCAACCTGAGGTGAGAAAAATCCGAGCCCGAGAAACAGGCCACGGATTTCGGGGGTGAGAAAATCACCAACGTCTTTTTATTGGGGTGCGCAGGGTTTCAGGGCTGACAGTCTCGGATGATCAGCCTTGGCGCAGTCATGACGTTCAGCTTTCTTCGAGCATCTGCGAAACCAACATCCCTACCCGCTGTACCGCACGTTCGGTTTTTGCCGTCAGGGGCTGGGCGTAATTCATCCGCAGGCAATTGCGGTATTTTCCCGATGCGGAAAATATCGAACCGATGGCGATCTGCACGTTATATTCTTCCAGCATTCGGTTTAGCCGCAGCGTATCAATACGCTCATCCAGTTCTATCCACAGCAAAAATCCCCCCTGAGGACGGCTGACCCGCGTTCCGCAGGGGAAATACTTCATGACCCAGTCGGTCATTACGCACAGGTTTCGCTGATACTGATTGCGCATACGGCGCATATGTTGCAGATAGTGTCCCTGTTTGATGAAGTCGGCGATGGCAATTTGTGGCAGCGTCGCGGAGGCGCCGGTGGTGATGTATTTCATGTGGATGGCGCGGTCATGATAGCGGCCCGGTGCAATCCAGCCGACACGCAAACCGGGCGCCAGCGTTTTCGAAAACGAACTGCACAGCAGAACACGGCCATCTTCATCGAAAGAGGTGATGGTGGCGGGGCGGGGATACTGATACGCCAGTTCGCCATAGACGTCGTCCTCGATAATCGCGAGATCGTAACGCTGTGCCAGACGCAGTAAGCCTTTTTTGCGATCATCCGGCATGTTGTAGCCGAGCGGGTTATTGCAGTTAGGCGTCAGCTGTATCGCTTTGATGGGCCACTGTTCAAGCGCCATCTCCAGCGCTTCAAGGCTGATTCCGGTGACCGGGTCGGTAGGAATTTCCAGTGCTTTCATGCCGAAGCCTTTCAGGGTTTGCATTGCACCGTGAAAACTCGGGGAATCGACCGCGACGATATCGCCATGTTCGCACACGGAGCGGATGGCGATCGACAGCGCCTCATGACAGCCGGTGGTGATCAGGATATTGCTGGCGTCCATATGGCTGCCGCTGTCGATCATCAGCCGGGCGATCTGCTCGCGCAAATCTTCCGAGCCGTAGATGCTGTCGTAATGAAATGCGTTGAGATTCTGATGCTGACCGGCGCGCCCCATCAGGCGACTGAGCGGTTTGAGCGTCGGTGCGGTAACATCCGGAGAGCCGCGCCCGAGTTGCACCACGCCGGGACGATGCGGGGAAGTGATGAGGTCCAGCACCTGATCCCACTGTGAGATCTCAACGGGTCGTTGTGCCGGGCGGCATCCCGAGGGCAGGGCGGCCTGTATACGCGCGCCTTTCACAAAGTAGCCGGATTTAGGGCGCGCTTCCACCAGCTGTTTCTCTTCCAGCACGCGGTAAGCCTGCTGAACCGTACTCACGCTGACGCCATGCTCACTGCTCAAAACACGCACGGAGGGCAGACGGATCCCGGCGGGATACAACCCCTGTTCGATGCGGTCACTCAATACGCTCGCCAGATTTTCATAACGGTTCATTATCTTTTCCTCAACCTCGGCGCAAACAAAACAGTACAGATGCATACAATCTAACCCCGTATCTGTGATTGGATCCAGATCTGTATGGTTGAAATACTAAAAAACTGAATCTGTAATGTTTTTGCCGTTTATCCGATCCTGTTGTCAGGTCTTTAACGGGAGAAGAATATGAAAAATATCATTGAAGAACGTCAGTTTGCAGGGTGTGAGGCAAGGGTTTGTGCGGATGTCGGGGTGGCTGAGCGTGCAGTACAGATGCCGGTTAAAAAAGGCGGATGGTTAAAACAGTTGTTTGCCGTGGTACATGGCTGGAATGAGCGCCGGGTCAGCCGCAAAATTTTACACGGACTGAGTGCGGATCAGCTGAAAGATATCGGGCTGGCGAAATCGGATATCGACAGAGAATATCCACGCAGTGTATGGCCGAACTGGCCGAAGTGATTTAACGTCCTCCCCCTGACGGGGGAGGCGTCGTCATACGTTCTTATTTCACCTGCATACCAGGCTGTGCACCGGAGTCCGGGCTGAGCAGGAAGATCTCTTTCCCGCCAGGGCCAGCCGCCATCACCATTCCTTCAGAAATACCGAAGCGCATTTTACGCGGTGCGAGGTTAGCGACCATGATGGTCAGACGGCCTTCCAGCGCTTTTGGATCAGGATAGGCAGAGCGAATGCCGGAGAAAATCTGACGCGTCTCGCCACCCAGATCCAGTTGCAGGCGCAGCAGTTTGTCCGAACCTTCCACGAAATCTGCGGTTTTGATCAGCGCAATCCGCATGTCCACTTTAGCGAAATCATCAAATGTGATGGTGTCCTGAATCGGGTCATCCGCCAGCGGACCTGTTGCCGGCGCTTTCGCTGCCGCAATGTCTTCTTTTGATGCATCAACCATCGCGGCCACTTTATCCAGCTCGATACGGTTAAACAGCGCTTTGAACGGATTGACCTGATGCGACAGTAAAGGCTGTGCAATGGAATCCCAGCTCAACGTGGTGTTAAGGAAGGCTTCACTGCGCTCTGCCAGCGATGGCAGAACAGGTTTCAGATACGTCATCAGCACGCGGAACAGGTTGATACCCATTGAGCAGATAGCCTGCAGGTCGGCGTCGCGGCCTTCCTGTTTCGCCACAACCCACGGTGCCTGCTCATCCACGTAACGGTTTGCCAGATCGGCCAGCGCCATGATTTCACGGATAGCACGGCCAGATTCGCGGCTGTCATACGCCTGCGCAATACTCTCAGCGGCATCGGTGAAGGTTTTAAACAGGGCTTCGTCAGCCAGTGTATCCGCCAGTTTTCCGTCGAAACGTTTGGCGATGAAGCCAGCGTTACGGGAAGCCAGATTGACCACTTTATTGACGATGTCGGCGTTCACGCGCTGCACGAAATCTTCCAGATTCAGATCGATATCATCAATACGGGAAGACAGTTTGGCGGTGTAGTAATAACGCAGGCAATCGGCATCCAGATGGTTCAGATAGGTGCTGGCCTTGATGAATGTACCGCGGGATTTGGACATCTTCGCGCCGTTCACCGTCACGTAACCGTGAACAAACAGATTGGTAGGCTTGCGGAAGTTGCTGCCTTCCAGCATGGCTGGCCAGAACAGGCTGTGGAAATAAACGATATCTTTACCGATGAAGTGATACAGCTCGGTCGTTGAATCTTTCTTCCAGAATTCGTCGAAGTTCAGATCGCCGCGACGGTCGCAAAGATTCTTAAATGAACCCATGTAACCGATAGGCGCATCCAGCCAGACGTAGAAGAATTTGCCCGGCGCATCCGGAATTTCGAAACCGAAATATGGCGCATCACGGGAGATATCCCATTGTTGCAGACCGGACTCAAACCATTCCTGCATTTTGTTCGCGACCTGCTCCTGCAATGCACCTGAACGGGTCCACGCCTGTAACATCGCGCTGAATTCTGGCAGATCGAAGAAGTAGTGCTCGGAATCACGCATGACCGGTGTAGCGCCAGACACCACGGACTTTGGCTCGATCAGTTCGGTCGGGCTGTAGGTCGCACCGCAGACTTCACAGTTATCGCCGTACTGGTCGGGCGATTTACATTTCGGGCAGGTGCCTTTGACGAAACGGTCAGGCAGGAACATGCCTTTCTCCGGATCGTACAATTGAGAAATGGTGCGATTCTTGATGAAACCGTTTTCTTTCAGACGGCCATAAATCAGCTCGGACAGCTCACGGTTTTCATCGCTGTGCGTGGAGTGATAGTTGTCATAGCTGATGCCAAAGCCGGCGAAATCTTTCTGATGCTCCTGGCTCATTTCGGCAATCATCTCTTCCGGCTTGATACCGAGTTGCTGTGCTTTCAGCATGATCGGCGTGCCGTGCGCATCGTCCGCACAGATGAAGTGCACCTCATGGCCGCGCATTCGCTGGAAACGAACCCAGACGTCAGCCTGGATGTGTTCGAGCATGTGACCAAGATGGATGGATCCGTTGGCGTACGGAAGTGCACAGGTTACCAAAATTTTTTTCGCGACTTGAGCCATAGTAAGAGCTTGCTTTCTGTTGTTGAAATCAGGGGTATTGATGTTAACCGAAAGCGCCGCCCCGCGTAAACAAACGGGGGATCTCTACATCTCTTCTGTTATGCTATTTAGAGAATAAGTCGTTTAATAAATAGTCTGACAACCCCTTTCAAGGAGCCGGGATGACATCTCAATCCCCACAGCAGACCACCCCCGCGGGGCTGCGCGCACTAGTGACCGGCGTACTGGCCACCTTCCGCCATTCCACTCTGCAAAAAGATCTCAACGCCATTAAAGCACTGCATCACTGCGTGTTAATGGATGAGGTTTTGCATATCGATCTGACGCTGCCCTTCGCCTGGAAAAGCGGTTTCGAAGTATTGAAAGATGAAACCAGCGGCGAACTGCTGCGCGTGACGGGTGCATCCGCCATTCAGTGGAACCTGCGCCACGACATCGCCACCATGAAACGGGCCAACGAGCAGCCGGGCATTAAAGGTGTGCGTAATATTCTCGCGGTCAGTTCGGGGAAAGGCGGCGTAGGGAAGTCCACCACCGCAGTCAATCTGGCGCTGGCGCTGGCGGCCGAGGGTGGAAAGGTCGGTATTTTGGATGCCGATATCTACGGACCCTCAGTACCAAACATGCTGGGCACCGAAGATGAGCGCCCGACATCGCCGGATGGTGTGCATATGTCGCCCATTATGGCGCACGGGCTGGCTACGAATTCAATTGGTTATCTGGTTACCGATGAGAACGCCATGGTCTGGCGTGGCCCGATGGCCAGCAAAGCATTGATGCAGATGTTGCAGGATACGCTGTGGCCGGATCTGGACTATCTGGTCATCGACCTGCCACCGGGTACCGGTGATATACAGCTGACGCTGTCGCAAAATATTCCTGTTACCGGCGCGTTGGTTGTCACCACGCCGCAGGACATCGCGCTGCTCGACGCGATGAAAGGTATCGTGATGTTCGAGAAAGTGCATGTGCCGGTGTTAGGCATTATCGAAAATATGAGCATGCACGTTTGCAGCAATTGCGGTCACCACGAACCGATTTTTGGCACCGGCGGGGCACAACGGCTGGCAGAAAAATACCGTTGTGAATTGCTGGCACAATTGCCGTTACACATCTCGCTTCGTGAGGATTTAGATCGCGGTGAACCGACGGTGGTGTCTAACCCGGAGAGTGAATTTACAACGATTTACCGTGAACTGGCGTCAAAAGTCGCATCACATCTGTTCTGGAAAGGCGATGCAATTCCTACAGAAATCGCTTTCCGCGCAGTTTAATCTCTCAACTCTGCGATTTATTGCCTGATGTCAGCGATTACACAGCCTTAACGCTGGCATCAGGCGCTGTCTTGAACTTATAATTGGCGCGTTCAAAGCACACGTCTGTGCTTGCCTTCCAACTTCCAAATCAGGTCTTTAATTTTATGTCTGACAAATTCCATCAGTGTGTCATCGTAGGTATCGCTGGCGCATCTGCTTCGGGAAAAAGCCTTATCGCCAGTACGTTATACCGTGAACTTCGTGATCAGGTAGGCGATGAGCACATCGGGGTGATCCCTGAAGATTGCTACTATAAAGACCAAAGCCACATGACCATGGAAGAGCGGGTCAAAACCAACTACGACCATCCAAGTGCGATGGACCACAATTTGCTGTTTCAGCACTTACAGGCGCTGAAATCAGGCCAGGCAATCGAATTGCCGAGCTACAGCTTTATTGAGCACACACGGCTTGCCGAAACGGTGACGCTGAAACCTAAGAAAGTCATCATTCTGGAAGGGATCCTGCTGCTGACTGATGTGCGTCTGCGCCAGGAAATGAACTTCTCCATCTTCGTGGATACGCCGCTGGATATCTGCCTCATGCGCCGCATGAAGCGTGACGTCAATGAACGTGGCCGTTCAATGGATTCCGTGATGGCGCAGTATCAGAAAACCGTCCGCCCAATGTTCCTGCAATTTATCGAACCCTCCAAACAATACGCAGACATCATTGTGCCGCGTGGCGGCAAGAACCGGATTGCGATTGATATCCTCAAGGCGAAAATCAGCCAATTCTTTAACTAATCGCGGATGCAGCCGTAGAAAACCATACCGGAGAAACGATGAGACTTTGCGATCGAGATATAGAAGCCTGGCTGGACAGTGGCAAATTAGGCATTTCCCCGCGTCCGCCTGTCGAACGTATTAACGGTGCTACAGTAGATGTACGTCTGGGTAATGGATTTCGCGTTTTCCTCGGGCACAACGCAGGTTTTATCGATCTGAGTGGCCCGAAGGACGAAGTCAGTGCTTCTCTCGATAAAGTGATGAGTGATGAGATCGTCCTGCCGGAAGGCGAGGCGTTCTTCCTTCATCCGGGCGAACTTGCGCTGGCCGTGACGTTTGAAACCGTTTCTATTCCCGACGATCTGGTCGGCTGGCTGGACGGGCGTTCCTCCCTCGCACGTCTGGGGTTGATGGTTCACGTGACGGCACACCGTATCGATCCGGGCTGGCAGGGACGCATCGTGCTGGAGTTCTATAATTCAGGTAAATTGCCACTGGCGCTGCGCCCGGGCATGTTGATTGGTGCATTGAGTTTCGAGCCGCTTTCCGGCCCGGCGGCACGCCCTTATAACAGCCGTCAGGATGCGAAATATCGCGACCAGCAAAGCGCGGTTGCCAGCCGTATTGATGAAGACTGATTCAGCTTTTTATCCGCAGGTCGGATAAAAACGTGAGGAAGGCATGAGAAGACTACTGACGACACTGGTTATTTTACTGGTGGTTATCATTGCCGGCATGACTTCGCTGGTATTTCTGATCAATCCAAACGACTTCCGCCAGTACATGGTGGAGCGGGTTGAGATGAAAAGCGGTTATCAGCTCGCGATTAACGGTCCGTTGCGCTGGCATGTCTGGCCTCAGATGAGCATTATCGCAGGGCAAACCTCCCTGACTGCGCCGGGTGCGAAAGCGCCGGTGGTCAGCGCGGAAAACATGCGGCTGGACGTCAAACTTTGGCCGCTGCTTTCTCATCAGCTTGCGGTAAAACAAGTGCTGCTGAAAAATGCGGTTGTGCGGTTAACGCCTGACAGTGAAGAAAATCAGCCCGGCGCGCCGGTTGCCCCTTCCACCCCGACGCCAGTGGCGCCGGCAGCACCCGATCTTGAGGCTGGCTGGAAATTTGATATCGATAAATTGAGCATCGTCGACAGTTTGCTTATCTGGCAGCGTGGCAACGATGATCAAATTAATGTCCGTGATATCAATATGGAAATGGACAAGAACGATAACCGCCAGGCCACTCTTCAGGTTTCCAGCCGTATCAGCCGCAATCAGCGCGATCTGGCATTCACCATGACTGCCGAACTGGATATGCAGCATTACCCTCAGGCCTTCGCGGCGAATATCAGCAAATTTACCTATCAGCTCAGCGGTGCCGATATTCCGGTGAAGGGCGTTCAGGGTAACGGTGCTATGCAGGCCAGTTATCAGCGCGATACGGATACCGTCAAACTGAACCAGCTGAACTTAACGGCGAACGATAATCAGATCGCCGGAACCGCATCTGCCACGCTGGGCGATAGTCCTGATTATCAGCTGAATTTAACCGCCAATAAGCTCGATCTCGATGCCCTTAGCGGCTGGCAGCCTAAAACGGATGAGACATCCGGTGAAAGTACGCCTGCTGTTACCTCAGCACCGGTTATTGCCCGTGATGTAGACAATCAACCCAATGGTTTGAGTAATCTGCAAAACTTTGATGCCAGCCTGGCGCTGAAGGTGGCAGAGTTGACCTATCGTGGTTTGAAAATTCAAAATCTGGTACTGAATGCGGTTAATCAGCAGGGTCAGGTCGGTTTATCCACCTTTAGCGGCAACATGGGCACAGGTACCTTCTCATTGCCTGGCGATATGGATGTCACCGGGAAACAGATTCAGGTTCATCTGGTGCCGGACGTGAACAAGATTGAATTGGGCGATGTTCTGACCGCCTATGGCCTGCCAAAAGCGCTGACCGGGAGCTTCTCACTCAAAGGTGACGTAAATGGCAAAGGGCTTTCCGCCGCAGATTTCGCGCGACGCTGGCAGGGAGAAGGGCAACTCTCAATGGATAATACGCATCTGAATGGCATTAATATTCAGCAGCTTATCCAGCAGGCCGTTGCCCGCAGCAGCGACAAGGTTCAGGGGCTTGAGCGTTATGATCATTACAGTCAGATCGATACGCTGAGAGCTCAGGGACAACTTGCCGCGGGTACCTTAACGCTGAAAAATCTTGAAGGTCAGTCGCCGATGGTGACAGCGAAAGGTAACGGCACCATTGACATGGCAGATCAGCAGGTTGACATGAACTTGCTCATCCGTGTGACCGGTGGCTGGAAGGGTGACAGCAATCTGATTAATACACTGAAAACCACCGATATCCCCCTGCGGGTCTACGGCCCATGGGCTCAGATGGGTTATCAGTTGCAGGTTGATCAGGTGCTGAGACAGACGCTGGAACAGAGCGCGCGCAGCGCGATTCAGAACTGGATAGATAAACGTAAAGACAGCAAAGGAAATGACGAAGTACAAAAGCTTCTGAATAAGTAATGTCTTACGAATAAAAAACGGGTGCCTTAACAGGGCACCCGTTTTTTTTACAACAATGATTAAACTTCGTAGTCGTTGTCGTTTTGCGGCTTCAGTGATGTGATTTTCACTTTCAGGATCCGGTGACTGCTGACTTCCAGTGGCTCGAACAAATAATCATAGATGGAGATCTGCGCGCCCACCTGCGGGATGCTTTGCGTATGCTCCATCAGCAGCCCCGCCAGCGTATGGTATTCACGTTTCTCGTCAACAGGCAGGGCGATATACATCACCAAATCTTCAAGCGGCATATAGCCATTGGCGATCCAGGTACCGTCGTCCAGTTGCTGAATGTCATGGCGTGCGTCAGGGGTTTCATCCGACTCCGGCAGATTCCCGGCGATGGTTTCCATCACATCCGTCAGCGTCACAATGCCTTCAACGGAACCGAATTCATCGACCACGAAAGCAAAGTGCGTTTTGGCCTGACGGAACTGTTCGAGGGCCATCAGCAAAGAAAGTTGTTCGGGGAAGATCAGCGGTTGACGAATCAGCGCTTTAAGGTCGAGTTCATTTTGTAACAATTGCTGTTTCAGCAGATCAACCACGTGAACCACGCCCAGCGGTTCATCTGTTGAGCTGTCTTCTGTCACCAGAATACGCGTATGCTGATTATTGGCAATTTGCTGCGTTAACACGTCAACCGGGTCATTTAGCTCAAGGTTGTCGACATCATGGCGCGAGGTCATCACGCTGCTGACTGTGCGCTGTCCGAGCCCCAGAACGCGTTCAATCATGTGACGTTCCTGTTGATTGAAAATCGCATCCTCTTCATTTGTGCTGTCGGCAATCATGCCCGAGGAATGTGCATCCAGTTCCGCTTCTTCATGCTTACCGCGCAGAACACGCAGAACCGTCTCGGCAGTACGTTCACGCAATGAACGGCGAGAGGACAAAAAACGTCGACGGTTAAACTGTGCCAGTTGGTTCAGGCCTTCAATGATCACCGAAAAACCAATTGCAGCGTAAAGATAGCCCTTAGGGATCGCATAGCCGAAGCCTTCCGCAACCAGACTGAACCCGATCATCAGCAGGAAGCTAAGGCACAAAATCACAATAGTCGGATGCGCATTAACAAAGCGCGTCAGCGGACGACTTGCCAGCAACATCAGACCCATGGCGATACATACCGCAACCATCATCACGGCGAGGTGATCGACCATCCCGACGGCCGTGATGACCGAGTCCAGCGAGAAGACGGCATCGAGCACAACAATTTGCGCGACAACGGGCCAAAATTTTGCCCCACTATGTTGCTGAGTTTGCTCTTCGTCTTTCCCTTCAAGCCGCTCATTTAACTCCATCGTGGCTTTGAACAGCAGGAACACACCGCCGGTGAGCATGATCATGTCTCTGGCACTGAATGCATGGCCCAGCACCGTCAGAAGAGGGCGGGTGAGTGTAGACAGCCAGGAGATCGAGGCCAGCAACAGTAACCGCATCACTAATGCCAGTAAAAGCCCGGTGACACGCGCCTTGTCGCGTTGCTGACGAGGAAGTTTTTCCGCAAGAATGGCGATAAAAATGAGATTGTCTATGCCCAGAACAATTTCGAGTACTACCAGGGTAGCCAGCCCGGCCCAAATCGACGGATCGGCGATCCATTCCATATTACTTTTTTCACCTTTAGTCACACGGCGGTTGCCGCACGTTGAATAATGGGCGCCAGAGGAGGAAAATTCAAATCTAAAACAGTAGCGTACCCCTCATGATGGGAGGATTAGCACATCAGGGACCGCTAAGTTAGAGTGGTTAAACCAAATGATTTGTAATGCAGCAAATTGTGATGATAAAACCGCCGAACAGGTTCAACATTCCTAATTTTGCGTCTTAGGCTTACCGTTTGGTGCTGCTTACTGGTATCGTAATCACATATACAGAATATGTATTTGATGTTCCGGGTGAGCAGTATGGTCCCCTAAATGACATCACAGGGTCTATACTCACGGAAGAAAATATCGTGCTGGGTAATAAGTTTGCATTTACATTTTCAGCCTGGTGAACTACCTGACTTGCTTTGGTGCTAACTGACTGAATTTAAACACAATAGGTTTCAAGGAGTATCCTTTACAATGTTAAAAGCTGTCATCCCTGTTGCCGGTCTGGGCACACGCATGTTGCCAGCGACGAAAGCAATTCCAAAAGAAATGCTGCCTATCGTCGATAAGCCTTTAATCCAGTACATCGTTAATGAATGTGCTGCAGCGGGCATCAAAGAAATTATTTTGGTTACGCATTCCTCCAAAAATGCGATCGAAAACCACTTCGATACCTCATTCGAACTGGAAAGCATGCTGGAAACACGCGTCAAGCGTCAGTTGCTGGAAGAGGTGCAGTCCATCTGTCCTAAAGGTGTGACCATCATGAACGTGCGTCAGGGGCAATCCAAAGGTCTGGGTCATGCTGTTCTGTGCGCCAAGCCATTGATTGGTAATTCACCTTTCGCAGTTATCCTGCCAGACGTTCTGATGGACGATTCCACCAGCGATCTGCGCAAAGATAACCTTGCCGCTATGCTGACCCGTTTTAAAGAAACCGGTAACAGTCAGGTTATGGTTGAAGAAGTGCCGGAAGAAGACGTCTCTAAATATGGCGTTGTCGATTGTAACGGCGTTGAGGGTGAGCCAGGTAAAAGCACACCAATGACGGCAATCGTTGAAAAGCCAGAGCGTAAAGATGCGCCATCCAACCTGGCTGTCGTAGGACGTTATGTTTTCTCCGAAGATATCTGGCCGCTGCTGGCGATCACACCTTACGGTGCAGGTAACGAAATTCAGCTGACAGATGCAATTGCACTGTTGATGAAGAAAAAGACCGTTGAAGCTTTCACTATGACCGGTCGTTCACATGACTGTGGCGATAAGCTGGGTTACATGAAAGCCTTTGTGGAGTACGGCGTGCGCCATAACTCACAAGGTGATGCTTTCAAAGCCTGGCTTAAAGAGTTTGCTGGCGAGTAATTTACTGACTTTTGTATTTCTGAAAGCACCATTTTTATGGTGCTTTTTTATGAGCGAAGAGACCCTGCTTGTGAACATGACCGCACAGTATAAAAGACTTCTATGAAAGAGTCATTTACGTCTTTATGCCTGAAAAATAGACAAGCAGCCACTTATTTATTAATCGAAATCCTATTATAAAGTAATCATGACCGAAGCATTTATGCATCGATTACCTACAGTACGTTATCTGTACAATGTTGTTGTTTAAACAGGCATTTATTCACAAAATACGTGTGTTTAGGCTGCGTTAATCAGAGTATTGAGCTAGGCTATGTGCACAAACATAAATCAACATTAAACCGTGGCTGAAAATCATATTATGGCAACTCTGTAGATTATATATTACTGAATTAACGATGGAAAAGTAGAGTGACTGTTATTAACCGATTTGAGTTCAGCGCTAACCGGTTACGTTTTTAAACGAAATCAATGTGTTCTGAAGATTATCGCGATGTCTTTTAAGATGATTAGGTCTTGCTATCGCATACGTTTAGGATAAAAATTACCGATTAAGTCAGTCAGGGGAGGTTCCCTGGTTAGTAAGAGTGGAAGATGTTACTCTTATAAGTGTTTGATATTTAGTTTTTTATCAAGATAAGCACATTGGTAGCTTCAGAGCCAGGGGCGGTAGCGTGGATTTTTACTGTACACTGTTTGCCCGCAGTACAAATTTACTTCGTTTTTGTCTCCATTACCAAGACAGATAGGGTTGTTCAGGTCGTCAGTTTACCGGAAGTAAAATTTATTAAATGGCTAAAAAACTACGTTCATGAAGTTTCATAAGTATTTATCATATATTAAAAATATTTAGGGTGTATAAAACATTAATCTATTGAACATGGTGCGGTCATGCAAGAATATATTATAATATTTTTTAGTGCGTTAGCTTCATTATTTGTTGCCCGTAAGGTTGCCCGGCGCGTAGGATTAGTTGATAAACCTAATGCAAGGAAACATCATAACGGGCATATTCCTCTTGTGGGCGGAGTTTCAATATATATATCTATTTGGGTGTTGTTTATTTTACAACCAAATTGGTTTCCAAATTTTGAATACTACATTACTTGTGTAAGTCTTCTGTTATTTGTTGGTGTATTGGACGACAGGTTTGATTTGCCAGTTACGCCGCGAATTTTGCTCCAGGCTTTTGTCGCTATTATTATGATGTTCAGTGGATTACATCTTTCTTCTTTAGGCGATATATTCCTGGGGTATGCTGTTGGATTGGGCATACTAGGATATCTGATTACTATTTTTGCTGTTATGTGTGCAATTAATGCATTCAATATGGTGGACGGTATTGATGGACTTTTGGGGGCATTATCATGCGTAAGCTTTGCCTCTTTAGGTATCGCCTTCACTTTACATGGCAAATATGAACTTGCACAGTGGTGTATTTGTCTAACCATCGCCTGTTTCCCCTATATTCTTCTCAATCTTGGCATCCCGTGGGGACGTAAATTTAAAGTGTTCATGGGAGACGCCGGGAGTACATTAATTGGATTTACCGTAATCTGGTTAATTATTCTTGCGACGCAGGGTACAACTGCCATATTGCATCCGGTTACAGCATTATGGATTATCGCTGTTCCTTTGATGGACATGATTCGCGTTATGATTTCAAGGGTCAGACGAGGTGACAGCCCCTTCAAACCCGATCGTGAGCATTTACACCACATATTATTGAAATATGGTTTTACGCATTCAACTGCGTTAGGTGTTGTATTGGCCATAGCAATATCATTCTCTGCAGTAGGCATCTACGCTGATATGATGAATTATAACCAGCTTGGTGTTCTCATTTTGTTTATTGCTTGTTTTGGCGCTTTTGTGTTGTTTATAAATAAGCTGGCTAAGATAGGAACGCTGAAAGAAAATAATAGCTAATAGCGAAATTTCAAAGCCTAAAATTCAGATTTGATATGTATAAAGAGAGACAGTAAAATGAAGATATTAGTGACAGGCGGTGCTGGGTTCATAGGATCTGCGGTAGTTCGCCATATTATAAATAATACTCAAGATAGCGTGATTAATGTCGATAAGCTGACCTACGCAGGTAATCTTGAGTCTGTTTCCATGATCGCTCAAAATGACCGTTATGCTTTCGTCCAGGCTGATATCTGCAATAAAGAGGCAATTGATCAGATTTTTGCGGTGCACCAACCTGATGCCGTCATGCATCTGGCTGCCGAAAGTCATGTTGACCGTTCAATTACGGGGCCGGCTGAATTTATTGAAACCAATATTGTAGGGACTTATACCTTACTTGAAGCGACGCGTGCTTATTGGTCACAGCTGACGGGCAATAAAAAAGAGGCATTTCGTTTTCATCATATCTCCACCGATGAAGTTTATGGAGACTTGCCTCATCCGGATGAGTGGAATGCTGAGGAAAAACTTCCTCTGTTTACTGAAAAAACGCCTTACGCACCAAGCAGCCCTTATTCAGCATCGAAGGCATCAAGCGATCATCTGGTTCGCGCCTGGCAGCGCACTTATGGCCTCCCTTGTATTGTCACCAACTGTTCTAACAATTACGGGCCGTATCATTTCCCGGAGAAACTCATTCCTTTAGTGATCTTAAATGCATTAGAAGGAAAGAGTTTGCCGATTTACGGTAAGGGCGATCAGATTCGCGACTGGTTATATGTAGAGGATCATGCTCGCGCGCTTTATACCGTGGTCACTAACGGCGAAGTTGGCGAGACATATAATATCGGAGGACATAATGAGAAGAAAAACTTCGATGTGGTTCTGACTATTTGTGATCTGCTGGATGAACTGGTTCCTAAAGAAAAATCCTATCGCGAACAGATCACGTATGTGACTGACCGCCCGGGTCATGACCGTCGTTATGCGATTGATGCAGAGAAAATTAATCTTGCACTTGGCTGGAAACCGGTCGAAACCTTTGAAAGCGGTATCCGCAAAACTGTTCAGTGGTACTTAGATAATCAGTTGTGGGTGAACAACGTAAAAAGCGGAGCCTACAAGACCTGGGTTGAGCAGAATTATGGAGAGCGCAAATAATGAATATTCTTCTGTTCGGTAAAACGGGTCAGGTAGGTTGGGAATTACAGCGAGCACTCGCACCGTTGGGAAAGGTTATTGCGCTTGACGTACATACGCAAGAATATTGCGGAGATTTCAGTAATCCTGAAGGCGTTGCAGAAACAGTCCGCCGTATTAAACCTGATGTGATTGTCAACGCCGCTGCCCATACAGCAGTTGATAAAGCGGAATCAGAACGGGATTTCGCGCAGCTATTAAATGCAACAAGTGTTGAAGCTATTGCAAAAGAGGCTGCTGCCATTGGTGCCTGGTTAGTCCATTATTCTACAGATTATGTTTTCCCTGGTGATGGCGTAACTCCATGGTCTGAGGATGATGCAACCGGGCCGTTAAATACTTACGGTGAGACGAAACTTGCCGGAGAAGTGGCCGTGCAGAAGTATTGCCCGAAACATCTGATTTTTCGTACAAGTTGGGTGTATGCCGGTAAAGGCAACAACTTTGCTAAGACTATGCTTCGACTTGCTAAAGACAGAGAAGAACTGTCAATCATCAATGATCAGTTTGGCGCGCCTACAGGTGCAGAACTGCTTGCCGATTGTACTGCTCATGCAATCAGAACAGCGCTTAGCAAGCCTGAAGTTGCGGGTCTTTACCATCTGGTAGCTTCAGGTTCAACAACCTGGTTTGACTACGCCAATTTGGTTTTCGCTGAAGCTCAGATTAACGACTTTAAACTGGCCTTAAAGCAAACGCTACCTGTTGCCACAAGCGCGTATCCAACACCCGCACGTCGCCCAAATAACTCCAGGCTCGATAACCGTAAATTCCAGGACACCTTTAATTTAACCTTGCCATCCTGGGATATCGGCGTTAAACGCATGCTTGCAGAGTTATTCACACCTTCAGGCCTATAAACTGATTGTACTGCCTCAAGGGGCAGATTAAAAAATTGAGAGCTTAATATGACCACTCGTAAAGGAATTATTCTCGCAGGCGGATCTGGTACACGTTTATATCCTGTAACAATGGCAGTGAGTAAACAACTCTTACCTATTTATGACAAGCCTATGATTTATTACCCGATCAGCACACTCATGCTGGCGGGGATTCGGGATATATTGATTATCAGTACCCCACAGGATACACCTCGTTTTGAACAATTGCTGGAAGACGGTAGCCAGTGGGGGTTGAACCTGCAATATAAAGTTCAAGAAACCCCGGATGGTTTGGCTCAGGCTTTTGTTATTGGTGAAGAGTTTATTGGTGACGATGATTGTGCCCTCGTATTAGGAGATAACATTTTCTACGGTCATGATTTGCAGAAACAATTAGAAGCGGCTGTTGCCAAAGAATCTGGTGCAACGGTATTTGCCTATCATGTACATGATCCTGAGCGCTACGGTGTTGTAGAGTTTGATAAAGAAGGCAAAGCTATTTCTCTTGAAGAAAAACCACTCGAACCTAAAAGTAATTACGCGGTCACAGGGCTTTACTTCTATGACAATAGTGTAGTGAAAATGGCTAAAGGGTTAAAACCTTCTGCACGTGGCGAATATGAAATCACCGACATTAACAGACTTTATCTTGAGGAAGGGCGTCTCTCCGTTGCCATGATGGGACGCGGTTACGCTTGGCTGGATACGGGAACACATCAAAGTTTGATTGAAGCCAGTAATTTTATTCAAACTATCGAACTTCGTCAGGGGTTAAAAGTTGCATGCCCGGAAGAAATTGCTTTCCGTAAGGGCTTTATCGACGTAGAGCAGGTGAAGAAATTAGCTGCACCGTTGATAAAGAATGACTACGGTAAATATTTGATGAAGATGATTAAGGGCTATTAACACTGATGCAAATTATTAAAACTGAAATTCCAGATGTAATGATTTTTGAACCTAAAGTCTTTGGCGACGACCGTGGTTTCTTTTTCGAAAGCTTCAATCAGAAAGTTTTTGAAGAAGCGGTGGGACGAAAAGTCGATTTCATCCAGGATAACCACTCTAAATCTACCCAAGGTGTACTCCGGGGTCTTCATTACCAATTACCTCCTTTTGCTCAAGCGAAACTAGTACGTTGTGTTGTTGGTGAAGTTTTTGACGTCGCTGTAGATATTCGGGAAAGCTCTCCAACTTTTGGGAAGTGGGTTGGAGTACATCTTTCTGCTGAAAATAAACGTCAGCTTTGGATCCCCGAAGGTTTTGCACATGGTTTCCTTGTGCTTAGTGAAACTGCCGAGTTTGTCTACAAGACAACGAATTATTACTCACCACAGCATGATCGAAGTGTTCTTTGGTGTGACACAGAGCTTGACATAACATGGCCAGATATCAACAAAGATTACATCCTTTCTGATAAAGATCGTAATGCTCCAAAATTCAAAGAATTATGACACTTAGCTGAGTGATGTACAAAACATTACTCAGTTATCAATTTATTTTTTGCTAGCTTTGAACCGATGATGACCCTATGAGAACAAAAAGTGTAATGAAGTCATTCAAATATGGCTTTGTTTTTTCAATTATAATAATGGCTATGACATTCTGGGTTAGAAAGGTTTTTTTTGATACATTAGGTACTGAATTAACAGGATACTATCTCCTTATAAATCAAATGCTAGGTTTTTTGAATTTAGCAGAGTTGGGCTTGGGCACTGCATCAACATATTTACTATTTAAACCATTAAATGAAAAAAATAATAGAGCATTATCTACTACATTTATTGCCATAAGGAATATTTATAAAGTAATCCAAAAAGTCATAATTGTTATTGGATTGTTTCTCTGTTTATTATTGCCATTTATTGTTAAGTCAGATATTAAGATATATGATCTTTATTTGCCATGGATTTTTTTCGTATTTAGTACGGCCTTATCGTACAGTTATAGTGCCGAATCAATCTTGCTTACTGCAGACCAGAAAGTACATTTTTTAAGAATAATTAATGGTTCTGGCAGAGTTATTTGTTTTATATTACAAATCATCATTTTAAAACTCAATTTTGGTTTCATATTATTTAGTTTGCTGGAAGTGATTTCAGTTATTCTACAAATGTATTTTTTCAAAAAAATCATTAAGCAACATTATTCATTAGATTCTTGTATTGAAGTAAGTATTCACACCGGTATTAAAAGAGATATTTTTACTGAAATTAAAAAAACTTTCATCCATAAGGTTTCAGGAGTATTAATTTTCAATACTGATTATATTATCATCTCAATATTCTTGGGATTAGCTACAGTAACATCTTACTCTTCGTATATCATGCTAGCGCAGGCAATGTCATTTTTAATAACTACCCTAAGTGTGCCTCTTAACTCTGCATTGGGAAATTATCTACATGACAAAGGAAGCGAGGCTACTTATCAGAAATTCTTGCAAATTGACTCTATTTTTATGTGCGGTGGAACAATCTTTGCCTTTTGTTACTTCATCGTGTCTAGTAGTTTAATAAGTTTATGGCTAGGGGAGGGAGTAGTATTACCGGGAATGACTGTTGCATTGTTAGCATTTAACGGTTTCTGCTTAATAGCGAGGACCTCAGTAGATATTTTTAAAGTAGCATATGGGTACATGTCTGATACTCATCTTCCAATTTTAGAAGGTTGTCTTAACCTCATTTTTTCCTTAGTCTTAGTGCATTTTTTTGGGATCAATGGCGTTATCATCGGTACAATAATATCTAATGTGTGCATTATAATGGTTGCTAGGCCCTACTATTTATACAGGGAAGCTTTTAATAAATCTTTATCTGATTTTATAAAGCATCACTTATTGGTTTGGTCGCTGTCATTCATAACAATGATTACTTTTTATTATATTTTCATCTATAAATTGGATATTTCTGAAAAGTTTCATGCGCTAGGTATATTCAATTTTATCATCAACTGTACTATTTTAGGATTTATAACATCTATCATTTCTGGTTGTATTTTCATCTTTGGTAGTAAATCACTACGAGATTTTTTGAAACATCAGATTTTTAACAGGACTTGAAATGAAACAACTAACCCCTATTATTATTATGACCAGGAATGAAAATGGATTTTTAAAAAAATGCATTGAGTCGATACTACGAACTACATTTTGTCCTTTTCATATATATATAATTGATAATAACTCAGATGAAAAAGAACAAATTGAAATTCTAAATGAGTATTCTACGCATGAGAAAGTATCTGTGTTGAAGAATAAAAATAACCTTTGGGTGTTGGGGCTAAATAAACATTTAGATGTAATAAGGAAAACGATTAATTCAGAGTTTTTCATTTTAACTGATGGTGATATAGAGTTTAAAAATAATAATGATAAAGTCTGTTGGTTGTCGGAACTGATAGAGTATATGGAACAATACAAGTGCATTGGCAAAATAGGTATTTCACTTGATTGGAATTTGATTTCAGATGATCCATTTTATAAAGAGATCTATGAGCAAGAAACTAAGTTATATGATAAAAACTCGAAAATAGGACCTCTTTTTATTTCACCAGTTGATACAACAGCGGCAATTTATCGCTGGGATTGGTCTATTACAGGATATAAATTTTATCCAGATCATATAAGATATCTGCGTCCCGAGTTGTATTCATGTAGAACACCAAGGTTCTTTACTGTTGACCATCATGGATGGATAAATTATAAACTAGAACCGCAACAATCAAATTTAGAAGATAAAATTAAATGTTTCACGCTTATGGGGGCCGATATTAAGAAAACACAGTTAAAGAATATCAATTACAAAATTATTCTTTTCAATAAGTTTTTAGCTAGGCCAATCAAGGTTTTTTGGGGAATGCGGCGACGTTTTTATTTATTCAAATACATCCTCTGTAAAGGAATGCGAAAGTTTGATAATCACTAGTAGGCAATAAATGCTAATATATCTTATATTATTATCAGTGCTAATTCTAAGTTGTTGTTTTGAAAATAACAAAAAAATGTTTTATTTCTCTATATTTATTCTTTTCTTTGTCGCAGTGTTGAGAGGAGATGAAGTTGATCGGGACTATAAAACATATATAAGTATTTATGAATATTTAGTTAATGGCGATTCATACACCATCGAGCCAACTTTTATTTTATTTACGTATTTATCACACGCTTTAACAAGTTCTCCTGTATTAATATTTATAATATATGCCGCATTGGCTCTGTATTATAAGGCTAAATACATAAGATACTTCTCTCCGTATATATGCTTATCACTATTACTTTATTATTCTAATTTTTATTTTGTTCATGAATTGACGCAAATAAGAATAGGCGTTGCTAGTGCTATTGGTTTTTTTGCCCTTAAATATCTAGTTGAAGAAAGAAAAAGCAAATTCATTACTTATGTACTGATTGGCATGCTTTTTCATTTTTCATTAGTGGTATTATTAATTTCTTTATTATTTGATAGGCAAAAAATTAGCAGTAATTTTATTTTGTCATCGATTGTTATAACTGGTGCTAGTTATGGTTTGATATTTTTGAACATCAGCCCATTAAATTTACTGGAATATATGCCTATTTCGGTAATTCAAGAAAAGTTGAACATTTATAAATATCAAACAGCGAACGGAATGGTTGAAGCAGTTAATGTATTATCTGCACTGCAATTAATTAGAATAGGGGCTATTATACTGATTTTCTGTAATGCTAAAAAGTTCGAAAACAATACTTCAATTATTGTGTTATGTAAGCTATATACATTGTCTCCGATTTGCTTAGCCCTACTTTCTTCACTTCCTGCATTTGCTATCCGTATTAGTGAGCTCTTCTCTGTAGCTGACATTGTTGTTTTACCAATATTAGCAAGCTATTGTAAGCAAAAAAACATCGTTAGATTTTTATTGGTTCTACTATCAGTGCTTGTGTTACTGATGAATTTATATCATAACGAAATAGTCAATGGTTACCATATTTAATTATGAAAAAACAAATATTACCTATAGTTGTATTATATAAGAAAGAGCTCTCTGATGCAGAAAGCATCAATACTTTACTTGATAGTGATATTGATAATAGTATTTCAGATATATTTGTTTATGATAACACTCCAGAAAATTTTATAAAAAATAATATAGTGTGTGAAGTATATAGGAATAGAAATGTAATATATTATCATGATATTAAAAACTCTGGGGTTAGCACTGCTTATAATTCGGGAATGAAAAAGGCAAATGAATTAAATTATAAATATGTATTACTATTAGATCAAGACACTGTTTTCCCTTCTGATGCCCTTAAATTTTATCAACAGTCAATTGAAGATCAGCCAGGAATTAATCTTCATGTTCCCAGATTATTAACTAAGAAGGGGGAGTTTTGTTCTCCACTGCGATATGCTTTTCATCGAGGTTTTGTTACTAATGAATTGAGTTCCGGTATTTATTCATTAAATACGTACTCACCAATTAACAGTGGGATGTTGCTAGATGTAAATACGGCAATTTTAGCGGGCGGTTATAATAATAAAGTCTATTTAGACTTTAGTGATTTTCAATTCATCGAACGCTTGAAAAATATATCTAGCAGTTTTTATCTAATGCCCCTAACTTTAGAACAAGACTTATCAAATGATGATGAAAATTATAATAACCTCCTAAACAGATATGCAATATATTGTGAATGCGCAAGGTTCTGTGAAAAAAACAATATTTATGATGAACTTATCTACTTCATGATGGTTTTGATTAGAGGGATAAAATTGGTTCAAAGAACTAAAATGTTGAAATTTATATCCATTTTTTACAATAATTATGTACGAGGAAAAAAATGATTTCGGTTTGTATACCTACATATAATGGTGAAAAATATATAAAAGAACAACTAGCGAGTATCTTGTCTCAACTTTCACTTCAAGATGAAATCATCATTTCAGACAATTACTCGACGGATAATACTCTTTCTGTAATCCGTGATATAAATGATCCACGGATTAAAGTATTTCTTTTCAAACCTGATGAGAAATTGCAATTAAAAATTAATACACTTGCAAAAGTTTCACTGAATGTTCAAAATGCATTATCTAAAGCAAATGGTGATTATATATACCTTTCTGATCAAGACGATATTTGGCTTGATGGAAGAGTAAGTGAAACTTTGCAATTATTAAAAAACGATAAGCCCTCAGTTGTAGTTTGCAACTGTAAAGTAATCGATGAGAATAACGATACTTTAATTGAATCTTACTTTTCTTATATCAAACCTAGCTCAAGTGTTTTTAGGAGTTTTCATAAGAGTTCATTCCATGGCTGCTGCATGGCATTTAATAAGAATGTAATTCTAAAAGCATCCCCATTTCCAAAATACGCCATTGGCCATGACCTTTGGTTAGGTATTGTAGGCTCTCATTATGGTAGTGTATATTTTGTTGAAAAACCGCTTGTTTTATACAGGCGCCATAGGTCAACAGTAACAACTACTGGTTTCGAAAGCAGCAGAACTTTGTACGACAAAGTTAAATATAGATTTCTAATTATACTTTCCATATTTAAAGGTATTATTTTGAAATAAAGGCTTGGGTACGATATAAAGGTCATATCTTGTGAAAATTGCACATGTTCAAGTTATTCCAAAATTGTCAGGTGTTCAACAAATTACGTTGGATATACTTTCAGGTTTAAGTAGTACAGAAGGTCCGATTGAAAAGATAGTAATTTGTGGTGATTTGATTGACAATGACTTTGTTGAAATATTTAAGAAGCAGAATATTTCAGTCATACCAATCAATTCCATGAAAAGAAGTATTGGCTTTCATGATATTAAGTGTTTTTTCGAATTATATAAATTATTTAAGAATAACTCTTATGATATTGTTCATACAAATTCGACAAAGCCAGGGATTATCGCGAGAATTGCGGCCAGATGCGCTGGTGTAAAAAAAATTGTCCATACAGTTCATGGCATAGCCTTCCACGCACATACAAACATTGTCATCAGATCCATTTATTATATATTAGAAAATATAGCTACTCTATTTGGTGATGTAAATATAACGGTGAACAAAAATTACACAAAATACTATCCTTTTGTAAAAAGTAAAGTTATCTATAATGGAGTTGATTTTAGTAATCTAAACCCTATAAATAAAACAAATAATAAAGGGATTCATTTCTCATTTCTTGGGCGGTTAGATGAACAAAAGAATCCTTTGGAATTTATAGAGGCTGCTAATATTGTATTAAAAGAATATAGAGGCGATCTAAGGCTCAGATTCAGCCTGGCGGGTGATGGCGAATTACGTCAAGATTGTCAGTCGATGATAGAAAAACTCGGTCTGACAGATAATTTGAAAATGCTAGGTTGGATAACTAATAAAGACGATTTTTTTAATGACGTGGATGTACTTTGCCAGCCATCAAAGTGGGAAGCATTTGGCCTTGTATTCGTTGAAGCAGCATATTTTTCGATACCTTCAATAGCAACTAAAGTTGAAGGTATACCTGAAGTTGTTTTAGATGGGCAAACAGGTTTTCTATATAGTAAAGGTGCAGAGCAATTGGCTGAATGTATGTTCAAGTACATTGAATCACCCGATATGTTGGCTATAACTGGGAATAATGCCAAAGAGTATGTGACAAAGAAATTTAATATAGAAACGATGATTAAAAAATATTCACAAGTTTATTTTGATAAGTTTTGAATTTTTAGTATTATGATATTAATCCGAGTGAGATTAGTTATGAATAGCTTTGGAAAAAAGTATTTAAGAAACATAGTATCTTTACTTTCGGTTTTATTGTTGACATTATTAATTCTATTTTACAAATCATTTGGAATTTACAGGTCTATACTAATTGGGGCAGAGATAGTTACCTTTTTCCTTTCGATTTCTTTTATATCTAACCAATTCCTCCGAGCTTTTGTATGGACAGCATACTGTTTAATTATCGCTGCACAAATGAGTTCAATCATAAATACTGGTGGATATATAATCCCACTGACTCTGTCTAATTTATCTGAGTTTAAAGCTGTAGGTCATGAGGTATTAACACAAGTATTATTTATCCTCCTGCTATATGTATTAGCATCCATCCCTTTTTATTTTGTGAAAAGAACATCTGCATTTAAATTGTCTTTATTGTCTTTTGTTATATTTATTTTTATGGCTGGCGCGTTACATCAGTTGTTTAACACAGCTCATGAATACTATAAGCAAGTCACCTACAAGCCAAACTATAACTATCCTGAAGTTGCAAAAAAGTTTCTGAAATTTAATGTTTATAATGAAAGTGATATGTCGTTGTACTTTCCAAATGGAAAGCCAAAAAATATTATTGTGATTTTCACGGAAGGTATGTCATCTAAAGTTATAGATCTTGAGAATAATCTAGGGCTTAAGATAACACCAAATATGGATTCCCTTTATAATGAAGGAATCGTTTTTGAGAATTACTTTAATCATACTGCAGCTACGTTTCGTGGTTTACGAGGCCAACTTAGCTCCGCTTATCAATACAGGGATGGTGTTGATAGCAAAGGGGAAGGTTTCTTTCAGATTAATAGTGAAAAAGTTTCAGATACTTATAATCACCGCTTAATATCCTTACCCGAGATTCTCAATGACAATGGCTTTAATACCTATTTTATTGCGAGCACTGAGAATCATAGTAATTTAAATACATTGTTGCGCTCTATGCCATTTAAAAAAGTTTATGGCATGGAAGATTTTGATTGGCATATTAATGATAGAATGTCTGATAAAAAAATATTTTCAGCTTTGAGAACGTTGGTGGCAGAGCAAACGAGCAAACCTTTCTTTATTGGAATGTATCCATCTGGCACACATCATGGAATGGATAGCCCAGATCAAAAATATCATAACGGTAGCAACTCTTTTTACAACAAATTCTATAACTATGATTTTCAATTAGGCGATTTCATTACATGGTTTAAGAAAAGTCATTTCTATGACAATACGCTTTTGATAATAACAGCAGATCACTCTACCTTTCCAGTGCCTGAATTCAAACAAAGCTTTAATACTTCCTCAGATTACTTTGTCGATACGATCCCTCTCATCATGATTGGAGCGGGAATAAAGCCAATGAAATTGGATGCGAAAGGCAATAATAGTTTATCTATAGCCCCTACAATTCTGCAAATACTTAATATCGATAACGCACCAAATTATTTTTTAGGTTGTTCACTTTTTGACTTAAAATGCACGAGTAAATTCTCCCATATTTCTGTAATTGGTGATTCATATTATCGCATCAATCTAAAGACGGATGCTAATTACAGCGCTGAGCAAATAGACAGCGTCCCTGAGGTTGTCGATTTTTACAATGTTAGCGGTTAATTAAATTTAGAAAACTATCTTAGTTATATGCTCTATTCTTGGTTAATTGTTATATGGCTTAAATTTATACATTAAACGTATCTATCGCATCAATCGCTATCTCAGTAATCAGAAGCTGAGTTAACATGGTTACTACACTTGTGCTGTGGGGAGAGTCCTCACAGGTGTCACTTTCAGACAGGAGTTGCTAATGTCCAAACAACAGATCGGCGTTGTCGGTATGGCGGTCATGGGCCGTAACCTCGCGCTTAACATCGAAAGCCGTGGTTATTCCGTTTCCATTTTTAACCGTTCCGGCGACAAGACTGATGAAGTCATCGCTGAAAACCCGGGTAAAAATCTGGTCCCGCACTACACCGTCGAAGAGTTTGTTGACTCGCTGGAAAAACCACGTCGTATCTTGCTGATGGTGAAAGCCGGTGAAGCAACTGACAAAACCATCGCATCCCTGACTCCGCATTTGGATAAAGGCGACATCCTCATCGATGGCGGCAACACTTACTATAAAGACACAATTCGTCGTAACCGTGAACTGTCCGAGCAGGGCTTCAACTTTATCGGTACTGGCGTTTCCGGCGGAGAAGAGGGTGCACTGAAAGGCCCATCTATCATGCCTGGTGGTCAGAAAGAAGCGTATGCACTGGTTGCTCCAATCCTCGAGAAAATCGCAGCACGTGCTGATGATGGTGATGCTTGTGTCGCTTACATTGGCGCAGATGGTGCAGGCCACTACGTCAAGATGGTTCACAACGGGATTGAATACGGTGACATGCAGCTGATTGCTGAAGCTTATTCTCTGCTGAAACAGTCTCTCAACCTGAACAACGAAGAACTTGCTGCTACTTTTGCTGACTGGAATAAAGGCGAGCTCAATAGCTACCTTATCGACATCACCAAAGATATCTTCACTAAGAAAGATGAAGAAGGTAAATACCTGGTTGACGTTATTCTTGATGAAGCGGCCAACAAAGGCACCGGTAAATGGACCAGCCAGAGCTCTCTGGATCTCGGCGAGCCACTGACCCTGATCACTGAATCAGTCTTTGCCCGTTACCTGTCTTCATTGAAAGATCAGCGTGTAGCTGCGTCAAAAGTATTGTCTGGCCCGGCGGTTAAACCTTTCGAGGGTGACAAAGCTGAGTTCATCGAGAAAGTGCGTCGCGCGCTGTATCTGGGCAAAATTGTTTCCTACGCTCAGGGCTTCTCACAGTTGAAAGCCTCTTCTGATGAAAACAACTGGGATCTGAATTACGGCGAAATCGCCAAGATCTTCCGTGCCGGTTGCATTATCCGCGCCCAGTTCCTGCAGAAAATTACCGATGCGTATGCTGAGAATGCTTCCATTGCTAACCTGCTGCTTGCTCCGTACTTCAAAAATATCGCTGATGAATACCAGCAAGCGCTGCGTGATGTGGTGTCTTATGCTGTTCAGAACGGCATTCCAACGCCAACGTTCTCTGCTGCGATCAATTACTACGACAGTTACCGTTCAGCAGTTCTGCCAGCTAACCTGATTCAGGCACAGCGCGATTACTTCGGTGCACATACTTACAAACGTACTGATAAAGACGGCGTATTCCATACGGAATGGTTGGATTAAGAGTACATTTTTTATCTGTATGTTAAACGGCCCTTTCGAGGGTCGTTTTTTTTAGGCCAAAATTGAAGCGATAAACTCACCCTCAATGTCAGCTATAAGTGATATTTCTGGCTAAGATTTTTCGGCCTAATCTCATAAAAATACTGAGTTCTAAGTGAGTTTTTATCGAGAAGTTGTTTATAATGCATTCATTAAACGTATGTAAAGTCGCGGATATTCTCTTAGGGCATTTATGAATCAAGATAAGAATAGTATGACGACAGATTTGTCGAAAAAAACATCTGATGAAATCGATTTAATGGATCTGGTCATTCAAATCTGGCGTGGTAAATGGATTGTGGTTTCATTTGTGGCTGTTGCCATTATCCTTGCGGTTATTTATCTTTCCGTTGCCAAACAAAAATGGACATCCGAAGCTATTGTGACTTACCCGGATTCTGGGCAAATCGCTAACTATAACAATGCGATGGGTGTGCTTTATGGCTTAACGCCTTCGAGTGTGCCGACGGTTATTGATGTTCAACAGCGTTTTTTTGGTCGGTTCAACTCCGCAATTTCAGCACTTTCTGAACAACTCGCTAATCAGCCGATTTCAGAAAAGCTAACAATTATACCTGCGGTCAAAGACCAGCCCACTCCGCTTAAGATTAGTTACACTGCGTCTGGTGCCGGTGAAGCACAAAAAACACTGACAACCTATATTCAGCAGATTAACAAACGTGTTGTCACTGAGCTTGATAATGACCTTCAAACCAGCATTAATTCTAAAATTGAAGATTTGAAGCAAGATTTAGCCACTCAGGAAAAAGTGGCGCAGGAGAAGAAAGATCTGCGCTTGAAAATGCTGAATCAGGCTTTGATTGTTGCGCAGGAGTCCAACATCAAAAATACCCTGGTGCAGCAGGCTGAAACACTTTCTGAAGATACGCTTTTTGTTCTGGGTAGTGATGCCCTTTCTGCAACCATTAAGAATGAAGCGACGCGACCATTGCCTTTAGATGCTTCTTATTACAACGCGCGCCAGGCTCTTATGGCCATCAGCGCACTGAAATCCAACCCTGATTCAACCTATGCGTTGCGCTACGTGATGAAACCTGATCTACCTGTTCATCGCGACAGCCCTAAAAAGAGCATTATTCTTGTTCTTGCTGTGCTGCTGGGCGGAATTATAGGTGCTGGCGTAGTGCTCGCACGTAACGCGATTAAAAATTACGCCCGTTAATTTTCAATTTAACGAAATAACAAAAAGCCGCCAATGCATCTGCAAAGGCGGCTTTTTTGTGTCCGAAATCCAGCGTTACTTCTTATGGCGCTGACGTAAATTCTCAATCACAGCACTGAGGTTCAGATCCTGATCCTGAAGTAAGACCAGCAAATGATAAACAAGATCTGATGCTTCATTTTTCAGTTCAAAGCGATCGTTGACCGTTGCCGCCAGCGCAACTTCGACGCCTTCTTCACCGACTTTCTGTGCAATACGCTTGGTGCCGCTGGCGTAAAGTTTCGCGGTGTAAGAGCTGTCCGGGTCGGCTGTTTTACGTGAGGCGAGCAACTCTTCCAGCTGATAGAGGAATGCCCAGTCGGTTTCTGCCGGATGGAAGCAGCTGTTATTGCCTTTGTGGCAGGTCGGGCCGACAGGGTTTGCCAGAACCAGCAGGGTGTCGTTGTCGCAATCCGGGGTGATGCTGACAACATTCAGATTGTTTTCTGATGTCTCCCCTTTGGTCCACAGACGTTCTTTCGTGCGGGAATAAAAAGTCACTTTGCCGGAAGACTGTGTAACGCTCAGCGCTTCCTGATTCATATAGCCAAGCATCAGCACTTCACCCGACACGGCATGCTGGATGATAGCCGGCATCAGGTTATCCACTTTTTCCCAGTCGAGCTGGCTGATTTGTTCTCCGGTCAGCAGACCGGTATTTACATCCTGATTACTCACAAGCGGATCTCCACGCCATTTTCGGCCAAGAAGCTTTTCAGCTCGCCAATATTAATGATTTGTTTGTGGAACACTGAGGCTGCCAGTGCGCCATCGACGCGTGCTTCTGTAAAGGCATCGAGGAAGTGCGGCATGGTGCCCGCGCCACCGGAGGCGATCAGCGGAACGTGACACACTTCGCGGATCATCTTCAACTGCTCCAGATCGTAGCCGTTACGCACGCCGTCCTGATTCATCATGTTCAGCACAATTTCACCCGCACCGCGCTCCTGAACTTCCTTCACCCAGTCGATGGTTTGCCAGGTAGTGATTTTGGTGCGCGCTTCATCACCGGTGAACTGATGAACCTGATAGGTTCCGGTCGCTGCGTCGTGCCAGGTATCGATGCCCACCACGATGCACTGTACACCATAACGGTCGGCGAGACGGCTGATCAACGTCGGGTCGGCCAGAGCAGGGGAGTTGATGGAGATTTTGTCCGCCCCGAACTGCAAAATACGTCCTGCATCTTCGAGGCTTTTAATGCCGCCAGCCACGCAGAATGGAATATCGATCACTTCTGCCACGCGCGACACCCAGCTTTTATCCACGACGCGCCCGTCACTGGATGCAGTGATGTCGTAGAACACCAGCTCGTCCGCGCCTTCCTGGGCATAACGCTGCGCCAGCGGCACGATATCGCCAATAATTTCGTGATTACGGAACTGCACGCCTTTCACTACCTGACCGTCTTTTACGTCGAGGCAGGGGATTATCCGTTTTGCCAGCATGAGATTGCCTCCGTCACATTAAATTTACCGTCGAGCAATGCGCGCCCGACAATCACGCCTTCAACGCCGCTGTCACGTAAGGCTGCAATATCCTCCAGCGAGCCGATGCCGCCGGAGGCCTGAAATGCAACCTGCGGATAGCGTGCAGTCACTTCGCGATAAAGCTCGACGTTAGAACCGGCCAGTGTACCGTCGCGGGAGATATCCGTGCACAGCACATGTTTCAGCCCAAAGGGCAAATACTGTTCGACGATATGCTCCAGAGTGGCGTTTGAGTTTTCCTGCCAGCCGCTGATGGCGACGTTTTTGGTGCCGTTCCTGTCGATGCGAACATCCAGCGCCAGCACCAGCGCATCAGCGCCAAAACGGCTGAACCAGCCCTGAACGGTGGCCGGATCTTTGACCGCCGTTGAGCCGACGACCACGCGTGTGGCACCGGCATTAAGCAACGCTTCGACGTCCTGCTCATTGCGGATGCCACCGCCGACCTGCACCGGCACGGAGACACCGGCCAGTAATGTCGTCAGCAGCGGGATCTGTCGTGCCGACGGGTCTTTTGCGCCGGTTAAATCGACAAGGTGTAAAACCTGCGCACCCTGCTGCTGATAATCCTGCAATCGCGGCAGCGGATCGTTGCCGTAGTCACGTTGCTGACCGTAATCGCCCTGATGCAAACGCACCACACTGCCTTCGATCAAATCCAAAGCGGGAATAATCATGCTGTTTACATCTCCAGAAAGTTTTTCAGCAACTTCGCGCCCGCGGCACCGGAACGCTCGGGATGAAACTGCACGCCGAAGAAGTTGTCTTTTTGTACGGCGGCGCTGAAGGGCTCGCCGTAAAGTGTCTGAGCGACTGTGTTTTCGCATACCGGCATGGCAAATCCGTGGACGAAATAGAAGTAAGCATTTTCATCAATGCCGCGGAATAAATGGCTGTCGGCGTTGGCGATTACCTGATTCCAGCCCATGTGCGGAAGAGGCAGCCCGAGATCTGGCATGCGCTGCACCGGCGTCTCAATGATACCGAGAGTATCAATGCCGCCGTTTTCCTCACTCGAGGACGCCAGCAACTGCATACCCAGACAGATCCCGAGAACAGGCTGGGTACAGGCTTTGATCAGTTCGATTAACGAACGTTCTTCCAGCTGTTGCATCGCGGCCTGCGCAGTCCCGACGCCGGGTAAAAAAAGCTTATCAGCCTGCAACACGATCTCGGCTTCCCGGCTCACCGTTGGCTCGTAGCCCAGCCGCTGAACCGCATATTTCACCGAAGAGAGGTTGGCACAGCCGGTATCGAGGATAACGACATTCATCACAGCACTCCTTTGGAACTCGGCAGGGTGTTGCCATCAACGCGAATTGCCTGGCGCAGTGTGCGGCCAAAGGCTTTGAACAGGCTCTCGACGCGGTGATGATCGTTTTTACCTTTGGTGCGCAGATGCAGGGTACAGGCCATAGCGTAGGACAGTGAACGGAAGAAGTGCTCGACCATTTCGGTGCTCAGGTCGCCGACGCGCTGATAGTTAAACTCGGCTTTGTATTCTAGGTGCGGACGCCCGGAGATATCCAGCGCGCAGCGTGCCAGACATTCATCCATTGGCAGCACGAATCCGAAACGTCCAATCCCGCGCTTGTCGCCGAGGGCTTTGTTCAGGGCCTCGCCCAGCGCCAGAGCGGTGTCTTCCACGGTGTGGTGATCGTCGATATACAAATCGCCTTTCACTTCGATGTTCATACGGAAACCGCCGTGCGTGGCGATCTGATCCAACATGTGATCAAAGAAGCCCACGCCGGTGCGGATTTTGCTTTCGCCTTCGCGATCCAGCCAGACATCCACATCAATCGCCGTTTCGCGGGTCACGCGGTTCACCCTGGCGTGGCGGTCGCGTTTGGTGAGCTGATCGGCGATGGCCGCCCAGTTCAGGGTATCGCGCTGATAACGCAGCCCGGCGATGCCCATATTGGCCGCCAGCTGAATATCGGTGTCACGATCGCCGATCACATAACTGTTGGCTGTATCGAGCAGCCCGCTTTCAAGGTAGCCCTGCACCAGTTTGGTTTTAGGTTTACGGCAATCGCAGTGATCGGCCGGAAGGTGAGGGCAAATCAGCACCTCATCAAAAACGATGCCCTGAGAGGTCAGGATTTGCATCATCAGGTCATGCGGTGGATCGAAGGTTTCCTGCGGGAAACTGTCGGTACCCAGTCCGTCCTGATTGGTGATCATCACCAGTTTAAATCCCGCGGTTTGCAGTGCCAGCAGGGCAGGGATCACACCCGGTTCCAGTGCCAGTTTGTCCAGACGATCGACCTGGAAATCTTCTGGCGGCTCTGAAATCAGGGTGCCGTCACGGTCGATGAAGAGCGTTTTTTGCAATAAAGGACTCTGGCTCACATGTGCTCCTTGCGGGGGCTGTTCTGTTGAATAAGAGGGGCATTGGCGCCCGGTAGCGGTTGCAAAGCATCAATGACGCGCTGCAGTTCCTGCCGTGTACCGATAGTGATACGTAAGCAGCCGGAAAGCCCCGGTTGCTTGTTCTGGTCACGTAAGATAATGCCCTGATCCCAGAGGTTTTTAAATACTGCGCTTGATGCGGTAAAACGCGCGAGAACATAGTTCGTCTCACTGGTGAAGACCTGTTCAACGCAATCGCATTTTCTCAGCTCTGCCAGCAACCATTCGCGATTTTGGGTCACTTCGGTCACGCGCTGACGCATAATCGCCAGCCCTTCCGGGCTCAGCGCCTGTGCCGCGATATCTGCCACCGGCGTAGATAAAGGATAAGGCGCGATCACTTTCATTAATAAGGCAATCAGTTCGCTGTTGGCAATCGTAAATCCGCAGCGCAGACCGGCAAGTGCAAAGGCTTTGGAAAGCGTGCGTAAAACCGCGAGGTGCGGATATTCCTGCAACCAGCCGGTGACTGTCGCCTGCGGGCAAAACTCAATATAGGCTTCATCAATTGCCACAATGGCGCGGCCACGGGTCATGTCTAATACAGCGCGAAGTTCATCCGGGCTGATAACATTGCCGGTCGGGTTATTCGGGCTACAGATATACACCAGCTTTACGCCGTCAAGAGCAGCTTCAATTGCCGGAAGATCCAAAGACCAGTCAGCTTTTGCCGCAACGGTACGGCCTTCCACGCCAATCGTCTCCGCGCTGACGCTGTACATGCCATAAGTTGGCGGACAATAAAGGATGGCATCTTTGCCCGGCTCACAGAATGCGCGGATCAAAAGCTCGATGCCTTCGTCAGCGCCCCGGCTGACCAGCACCTGTTCCGGATCAACACCGGCGTAAGCGGCATAGCGGTTGATCACCAGCGCAGGCTGACACTCCGGATACCGGTTGAAGGTCTGCGCGGTAAGTTCGAACTGCGGTGCAATGGCGTATTCGTTGGCGTTAAGCCAGACATCGCCGTTACCGCCGAGACGTCGGGCGGACTGATAGGGTGTCAGTTCGCGCACGTTCTGGCGTGCCAGAGACTGAATGCTCAGCGTGTTTTCATCGCTCATAATCCTTTCTCCTTCAGGGCATTGACCCGCAGTGTCACAGCATTTTTATGTGCAGTCAGTTGCTCCGCCTGCGCCAGGGTTTCGATGGTGGTCGCCAGACCAAGTAAACCTTCCGGCGTTAACTGCTGAACGGTCATCCGTTTCTGGAAATCCGCCAGACCGAGGCTGGAACAGGTGGCGGTGTATCCGTAAGTTGGCAAAACGTGGTTGGTGCCGGAAGCGTAATCGCCCGCCGATTCCGGTGACCAGTCGCCGAGGAACACCGAACCTGCGCTGGTAATACTGTCAACCAGCTGTTCCGGTTCACGGGTTTGCAGAATCAAGTGTTCCGGGCCGTAGGCGTTGCTGATTTCAATACACTGTGCGATGTCTTTCGCGACAATCAGACGGCTGCTGGCCAGTGCCTGACGGGCAATCTCGCTGCGGGACAGCGTTTGCAGCTGGCGCTCAACGGCTTCACCAACGGCCTGCGCCATGTTAACGTCCGGCGTCAGCAAAATGACCTGTGAATCCGGGCCGTGTTCTGCCTGAGAAAGTAAATCAGAGGCGACAAAGTCAGGTGTTGCGCCGCTGTCGGCAATCACCAGCACTTCGGAAGGCCCGGCTGGCATATCAATTGCCGCGCCGTCCAGACTTTGGCTGACCTGACGTTTGGCTTCGGTCACATAGGCATTGCCCGGCCCGAAGATTTTCGCCACGCGTGGCACGCTTTCTGTGCCAAAGGCCAGAGCGGCAATCGCCTGCGCGCCGCCGAGCTGATACACCTCTTCCACGCCGCAGAGCTTCGCGGCATACAGAATTTCGTCAGCCACAGGTGGTGGCGAGCACAACACCACTTTCTGACATCCGGCAATCCGCGCGGGCGTCGCTAACATCAATACCGTGGATACCAGCGGCGCAGATCCGCCCGGAATGTACAAACCTACAGACTGGATCGGGCGGGTCAGTTGCTGGCAACGCACGCCCGGCTGAGTTTCGATGTCCACAATGGACAGCTTTTGCGCCTGGTGGAACGTATCGATATTGCGAACGGCGTGCGCCATTGCCTGTTTAACGTCATCGCCTAAACGCGCTGATGCTGCCTCGATTTGTGCCGCAGTGACGCGCAGCCCTTGCACTTCAGTTTTATCAAAGCGGGCGCAAAACTCGCGCAACGCACTGTCGCCTTCACTGCGCACGCGGCGCAGGATTTCGCTGACAGATTCGGTAATACGGTCGGATGCCGAAATCGCCGGACGGGTCAGTAAATCGCGACGCTGTTGTTCGTCGCATTGCTGCCAGTCAATCGGGGTAGTGAACGCGTTAGGCTGCATGGCATTACTCCATCATTTTTTCGATTGGCAGAACCAGAATTGAGCTGGCGCCCAGCGCTTTCAGTTTTTCCATGGTTTCCCAGAACAGCGTTTCGCTGCTGACCATGTGCATCGCCACACGCTGCTGATCGCCGGCCAGCGGCAGAATGGTCGGGCGTTCAGCACCTGGCAGCAGAGCAACGATTTCGTCCAGACGCTCACTTGGCGCGTGCAGCATAATGTACTTGGATTCACGGGCCTGAATGACGCCCTGAATACGGGTCATCATTTTGTCGATGAGTTGCTGCTTGGCTTCCGGCATTTCGCCGTCGCGCTGGATCAGACAGGCTTTAGAGCGGTAAATCACTTCCACTTCGCGCAGGCCGTTGGCTTCAAGCGTGGCGCCGGTGGAAACCAGATCGCAAATTGCATCAGAAAGACCGGCGCGTGGCGCGACTTCAACAGAACCGTTCAGCAGACAGGATTTGAAATCAACGCCCTGTTTGTCGAGATATTGCTTGAGCAGGTGCGGATAGGAGGTGGCGATGCGGGAGTTTTGCAGGCTTTGCGGGCCGGTGTATTCTGCGTCAAGCGGGGTCGCGAGCGACAGACGGCAACCGCCGAAGTCCAGGCGACGCAGCGTGAAATAACGCGGATCTTCGCCCTGAGCGCGGCGTGCCAGCAACTCTTCTTCCAGCACGTTCTCACCGATGATGCCCAGATCAACCACACCGTCCATTACCAGCCCCGGAATGTCGTCATCACGGACACGCAGAATGTCGATCGGCATGTTTTCTGCGAAGGCGATCAGGCGTTGTTCCTGCAGATTGATTTTAATCCCGCAGCGTGCCAGCAATTCGCGTGACTCATCGCTCAGGCGACCCGATTTCTGCATTGCTATCCGTAAACGTGTTTTATCCAGCATGATGACCTCAATTTCTTTGTTTTCAGTTTTAATGTTTTGGTAAATGTTGTGTGCAGAGTTTTGTACAAATGCTTTTACTTCAATTCGTTAGGCCAAAAAAAAAGCCCCCGGAAGTGTTCTTCCGGGGGCTTTCTCTGCGTTCTGCTCCACTGGAAGATCTAGACAGTCTTCCAGCACCAATCGCCTGCAAGACTAGTCAGGGTGATGGTGATGATGGTGGTTAATCAGAACGTTTGTCATGTGAGTCTCTCTGAGTGTTCATTCGGTGCGGCGTTATTCATAACGAAGTCTGCGCCACACAAATCAAATTCGGTTGCCAATAAAACTAAACTATCGGGCGGCAAGTGCGCAACCTTTTTTTCGGATGATGAGTTTTTCTTATCTTCAGGGGCTGTTTCATCGAAAAAATGAATGATCTGTTCACAGTCTCCTGGAAAAGCTTACGCATCTATAAGGAGAGAAAGGCTAGAATAAAGAGAAGCGAGAACGCGAACGGCAGATGGCGCAGTAGTGACCATCGGCCACCGAGCAGAGGGAGTAACAGATGAAAAAGGTTTCTATTATTGGATTGGGCTGGCTGGGAATGCCTCTGGCGATGGCGCTGGCGGGCAGAAGCTACGACGTTGTGGGCAGCAAAACCACGCCTGACGGTGTAGATGCCGCCAGAATGGTCGGCATTGACTGCTATCCGTTAGTGTTCACCCCGGAGATGGAATGCGAAGCGGAAGATTTGGATAAACTGCTGAACGTTGATGCGCTGATCATCACCTTACCGGCACGCAGAACCGTCGAAGGCAGCGAGCTTTACTTCCAGGCCGTGCAGCAGCTGACAGACAGCGCGCTGGCACACAACGTAAAACGCATCATCTTCACCAGTTCCACGTCTGTTTACGGTGAAAGGGACGACATCGTGCGCGAAGGTTCCGCCCTTGAGCCGGTGACCTCCAGTGGAAAAGTGCTGAAAGAATTAGAAAGCTGGTTACACAGCCTGCCGCATACCTCGGTGGATGTGTTACGGCTGGCCGGTCTGGTGGGGGGCGATCGTCATCCGGGGCGCTTCATGGCAGGCAAAACGGACGTGAAAGGGGGGCAGAATGGCGTCAACTTGGTGCATCAGGATGACGTTGTCGCCGCCATCACCTTATTGCTCAGTCTGCCAAAAGGTGGGCACACCTATAATCTGTGCGCCCCTAAACATCCGGCAAAAGCCGAGTTTTACCCGGCGCTGGCCCGCCAGATGGGGCTTGAGGCGCCGACGTTTGCTGAAGAAACTTCAGCAGCCAAAGGAAAAATCGTCGACGGTGAGCGCATCTGCAAGGAGCTGGGGTTCGAGTATCAGTATCCCGACCCACGGACGATGCCTTTTTAATCGATTATCCATCATTACCCTGAGGGTAATAATAATATGTGATGACCTGCCGGATTTTGCGGCAGGTTTTTATTTGTGAACCTTAACTCCCGCCTCTTCGTTTTTGCTTTTGAATGAAAGTCTCCCGCCTCCAAAACCCTGTTTTTTGTTAAAGCAGTGCTTTCTTTATTTATAAAACCCCGCGAATAACCCTTTATTTCACTGGTTAATTAAATCCCCATGCTCATGGAGTAATGAAAGATGTTCTTTATGCTCTGTTAGCAGGTTTACGAGGAGCAGACTGCTGATTAGGTAATAATATTCCTAATCACTCTCTTTTTATTTGCGATTGTCCGGAATAAACCACTTTTTTAAGCCCAATCACTAAAGTTTTCGTGAAGAGTTGCCGATAGAGAAGCACGGGACATTGTCCTCTTTTCATCATATCTGCTTATCAATCTGGTCTGCTGACCGGATGACTTCCCGTCCCTGAACACATTCCCTTACACTCATTGTCTTTTTACTTTTCAAATCGTGTAGTTGTTCACGTTTTCAAAACCTTTTGAATCAAATTTAACCAAAATCCCGCAACACACTTCCTCTGCAAACCGCGTAATGACTGGGTTTTAACGCGATAGCACATTGATCACACTATCGGAAATTACCAGCACATTTCACTGCGCAAGCTATGCTTAATCACTGAATGTTCTTATCATTTGGCTTTAGCTGGTCTTTGTACAAATTGATCTCAAAAAGGCGAAAAAAGGCAGTCTGGGGAAGGGTTTTTAGATGCTTTTTTACTTTTGCGTTAAAACTGCGCAAATTTTTACGATAAAGTGCGCTTTTTAGGATAAAATAAATTTCTAAAGTGTGATGCGCGTCACACTTTATTCAAAATTTGTGATCAGTTAGATTGTATGTATAAAGGAAACAGGGGTAGAGTTGCGTCGTAGTAAGATTATTCCTAATAATGTATGTAAAAGCGTTTCACTGAATGAGATGCCATCACAGCAACGGACCCTGCCAGTACAACAAAACTGATATGTTTGAAGATTACTTAGCATTGCAATTGTCACACTTAATTTAGTTTACATCAGGAACAAACTTGTATTGGCGGTGAAGTAAATACCGCGGGATAAATCCATTTGTCATCGTGAGATTTATTAATCAGCCAATGAACTAATTGTTTTGATAGTGAAAAAATACTCCCTGACAGGCCGGGTAAAACTCTTGCTGCATGGAATATGTCTATCAATCAGCCACATTAAAAATGTGGCATCGGTAATGGGGTAGAACAGCATGTCCGAATTGCTTAAGCACATATATGATATCAACCTGTCATATTTACTTTTGGCACAGCGTTTGATTAATGACGAGAAGGCCTCCGCGATGTTCCGGCTGGGGATTGACGACGTGATGGCAGACGCCTTAGGCCAACTTACGTTGCCACAAATGGTTAAATTAGCTGAAACGAATCAGCTTCTTTGTCAGTTCCGCTTTGATGACAGTAAGACCATCGAACGCCTGACCCAGGAATCCCGTGTAGATGATTTGCAACAAATCCACACCGGTATCCTGCTGTCGAGCCACCTGCTTAAAGGTCTGGCGGCGAGAGACAGCGGCGCCATGAAGAAAAGGGCGTAGCCATGTCTATTAAGGGCGCAACATGCTAATCAAAGAGACGCCAGCCAAACCGGCAGAAAAAAGTATTGTTCAGGAAGCCCGCGATATTCAGCTCGCCATGGAGCTGATTTCTTTGGGCGCAAGATTGCAGATGCTGGAAAGCGAGACGCAGTTAAGCCGTGGCCGTCTGATTAAACTGTACAAAGAATTACGTGGCAGCCCGCCACCGAAAGGCATGTTGCCATTCTCGACAGACTGGTTCATGACCTGGGAACAAAACATTCACTCTTCGATGTTTTATAACGCGTACTCTTTTCTGATGAAGAGCGGGCATTGTAATGGTGTCGAAGCGGTGATCAGCGCTTATCGTTTATATCTTGAGCAGTGTCCTGAACAGCCGGGAGAAGCGCCGATTTTAGCGTTGACCCGCGCCTGGACGCTGGTCCGGTTCGTGGACAGCGGTATGTTGCAGCTTTCTGCCTGTAACTGCTGTGACGGATCATTTATTACCCATGCACACCAGCCCCGTCACGGGTTTGTTTGCAGTCTCTGCCAACCCCCATCCCGCGCAGTAAAAAAACGTAAACTTTCCCCGCAGGTTGCCGATATAACATCTCAAGAGCTGGACGAAAAGGTCAAGCGCGCAGTCTGAGATGTCAGGGTCGCAGTAAGAATGCCCGGGCGGTGGTAACACCGCTCCCTATTTTCCCCCTCATCTCTCAGCCTTTGTCTGGCACTTTTTTATGCTAATCATCCGGGTTGCATAGAAAACGGCAGGCTCATGGCGGTGCGCTTTTCCTCGCCCTAAAACCACATCGAATTAAGGATTCATCGTGCTAGTGATAATAGGTTACATCGTGGTGCTGGGCTCAGTGTTTGGCGGTTTCATGCTCGTCGGCGGGGAACTGGGCGCGTTATACCAACCAGCAGAATTGCTGATCATCGGCGGTGCCGGTATCGGTGCCTTCTTTGTCGGTAACAACGGTAAAGCGATTAAATCCACCTTGCGCGCGCTGCCGCAGCTGTTCCGCGCGTCTAAATACAACAAAGCGTTGTATATGGATTTGATGGCCTTGCTTTACCGCTTGTTAGCCAAGTCGCGCCAACAGGGGATGCTGTCGCTGGAAAATGACATCGACAATCCCGCTGAAAGCGACATTTTTGCTAATTATCCGCGCATCCTTGCCGATAAACATTTAGTGGAATATCTGACTGACTACTTACGTCTGATGGTCAGCGGCAACATGAATGCGTTTGAAATCGAAGCGCTGATGGATGAAGAGATCGAAACCTACGAACACGAAAGCGAAGTGCCGGCCAACAGCCTGGCGCTGGTCGGGGATTCACTTCCGGCATTCGGGATCGTTGCTGCGGTGATGGGGATTGTTCATACCCTCGCCGCCGCCGACCGTCCGGCCGCAGAGCTGGGGGCGCTGATTGCCCATGCGATGGTCGGTACCTTCCTCGGCATCTTGCTGGCGTACGGGTTTATTTCACCACTGGCCAGCGTGTTACGTCAGAAAAGTGCTGAAAACACCAAAATGATGCAGTGCATCAAAGTGACATTGCTGTCGAGCCTCAACGGTTATGCCCCGCAGATCGCTGTCGAGTTTGGCCGTAAGACGCTCTACACCTCAGAACGCCCTTCGTTTATCGAACTGGAGGAGCACGTTCGTCAGGTTAAATCGCCTAACCAGCAACAAACTGAAGAAGAAAAAGTATGAAGCATCAGAGCCATCCCATCGTTGTTGTACGTAAGAAAAAGAGTAAGCACGGCGGCGGGCATCACGGCGGTTCATGGAAGATTGCTTACGCTGACTTTATGACAGCGATGATGGCCTTCTTCCTGGTGATGTGGCTGATTTCGATCTCCAGCCCTAAAGAATTGGTACAGATTGCCGAATACTTCCGTACGCCGCTGGCGGTGGCCATTACCGGCGGACCGCGCAGCAGCGATGCCACCAGTCCGATCCCGGGCGGCGGGGCAGACCCGACCATGCAGGACGGCGAAGTGCATAAGATGATCCAGTCACAGGGCGATGCCCGTGAACTGCGTGAAACCGGCGATCTGATGAAGTTGCAGGACAAACTGGAAGCGATGCTGGCATCGGATCCGCGTTTAAAAGATTTGCGCCCGCATCTGATGATTAACCTGACCGAACAGGGTTTGCGCATTCAGATTATCGACAGCAAGAATCGCCCGATGTTTCAGCTCGGCAGCGCCATCGTCGAGCCGTACATGCGCGATATTTTGCGGGCGATTGGCCCGGTACTGGATGATTTCCCTAACAAGATAAGCCTGGCGGGCCATACCGATGATATGCCGTATGCCCAGGGCGAACGTGGCTACAGCAACTGGGAATTGTCCACCGACCGCGCCAATGCGTCGCGCCGTGAAATGATTGTCGGCGGCCTGAGTGAAGGGAAAGTTCTGCGGGTGATGGGCATGGGGTCAACCATGCAACTCAAAAATCATCCGGCAGGCGATGCGATCAACCGTCGCATCAGCATTTTGGTCCTCAACAGACATGCTGAGGAAGCCATTGAGCGGGAAAACAGCGAGGGCGAAGCGATTACGATCAGTGACGCGGGCGAGCTGCAAAGACAAGTACCTGGCCGCAGTACCGCACCTGCGCTGGCACCGAAAGTTCAGGCACCGCAAGCTTCCGTGGCACCGACCCAGAGCCCGGCACCGGCCGTTGCCGCACCAGAATTATCAGCACCAACAGTAGTAGAAGTCCCTGCAACCAGGATTGAGACGCAGGTGCCTGTGACCACATCGGCAGACGCTCAACCTGCGACGGCAGCTCCGGCTGCTTCCGCAGGTCCGGCACCTGCGACCACATCAACAAGCCGCGATTCACAGCAGAGGTGATCACGTGAGCATGGATATAACTGATTTTTATCAGACGTTTTTTGATGAAGCCGACGAGCTGCTGGCGGACATGGAGCAACACCTGTTGTTGCTTGATCCGCAAGCGCCCGACGTTGAGCAGCTCAACGCGATTTTCCGCGCAGCGCACTCAATTAAAGGCGGAGCAGCGACCTTTGGCTTTACGGTTCTGCAGGAAACCACCCATTTACTGGAAAACCTGCTCGACGGTGCGCGACGCGCAGAAATGAGCCTGAGCACCGACATCATCAACCTGTTTTTGGAAACGAAAGACATTATGCAGGAGCAACTGGACGCCTATAAATCTTCCCGGGATCCCGATGCAGACAGTTTTGAATACATCTGTGCGGCCCTGAGACAACTGGCGCTCGACGCGCAGCAAGCGCGGGAGCCGGCAGCGGATCTCCACGTCGTCACTGACGAACCTGCACAAACGGCAGCCCCTGCGGCGGGCAAAGGCGGGATGCGCGTTCGCCTGTCCGGTCTGAAGCCGCAGGAAGTGCCGGTGATGCTGGAAGAGCTGGGGAATCTGGGCGACATCGTCGATCCGGTACAGACCGAAGACAGCGTGGAAGCCACGCTTGTCACCACGGTGACCGAAGACGATATCATCGCGGTACTGTGTTTCGTGCTCGAACCCGAACAAATCAGCTTCACCCAGGCTTCTGTTCTGGCCACACCGGCTGCCGTTGCGGCATCGGCATCGGTGGCAGTTGCAGAACCGGCAGCAACCGCTGTTGTGGCGCGTCCCGCTCCGGTCCTGACGGCAGTACCCAGCAGCGAACCGCCGAAAGCCCGCGCGCCAAAAGCGCCGGAATCGACCAGCATCCGTGTGGCAGTCGAGAAAGTGGATCAGCTGATCAACCTGGTCGGCGAACTGGTGATCACCCAGTCGATGCTGGCGCAGCGTTCCGACCTGCTGGATCCGGTGGCGCACAGCGACCTACTCAACAGCATGGGGCAGCTTGAGCGTAACGCCCGTGATTTGCAGGAATCGGTGATGTCGATTCGTATGATGCCGATGGAATACGTTTTCAGCCGCTTCCCGCGTCTGGTGCGTGATCTGGCGAGCAAACTGAATAAGCAAATCGAACTGACCCTGCTCGGCAGCTCTACCGAACTGGATAAGAGCCTGATCGAACGTATTATCGATCCGCTGACGCACCTGGTGCGTAACAGCCTCGATCACGGTGTCGAAACGCCGGAAACGCGCATTGCCAACGGCAAACCGCCAACCGGCAACCTGACGCTGTCTGCGGAGCATCAGGGCGGCAACATCTGCATCGAAGTGGTGGATGACGGTGCCGGTCTGAACCGCGAACGTATTCTGGCGAAAGCCCTGTCGCAAGGCATGAACGTCAGCGAGAGCATGAGTGACGAAGATGTCGGCATGCTGATTTTCGCACCGGGCTTCTCGACGGCGGAAAAAGTCACCGACGTCTCAGGCCGTGGCGTAGGCATGGACGTGGTGAAGCGAAACATTCAGGAAATGGGCGGTCACGTCGAAATCCATTCCCAGCAAGGCAAAGGCACCACCATCCGTATCCTGCTGCCACTGACGCTGGCGATCCTCGACGGCATGTCGGTGAAAGTGGGCAAAGAAGTCTTCATTCTGCCACTGAATGCGGTGATGGAATCGCTGCAACCGCTGGCGGAAGATTTGCACCCGCTGGCCGGTGGCGAGCGCGTTCTGCAGGTGCGCGGAGAATATCTGCCGCTGGTCGAGCTCTACAACGTGTTTGACGTTGAAGGCGCGAAAACTGAAGCCACTCAGGGCATTGTCGTGATCCTGCAAAGTGCAGGCCGCCGCTACGCCTTACTGGTTGATCAGTTGATCGGTCAGCATCAGGTGGTGGTGAAGAATCTGGAAAGCAACTATCGCAAAGTGCCGGGCATTTCCGCCGCCACTATTTTGGGTGACGGCAGCGTGGCGCTGATTGTTGATGTGTCTGCATTGCAGGCACTGAACCGTGACAAGCGTGCAACTGGCGCATCTGCCGCCTGATGTGATTAACAATAAAAGCGTGCAAAACCGCCGGTGGCTGGCCCGTCAGGTGACGGCCACCGGGCGTAAAAACTCAGGCTGATTTAAGGTGAACAACATGGCAGGACTTGCAACTGTGGCAAAAATTGCGGGCGAAACGGTAGGACAGGAGTTCCTGATCTTTACCCTGGGCGACGAAGAATACGGCATCGATATCCTGAAAGTGCAGGAAATCCGCGGTTACGATCAGGTCACCCGTATTGCGAACACCCCGGCGTTCATTAAAGGTGTCACCAACCTGCGTGGCGTCATCGTACCCATTCTCGATCTGCGGGTGAAATTCGCGCAGGAAGATGTGATCTACAATGAAAACACCGTAGTGATCGTCCTCAACTTCGAAAACCGCGTGGTGGGTATTGTGGTTGACGGCGTATCCGACGTGCTGTCGTTAACGCAAGATCAGATCCGTCCCGCACCAGAATTTGCAGTGACCATGTCAACCGAATACCTCACCGGGTTGGGTTCTCTGGGTGACCGTATGTTGATTCTGGTGGATATTGAGAAGCTGCTGAGCAGTGAAGAGATGGCGTTAGTGGATAGCGTGACGAAAATTTGATTTTCGTTCTTTAACGTCAGGGTAGTGGGCACCCGCCCACACCGGGTTAAGGGGCGTAAACGCGCCCCTTAACAATCCTGCGTTTTTCTTCTTCGCGCTGTCGCAGGCACGAGGGCCATGTCCTGCAACTACCGCGTGTGGCGCAAAATCTTGCCGCTTCGCGGTTCCTTCTCTCGGTCCTGAAGCCTCTGGTCTTCAGGCCGCTCCGTTCAGCAAGATTTTTGAGCGCGCCATTCCCGATTTAAAAATTAAATAATCCCACAGAAATGACCGGATGATCCAATATCCGCCGGGCAAGATTGCTGAATTCCATAGACAGTGGAAGATTAACGGATAATTAAAACTGGATGAAAAGAAGTTAATTAAATTATCGAGGGGAATAGGGAGTTATTACAATAATCTCGTTGCGTTGTTAAAATAGCCTGCTGCTAATCAATATGAATGACAGCAGGCTTTAATGAGGATTATTTTTAGTAACTATTTCGCGCAATAAACGCGTGCTTCGCGAGGTGTATATATACCTAAGCTTACAACATGCAGGAATACATCCATACCTGATTCCTGAACTTCTGTACGAACAACTTTATTTGCGCCACCACAAATCTTCGCTGCATCTATGGTCTGTTCCTGCCCAATACCATTGACGAAGAAAGCTTGCTTGGTGACATGAGCAGGTTGTTCTGCAATATCATCCCTTAAGTTAAATGTCTGTTGAGCACACCCTGATAATACCGTTGCAGCGACAGCCGCAATAATTAATTTTTTCATAATAACTCATATTGATAATAAGGAAGTGAAATCACATCTTCTGACTTATCAGTTTTTTTACAAATCCGACCACTTACTATTATTAGTTATTAAAGCAGATGGTTTACCCGGCGTTGAACTATGTGAGGGCTGAGATTTATATATGTTGTATTAACGGAGCGTAAAGGTTATTAGCAGGTTGCATTTTTCAGATAAATGAGAATCAATAATATTCCGATCCCAGATTTATAATAAACGCGATGCATTTATGCGGGTGATGATTGACGGCAGTCTGTTTGTAAAATCCCACCCGTTTTTGCCTCTCCTGCGAAGGATTGGGGTAGGGTATTAAGGACTTCTCAGCGATACCCTCTTTTCCGTGCCTTCGCTAACCCATTGATTTTTTGTGTCACAAATACCCCTAAAAAAAGAGGGTATTTTCCACCGAACAGCGTTAATCTTTTGCCGTTCAATACCTAACCCTCACAATTGAACGGTTCACTGCCGCACAGGCAGCTCAAAAACTCCGGCACCGCCTGCCACATTAGCCCGCCATGCGCCTTTCAATGAATGCTTTGCGCCACTTCGTCGGGGTGGTGTCGAGACGCTGGCGGAAGTGATGGCGCAGGGTTTCCGGCGATCCAAAACCGGCTTGTTCGGCGACGCGGTCAATGCTTAATGTGCCGTTTTCCAGCAGCGCACAGGCTTTTTCCAGCCGGACGCTCAGCATCCATTCGCCGGGCGTCGTGCCTGTTGCATCGTGAAAACGCCGCAGAAAAGTCCGGCGGCTCATACCGGCTTGTGCGGCGAGCTGCTCAATCACCAGCGGCGTATTGAGATGACTGCGTAAATCGTCCAGCAGCGGGGCGAGATTTTTGGTCTGACGCCGTGGAACGGGTTGCTGAATCAGCTGCGCCTGATTGCCTTCACGCAGCGGCGGCGTCACCATGCGGCGCGCCGTGCGGTTGGCAACTTCAATACCGTAATCGCGACGGATCAGATGCAGACACAAATCGACACCCGCCGCGCCGCCGGCAGACGTAATAATGCTGCCTTCATCCACGTAAATCATCCCGTGTTCGACCTGCACCTCAGGAAAACGCTGCGCCAGAATCTCCGTACTGTTCCAGTGCGCGGTAGCGCGTTTGCCATCAAGCAGTCCGGCTGCGCCGAGCACAAAGCTGCCTGCGCAGATTGAGACAATGCGGGTGCCGCTGCGGTGCGCTTTTTGCAACGCGATGATGAGTGCCTCTGACGCCGGTTCGTGAACACTTCGCCAGCCGGGGATCACGATCGTACCTGCATCCTCCAGCAGTTCCAGCCCGCCATCGACCACCAGCCGGACGCCGCCCTGCGCGCTGAAAGTGCCTTCCTCCACCGAAGCGACACACAGATCATACAAAGGCTCACCAAAAACATCGTCGGCCCGCCCGAAAGCTTCAACCGCAATACCGAACTCGAACGTACACAGGCACTCATAGGCCAGCAACACCAGACGCCGGTTCAGGGGCGCGGGCGAGCGGGCAGGGAGCGGAGAAGGGGACGTAATGCGCATGATGGGTTACCGGTGATTTTGGCATGATCTTGACGATACATGGCATCCGGATGGATTTCCAGCACGCCGCCAATCTTCCATGCTGGCACTCTCTTACGTTTTGCAGGGACCAGATATGAAAAACATGTTGGCACTGATGGCGGTTTGTCTTGCCGCGCTGATGTCAGGGCTGGAAATCTCCAGCGTGCCGGTGATTTTGCCGGTGCTCGAAAAGGAGATGCACGCGAGCTTCAGGGAGTTGCAGTGGATCATGAATGCCTACACGCTGGCCTGCACCACGGTGCTGATGGCCACCGGTACACTGGCGGACAAATACGGGCGTAAGCGCGTTTTCATCATCAGCATTTGCGCCTTCGGGGTCACGTCTCTGATGTGCGGGCTGGCGTCCACGGCGCCGTGGCTCATCGTCGGGCGGTTTTTACAAGGGCTGAGCGGCGGCGCGATGCTGACCTGCCTGATTGCGATACTGTCCTCCCAGTTTCCGCAAGGGAAAGCGCGCAGCCGCGCATTTGCCGCCTGGGGGATCACCTTCGGCTTCGGACTGGGCTTCGGGCCGATCGTCGGCGGTATGCTAGTGGCGTGGCTGAGCTGGCAATGGGTATTTCTGGTACACGGGTTTATCGCATTACTGACCCTGATTCTGGCGCTGAAAAACGTGGTGGAATCCCGCGACGCGCAGGCTAAAAAACTGGATCTCGGCGGGCTTGTCACGTTATCGCTGACGGTGATGGGCGTGACGTATCTCATCACGCAGGGCGGCAGCCTGGGCTGGCACAGCGTCATCGCGCGCGCCGTGATGCTGATCACCGCGGTCAGCGCTGCCCTGTTCATCTGGATTGAAAAACGCCATTCGCATCCGATGTTCGATTTTTCAGTCTTCCGCGTGCGGGCATTTTCCGGTGCGCTGATGGGATCGGTGGGCATGAATTTCAGCTTCTGGCCGCTGATGATTTACCTGCCGGTGTACTACCAGGCCGGGCTGGGGTATGGCAGCGTTGCTACCGGCCTGGCACTGCTGGCTTACACCTTGCCCACGTTGCTGATGCCGCCGTTGGGTGAAAAGCTGACCACCCGTTTTGGCGCATCACGTCTGATCCCGCTGGGATTATTCGCCATCGGCGCAGGTTTTATTCTGATGCAAATCGCCGTGGTGCATCACATGAGTTTGATGCCAGGTGCGCTGCTGGCAGGTATCGCTCTCGGGCTGACCAATACGCCGGTAACCAACACCACCACCGGTTCCGTTGCGGCAAACCGGGCGGGAATGGCCTCGGGCATTGATATCAGCGCACGGCTTATCACGCTTTCCGTCAACATTGCCCTGATGGGCAGCCTGCTGGTGGCGGGAATTGCGGCGAGCCTGAAAGGATCCATGCCAGCGGCAACAGATATCTCTTCACTGGCCGGGCGTATCGCAGGAGGTTCTGCCGTTGAAACTCTGCACCGCGGGCAGGTTGAACAGGCGCTGACGCAAGGGTTTGCAGGCATTCTGCTCTATGGCGCAGCCGGGGTCTGGGTGCTGGCAGTGGCGAGTTATTTGCTGTTTAACGTCAGGGGGCGGCGCAAAAGCGCATCCTGCGAGCCGTTTTGACCGTAAACATCCGTGTTGCATTTCGTGCAGCACGTTTTTGCGTAACACCTTCCAGTTGCCTGAAAATTCATCATTTTATCTGAGCATCTTTTTGCAAGTTATGGCGTGATAGCCCGGTGGGACGGGGCTTCACGCAAATATACGTGGGCAAAATGATAATTTGATTAAGTACGACACGTGGCGTACATTGAGGCGGCATGAGTTTCAAAGAGATCAAAGGGAAGGTGATCGCGTGTTTAAAGAATGGGCAAGTCAGGTTTGCGGTAAGACGTGAAATTCATCTTAAAAATCTTTTAAGTACGGGGGAGGTGACGTCACAGGAACTGGAGAGGGTGATCGGTCTGGCTACCGGGCAACACTACCAGAGTCGCCGCCACCATCTAGACAGTAGTCTTGATGTCCACATTATTACCCTCTGGTATGCCGGGGTTAACTGGTACATCAAATGGTATTTTGCAGAACCCAACAGTGTTTTCATCAGCGTTCATCATTAAGGGAAAATATGATTATTGTTAAAGTAGGGGATGAAGAAAGAGCCGCATGCGGAGTGTGTGAGGCTTTCAGGATGGTCAGCTATCAGTTGCGTGATGTGCCGTTTGATGACGGCAGCGGCATCGTGAAAAACATTATCGCGGGTGTCTGTAAGACCTGCGACAGCGTCGCGGTGATCCCTTATCAGTCGGTGCCCGCGATTAAAAAGCAACTGCAGTTGCAGCGCAAAGCCGTGGAAAGCCGTGTTCCGGCGCACATGATTGATTTGTTAAATCTTGCCAGTGCGGAATTAGGGGCAACCCCCGATTTCGTGCCGTTACTGCTGAAATATTACATTCATCAGCTGGCGTCCAACCCGGAAGCCGCAGTGCAGCTGGTCACCTTACTGACGTCAGAACTGGCGAGCGGTCCGGCCAATAAACGCCTGTCCCTGAAAGGGCGTGAAATCGGCAATGATATCGATAAGTTAAAATCGCTGTCACACATCGACACCACCACTGAGTTATTAAAAGCCGTGGTGCTGATGATCCACCATGACCTGATGGTCAGCCCTGATGCGCATCGCATTGCCCTGTTAAAAAGTTTTGTCGCTACGGTGGCGTAATTTCCTCAGACCACCGAATCACACTCTGTGCCATGACGTCCTTTCTGATCTTATCGCTCGCGATGCCGGGCCTCTGAAGCCTGCCGGGGAGGGTGCCCTGCGTCAGCCAAAAAATCTGATCCCCTTCACATAAAGTTCCCCTCATTTCTGCCGATAACCCTTCCAGATAATTCTCATTTAAAAAGGAACAACATGTTTAACCGTATGAAAGTGGTCACGGGCATCGTGATCTTACTGATGGTCTTCGGTGCTTTACAGTTGGTATCCGGCGGCCTGTTCTTTAAATCCTTAAAGACGGACAAAGACAATTTCACCACCTCTCAGCAGATTCGTTTACAGCAGGCGGAATTCAACGCCAGCTGGATTTACCTTCTGCAAACCCGTAACACGCTCAACCGTGCCGGGATCCGTTTCATGCTCGATGCGAACCAGATGGGCAGCGGCGCGACGGTCAAAGAACTGATCGACACGGCGACCAAAGATCTGAAAATTGCTGACCAGCATTTTGCTAATTATCAAAAAATTCCTGCGGATGCCAGCCAGAACCCGGCTTTCGCTGAAGATGCTAAAAAACAATATCAGGTGCTTCACGACGCGCTTTCGGAACTTATCGAGCTGATCGGCCTTGGCCGTATCAACGATTTCTTCGAACAGCCGACGCAGCAGTATCAGGACAATTTCGAAAAAGCGTTCGTGACCTATATCGATCAGAACGACCATTTGTATGACCAGGCGGTTCACGTCAGCGAAAGTTCCTTCACGCATGCGATGTGGATGCTGGGTACCGTACTGATTGTACTGGCGATTTTCATCATTCTGGCCTGGGTCGGCGTTCAGCGCATCCTGATCCATCCGCTGAAAAATATCGTCGTCACCATCCGTAAAATCGCCACCGGCGATCTGACGCACGAAATAGTGGTGAAAAGCCGTAATGAAATCGGCCAGCTTGCCGATAGTCTCAAGTACATGCAGGAAGAACTGATTCGAACTGTCTCCGGCGTGCGCCACGGTGCCGACGCGATTTACAGCGGCGCGAGCGAAATTTCTGCCGGTAACAGTGATCTCTCTTCGCGTACCGAAGAGCAGGCATCAGCACTGGAAGAAACCGCAGCCAGCATGGAGCAGTTGACCGCGACCGTGAAACAGAACGCCGAAAACGCCCGTCAGGCCAGCCAGCTGGCACTGAGCGCATCGGAAACGGCGCTGAAGGGCGGCAAAGTGGTGGCCAACGTCGTCGATACCATGAACGACATCGCCAGCAGCTCGAAGAAAATCACTGACATTACCGGTGTGATCGACGGGATTGCCTTCCAGACCAACATTCTGGCACTGAACGCGGCGGTTGAAGCGGCGCGTGCCGGTGAGCAAGGGCGCGGTTTCGCGGTGGTGGCGGGAGAAGTTCGCAGCCTGGCACAGCGCAGCGCGCAGGCTGCCAAAGAGATTAAAGGGCTGATTGATGATTCTGTCAGCCGCATTAATACCGGCTCGGTACTGGCTGAAAGTGCCGGTGAAACCATGAATGACATGGTGAATGCGGTCACCCGCGTCACCGACATCATGGGCGAAATCACTTCGGCCTCTGACGAGCAGAGCCGCGGGATTGAGCAGGTCGCGCAGGCGATTACCGAAATGGATCGGGTGACGCAGCAGAACGCCTCACTGGTTGAAGAATCCGCGTCCGCCTCGGCGGCGCTGGAAGAGCAGGCGAGCCTGCTGACGCAATCTGTGGCGGTGTTCACACTGAGTCAATCCGTCAATAACAGCGTGCGCCCGGTGACTTCGTCTTCGACGAGACTGCCTTTGTTGACTCCGAACCTGTCAGGTTCTCAGGCCGGTACAGGTGGAGCGGCACAGAGCAAGTTGTCTGAAAACTGGGAAACTTTTTAAGCCACGTACATCGCAATAATTATAAGAAATACTGTGCCGGTCAGGGCCGGCACATAAAGAGGTTATCCATGTTTAAGCACATCCGTGTGTCCACCTGCATGTTTTTACTGTTGTTAGTGTTTTTTGTGATGCAACTGGTCAACAGCGGTTTATCGCTGTACGCCGCCCACACGGATAAAACTAATTTCGAGCAGATTGCCAATACCACTGAGCAGCGGGATGCGCTCAACCAGACCTGGTCTTATCTGCTGCAAACCCGTAATACCCTGAACCGCGCGGCCACGCGTCTGGCGCTGAAACAGCCGCAGGAAAACATCACGCAGCTGATGGCAGATGCCAAAGCCAGCCTGAAAAATGCCGAAAATGCTTACGCCGCGTTTCTGGCGCTGCCCCGCAGAACCGAAAAAGCGGCTGAACTGACGGCGGTGAACAAGGCCAGCTATCAGCAGTTGCACGATATGTTGCAGTCACTGAACGACATGCTGTCCGCCGGTGATATGCAGGGCTTCCTTAACGGCCCGGCACAAAAATACCAGGATCAGTTCCAGAAAGACGTGGGGAATTACACCGCGTATGTCGGTGGCCGTTTTAACCAGGCTAAAGAGCAGACCGTAGCGTCTTATCAGAACGTGATGATCAACACCTCGGTGATTGTGGTTCTGCTGGTGCTGCTGACCGCCCTGGCGCTGGTGATCACCCGCCGTATTCTGTTCCAGCCGCTGACCGTCATGCGGGGGCATTTTGACCGCATCGGCGCGGGAGATATCTCGGCACCGATCACCGTCGAAGGCCGTTACGAAATTAAAGTGATGCTCGACAGCCTGCAACAGATGCAGCAGTCGCTGGCCAATACCGTGCGCACCGTGCGTCACGGCGCAGACACCATGTTCTCCGGCCTGAAAGGCATTGCTGCGGGAAACACCGATTTATCGGCGCGTACTGAACAGCAGGCTTCCGCTCTGGAAGAAACGGCTGCCAGCATGGAGCAACTCACCGCGACGGTGAAACAGAACGCCGAGAACGCCCGTCAGGCGACACAGCTGGCGCGCGATGCTTCAAATACCGCAGAAAAAGGCGGCGCACTGACCGGCAACGTGGTGAAAACCATGAATGACATTGCAGGCAGCTCGAAGAAAATCAGCGCCATCACCAGCGTGATTGATGGCATTGCTTTCCAGACCAACATTCTGGCACTGAACGCCGCCGTCGAAGCCGCCCGTGCGGGTGAGCAGGGGCGCGGGTTTGCCGTGGTGGCCGGTGAGGTGCGCAGTCTGGCACAACGCAGTGCGCAGGCCGCAAAAGAGATCAAAGCGCTGATCGACGAATCCGTCAGCCGCGTCAGTCAGGGTTCCGAACTGGTGGAATCTGCCGGCAACACCATGGATGACATCGTGCGTGCCGTGACCCGCGTCACCGACATCATGGGCGAAATCGCCTCGGCGTCGGATGAGCAAAGCCGTGGCATCGAGCAGGTATCGATTGCTGTGACGCAGATGGATCAGGTGACGCAGCAAAACGCCACGCTGGTTCAGCAGGCCGCGTCTTCCACCCATGCGCTGGAAGTGGAGTCTGAGAACCTGACCCGTGCTGTCTCTGTCTTCCGTCTCTCGACGTCAGAAAGCGGGCATGCACCGCGCAACACACCGGCGTCTGGTTTTGCGCCACGTTCGCTGACGCCACCCGCGTTACTCCCTGCGACCGCGCGTGCGGGATCGGCGGATAACTGGGAAACATTCTGACAGACCGGACGGCCATGAAGCGTCAAAAAAGGTTTAGAAATACCACCTGTTCGTTACTGGAGCTGCACCATGAATCAACCAGGCTCGCCACTGAGTGCTGATAACACTTCGATCATGGCACAGATGATCCAGCGGTTACCGCTGTCAGATATCCATTTCCGCCGGATCAGTGAGCTGATTTATCAGCGCGCAGGTATCGTGCTGGCGGATCACAAACGGGAGATGGTCTACAACCGCCTGGTACGGCGGTTGCGGCTACTCGGGCTGAACGATTTCGGCAGTTATCTGGCGATGCTGGAAAGTGATACCAGCAGCGCGGAATGGCAGGCGTTTATTAATGCGCTGACCACTAACCTGACGGCATTTTTCCGCGAAGCGCATCACTTCCCGATACTTGCGGAACATGCGCGTTCAAGACCGAATAATTACAGCGTCTGGAGCACCGCCGCCTCAACGGGCGAAGAGCCGTACTCCATCGCCATGACCCTGAGCGAAGCGCTGGGGCCGCGTATGGCGAACTGCCGTATTCAGGCCAGCGACATCGATACTCAGGTGCTGGAAAAAGCCACGGCGGGCGTCTATCGCCAGGAAGAGTTGCGCACGCTCAGCCCGCAACAGTTGCAGAAGTTCTTCCTCAAGGGCACCGGCCCGCACAGTGGTCTGGTGCGCGCCCGTCCGGAACTGACGCAAATGGTGGCCTTCCAGCAACTGAATTTACTGGCAAACCAGTGGCAGCTGAACGGACCCTTTGATGCAATTTTCTGCCGTAATGTGATGATTTATTTCGATAAAGAAACGCAGGAGAAAATTTTACGCCGATTTGTTCCGTTACTTAAGCCGGGTGGCCTGATGTTTGCCGGCCACTCCGAAAACTTCAGCCAGATCAGCCGGGAATTTTATTTGCGTGGCCAGACCGTCTATGGCCTCGCCAAGGAGAGGTAATGAATAAAATCAGAGTATTGAGCGTCGATGACTCGGCGTTAATGCGTCAGCTGATGACTGAAATCATTAACAGCCATCCCGACATGGAAATGGTGGCGACCGCGCCCGATCCGCTGGTCGCACGGGATCTGATCAAGAAATTCAACCCGGACGTGCTGACGCTGGATGTGGAAATGCCGCGCATGGACGGGCTGGATTTTCTGGAAAAACTGATGCGTCTGCGCCCGATGCCGGTAGTGATGGTGTCATCGCTGACCGGTAAAGGCTCGGAAATCACCCTGCGCGCGCTGGAACTGGGGGCGATTGATTTCGTCACCAAACCGCAGCTCGGGATCCGCGAAGGCATGCTGGCTTACAGCGAAATGATTGCTGACAAGATCCGCACCGCGTCAAAAGCGCGCCTGAACAAAAGCGTAAATCTGGAACAGCCGCGCATTCTCAGCCATACGCCGCTGCTCAGCAGTGAAAAGCTGATCGCCATTGGCTCTTCCACCGGCGGAACCGAAGCAATCCGCCACGTTCTGCAACCGCTGCCACCGACCTGTCCGGCGCTGATGATCACGCAGCACATGCCCCCAGGCTTCACGCGCTCTTTTGCCGAACGTCTGAACAAACTGTGCCAGATCACCGTAAAAGAGGCCGAAGACGGCGAGCGCGTTTTACCGGGGCATGCGTACATTGCGCCGGGCGACAGACACATGGAACTGGCACGCAGCGGGGCCAACTATCAGGTTAAGTTGAACGACGGTCCGGCGGTCAACCGCCATCGTCCGTCGGTTGACGTGTTATTTCGTTCGGTGGCGCAGTTCGCCGGACGCAATGCCGTCGGGGTGATCCTGACGGGAATGGGCAATGACGGCGCCGCCGGCATGCTGGAGATGCACCGCGCAGGGGCGTATACCCTGGCACAAAATGAAGCCAGTTGTGTGGTTTTCGGTATGCCTCGTGAGGCTATCGCCACCGGTGGCGTCAATGAAGTGGTGGATCTCAGCCAAATCAGCCAGCGCATGCTGGCACAAATATCAGCCGGTCAGGCATTACGTATTTAATTTTTCAGCCTTGCGCTGGGTAGCAAACCTTAGGAGTAGATAAAACATGGCCGATCCAAATCTGAGATTCCTGGTAGTAGACGATTTCTCTACCATGCGTCGTATTGTTCGCAACCTGCTGAAAGAGCTGGGCTTCCAGAACGTGGAAGAAGCGGAAGATGGCGTTGATGCGCTGAACAAACTGCGCGCCGGGGGTTTTGACTTCGTGGTATCTGACTGGAACATGCCAAACATGGACGGTCTGGATTTACTCAAAACCATCCGCGCGGATGCCGCACTGGCAAAACTGCCGGTACTGATGGTCACCGCCGAAGCGAAAAAAGAGAACATTGTGGCCGCCGCGCAAGCCGGTGCCAGTGGTTACGTCGTCAAGCCATTTACCGCCGCCACGCTGGAAGAAAAGCTGGGCAAAATCTTCGAAAAACTGGGCATGTAGGAGCAGTTATGGCAGAGATACCAATGCCTGCAAATGATGCAGCAACCGCGGGCGATATTATCGCCCGCATTGGGCAACTGACCCGTATGTTACGCGACAGTATGCGTGAACTTGGCCTGGATCAGGCCATTGCTCAGGCCGCGGAAGCGATCCCTGACGCGCGTGACCGTCTCGACTACGTTGTCACCATGACGGCGCAGGCCGCAGAACGCGCCCTGAACTGCGTGGAAGCGGCGCAGCCTCGTCAGAACAAACTGGAATCCGGTGCCAAAAAGCTCGACAAGCGCTGGGAGGAATGGTTTGAGAATCCTATCGAACTGTCTGACGCCCGCGAACTGGTTTCTGATACCCGCGGCTACCTGAAAGAAGTGCCTGAGCACACCGGTTTCACCAACGCACAGTTGATGGAAATCATGATGGCGCAGGATTTCCAGGATCTGACCGGTCAGGTGATCAAACGCATGATGACCGTGGTGCAGGAAATTGAAAATCAGCTGCTGATGGTGCTGATGGAAAACATTCCTGAGCAACAGGTCAGAGCGAAACGTGAAAACGACAGCCTGCTCAACGGCCCGCAGCTCGATACCAACGGTGTCGGCGTGGTGGCCTCGCAGGAACAGGTCGATGACCTGCTGGATTCATTAGGTTTCTGATGCGTCTGCCTGCCTCAAAAGAACACCTCTTTGTGCTATGCAAAGAGGTGTTTCTCTTATCCAAAATTTTTAATTATTTTCCCCCTCTGCCGCCATCTGTGGAATAACCCGCATTTATCCCCCTTGTTCCATCCATAAGACTTAGCCGCTTTTGTCATGCTATGCGTGAAATTGTGCCCGTTGCCTGTTGAGCGGCGGGTAAATGCTGACAGGAACCGCCGGTGGCTGAAGAAAGCGATCTCGAAAAAAGTGAGGCCCCCACAGCCCACAGGCTGGAAAAAGCCCGTGAAGAAGGGCAGATCCCGCGCTCGCGCGAACTGACCTCGATGCTGATGCTCGGCGGCGGATTAACGCTGTTGTGGATGTCCGGCGAATCCATGGCGCGCCAGCTTGGCGTGATGATCGCCCAGGGGCTGAATTTCGATCACAACATCATCGGCAACGACCGGGAGATGTTGCAGCAAATGGCCTCACTGCTCGGGCGAGCGGTGATGGCGTTGTTGCCGGTGATTGGCGGGCTGATCCTGATCGCGCTCGCCGCGCCCTTGTTGCTGGGCGGCCTGCTGTTCAGTGCCAAATCCTTTGAATTTAAGTTCAGCCGTATGGATCCGATTGCCGGATTCAAGCGGCTGTTTTCCGGTCAGGTGCTGGCGGAACTGCTGAAAGCGATATTGAAAGCATCGCTGGTGGGCAGTGTCGCAGGTTTATACCTGTGGCATAAGTGGCCGGAAATGCTGCGACTGATCGCCCAGCCGACCATTCCCGCGCTCGGCGAAGCGCTGAGCATGGTGGCATTTTGCGGGCTGATGGTGGTCTTCGGGCTGACGCCGATGGTGGCGTTCGACGTGTTCTGGCAAATCTGGAGCAACCTGAAGAAACTGCGCATGAGCAAGCAGGACATCCGCGACGAACATAAAAGTCAGGAAGGTGACCCGCACGTCAAAGGGCGTATCCGCCAGCAGCAACGTGCGATGGCCCGCCGCCGGATGATGGCCGATGTGCCGAAGGCCGACGTGATTGTCACCAACCCGACGCACTACGCGGTGGCGTTGCAGTACAGCGAAGACAAAATGAGTGCGCCAAAAGTGCTGGCGAAAGGTGCGGGCAACGTGGCGCTGCGCATCAAAGAGCTGGGTGCCGAACACAAAATTCCGATGCTGGAAGCGCCGCCTCTGGCACGTGCGCTTTACCGGCACAGTGATATTGGTCAGCAAATCCCGGCCGCGCTGTATGCCGCGGTCGCGGAAGTTCTGGCCTGGGTTTATCAGCTCAAACGCTGGAAGCGTGAAGGCGGACTGATCCCTAAAAAACCTCAACATTTACCGGTGCCTGACGCATTGGATTTTGCAGGAGAGAGTGATACCCATGGCTAATCTGGCCGCGATGCTGCGTTTACCCGCCAACTTTAAGTCCGGACAATGGCAGGTGCTGGCTGGCCCTATCCTGATTCTGATGATCCTGTCGATGATGGTGCTGCCGCTGCCGCCGTTCCTGCTCGACTTACTGTTTACCTTTAACATCGCGCTTTCCATCATGGTGCTGCTGGTGGCGATGTTCACCCAGCGCACGCTGGATTTTGCCGCGTTCCCGACCATTCTTCTGTTTTCCACCTTGCTGCGTTTATCGCTTAACGTGGCCTCGACCCGTGTGATCTTACTCGAAGGTCACACCGGCGGCGCGGCGGCAGGGCGGGTGATCGAAGCTTTCGGCCACTTCCTGGTGGGCGGTAACTTCGCCATCGGTATCGTGGTGTTTATCATTCTGGTGCTGATCAACTTTATGGTCATAACCAAAGGTGCCGGGCGTATCGCCGAAGTCGGCGCGCGTTTCGTGCTCGACGGCATGCCCGGCAAACAGATGGCTATCGACGCCGATCTCAACGCCGGTCTGATTGGTGAAGATGAAGCCAAACAGCGCCGCAGCGACGTCACGCAGGAAGCGGATTTCTACGGTTCTATGGACGGTGCGAGTAAATTCGTGCGCGGTGATGCCGTTGCCGGTCTGATGATCATGATCATTAACGTGGTCGGCGGCCTGCTGGTCGGCGTACTGCAACATGATATGGATTTCGGCCACGCGGCGGAAAGCTACACCCTGCTGACCATCGGTGATGGTCTGGTGGCGCAGATCCCAGCACTTGTGATCTCCACGGCGGCCGGTGTCATCGTGACCCGCGTCGGTACCAATCAGGACGTCGGCGAGCAGATGGTGACCCAGCTGTTCCGTAACCCGCGCGTTATGATGCTGAGTGCAGGCGTGCTGGGTTTACTCGGCATGGTGCCGGGCATGCCGAACCTGGTCTTCCTGCTGTTCACGACCGGGCTGTTAGCGCTGGCCTGGTGGATCCGTGGTCAGGAGCAAAAAGCCCCGGTGGTAAAAGAAGCCGCGCCGGTCGAAGGTGAAAACAAACAGCTGGTGGAAGCGAGCTGGCAGGACGTTCAGCTGGAAGACCCGCTGGGCATGGAAGTCGGTTACCGTCTGATCCCGATGGTGGACTTCGCGCAAAATGGTGAACTGCTGGGGCGTATCCGCAGTATTCGTAAGAAATTCGCGCAGGAAATGGGCTATCTGCCGCCGGTTGTTCACATCCGCGATAACCTCGAATTACCGCCTGCGGGCTACCGTATTTTAATGAAAGGCGTCGAAATTGGCACCGGCACCGCGCATCCCGGCCGCTGGATGGCAATCAATCCGGGCAGTGCCATTGGCGAATTGCCGGGTGAAGCGACCGTGGATCCGGCCTTCGGGCTCTCGGCGGTGTGGATTGAACCGGCGATGCGTGAACAGGCGCAGATTCAGGGCTTTACGGTGGTGGAAGCCAGCACCGTGGTCGCCACGCACCTCAATCATCTGATCAGTCTGCATGCCAGAGAGCTGTTTGGCCGTCAGGAAACGCAGGAACTGATGGACAGGGTCAGCAAAGAAATGCCGAAGCTGACCGAAGACTTTATTCCGGGCGTCATCTCGCTGACCAACATGCACAAAGTGCTGCAAAACCTGCTTTCCGAGCGCGTCTCGATCCGCGATATGCGCACCATTATTGAAACCCTGGCGGAATACGCACCGACCCAGCCTGATCCGAATGAGCTCACTTCGGTGGTGCGCGTGGCGCTGGGCAGGGCGATCACCCAGCAATGGTTCCCTGGCACCGGTGAAGTGCAGGTTATCGGGCTGGATACCGCGCTGGAGCGTCTGCTGTTGCAGGCCTTGCAGAGCGGCGGCGGGCTGGAGCCGGGTCTGGCTGACCGTCTGCTGACGCAGTCTGAAGCGGCGTTGCAGCGTCAGGATATGCTCGGTGCGCCGCCGGTTCTGCTGGTGAACCACGCGCTGCGTCCGTTGCTTTCGCGCTTCCTGCGCCGTTCCCTGCCGCAGATTGTGGTGATGTCGAATCTGGAAATGAGCGACAGCCGCCAGATCCGCATGACCGCGACTATCGGCGGTGAATAAGAACATGAATAAGCTGTTGCGCGTGGCGATGGGGTCTTTGATGCTGATCAGCGCGCCGGTGCTGGCGGCGTCCGGCTCCTGGTCGGACACCCAGCGCGGTGTGACGTTGCAAAACCGGGGCGTGATGGCCTCGTCTGCGCCGCTCGCGGCACCGCAGAGTTCCCCTTTGCGGCAGCGGGCGTCGGCGACCATCACCACGGTCAGCTGGAATTACCGGCTGACGGGGCCGCGTCCGGCGGGGCTTCAGGTGTCGTTATGCAATACGACCAACCGCTGCGTGGCGCTCGATGCAGACAGCGGTCAGACCCGATCTTTTTACGGTCAGGCGGCCATTTCGCCGATGAGACTGGTGTATTTTGTACCCGGTAAAGGGGCGATGAATCCGCCGTTACGCGTGCTCAGTAATCAGGTTATTGTGAATTATCAGTAGGTTTGTCCATCAGCCCCTGCGCTGTTTCTCCTTTCCCCATGGCCCGCAAAAAACGCTGCTGGGCCACCAGAATATCTTTCAGTGAAACACAGTGGTACGTCACGCCGTGACGCTGCGTCACCTGCGCAATGATCGCCGACAGCGCCGGATAATGGCGGTGGTTCCAGGCGGGAAAAATGTGGTGCGTCAGATGGCGATTCAGCTCACCCAGCCAGTAAGAGAGCCAGCGCGGATAAGGCACCCAGTCGATGGTGGTGGCAAACACGTGGCGATAACGGCCATGCTTAAAACGCCCGTCTTCCGGCACCTGATAAAACGTGCCCATCGCCCAGTGCGACCCCAATATCAGCACCACAAAAATCAGCGAAGAGAGCATCTGTCCGCCTAAATAGCACCACAGCAGAATGTCGCCGCCCATGCCCTGCTGATGTAAAACCCAATACGGCAGCGCCAGTGCCAGCAGCAGATGCAACATTTTTGAGGTGAGGAACACAGCCCAGCCGCGGATGCCCTGATGGCGCATTTTAGGCTGCACGCGGGTTTTGCCCGCGCGGTCGATCCAGTCGAAAAACCAGATGATGCAGGGGAAGGTCAGTGCCGCGACAAACGGCCAGTAATAATGCTGCATCTGCATAAAGCCTTTGATGCGCTGGAACGGGGTCTGACGCAGCACGCCGTTTTCCTCAATATCCAGATCATAGCCCTGCACGTTCAGGTGGGCGTGGTGGCATTCCACATGCCGCACCCGCCAGCAATCGGCATCCAGCCCGAGCGGAATACAAATCACCAGGTTCAGCGCACGGTTCGCCCATGCCTGGCGGAAAAACGCATTGTGCGAGGCGTCGTGTACCGCATTGATCGCCAGTAACATTGCCGTAAAAATAAACGCGAAATAACCACAGGCAAACATAAGCCGGTTATCACTGAGCAGCGCCGTGGTGTAAAACAGCGCGCACAGGGCAAGCAGGCACAGTAATTTGGCGATCATCCGCCCGTCGGCAAAGCGATGATCCTGATGCTGCAACAGATACTGGTTCGCGGCTTTAGTCAGGTCGCGGTGAAGCGCCAGATCCTCACGCTGCTGATACCCTGGCGCCGTCATGGCTGGCTCCAGGGGTTGCCGCCTTCAGCCGTGCGCGGATCGTCACCGTTGCCCATGGCGCGCAAAAACGTCTGCTGTTCGCGCATCAGCTCGCGGTAGCTCAGACAGCGATACGGCATCCCGTGTTCTGCGGCCAGACCGGCAATGATCTTGGCCAGTGCCGGGTAGTGCCGGTGATGCCAGCCGGGAAAAAGATGGTGGGTCAGATGCAGATTGAGCATGCCAAACCATTTCTCCAGCCACAGCGGCGTCGGGTGCCAGTCGCAGGCGGTGGCAAAATTGTGTTTATACCAGCCCTGCGGCATTTTGCCCTGCGAGGGCGCGTCATAGAATTCCGCCTGCGCCCAGTGGGTGCCGAGCAGCAGAAACACCACGAACGTCGATGCGATCATCTGGCTTATCAGGTAACTGGCTATCACCACGCCTGCGCTGATGTGGTGGGCATGCGCGATGAACAACGGGATCACCAGCACCAGCAGTAAATGCAGCAGCTTAAAACCGGTGAAAATAGCCCAGCCGCGTTTGCCGGGCAGCGCGCCGGTCAGTTTCAGCGGTGTCTTGCCCAGTCTGTCTGACCAGTCAAAAATCCACGCAATATAGGGCAGGGACAGCGCGGCGATCAGCGGCCAGTAAAGATGCTGATAGCGCATGTGCGGGCGATGTTTCTGATACGGACTTTGGCGGAAGATGCCATTTTCCTGGGTGTCCAGATCGTAATGCTCAACGTTGGCATAGCGGTGATGAAACCCGACGTGGCGGATGCGCCAGTAATCAGGATCGACACCCAGCGGCAGCGTCACCAGACGGCTGATGATCCGGTTGGCGCGCGTGCTGCGTAAGAAAACGTTGTGCGACGCGTCGTGATTGACGTTGACGTTCAGCAACATGCCCGCCAGCACAAACAGCAGGTAGCCGCCGAAAAATCCCCAGCCGTTGTACTGCGTCAGGCAGATCGCATAACCCGCCACGCACAGCATGGTCAGCGCCACGGCTTTCAGCAAACTGACGCCATCGGCGTAGCGGTGGTCACCCCGCGCCTGCAAATACGCCAGCGCCTGCTGGTTCAGGGCGCGGTGAAATGCCTGTTCGCCATCGGGCATAAATAACGGCAGATCCGGTAATTTACTCACAGGCGGCCACCTCAGTCTGACGTCGGCCCACGCCCAGCGCCAGACTGACGCCGTGCAGGCTGATTAACGGCATCAGCCAGATCCAGAACCTGTCGTGCCAGCCCAGACCGAGGAGGAAAATCAGCGGGAGAGCGACGGTGATCAGCAGCCACGCGATGACGCCCCCTTTACGGCCTTCGGCAATTGCGCCCAGCGCCAGCGTACCGGCCATCAGCAACAGGAAAAGCGTGACCTGCGCCAGCGTGGTGCCCTGATAGCCGTAACCGTATTGCCAGACATAGCCAATCACCAGCGAGAACAGCAACAGCGCACCGGTAAGCAGGCTGGCCGTGGCACAGCGGAACTGCGGCGGTTTATGACGATAGCGCAGGGGCAATTTCAGATACTGAAAGAACGGCTGATTGCTCGCCCAGAACGGATTTTGCGGGTGCGGCTGTTTACCTGAACCGTAGGTAAATTCGCCCTCCGGCAAACCCGGCCAGTAGGTGCCGAACATTTTGTCCCAGAAAATGAACGTGCCGCCGCAGTTTTTATCCGCGTAGAAACGGTCATTCACGTGATGCACGCGGTGATGGGAAGGCGTGACGAAAATTTTCTCGAGGAACCCGAGATTAGGCGTCAGCGCGTTGTGGTTAAACAGCTGCACGCTGTAGTGCAGCAGCGACACGGCGATAAACACCGACAGCGGCACACCGGCAATCGCCAGCAGCATAAAGAACGGGATCGAGGTCAGCGACGAATACCAGGAATTACGCACGCCGAGCGACAGATTGAAGTGCTCCCCCTGATGATGCACCACGTGCACCGCCCACAGCGGGCCGAATTTATGATGCAACCGGTGCAGCCAGTAGAAACCGAAATCCCATGCCAGCAACGCGAAAAGCCACATCAGCGGTGCAGGCCAGCCGCTGACCCAGTTCAGGCTGAAATGCGTGACAACCAGCCCGTAACAGAAAATCTCCAGCCCGCGAAACAGCCACAACATCACATGACCGGAGTTGAGGTTAAACATCACATCGCGCCAGTTAACCGGCTCTTTGCGCAAATACTGCAACAGGCAGGCTTCGCCTAACACCACCACCAGCATAAAGATGATCGGAATAATTAAATCAACCATGAGCACTTTCCTTGTGACCAGACGGCGTAATCAACATGAACCGCCACAGCAGCGCGCCGACGCCAAGCGCCAGACCGGCACCGCTCAGCAGATCGACAAACAGATGGCGACGTAACTGTAAAATTGAGAACCCGATAGCCAGGCACCACAGCATATACAGGCCGGTTTTCCAGAGATGGCGGCTGCTCAGCGCCCAGACGGAGAGTACGGTCAGCGCCATGTGCAGCGAGGGCAGGCAGTTCTGGCGCGAGTCAACGGCGGCTAACGCCGAGAGCATCCGCGCACTGAGCGAGTCTTCGGAGAAGGCGGGGTACACCATGGTGGTCGGCCAGAGGAGATAAACCATCCCCGAGAGCAGCGCAGTGAGCATCATCGCATTACGCAACCAGCGCAGCCGGTGTGCCGGGCAGGTCAGGTAAGCCAGCGGGATGATGATGAAAAACGACAGATACAGCCAGATGCCGCCGGGGCTGAACGGGATCATCCGGTCAATCACCGAGGGCTTCAGCACGGTGCCCGCTGTCTGAAAGGTATCTGTCAGATGATAAACCACGCCGACTGCGCCCCAGCCCAGCAACATCTGCCATAAACGATTAACCATGAACGGTGTCCTTTAAGCGGGTGATCCGACGTTTTTTAAGCATGAAGTTGGCGGGAATGTTTCCCGCCCTCAGCGTCCACTGTAACTGAGAAAGGTCCACGCCCTGTACAGCGAAATGCTGCTCCAGCCGGGTTTTACACAGGGTCAGTTCGCTTTCGCTGCATTCGGCTTCCAGCAACAACGCGACGTCATTTTGCTGCGTCAGCCGGTAGTCTGCCGTCAGCGGCAGGGCATTGGCGATCACCCGGTTGCAGGCATCAGCAAACATCACCTGCTGCTGCCTGTCTTTGCCCGGCAATGCCAGCCAGTCGTCGCAGCGGCCTTCGATGCGCTCGATGGACAGGGTCACGCGCCCGCAGCCGCACGGCTGCTCGCGTTTCACCAGCACATCGTCCAGCCGGTAACGCACAATCGGCTGGGTATGGCGGGTAAAATCGGTAATCACAGGCACGAAGCGGCGGTCGTCTATCCACTCCGGTTCCACGTGAATAAACTCTTCATTAAGGTGCAGCGTCCCCCGCTCGCAGGTGGCGGCGAGAAAACCTTCGGTTGCCTGATAGACTTCACCCACCTGCGGGAAAACCTGCTCCAGCAGTTGACGATCCTGAGCGGTCAGCACTTCGGCAACGGAAATGACTTTGCTGACGTTGAGCGTCAGTTCGCGGTTCAGCACCGCCAGCGCCAGCTGCCGCAGTACCTGTGCCGGTGCGACAATAATGGTCGGCGCGACATTTTCCAGCCGCAGCAATTGCGGGTGAAAAGGCGCAAACAGATCGAAAAACTCAAGGGTCAGCCAGCGGTTATTCACGCTGTGGTAGAGGTTATTGTCTGCCCGCAAAAACATCGCGACGCGCTCACCGCGGCGTAACCCTTGCGGCAGCATTTTTGCCAGCATTCCGCCCGCCCAGACCTGCTGCTCATGCGGACTGACGACGAAAATCCCGCGCTGGCCGGAGGTGCCTGACGAGAGCCCGACGCTGAACCCCTCAATCTGCGGCGTGAAGTGGCGGTCGCGTTCCGCACGCTGCGCACAGGCCAGTAGCGCCTCTTTCTTCAGACCGGCCGTGTTCATCTGATCGAAATTCGCCATCATCAGGGCTTTATCCATCAGCGGCCACTGATTTTGCGGCAGGGTCGCGCAGGCCTTAAACCACGGGCTCTTTGCCAGCGTTTTGCGGGCAAACTGACGCAGTTTTTTCTGTTGCCACGCCAGCAACGCTTCGCGGTTGTCAAACACCAGCCGGCGGGTGCGCAGGTAGTGCCACAGGGTTTTCAGCGGGATCATAAATCCCCCTCGTGGCACAGGTGGATCTTCACATTGCCGCTCAGATAAAGCTGGTTCAGGCGGCGCAGCGTTTCGTAATACGCGGCACTGTTGTCCATCACCAGATGCGCCATACGCGACGGCCCGCGCAGGCTTTCGTAACTTTTCGGCGACCAGGCTGCGTCGCTGGCGAGCAGCTCCCAGCCGGAATCAGTGAGGACAAATGCGCCGATATGTCCGGCAGCATGTCCCGGCAGCGGCACCAGAATAATTTCATTGTCGCTGCCAGGCAGGCTGTATCCGCCCTCAAAGGGGGCGAGCGCGGCGGGCAGGGGCGTTTCCTCCATGGCTTCCATCCATTGCAGCCCGGTTTCGAAATCGTCCGGAATAAGCCCCGGAACGAACGCGTTTTTCAGGGCGGCCAGGCCACGAAGTTTACGTGTGCGGATCCAGCCGTCCATGCTGCTGATGGCAGGCACGCCGCTGAAATCCCGCAGCCCGGCGATATGGTCACCGTGAAAATGCGAAATGATAAGCGCCGTGATATCCGCGGGAGAAATCCCCCGATCCGCCAGCTGACGGAACAGCGCATCCCGTGAGTCGAAATGCACCGGCGTGGTCGCCCGGTACAGGCGGTAAATGCCTTTGGACGTGTAATGTTCAAAATGGTCAGCGTAGCCGGTATCCCACAGCCAGCGCTTGCCCTGCGCCTCTAACAGCCATGCCCGCGCGGGGAATTTACACACCCGCCAGCCCGCGCCTTTGAGGGCCATACAGCCGGGGTGCAGGCAATAGCCCACGTCAAAAGCGGTGAGATTAGCCACGGTGCTCTCCTTTATTTTCCCGCATCGCCTGCGCCGTCAGCCCGATGGCCTGTTGCATGGAATACACCGGCCGGTAGTGCAGCTCGCTAATCGCACGGGCCTGGCTCAGCGTCATATCATAATTCACCGCGCCGACGCTGTAGCGGGTCAGCAGCGGTTCACGCCCGCGCGCCTGAGCCAGCAGCTCCATGCCGCTCGCCACGCCATAAAGCAGCCGGTAAGGCACAGGCCGGAGGGTGAAACGGATCCCGAGTTGTTCATTCAACAACTGATGCAACATGTCACCCAGGCGCTCAGGTTGCTGATTAGTAATGTTATAGACCGCCGCCGGGGGAAGATGTGGCTGAGCAGTGGCCTGCCACATGGCTTCGACGACGTTGAGCGAAAAGGTCAGGTCCAGCAGGGTTTCACCGCCGCGTGGCAAGCGCAGCACGCCTTTATTCAGGCGGATTTGCTCAAGAATGCGCGGAACGATCACCCGGTCATGCGCGCCGAACAATCCACGCGGACGAAGCACGGTAAAACGTGTTGCCGGAAATTGCTGCTGGCGCTGCGTGATGCAACCCTCCGCCAGAAATTTGCTGCGGGCGTAATGGTTAGCGAAGCGTTTCGCGCGATAACTTTCATCGATATCGGCGTGGTGCTTGAAATCAAAATAGACGGCGGGCGTGGAAATATGCACGAACCGCGGCACACCGGCCTGCCCGGCGGCCAGCGCCAGCCGGTCGGTGAGATCCACGTTGGTGCGCATAAAGTCAGACGCTTTGCCCCACGGCGACGATTTGGCCGCACAGTGCCAGACGGCGTCACATCCTTGCACCAGCGAGGTCAGCTGCGCCGGAGTCGCAGAGTCGAGATCGACAAAGCGGAAATCGGCTCCTGTGTCGGTGAGCATTTTCCCGACCACAAGATCACGGCCCGCCGCCACCGCCTGATGCCCGGCAGCCAGCAACCACTCAGTGGCATTGCGCCCGAGCCCGCTGGTGGAGCCTGTCACTAAAATTTTCATGGGATCAGCACCATGCCGCCGAGCGTCAGACCGGCCGCGGTGCCCACCAGTGCCACCGGTTTTCCCGGCGAAAAGCGATCGTGGGTGAGGGCATAATGCAGCGCGGTCGGGATAGACGCCGATACCTGATTGCCGTGATGACGGTAGATATCAATCAGCACGTCTTCCGGAATATTCAGCCGGCGGCGCATGTGTTCGAGTGAAACATGGCTGGCCTGATGCGGCACCACGGCCGCCAGATCGCCCTGCGCGCACTGCGCGGCAGACAATAACCGCGCCCAATACTCTTCGATCAGTGCAGCGGCGAGGCGGAACAGGCGCTTGCCGTCCATATGAAATAAAAAGTCACTGTCGGCGATCCCCGCACGGGGATTGCGTCGGGTACCGCCTGCGCGGATATGGCACAGATCCACACCGGCCGGATAGGTTTCCATCAGGCAGGAGAGAATGCCGCTGCGCCCATCGCCTTGTTCGACAATGGCGCAGGCTGCGCCGTCGCCCAGAATAATCGACGACTCTTCATGTGCCCAGTTGATGCCCCGCGACGCCAGTTCCGCACTGACAATCGCTATCCGCTGGTAAGCACCGGTATTGAGCAAACCGGCGGCGACCTGCAACGCTGAAATGAAGCTGACACAGCTGGCGTTGACATCAAAGGTGCTGATGCCTTCACGCAGCGGCGAGGCTTTTAATACGTGCGCCGCGCTGTAAGGCAGCGCCTGCACCGGGATCGCGGAGGCGAAAATCAGCAAATCGACGGAGTCTGCCGCAATATTTCCGCGCTCAAGCGCATCGGTGATGGCGGCCACCGCAAGCTGAACCTGCGAGGCGCGGTCATCGCCATGGAAACGGTATTCCACGCCTGAACGCTGTTGCACATACCCTGCGGATTTCCCGAGCCGGACATCCAGTTCAGCCGATGTCACTTTATGCGCCGGGAGTGCCGCACCCGAGGAAATGATTTTAAGCGGCACCAGCGATGGTGCTGCAGGTAAATTCCTTAAAGAATCCACATATATCCTTATGTATTTTCGATTATTTTTAGCCGGTGGTGAGTGCAAATAACCCCGGAAGGATGTGGCGGACATATTACCTGTTTTGCCCCTTTTGGGGTACATAAGCACACACGATTTAAGTGCCGCAAGTCAGCCAACGCTTCTCGCTGCAACGGACTGCAAACCCTAAAAACTCTCTGGAAGCAGTATCCCATTCTCGTTAATTGCCTGTTTATTCTGCAGGGATATCCCGTTAACGTCTGGTCGCGGCGGTAAAACCCGCCGCCGTTGCCACTTTCGGGCTGGCCGGAGGAGACGTAAAGCGTCCTGCTCCCGCCTGAGTTCCTCTTAATAGTGTAGGAACTAAAAGGGCAACGTGTGCCGCAAACGGAGTTTCGACGTGCAGTGTGGTTCGCTTTACCACTTTCAGGAGAGAGCTGTATGAAAAAGGACTGGCATCAGGCAGACATCATCGCTGCGATTAAAAAGACGGGCACAACCATGTCCGCCGTTTCCCGCCACGCCGGGCTGAGTTCCACCACGCTGTCGAATGCTTTGACGCGCAGGTGGCCCAAAGGCGAAAGACTGATTGCGGAAGCCATCGGCGTAAAAGCCGAAATCATCTGGCCGAGCCGTTACAGCTAAATGAAATGCGGCTGACGGCACAAACCGAAATATGCCTGGTTTGGTTTTGTGGGGGCTGAGGGGAGGACGAGGGTTCGATTCAGAAAGGGTGCTGAGCAAGACGGCGTTTTCACCGCCCGTCTTTCAGGCTTTTTCCTGTTCTACGGGGGCCGGGCCTCGGAATGCCCGGCGCCATTCACTTGGGCTGATGCCGAATCTGGCCTTGAAACTCTGGCGGAAGGAGACAGGCGACTGAAAACCGGTCATGTCGGCCACGCTTTCAATACTGCTGTTCGTGGTTTCGAGCAGCTCCTGGCTTCTCTGAAGACGCTCGGCGTTCAGCCATTCTCCCAGCGTGGTGCCGGTTGCTTTGAGAAAATGACGGGTCAGCGTCCGCCTGCTCATGCTGACAAAGCTTGCCAGTGAATCGAGATCGTGAGGCTTGTTCAGATTGCGCCGCAGGTACTCTATCAGCTCATTCATTTTGCCGTCCCGCGTAGAAACCGGGACCGGACGTTCAATAAACTGCGCCTGACCGCCTTCGCGGTAGGGAGGAACAACCATTCTTCGTGCCACCCGGTTAGCCACCGCGGAACCATAATGTTCACGGATAATGTTCAGGCAGCAGTCAATACCGGCGGCGGTTCCGGCAGAGGTAATAAGACGATCATCCGTGGTGTACAGCGAGTTGCAGTCCAGATGAACGGCAGGGAAACGCCCGATGAAATCCTGTTCATACTCCCAGTGCGTGGCGGCACGGTGCTTATCAAGCAGGCCGGAATAAGCCAGTACGTAAGCGCCAAGACACAGCCCGACCACTTCAGCGCCGCGCTGCCATGCCTTTATCAGGGCATCGAGCAATGCCTGAGAAGGGCGTTCTTCCGGGTGACGCCAGAAAGGCACGATAACAATGTCTGCCACGTCCAGTAGCTCAAGGCCATGTTTTACATTCATGGACAGGCCAATATCAGACAGGACAATGCCCGGTTGTTCAGCACAGATTTCGAGGCAGAAAAGATCCGGCTGCGGCATAGACTGCCCGAAAATAATGCAGGGCACTGAAAAGTGAAACGGGCTGAATCCGGCCGTGGCAATCACGGCAACTGTCAGTGCAGACATAGCGTTAACCTTTGCGTAAATGAAAACCACCGGATGACCGGTGGCGAAAATGCTGATATTGGCTGACCAAAGGATAACAGCTGAACGGTCGCCATGGCGTTTTTCCCCTCAGTCAGGCGCAATGATCTGTCAGAAAACCAGTGTGTCACCGTCAGCAGGAATAAGAACCTTGTCCCCAATATTGTGCTCCAGGGAGAACGCTCTCAGCTCTGCACGGGTCAGAAGACAATGGTTAATCGATTCCATGTGAGACGCGACGATGGTCGCCGTCGGCAGCATGTTAAGCGTGCGCAGCGCATCCTCTTTGCCCATGATAATCGGGCCGTAAAGATCGTTAACCGCATAGCCGATGTTGAGCACCACAATCTCCGGCCTGAAGCGTTGCAGGCTTTTGGCATAAGGTTTTACCCAGACGGTATCCCCCGCGATATAAAGCGTTTTCTCTTTGTGGTGGGTGAAGACCAACCCGCACGCATCCCCCAGAAACTCACTCCATTGAGCATCAGCGTACAGTTCATTACTGCCGTGCTGACCGTCAGTTTTATAAATCGTCAGGCCATCAACGAAATGATTTTCATCATTCAGAACACGGATGTTAAGAAAGCCCTGAGAACGCACCAGCGCCGCGTCGCGCTCATCCTGCGTGTAAATAAGCATGTCCTTGGGAACGGCCTGCTGAGCCGCTTCATCCCAGTGGTCGGTATGGGTATGGGTCAGGATAACGGCATCAACGGCCAGCAAATCCTCAACGGCCACGGGCAAAGACACCATAGGATTACGCAGGTGAGGGCGCGCATTCCCCGCAAAACCCTCCCAGGCTTCTTTTTCTGCCAGCATCGGGTCGATAAGGAATTTTTTACCGGCATATTCCAGTACCAGAGTGGCGTTGCGGATTTGCGTTAATTTCATTGATTGCTCCTGTGATTCATCTGACGTTGAGGCTGAGCCACCGTCGTTGCGGGGCTTCGGAGGGATTTACTATAAGAGGAGGGAGGGGCTGGCTGTGACATGCCCACAGGTCATTCGTCGATGAAATCAGGTCAATCGTTAGGGGAAATGTGTTACCGGCAGAATGCCGCAGCCAGAGGGCCGGTTTAAACGTCATCAGGGGGCGGTGTTGTTGCGTTGCGCTTTTCGCGTGCTATCAATGTCTGGCAGGGAGTGTAATGAAGTGAAAGGCGAGGGAGTGTTGAGGGGAAAGTGTTCCCCCCCGACTCTGTTTCGGTCTACACGGAGATCTTACGGACACTTTGTCCCGTCACCGTTTCCAGACCGTTTGCACCGTAGAATTTCTGCGACTGGCTGGCGTTGAGGATCGCCAGAGCTTCGGTGTTGTAGTCGATCTGTTTACCCAGCAATAATCCATTGTGCCGGTTGATCTGACTCAGATTGGTGGTCATCTGCACCACCTGCTTCCACATTGCAGCGATTTCTGGCTGACGTGAGTAGGGGGCGGATTGTTTCAGGCGTTCGTCGTGCTGACGACGTTGTTTATCAAGATAGTCTACCGTGGCCAGTAATGAGCTTTTCTGCTCGGTAATGTGTTGCAGGGCCGCTCCGTTAACGCGGCCTGAGCACAGTATCGTTTGTTCGTGATTAATCACTTGATCCAGCGCCTGCAACGTTTCAACCAGGGTAGTCATGGTCTTGATAAAGTTCTTCATCGGGCCTAATTACCTTTCAACTTAAAAATCTTTGAGATAATCCTGTGTATCTTGCAACAGCGCATCGGCAATTTTGCCTGTGTCCATTGTCAGTTTACCATCACGGATCGCCTGCTTAAGCTCGTCTACACGGGCTGAATTGATATCTTGCGCGCTTGACTGCGTCAGCGAGGTCTGTGCTTCGCTGAGGGTCACTGCGGTACCGCTGGTTTTGGTGCCTGAAACGGTTTCTTCTTTACGCGTATTCTGCACGGCGTTTTCAGAAGGGTCGCGTTGCTGGATCGGGCTGAGAGGCGACACGCCTTGAGTACGATCAATAGCCATAATTTTTTCTCCGGTAATTGCCTGTTCTGCCACGTTTATTCACTTCACAGGCCGATGAGGCAGGCTTGTGTGTAACACGAGGCGGTCAGGGCAACAGTAGGGTCTCACCCTAAAAATGCCGTCGTGTGACGACTCTGATACGTGTGTTATCGACATGTGGCGCAATAACTTTAACCTTATTGCCGAAAAAGTGACAATTTATCACTAAATCTCCACGGTGACAGACCCGTCTGAACCCACAGTACCATTGACGATCACGCCTGACGGCATTCTGATCCGGACTGATTCATTCGCTGCGGCATTGTTCATCGCTTTACCGGCGCTGGATACGTTAAACCCGCTGCCCGTTGCCTGAACCTGTACCTCCTGCCCGGCGTGCACCATCCACGGACGGCGCAGCATCGAGAGCGTCAGCGGCTGGCCGATGTTGATGTTACGCAGGGTTACGCCGTTCAGCGCCAGTTTGCTGTCTAAAACTGCTTTCGGCGGCAGAAGATCCAGTCGTCCGGTCTTTTGCTGCATATCTGCTTCTGCCAGGTGCGCGCCGGCAGGCACGTTTTTGGCCGCCACCCAATAGGTTCCGCTCACCTGCACTTTGGTCTGTACGTAGCTTTTTTTGCCATTGCAGTTCACCGCCACCGACACATTGCCCCAGGTGCGGCTGTTCGGCGAAAGCATAAACTGCGGCGCGAGGCACTGCGGCTGCCGCGCGGCGGGCGTCGTCACCACCACCGTCACCTGCATTCCGCTTTCACTGTATTGCTGGCGGAAAAACTGCTGGATTTGCGACGTCAGCAAGGTGTCGCTGTTGGCTGAAACAGGCGCGCTTCTCACCGGTGCCGTCTGGGCAATGCTCATTTCACCGGACAGTGCCCCGAGAAGGATGCAACCCAGCGTGATACCCGTATGACGCAATGTCAGCCTGTTCATTCGCGATTCATCCTGATGGCAAAAAGTCTACTGGCGACAAGTCTACCCGCACTTTTCAATTCCTAAAGGGACAAATAGCGCCCGATTTTATGCTTATTCAGACGATAGGTTATTGACACCCGCAATTATGCTGTCCGCTCCAAAATCTCATTTGCGGAGGGCGCATGCTCGACAAATTGAACGCCGCACTACAGTTCCAACAGGAAGCGCTCAACCTGCGCGCCCAGCGGCAAGAAATACTTTCAGCCAATATCGCCAACGCCGATACCCCAGGTTATCAGGCGCGCGATATCGATTTCGCCAGTCAGTTACAGAAAGTGATGGAGCAGGGCCGCGCCAGTGGCAGCGGTATGTCTTTGTCACTGACCTCTGACCGCCACATTCCGGCATCGAACGTCCAGGCAGCCGATATGGATTTGATGTACCGGATCCCGGATCAACCTTCAGCGGACGGTAACACAGTCGATATGGACCGTGAACGTACCAACTTCGCCGATAACAGCGTGCGCTATCAGACCGATTTGACCGTCCTCGGCGGACAGGTCAAAGGAATGATGTCGGTGCTGCAAGGATAATTGCTCATGTCGATGCTTGGTATTTTTGATATCGCCGGTTCTGCGCTGGCTGCGCAGTCTCAGCGTCTGAACGTCAGCGCCAGTAACATGGCCAACGCCGACAGTGTCACCGGCCCAGATGGTCAGCCTTACAAGGCAAAACAGGTGGTCTTTCAGGTGGATGCTGCACCTGGACAGGAAACCGGTGGAGTGAAAGTGGCGCAGATCGTTGATGATCCTGCGCCGATGCGCATGGTGTACGAGCCGGGTAATCCGATGGCGGATGCCAAGGGTTACGTGCAGATGCCAAACGTAGATGTGGTCAGCGAAATGGTCAACACCATCTCCGCTTCCCGCAGTTATCAGGCCAACGTCGAGGTGCTCAATACCACCAAGTCGTTGATGATGAAAACTCTGACTCTGGGTCAATAGCGGAGCGCACCATGGCAATTACCACGTCGATTAACGACACCACGGATAACACCATCGCGGCCACCGCTGCGACGTCCACCACGGGAAGCTCGGCTGACGACCTCTCCAGCAGTTTTCTGACCCTGTTAGTGGCTCAGCTGAAAAACCAGGATCCTACCAATCCGATGGATAACAGCCAGCTGACCACCCAGTTAGCGCAAATCAGCACCGTGAGCGGCATTGAAAAACTGAACACGACGCTGGGCAGCATTTCCGGGCAAATCACCAACGGCACCTCAGTTCAGGCAAGTTCGCTGATCGGCCACGGAGTGATGGTTTCCGGCAGCACTATTTTGGTCGGCAGCGACACAGACGGCACCGTCAGCACCACGCCATTTGGCCTGGAGCTGGAAAGCGCGTCAGACAACGTGACCGCCACCATCACCGATTCTACGGGCAAAGCCGTGAAGACCATCAGCCTGGGTTCCCAGACTGCCGGTGTCCACAGCTACACCTGGGATGGCACGCAGGACGACGGCACCAAAGCCCCGAACGGCAGCTATTCCTTCAGCATCAATGCGCTGAATAACAATCAGCAAATGGTGGCAACACCGCTGAACTATGCACTGGTCAACGGCGTGATCAACAGCAAAACCGGCACCTCGCTGGATCTCGGTGTACGCGGAACGACGACAGTCGATCAGGTAAGACAGATTTTGTAATCGTTTTGCTCCTCCCTCTGCAAAGGGGGAGGCGGGGAGTGTGTATTGCGGGTCGCGCCTGCGCAGCCGTGATACCGCCCCCCAACCCTCACCGTTGCCGGAGAGGGAGCCAAAGACGCCTCTTCGCAGGGGAGGAGCTAAAGATGCATAAACACTACACAGTAAACTGGAGCTAACATGAGCTTTTCACAAGCAGTCAGCGGCCTGAGCGCAGCATCGTCCAACCTGGACGTGATCGGTAACAACATCGCCAACTCCGCGACCGTGGGTTTCAAAACCGCGACCGCTTCTTTTGCCGATATGTTCGCCGGTTCACAAACGGGGATGGGCGTTAAAGTCGCCGCAGTCACACAGAATTTCAATGACGGTACCACCACCACAACGTCCCGTGGTCTGGACGTTGCACTGAGCGGAAACGGGTTCTTCCGTCTGGCCGACAGCAGCGGCACCGTGTATTACTCGCGTAACGGCCAGCTGTCTCTCGACGCTAACCGTAATCTGGTGAACATGCAGGGTCTGAGCGTGACCGGTTATCCGGCCACCGGCACACCGCCGACTATCGCGGCCGGTGCGCAACCTGTTGCCCTGAGCGTGCCAACCACCATGATGAGCGCCAAATCGACCGTGGGTGGCACAATGGTCGCCAACCTGAACTCAACGGATACCGCGCCGAAAACAGCCACATTCAACAGCAGCGATGACACCAGCTACAACTACGTCAACAGCATCACGACGTATGACTCACTGGGTAACGCGCACGATAACAACGTCTACTTCGTGAAGTCGGCCACCCTGGCGAACAGCTGGGATGTCTACTCGCAGGACGGCAGCGTGGCAGGTTCAACCGCCGCCAAAATCGGCTCTCTGAACTTCACCACCAGCGGCGCACTGACCAGCACCAGCTCCGCCACTGGCGCTGCGCAAACCGGTCTGACCCTGACCTTACCGATGAACACCGCCACCAACGGCGCGGTCCCCGGGCAGACCGTTGCACTGGACTTCACCGGCAGTATCCAGCAGAGCACCGGCAGCAACAGCATCGGCTCCCTGACGCAGGATGGCTATGCCGCAGGCCAGATGACCGGTTACACCATCAATAACGACGGCACCATCACCGGCACTTACTCCAACCAGAAAACGCAGTTACTCGGCCAGATCGTGCTGAGCTCCTTCTCTAACCCGGAAGGCCTGAAATCTGAAGGCGATAACGTCTGGACTGCCACCTCCTCTTCCGGTCAGCCCGTAAACGGCATCGCCAGCGAAGGCGGTTTCGCCAGTATCACCAGTGGCGCGCTGGAATCTTCCAACGTCGATCTGAGTGCCGAACTGGTGAACATGATCGTTGCTCAGCGTAACTATCAGTCGAATGCGCAAACCATCAAAACTCAGGACTCCATCCTGAACACGCTGGTTAACCTGCGCTAACGCGCGATAAAACTCGATAGGGCAGCACTATGGATCACGCTATCTACACCGCGATGGGCGCAGCCAGCCAGACGCTGGTTCAGCAGTCGGTCACGTCAAGTAACCTGGCAAACGCCTCGACGCCGGGATTTCGCGCGCAGCTTTTAGCGATGCGCGCGGTACCGGTGGACGGCCAGAGTCTGGACACCCGCACACTGGTCACCGCGTCCACGCCGGGTGCAGACATGTCGCAGGGGAAACTTAACTACACGGGCCGTCCGCTGGATGTTGCCTTACAGCAGGACGGTTTCCTCGCGGTGCAGATGCCTGATGGCTCTGAAGCCTATACCCGTAACGGTGACATGCAGGTGTCTCCCACTAACCAGCTGACCGTTCAGGGTCATCCGGTGATGGGCGACAACGGGCCGATTGAAGTGCCGCCCAACTCGCAGCTGACCATCTCTGCGGACGGCACCATTGCCGTGCTGGAAGCCGGCGCTGATCCCAACACCATGGGGCAGCTCGGTAAACTGAAACTGGTAAAAGCCACCGGGAGCGAAGTGACGCGAGGCGATGACGGCATGTTCCGTCTGACGCCGGAAACGGCACAGGCCCGTGGGAATGCGCTTGCCGCCGACCCGACCATTCACGTGATGCCCGGAACCCTTGAAGGCAGCAACGTGAAACCGGTCGAAACCATGGTTGACATGATCGCCAACGCCCGTCGCTTTGAGATGCAGATGAAAGTCATCCACAGCGTCGATGAAAATGAACAACGCGCCAATAATCTGCTGTCACTGACCTGATGATGGCAGAGGAGTAACGACATGATCCCATCGCTTTATATCGCGAAAACCGGTCTGGATGCACAGCAGACCAATATGGACGTCATCGCCAACAACCTGGCGAACGTCAGCACCAACGGCTTTAAACGCCAGCGTGCGGTTTTTGAAGATTTGCTGTACCAGACAATCCGCCAGCCGGGTGCGCAGTCGTCTGAACAGACGAACCTGCCTTCCGGTTTGCAGATCGGTACCGGTGTTCGCCCTGTCTCCACTGAACGTCTGTTCTCGCAGGGCAACCTGTCGCAGACCAGCAACAGTAAAGATATCGCCGTAAAAGGTGAGGGCTTCTTCCAGGTCCAACTGCCTGACGGCACCACCGCGTATACCCGTGACGGTTCTTTCCAGGTGGATCAGAACGGTCAGCTGGTGACATCCAGCGGCTATCAGGTCATTCCTGCGATCACCATCCCGACCAACGCGCTCAGCATGACCGTTGGCCGTGACGGGATCGTCAGCGTCACCCAGCAGGGGCAGACAGCGGCCCAGCAGGTCGGTCAGCTGACGCTGAGCACCTTTATCAACAACAGCGGCCTGGAATCTATGGGTGAAAACCTGTACCAGGAAACCCAAAGCTCCGGCGCGCCGACAGAAAGCACGCCGGGTCTGAACGGCGCTGGCCTGTTGTATCAGGGCTATGTTGAAACCTCGAACGTTAACGTGGCGGAAGAACTGGTCAACATGATCCAGACGCAACGTGCGTACGAAATCAACAGTAAAGCGGTGTCCACATCGGACGAAATGCTGCAGAAACTTTCGCAGCTGTAATCTTTGCCGCCCTTACCGGCACTCTGCGGTCAGGGCGGGAAAAACAAGAGGACAGGGGCGGAAACGTGCCTGTCCTGTACGGTTTCTGATTCCTGTCAGGTCGATTTTTTTAAGGCGATAACTGTGGTGACCAAAAAAATAACGTCGGTAAAGACTTCTCTTGTAAACCGACCAGGCAAGCTGGCGCTGCCGCTGTTAGTGACGTTACTGGCGAACGGTTGCGCGTATTTTCCGCATACCCCGCTGGTCCCTGGCACAACCACAGCTCAGCCTGCGCCAGCCGCACCGCCGGTTCCTAACGGTTCGATTTTCCAGTCAGTTCAGCCGATGAACTACGGTTATCAGCCTTTGTTCGAAGACCGTCGTCCGCGCAATATCGGCGATACCCTGACGATTGTGTTGCAGGAAAACGTCAGTGCGAGCAAAAGCTCCTCGGCCAACGCCAGCCGCAACGGCTCCACCAAGTTTGGCTTTGATACCACACCGCGTTATCTGGAAGGCCTGTTCGGCAACGCCCGTGCGGCGGTGGATACCTCCGGCGATAACACCTTTGCGGGCAAAGGGGGCGCAGCGGCCAATAACAGCTTCACCGGCACATTGACCGTGACCGTCAGCGAAGTGCTGGCAAACGGCAACCTGAAAGTGGTCGGTGAGAAACAAATCGAAATTAATCAGGGAACCGAGTTCATCCGGTTCTCCGGTGTCGTCAACCCACGCACCATCAGCGGCGCGAATGCGGTGATCTCCACACAGGTGGCGGATGCGCGTATCGAGTACGTGGGCAATGGCTACATCAATGAAGCGCAGAACATGGGCTGGTTGCAGCGGTTCTTCCTAAACTTATCGCCGTTATAACGAGGCAATCATGCGAAAAATTCTTTCCGGTATCTTCTGTCTGGCGATGTCCGCCCTGGTGATACTGCCCGCATCAGCCGATCGTATTCGTGATTTGACCACGGTACAGGGCGTGCGTGATAACGCCCTGATCGGCTACGGCTTAGTTGTCGGCCTTGACGGTACCGGTGACCAGACCACGCAGACGCCTTTCACCACCCAAACGCTGACCAACATGCTCTCGCAGCTGGGGATCACCGTTCCCGCTGGCACCAACATGCAGCTGAAAAACGTTGCCGCGGTGATGGTAACCGCCAAGATGCCACCGTTCTCCCGCGCCGGTCAGGCCATCGACGTGGTGGTGTCCTCCATGGGTAACGCCAAAAGTATTCGCGGCGGCACCCTGCTGATGACCCCGATGAAAGGGGTGGATAACCAGGTTTACGCGCTGGCGCAGGGTAACGTGCTGGTCGGCGGTGCAGGGGCTTCTGCCGGGGGCAGCAGCGTGACGGTTAACCAGGTGTCCGGCGGGCGTATCACCGGCGGCGCCACCATTGAACGCGAACTGCCAAGCACCTTCGGCACCGAAGGCGTGATCAGTCTGCAACTCAATGACGAAGATTTTAATCTGGCGCAGCAAGTCAGCGATGCCATCAACCGTCAGGGAATGGGCGTGGCCTCTGCGCTGGATTCCCGCAATATTCAGATTGTGGTGCCGCGCGGCAATGTCTCGCAGGTACGCATTCTGGCGCAGATTCAGAACATTGAAGTCAACGTCGGGCCGATGGATGCGAAAGTGATCATCAACTCCCGTACCGGCTCGGTGGTGATGAACCGCGACGTGACGCTGGACAGCTGTGCCGTCGCGCAGGGCAACCTTTCCGTGGTGGTGGATCGCCAGAACGACGTCAGCCAGCCAAATACGCCATTCGGTGGCGGTCAAACGGTGGTGACGCCAAACACCAATATTTCGGTACGTCAGTCCGGCGGCTCAATTCAGCAGGTGCGTTCGAGCGCCAGCCTGAATAACGTGGTGCGTACCCTGAACGCGTTAGGCGCGACGCCTATCGATCTGATGTCTATTTTGCAGGCCATGAAAACAGCCGGTTGCCTGCGCGCTGATTTGGAAATTATCTGATGAGCGATCTGATGTCGATGTCCGGGGCCGCGTATGACGCGCAGTCCCTGAACAAACTGAAGCGGGATGTGGCGCAGGATCCTCAGGCGCACATCCGGGAAGTGGCGAAACAGTTTGAGGGGGTGTTCGTGCAGATGATGCTGAAAAGTATGCGTCAGGCCCTGCCCGAAGGCGGTTTGCTCAGCAGTGAGCAAACCAAGCTTTATACATCGATGTACGATCAGCAAATTGCGCAGGACATGTCCAACAAAGGGTTGGGCATGGCAGACATGATGGTGGAACAGCTGAGCGGCGGCACCAAACAGCCCTCAGAGCTGGCGGGCACCGTGCCGATGGCGCTGGACAACGAAGTGCTGAAAACCCTGCCGATTCAGGCGATGGAACAGTACCTGCGTAAAGCCATCCCGACGGCACCTGACCGCACCACCAGCGGCGCGCCGTTGTCTCAGGGGAGCGGCCAGTTCGTCTCAAACCTGAGCATTCCGGCGCAGGTGGCCAGTAAAGACAGCGGCATCCCGCATCAGCTGATCATGGCGCAGGCCGCGCTGGAGTCCGGCTGGGGGCAACGTGAAATTCCCACCAGCGACGGCAAACGCAGCTTTAACCTGTTCGGCATCAAAGCCGGCAGCAGCTGGGACGGCCCGACCACCCAGATCACCACCACCGAATATTCCAACGGTGTGGCGAAAAAAGTCCAGGCCAGCTTCCGCGTTTACGGCTCTTATGTGGAAGCCATCAGCGATTACATTAAATTGCTGACCAATAACCCGCGCTATGCGCAGGTCGCCTCGGCCAGCACGCCTGAACAGGCGGCACATGCGCTGCAAAAAGCGGGCTATGCCACAGACCCGAATTACGCCGACAAACTGGTGAGTGTTATCCAGAAAATCAAAGGCGCTGGCGAGCAGGCAGTGAAAGCCTACAGCCATGATCTCAAAGATATTTTCTGATATGCACGTTCTAAATGGCAACCTCCTCTCAGACCTGAAAAAAGTTTGAAAGCGGTTGCCATTTTTTTCTCAAGTTTTCGCAGTCGAAGCCGATAACCAGATCAATATGGGAAAAGGGCCAGGCCCCGACCCGAACCCTTTAATTATCCGGCGGTAAAATTTTACACCGGCAGCCAAAAGGTCACTCATGTCCAGTAGCTTAATCAATACCGCAATGAGCGGACTGAACGCAGCGCAGGCTGCGCTCAGCACCACCGGTAATAACATCGCTAACGTCAGTGTGGCCGGTTATAACCGCCAGACAACGATCATCAATCAAAGCAATGGCACCGCGACGGGCGCAGGCTATATCGGTAACGGCGTCACCGTCACCGGCATCAACCGCGAGTACAACGCCTTTGTGGTGACGCAGTTACTGGGTTCCAGCGCCACCAGCAGCGCGTTATCGACCCAACTGGGCCAGGCAAGCTCCATTGATGACTTGCTGGGTGACAGCTCAACGGGCATTGATGCCACCATGGCGACCTTCTTCAAGGGCCTGCAAACCCTGACCAGCAACGCCAGCGACAGCTCCGCGCGTCAGGCCGTGTTGGGCGAAGCACAAGGGCTGACCGCGCAGTTCAACAGTTCAGCAAAATACCTGAACGACATGAACACCGCCGTTAACCAGCAGATCTCGCAGAACGTTGATCAGATCAACACGTTCGCCTCGCAGATTGCCAAATTGAACACGCAGATCACCACCACGCGCGGCAGCACCGGGCAGGAGCCTAATGCGCTGCTCGATCAACGCGATCAGCTGGTCAGCAAGCTCAACGACATTACCGGTGTCACCGTCACGCAGCAGGATGGCGATACCTACAACGTCTCCTTTGCCAACGGCGTGCCACTGGTGAGCGGTGGAAATGCTAAAACTGTGGTGGCCGTCGCCTCCAGTGCAGATCCGACCAAAATGACCGTGGGCATGACGCAGCCGGATGGCTCCGTGTCACAGATTCAGGAAAGCCGCATGACCACCGGTTCTCTCGGTGGCGCGTTGTCTTTCCGCAAAGATAACCTGGAACCGGCCATCAACCAGTTAGGTCAGTTAGCGCTGACGATGGCTGACAGCTTCAACACCACCAACAAAGCCGGTTTCGACCTCAATGGCACCCAGGGCACGGATTTCTTCACCTTCACCGGCGCGACCACGGTAGGTAACACCAAAAACCAGGGCACGGCGGATGTGAGCGTGGCCTACACTGACACGTCAGCGGTTAAAGCCAGCGATTACACCATGGCTTATAACGGCAGCAGCTGGGATGTGACCCGCGTTTCCGACGGGGCAAAAATCACGCCGACCACTGGCCCGAATGACAGCAACGGTAACCCGACGATGGAATTCGACGGCCTGTCCGTTTCTGTCAGCGGCACCCCGTCAACCAAAGACAGTTTCACCATCAAAACGGTGAGTAATGTGGCGGGCAGTGTGAATGTCGCGATCAGCGATTCTTCACTGATCGCCGCTGCGGGCTCAGCAGACACCGGCGTCAGCGATAACACCAACGCGCAGAAAATGCTGAATCTGCAAACCGCCAAACTGGTGGAAGGTAAATCAACCTTGTCCGGCGCGTATGCCAGCCTGGTCAGCAACGTGGGGAACCAGGTCAGCACACTGACTACCACCAACACCGCGCAGGCCAACATTGTCACCCAGCTGACCGCACAACAGCAGTCTATCTCCGGGGTTAACCTCGATGAGGAATACGGCGATCTGCAACGTTACCAGCAATATTATCTGGCGAACGCGCAGGTCGTGCAGACGGCTTCGACGATTTTCGACGCGATCATCAACCTTCGCTGATACCGCCGCCTTCAGGCCGCTGGTGTTTAGAACGTATTATTTGAACTGATAAGGAACTGATGCCATGCGCCTTAGTACCAATATGATTTATCAACAAAACATGGATGCGGTTCTGGATGGTCAGAACCGTTTTCAGGCCACCGGTTTACAGCTGTCTACCGGTTCTAAAGTGAGCAAGCCTTCGGACGATCCGCTGGCGGCATCGCAGGCCGTATTGGTTCGTCAGGCTTCGGCTGAAAACAAACAGTTTTCAGTGGCGCGCACTTTCGCTAATCAGAGCATGAGTCAGGAAGAGTCGATTCTCTCCAGCGTGACCAGCACGATTCAGGACGCGCAGACGCTGATCGTTCAGGCCGGTGACGGCTCGTTAAGCGATGATGACCGTTCTTCTCTGGCGACCAAACTCGAAAGCCTGAAGTCTCAGCTGCTCAACATGTCGAACAGCACCGACGGTAATGGCCGCTATATTTTTGCCGGTTATAAGAGTGATACACCGCCGTTTACGCAAGATGCGACCACGGGTGCAGTGTCTTATTCGGGCGGCACAACGGCCATCACTCAGCAGGTGGATGCCAGCCGTACCATGACCATCAACCACACCGGTAATGAAGTTTTCCAGACCCTGACCGGTGATGCGAAAGCGGAACCCAACGGCGACCCCAGCGAGCCCGATATCTTCAAAACCATTGATGGTGCGCTGAAAGCCCTGAAAACGCCGTCTGCGGATTACACCACCGACACCGAGTACACGGACGCGATTGGTAAAGCCAACCGTGGCCTGAGCAACTCGCTGAACAACGTGTTGTCTGTGCGTTCAGAGCTGGGTACGCAGATGAGTGAGCTGGACACGCTGGATACGCTCGGTGATAACCGTGAAGTGACCAACGCCAGCAAGCTGAGTGATTTGGTGGACACTGACTGGACGTCAGCAATTTCGACTTATACGCTGCAGCAGGTTGCGCTTCAGGCGTCTTATAAGACGTACAGCACCATGCAGGGCATGTCACTGTTTCAGATGAATTCGTAATCCCTCCTGCGCGGCTTCGCGCAAGACATCTCCTCTTCGTTATCGACTGCCTGCCCGTTTTAACGCGGGCAGGCAGGCTCTTTTCTGACTGTACTTAAACCGGGTACTTTCAGTTTTGTATGTCACTTTTTCTAAGGTTGAAGTGACATACTCTTTTTCCTCGTCGTGCTTCTGGTCAGCTCATCCAAACAACGCTAACAGTACCGGGAACAGGAACGGGGCGAGCAGGGAAGTGATAATCCCGCAAATCACCAGTGCCAGTGAGCTGAATGCGCCTTCCTGATAATCCATTTCCGCACAGCGTGCAGTGCCGAGTGCGTGCGACGCAGTACCCATCGCCAGGCCGCGCGACGCTTTAGTGGTGATCTTCAGCAGATTCAAAATACTGTGGCCGAAAACGGCGCCGAGGATCCCGACGAATATCACGCACACGGCGCTGATAGCAGGAATACCGTTGATGGATTGCGCTGTCGCCATCGCAATCGGCGTGGTGACGGATTTCGGTAATACCGATGCGGCGATCTGCGGTGTTGCCCCCATCCACAAGGCAATGGCGGTGCCGGTAACCATCGCCACCACGCTGCCGATAAAGCAGATGCTGATAATGGATTTCCAGCGCGCGCGGATCTGGTGTAGCTGTTCGTACAACGGAAACGCCAGTGCCACCACGGCGGGTTGCAGCAAATCATTAAGGATTTTGCTGCCCGCAAAATAGCGTGCGTAAGGGATGTTGGTCACCAGCAGCAAAGGAATAATCACCACCATCGACATCAGCAACGGGTTAAGCAGCGGCATTTTGAGCCTGATCGCCAGTTTGCGGGTGGCGAAAAAGACCAGCAGCGTCAGCGGCAAGGACCACAGAATATCAATCATTTTTTTCCTCCGCGCTTTCCTTAATTGTCCCGCGATCGCCGTGAATATAGTGGGAGCAATAGGCCACCACCAGCAGCACCACCAGCGTACTTACCAGGCAAGACACCACCAGCGGACCGAACTGCGTACGCAACTGCTCGTAATAATTCATCACCCCGACGCCGATAGGAACGAACAACAACGCCATGTAGCGGATCAGCACGTTGCAGCCGGGTTTGACCCATTTAAACGGCAGAATTTGTGTTGAGAGCAGGCAAAACAAAATCAGCATCCCGATAATGCTGCCGGGGATAGTGAGAGGCAAAAGAGAGGAAATGGCGTTACCGGCGAATAAACACAGGTAAATCAGAATAAACGCCCGAATATATTGAAATGCCAGAGAGACTGCGTTGCTCATGGTGTTTCACCCAGTTGAATGATGCATTCATCATACAATTAAGATGTGATCTGTGCCACATAACTCAGTATGAAATTTAGGAATGAAGTGTATTCCAAATGGGGGCGTCTTGGCGCGGGGAAAGTGTTAAGCAGGGAGGTGTTTAAATTCAACTTCAAGGTCAAGACCGTGGGTTGCCACCCACACCGGCCTTAAGGTCAAGACCGTGGGTTGCCACCCACACCGGCCTTAAGGGGGGCTTATCGCCGCCCCCCTTAAGAATCCCTGGCTCTTTTACTGCGCGCTGCCGCTTGCTGGCTATGTTTCAGCGGCTCCTCCTATTGCCGCAAACGCCGCCGCTGCGCGGTCCTCTCATTTCAGGTTCGGACCCGCTCGGAAAAATACCCTCGCGGTTTCTCACCGTTCATTCGACGTCGTTTTGAGCGCGGCCTATGGCTATGTAAAACAAATATTTTTCTCCTTCTGCGATGTGGAAGGAGGAAAGCAGAATCAAACACATCGTTTTGACTTTAAAAATGCCATTGGCCGCGCTCAAAAATCACGCCGGAGGGAGTGGTGGAAAACCGCGCGTGTTTTTGCGCGGGTTGTAACCCGAGCGGAGGGCACCGCGCAGCGGCGGGATTTTGCGGCAATAACGCGAGCCCCTGAAACATAGCCCGCGAGCGGCAGCGCGCAGTTAAAAAAAACGCGGGATTGTTAAGGGGCGCGTTTACGCCCCTTAACCCGGTGTGGGCCGGCGCCCACGACCTTGACCTTGATGCAGCGCGCAGCGGCGCGATTTTGCTGCAATAGCCGGAGCCACTGAAACATAGCCAGCAAGCCCAAGGTCTCGACCTTGAAGAGTTGGCTGAAGCCACTATCACATCAAGTCTTCAAGCCGCTTATACAACTCCCTGAATACATCGCGGCGGGCGCCATACGCGGTATGTTTCTGCGCGTCGGGTTGATGCACCTGTTCAAGCGGGAGTTCCGGCAGGAAATGCTCCACCGGTTTGCCCGGATTTTCGGCGATTTGCGCCAGTCTTGCCGCGCCCAGCGCTGGCCCGACGTCGCCACCCGTGCGGTATTCCAGCGTCTGACCGCTGATATCCGCCAGCATTTGCCGCCAGTAAGGGCTGCGTGCGCCGCCGCCGATAAGCGTTATGCTTTTCGGCTTCAGGCCGGTGGCATGTAACACATCCATGCCGTCGGCGAGCGCGAAACCGACGCCTTCGAGAACCGCGCGGGCGATATCCGCCGGACCGTGCTGGTGGGTCAGGCCGAAGAGGGTGCCTTTGGCATTCGGGTTATTGTGCGGGGTGCGTTCGCCGGAAAGATACGGCAGGAACCAGACCGGTGAATCTGCCGGTGGCGTGTTCTCTGCCAGCGCGATCAGTTCTGCAACAGAAGCCGTGCCGGTGAGGTTTGCGGCCCAGTCAAGACAGGAGGCGGCGCTGAGCATCACTGACATCAAATGCCAGGTGTCGGGTAATGCATGACAGAAACTGTGAACGGCCTGCTGCGGATTACTCAGGAACCCGTCGCTGACGGCGAAATAGACGCCGGATGTACCGAGTGACAACATCGCTTGTCCGGTTTTATATAAACCGACGCCGACGGCACCTGCGGCATTATCCCCACCGCCTGCGATGACGGGCACGCAATCCATGCCCCAGCGTGCGGCCAGTTCTGGCAACAGCTGGCCGGTGATCTCATTGCCTTCAAACAGCGCCGGCATGTGCTGACGCGTCAGGCCGGTGGCGGCGAGCATATTGTCGCTCCAGTCACGGTTGGCAACGTCAAGCCACATTGTGCCAGCGGCATCAGACATGTCGCTGGCAAAAACGCCGGTCATTAACAGACGCAGGTAATCTTTTGGCAGTAATACTTTGTCGATTTTGGCAAACAGGGCCGGTTCGTTTTCACGCAGCCAAAGCAGTTTTGGTGCGGTGAAGCCCGGCATCATCAGGTTGCCGGTAATACGACGCGAATCAGCAACGGCGGCTTCCAGTTGCTGGCACTGGCTGAAACTGCGGCCATCATTCCAGAGAATAGCCGGACGCAGGACGTTTTGCCCGGCATCCAGTACGGTTGCGCCATGCATCTGCCCGGTGATCCCGATCGCTTTAACCTGTTTTAACGGATGACGCATCGAGAGTGCTGAAATGGCGTTGCCGGTGGCTGTCCACCAGTCGGCGGGATTTTGTTCTGACCATAACGGGTGGGGGCGGGAAAGGGTTAACGCCTCACTGTGGCTGGCAACCACCTGACCCTCTTCACTGAGTAAAATCACTTTAACGCCAGAGGTGCCGAGATCTATACCGAGATACATACCAGATTCCTTTTTATGTCAGTAGGGGGTAACCCATTCATGCCTGCATAAATAAATAACGCCCTGCGAACCGGAGGCAGGCAGGGCGTAAATCATTGCTTATGCATTAACCAAACAGATAACGGTTAACCAGATTTTCCAGACGTTCCTGCTGGCCGCTCTGGTGCTGAGGATTGATCTCATTTTGCTGCGCCATGCTGCTGAGGGATTCCAGGGACATCTTACCTTGCAGAATTTGCTGGCCCAGTTCGGTATTCCAGCCGGCGTAACGCTGCGCAACGTGTTTATCCAGTTCACGGCTTTCAATCATTCGTGCTGCCACTTTCAGCGCCAGCGCCATGGTGTCCATGCCGCCAATATGGCCGTAGAACAGATCATATTTATCGGTGCTTTGACGACGAACCTTAGAGTCAAAGTTCAGGCCGCCGGTGGTGAACCCGCCCGCTTTGATGATTTCATACATGACCAGCGCATTTTCTTCAACGCTGTTTGGGAACTGATCGGTATCCCAGCCACATTGCGGGTCACCACGGTTAGCATCAACAGAACCAAAGATCCCGAGCGCAATGGCGTTCGCAATTTCATGATGGAATGAGTGACCGGCAAGCGTTGCGTGGTTTGCTTCGATGTTAACTTTGATCTCTTTTTCCAGACCGAATTGTTTAAGGAAGCCGTACACCGTCGCCACATCATAATCGTACTGATGTTTGGTTGGCTCCTGCGGTTTTGGTTCGATGAGCAGCGTGCCCTGGAAGCCGATTTTGTGTTTATGCTCAACCACCATCTGCATGAAGCGACCCAGTTGTTCGCGCTCCTGACGCAGATCGGTATTGAGCAGGGTTTCGTAACCTTCACGGCCGCCCCACAACACATAGTTTTCGCCGCCCAGTTTCTGGGTGGCATTCATGGCATTGACCACCTGCGTCGCCGCCCAGCTGTAGATTTCCGGGTTCGGGTTGGTCGCCGCACCGGCACCAAAGCGCGGGTTAGAGAAGCAGTTCGCCGTGCCCCACAGCAGTTTCACGCCGGTAGCTTCTTGTTTCTGTGCCAGAACGTCAGTCATTACCGCCAGGTTGTTAACGTATTCTTTCAGGGATGCGCCTTCCGGCGACACGTCCACGTCATGGAAGCAGTAATAAGGCACGTTCAGTTTTTTGAAGAATTCGAACGCCACATCGGCTTTGGCCTTGGCCAGTTCCAGTTCGTTACCCGGCTGCTGCCATGGGCGAACAAATGAGCCCGGGCCAAACATGTCGTTGCCGTTCCAGCAGAATGTGTGCCAGTAACAGGCTGCGAAACGCAGATGCTCAGCCATGGTTTTGCCGAGGATCACTTCTTCAGGATTGTAGTGACGAAATGCCAGCGGGTTAGTGCTGTTAGCACCTTCGTAGCGAACTGCATCCAGCTTGTCGAAATATGCGTGCATTGAAAAACTCCTTGAAAACGGGCCCAGCGGGACTGGGAGGCTGAGGCCCTATCTTCGGAGTTGTGACTTCTTCTAACAATTACGTTATTTCACACTCAATTTAATAGAATTATTAAATGTGCAGTAGATCGCATAATTAACCCCATTCATCTTGCTTTTCTCTGACTTTCGCGTGATGCCTCGATAATAAAATTACTAATCAGTGTCGAATTACAATCAAACCATGATCTTCATCAAACTTCCGGAAATAAACAAAAAATCATAACGCGGTGATTAAAATCTGCAATTGCCGATTAATTATTCAGCGACAACAATCCCTGTGTCATTTCTGTACGGTTTCTCTGTATCTGCCTCTTCTTATTCTTATAAAAGGTCTGAAAAATGAAAATGAATAAAATGATTCTTTCTGCCTGTGCTGCGTTGATATTGTTCAGCCAGACAGGCATGGCGAAAGAAATAAAAATAGGTATGGCGATTGATGACTTACGTTTAGAACGCTGGCAAAAAGACCGTGATATTTTTGTGGCTAAAGCCAAAACGCTGGGCGCCGATGTTTTTGTTCAGTCGGCAAACGGTAACGAAGAAACGCAGATGGCGCAGATCGAAAATATGATCAACCGTGGCGTCGATGTGCTGGTCATCATTCCTTATAACGGCGAAGTGCTGAGTAATGTTATCGCCGAAGCCAAGCGCGAAGGCATCAAAGTGCTGGCGTACGATCGCATGATCAACAACGCTGATATCGATTTTTACATCTCCTTTGATAACGAAAAAGTCGGGGAGTTGCAGGCTCAAAGCCTGGTGGAGCGCGTTCCTCAGGGCAATTACTTCCTGATGGGCGGCTCGCCGGTGGACAATAACGCCAAGCTGTTCCGCGCCGGGCAGATGAAAGTGTTAAATCCGCTGATCAAAGACGGAAAAATCAAAATCGTCGGTGACCAGTGGGCTGACGGGTGGTTGCCGGAAAATGCGCTGAAGATCATGGAAAATGCGCTGACCGCCAACAACAACAAAATTGATGCGGTGGTGGCGTCCAACGATGCCACTGCCGGCGGTGCGGTACAGGCCTTGTCTGCGCAAGGGCTGGCGGGCAAAGTGGCGATTTCCGGTCAGGACGCCGATCTGGCGGCCATCAAACGTATCGAAGCCGGAACTCAAACCATGACGGTGTACAAACCGATCACCAAACTGGCCAATGATGCGGCAGAAATTGCCGTGCAGTTAGGTAAGGGCGAAGCACCTAAATCTAACGCCACTTTAAATAACGGTAAAAAAGAAGTGCCTTCATTTTTATTAACGCCTATTCCGGTAGATAAAAATAATATTGAAAGCACGGTAGTGGCTGACGGTTTCCATAAAAAATCAGATCTTTAATTTTTCAATATTATCTATGAAAACAACACCTCTCATTCGGCGGTGTTGTTTTTATCAGGATACTGACTATGCCAGAACAATTTGAAAAATCACCGTTGCTGGAAATGCGTAATATCACTAAAAAATTCGGCGCGGTAAAAGCGGTCGATAATATTAGTCTTACTCTGTCTGCCGGGGAAGTGTTATCGCTGTGTGGCGAAAATGGCTCGGGGAAATCCACATTAATGAAAGTGTTATGCGGTATTTATCCCCAGGGCACTTATGAGGGCGAAATTTATTTCGCCGGTGAACGTCTGAGCGCGAAAGGCATCCGCGACACTGAACAAAAAGGTATTGCGATTATTCATCAGGAACTGGCGCTGGTGAAACAACTGAGCGTGCTGGAAAACATGTTTCTCGGCAACGAGTGGGGCCGTTATGGCCTGCTGGACACCGATAAAATGTATCTTCGCTGCCAGCGTATGCTGGCGCAGGTGAAGCTGGATATCGACCCTCATCAGCTGGTGGGCAATCTCGGATTAGGGCAGCGTCAGTTGGTGGAAATTGCCAAAGCGCTGAATAAACAGGTGCGCCTGCTGGTGCTTGATGAACCCACCGCATCGCTGACCGAAAGTGAAACGGCCATTCTGCTGGATATCATCCGGGATCTGCGTCATCACGATATTGCCTGTATTTATATCTCCCACAAACTGACTGAAGTGAAAGCCATTTCTGACAAGCTCTGTGTGATCCGAGACGGCAGGCACATTGCCACCTGCAACGCGGCCGGTACGTCAGAAAAGGAGATCATTTCCATGATGGTCGGCCGCGAATTAACGGAGCTGTTCCCGCCACGTCACCGGCAGATCGGCGCCGAGATTTTGCGTGTTGAAAACCTGAACGCGTGGCATCCGGTTAACCGTCACATCAAAAGGGTCGATAACGCCGGATTCACGTTGCGTCAGGGCGAAGTGCTGGGCGTTGCCGGGCTGGTTGGGGCAGGCAGAACCGAAATGATGGAGTGTCTGTACGGTGTCTATCCGGGGCGCTGGTCGGGGGATGTCTGGCTGGAAGGTCATCAGGTGCAGATCACCGACTGTCGTGATGCCATGCGTCGCGGGCTGGCGATGGTGCCTGAAGATCGCAAACGTGATGGCATTGTGCCGGTCATGGCCGTGGGCAGCAATATTACGCTGGCAGCGCTCAGTCAGTTCAGCAGCGGCGGTGTTTTGCGCGAGGCGCAGGAGCAATTCACCATCAGCGAATCGGTGAAACAGCTAAAAATCAAAACGTCTTCATCCGAACTGGCGATCGGACGCCTGAGCGGCGGTAACCAGCAAAAAGCCATTCTGGCGCGCTGCCTGTTACTGAAACCCAAAATCCTGATCCTCGATGAACCCACGCGCGGTATCGACGTCGGGGCAAAGCATGAAATCTACAAACTCATTGGTCAACTGGCGGCACAGGGAATGGCGATCATCGTGATTTCCTCGGAGTTACCCGAGGTGCTGGGGCTCAGCGACCGGGTGGTGGTGATGCATCTGGGACAGGTTAAAGCCTGTCTGAACAACAACAATTTAAGTCAGGAACAGGTCATGGAAGCCGCATTGAGGAGTGAAACGCATGTCTAAATTTCCCCAGCCAGGAACCCCCGCAGCTGCCACGCCGGTGGATAAGCCGGATGCCGTCTTTTCCCTGCAAAAGCTAAAAAATATTAACTTGCAGGTCTTTGTGATGCTGGCCGCCATTGCGGTGATTATTGTTTTTTTCAGCCTGACGACAGACGGCGCGTACATCAGCGCGCGAAACATTTCAAACCTGCTGCGCCAGACGGCGATCACCGGCATTTTGGCCGTCGGCATGGTTTTCGTCATTATCTCCGCAGAAATCGACCTTTCCGTCGGCTCAATGATGGGGCTGCTGGGCGGCGTGGCGGCCATATTTGACGTCTGGCTTGGCTGGCCGCTTCCGCTGACCATTGCGGTAACACTGGTGCTTGGCCTGTTACTGGGCGCATGGAACGGCTGGTGGGTGGCATATCGCAAAGTGCCGTCATTTATCGTCACACTGGCCGGCATGCTCGCATTTCGCGGCATTTTGATTGGCATTACCAGCGGCACTACGGTGTCCCCGACCACGCCCGCGATGTCTTTAATCGGTCAGAGTTATCTGCCGGGTTCTTTTGGTTTTGGGATCGGTGCGGTGGCGCTGGTGTTGTTTATCGGCTGGCAGTGGCGCAGACGCAAACAACGCAGCGCGCTCGGGCTGCCGGTGGCGGCCGCCAGAACTGACGTGACCCGTCAGGCACTGACCGCCATTGTGGCACTGGGGGCGATTTATCTGCTCAACGATTACCGTGGCGTACCTACGCCGGTGCTGATCCTGGTCGCGCTGATGCTTGGCGGCATGTTTATGGCGTCACGCACATCGTTCGGGCGGCGTATTTATGCTATTGGCGGCAACATTGAGGCGGCGCGGCTGTCGGGCGTGAACGTCGAACGCAGCAAGCTGGCGGTGTTTGCCATCAACGGGCTGATGGTGGCCATCGCCGGTCTTATCCTCAGTTCGCGTCTGGGTGCAGGTTCACCGTCGGCGGGTAATATCGCGGAGCTGGATGCGATCGCCGCGTGTGTTATCGGCGGTACCAGCCTGGCGGGCGGTGTCGGCAGCGTGGCCGGTGCAGTGATGGGCGCATTCATCATGGCGTCGCTGGATAATGGGATGAGCATGCTGGACGTCCCGACATTCTGGCAGTACATCGTCAAAGGCGCGATTTTGCTGCTGGCGGTATGGATGGATTCCGCGACCAAGCGTCGGGCATAAATACGGCGAGATATGCAGAATTTTCCGGCACTGACTAAGGGAAATCTGGTTTACCTCACATAATCACAATCCAGAATCCACAGATCTTCTGCCGTTGTGTTATTCAGCAACGCAATTAGCCTTGTTCCTCCGCGTGGGGGAACAAGGCTTTAGTCAATGTAATCATCGGTGAGAAACAGGCATGTTTGAAAAACGCTACAGGATTACGCTGCTCTTTAACGCCAATAAAGTTTACGACCGTCAGGTGGTGGAAGGTGTGGGCGAATATTTGCAGGCCTCACAAAGCGACTGGGATATCTTCATCGAAGAAGATTTTCGCTGTCGCATAGATAACATCAAAGACTGGCTGGGCGACGGCGTTATTGCTGATTTCGACGATCGCGAAATAGAGACGCTGCTTGAAGATCTGAAGGTGCCCATCGTCGGCGTCGGCGGTTCGTATCACCGGGAAGAGGATTATCCGCCGGTGCATTACATCGCCACTGATAACTTCGCGCTGGTGGAAGCCGCGTTTATGCACCTGAAAGAAAAGGGCATTAATCGTTTTGCATTTTATGGCCTGCCCGATACCGGCGGGAAACGCTGGGCGCAGGAGCGCGAGCACGCGTTCAGAGCCCTGGTGGCCTCCGAGCAGTATCAGGGTGTGGTGTATCAGGGGATGGAAACCGCGCCGGAAAACTGGCAACACGCGCAGAACAGGCTGGCTGACTGGGTGCAAACCTTGCCGCAGCAAACCGGCATTATTGCGGTCACCGATGCCCGCGCCCGCCACTTATTGCAGGTCTGTGAGCACCTCAACATCCCGGTGCCGGAAAAACTCAGTGTGATCGGGATTGATAACGAAGAGCTGACGCGCTACCTCTCGCGGGTCGCGTTGTCTTCGGTGGTGCAGGGCACCCGCCAGATGGGGTACCGCGCGGCGAAGTTATTGCATCAGCTGCTTGATCAGCGCGATTTGCCGTTGCAGCGCATTTTAGTGCCGCCGGTGAAGGTGGTTGAACGCCGCTCTACCGATTTCCGTTCACTGCGTGATCCGGCGGTGATCCAGGCGATGCATTACATCCGTTACCACGCCTGTAAAGGGATCAAAGTGGAACAGGTGCTGGATGCCATTGGCATGTCTCGCTCGAACCTTGAAAAGCGTTTCAAAGATGAAACGGGGCAGACGATCCACGGTGTTATCCACGAAGAGAAACTCGACCGCGCCCGTAATCTGCTGGCGGCGACGTCGATCTCCATTAACGAAATCTCGCAAATGTGCGGTTATCCTTCACTGCAATATTTTTATTCGGTGTTCAGAAAAGGCTATGAAATGACGCCAAAAGAATACCGCAGCATTCATGGTGAAGGCGTTTATCAGGAGAGCTGAAACAGAAGGTTTGCATAAACTGCCCCGGTGCTTAATCAGCGCCGGGGCAGGGTAGAAGTGTTTTATAGCGTAATCACGAACTGGGGGTTGCCGTGTTCAGGGGTGATCATCATCCCTTGCGCGGTGTCAGAGGCGGTGGCGAGATCGCAGTGTTCTACCTGATGAATATTGCGCAGGCACAGCGTCCAGTCAGTGGCCTTACCTTCGCTGTTCAGCGTCAGCGTGTTGCCCGTACGCTGAACTTTCAGGGTAAAGACCACATTCCCTTGCAGATCCGTAATCTGACTTTCAGCAATCACACCGTCTTCCAGCTCGAACAGATGGAATTGCGGCTTCTCGCTGTAATCGTAATCCGGTTTCTGATCATTGCTCCCCAGCGCAAGCAGCGTGTTGGGACGCACATACAGCGGCAAACTGTCGAAACCATGCTGCTGACGATGCCAGCGCGAACCTTCCGCGACGTCGTTGTTCAGCAGGTGCGTCCAGCGGCCTTGCGGAAGATAGAAATCCACATCGCCTTCTTCGCTGAAGACCGGCGCAACCAGAACGTTATCGCCCAGCATGTATTGCCTGTCCAGATAGTCACACGCCGGATCGTCCGGGAACTCCAGCATCATGGCGCGCATAACCGGCGTACCCTGGCTGGCGGCCTGCGCTGACGCAGGGTAGAGATACGGCATCAGGCGGCATTTGAGCTGCGTGAACTGACGTACCACATCGCAGGCTTCATCATCGTAGACCCAGGGTACCCGATAGGATTTGCTGCCGTGCAGGCGGCTGTGGCTCGACAGTAATCCGAACGCGCACCAGCGTTTGTAGATATGCGCCGGCGCGGTGTTTTCGAAACCGCCGATGTCATGACTCCAGAAACCAAAACCGGACAGGCCGATCGACAGACCTCCGCGCAGGCTTTCCGCCATTGATTCGTAGGTGGCGTAGCAGTCGCCGCCCCAGTGCACCGGGAATTGCTGCGCGCCGACAGAAGCGGAGCGTGCAAACAACACGGCTTCGGATTCGCCGAGTTTTTCCTGCAGGGTTTCGTACACCAGTTTGTTGTACACAAACGCATAGTGGTTGTGCATTTTCTGCGGATCGCAGCCGTCATGCCAGACGACGTCTGTCGGGATACGTTCGCCGAAATCGGTTTTGAAGCAATCGACGCCCATATCCACCAGGCGTTTCAGGTGCCCGGCGTACCATTCACAGGCCTGCGGATTGGTGAAATCGACAATGCCCATGCCGGCTTGCCATTTGTCCCATTGCCAGACGCGGCCATCAGGACGTTTCAGCAGATAACCTTTCTCTTTGCCTTCTTGGAACAGCGGGGATTTCTGGCCGATGTACGGGTTAATCCACACGCAGATTTTCAGCCCGCGCGCCTTAAGGCGTTGCAACATGCCCTGCGGGTCAGGGAAGGTTTGAGGATCCCATTCGAAATCACACCACTGGAAGGCTTTCATCCAGAAGCAGTCGAAGTGGAAGACATGCAGAGGCAGTTCACGCTCGGCCATGCCGTCGATGAAGCTGTTAACCGTGGCTTCATCATAGTTGGTGGTAAATGACGTGGTCAGCCACAGACCGAACGACCAGGCTGGCGGCAGTGCAGGGCGTCCGGTCAGACGGGTATAACGGTCGAGAACGTTTTTCGGCGTCGGGCCGTCGATGACGAAATATTCCAGGTATTCGCCTTCCACGCTGAACTGAACTTTAGAGACTTTTTCTGAACCGACTTCAAAAGACACACATTCCGGATGATTCACTAACACGCCGTAGCCACGGTTGGTCAGATAAAACGGAATGTTTTTGTAGGATTGCTCAGTGCTGGTGCCTCCATCGCGGTTCCAGGTTTCAACAGTTTGACCATTTTTGACCAGCGCGGTGAAGCGCTCGCCCAACCCGTACACAGTTTCGCCGACGCCGAGATCCAGCCGCTCCATCATGTAGGTTTTCTGGCTGTTGCCGTCCTGAACGTAACCGTTAGATTTTGCCACGCTGCCGGTAATACGACGGCCATTGCGCAGGAAATCCAGCGTCCAGTTGTTGCCTTTGGTCACTCGCACCGACAACGAACCGCTGTGTAACGCGGCAAACTCGTCGTTGTCTTCAAAGCGCAATTCCGGCGTATCCGACTGAATCAGCGGATAGTGCGGGCCTTTGTCTGCTTCGCCGTCAAAGTGAGTGATGCGCACGCCAATCACGCCGGTCTGCGGCGAGAAAAATCGCAGCGTAAACATTGGCGAATCAAGCTGGCTGGCGCGTTCAGACGCGTCTTTCGGCGCGGCGTAAATCACCATCTCGTTACCCGTTCTCTGCACTTCAAACACCTGTAACGGGTGCGTGAGTGTGAGTCCGTCCTGGATTAACCAGTTACCGTCACTAATTTTCAAGGTAAAACCCTCCTTTTACACTGCTTCCAATTCATTTCATAAATTCTTGCTGATTGCGGCGGATGCCCTGCGCGACTTCGTCGATGATGCGACGTAACAGCGGGGTGCGCAGTATGTAATAGCGTTTACAGATGATGGCGCTCAGCAGGTAGCAGATTGCCGGAACCAGCGTGAACAGCGCGACAATGCTGGTCATGGTGGCGCTGTTTTGGATGGCAGCGCCGGACTGATAACCAGAGCCCGCCAGCATCCAGCCGATCATGGCACCGGCCAGTGCCAGGCCCAATTTCAGGACGAACAGGGTGCCTGCGAAGCTGATGCCGGTCAGGCGTTTGCCATCGTTCCATTCACCGTAATCAACGGTGTCGGACATCATAACCCATTGAATTGGCGTCACGAGTTGATGCAAAACGCCGATAACAAAGATGAAGATAAACATCAGGACGCTGCCGTTAACCGGCAGGAAGAACATGCACAGGCTGAGAACGGCCAGAATGGCATTGGTCCACCAGAAGACGCTCACTTTGCATTTCCAGTCGGTAAGCGGTTTTGCCAGCGCGCTGCCGAACAGGTTGCCGACGGAGTAAACGCCAAGGAACCAGGCGAACAGCACCGGATTGCCCAGAATGTAGGTCACGTAATACATCATTGCCCCGCCGCGCACGGCAACCGCCATGATGTTCAAAATGGTCAGCAGGCCGACAATACGCCACTGGTCGTTGTGCCAGATATCACGCAAATCTTCGCGCATGGTGCCGGTAGGTTTACCCGGAACGATACGTTCTTTCGTGGTGGCAAAGCAGATTGCCAGCATCACTGCCGCCACAATCGCCAGCACGGCGATGCCGCCCTGATACCCCACGGCCTGATTTTCCCCACCGATGTAATTCACCAGCGGCATCATCAGTACGGTACTCAGCATGCCGCCTGCGGTAGCCAGTACAAAGCGGTAGGATTGCAGCGAGATGCGTTGTTCAGGATTGTTGGTGATCACCCCGCCCAGTGCGCAATACGGGATATTGACCACGGTGTACATCAGGGTCAGCAGCGTGTAAGTGATGGCCGCGTAAATCATTTTTCCGGTCATGCTCAGTTCTGGCGTGGTGTACGTAAACACGCAGACGATGCCAAACGGGATTGCGCCAAACAGCACGTATGGGCGGAATTTACCCCAGCGGGTGCGGGTACGGTCGGCCAGTAATCCCATGCAGGGGTCAGAGATCGCATCCAGTGCGCGTGCCAGCAGGAACATGGTGCCGACATAACCGGCCGGGATCCCGAAAATATCGGTGTAGAAAAACATCATGTACAACATGACATTATCAAAAATGATATGACTGGCAGCATCGCCTAATCCATAACCAATCTTTTCCTTGACTGAAAGGATTTCTGTACTCATTGCTTCAACGTCCATATGAAAAGGGAGAGTAAGGTTTTAACGGTTGGCGGGGCAAGGGCTATTGAGATTTTTGCTTCTGAAATTATGTTTCTTTATTTCTGTGATCGCAGGGGGCAAAAGGCGGAAAGTTGAGCGGAGAATGGGTGAAAAAACCTCCCGTTTCGGGAGGTTTCAGAGGGTTATTTTTTGTACTTTGCTTCCAGCGTGGCAAACCACGGCGCGGTAAAATCTTCTGATTTTCCCCAGCCTGGAATAATTTTGCTCAATCCGGTCACGTTGATGCCGTCAGGCTGGCTCAGCAGCAGAGACTGCGCAATGGTCTGCGCCGGGAATTCATAGGTGGCTGGCGTTTTCTCACCGGCAATTTTCAGCGCCACGATGCGCAGGTTCACCGCGCCAATCAGCTGCGTATCCACCGCAGCGGTCATCTGCCACGGGCTGCCTTTTTCGCGCATCAGTTGCAGGTCCTGATTCGAGACATCAATACTGTAGAGTTTGATTTCAGTACGGCCATTTTCTTTCAGCGCTTTATAGGCACCCTGGCTGAATGCATCCCACGCACCCCAGATGGCGTCAATCTGGCCTTTCGGGTATTTCGCTAAAATGGCACCGACTTTGTTGGCGGTGTCGCCTTGTACGTCTGAGGACACGGCGCCGATAGATTCCAGCTGATGAATCCCCGGATTTTCTTTCAGAATCGCTTCATAGGTTTTCTGACGGCGTTCCATCGGCGGGAAACCGGCCACCCACAGTTTGACGATGTTGGCTTTGCCGTTGAAATCTTTCACCAACTGGCCGACGGAGGCTTTCGCCAGGGACGCGTCGTCCTGACGGGTTACCGTGACGCCGGGAATATTTTCCGGTACTTCGGTATCAAATGCCGAAACGGCAATACCCGCCGCCGCGATACGCTTGACCAGCGCCTCGGAATACGGGCCGCGCCCCTGCGAGAGAATGATGCCGTCATATTTCTGGCTGATGGCCTGATTGACGAAATCCTGGAATTTGGCGTCGTCGCCGTTACTCAGAAAAGTATCGACCTTGAAGCCGAGCGCGCGGCCTTGTTTGATGGCACCGGCCAGAAACTGGGTGGTGTTATCGTCAGAACCGAGGTTACGCACAATGGCGATACGCACCGGGCCATTATGTTGTGCAATCGCCGCCGGAACAGGGGCGGGCGTGGCATTCGCAGCGAATGCCGGGAGGGCGGAGAACAGGCTCAGTGCCAGTAAAGAGGCGGATATTTTTTTCATTATTTAACAACTCCGTCGGTGCGGCAGATGATCGCAGCGATGTCAGCATGACCCTGGGATAGTTTCGGCGCGCCAAATGGGCGTTCCGGAATGAGGATGTACAGAAGTCTGTCTGTCCAGACGTCTATTCTGTCGGAGCAGTCTACCGATATGTTAAGAAGGAGGGAATGCTTTGTTGTTATTATATTTCATCGCGGCGTTATTCCTGTTAGTTATAGGAGGAGGGCAGTCTTTGAGCAAAATCAGAGACATGGCCTAGACTAAAAGCACACACCTGAAAGATGCCCCCGGAGGAAGCCTGATGACTTATCCTTTCCGCGACACCTTACTGCCCGTTTTCGCACTGGCCCTGCTGGCCACCCACGTTAACGCGGCACCGAAAGCCCCCATCTCACCGGCGTCTGCGCGCGCAGAAGTCACTGAACTTGCCAGCGGACTGGATCACCCGTGGTCGCTGGCTTTTCTGCCCGATAATCAGGGCGCGCTGATCACCGAGCGCAGCGGGCAGATGCGCCTGTGGCAGCCTGACGGCGCAATGTCGGCCCCGCTCAAGGGTGTGCCGCGCGTGTGGGTCAGCGGGCAGGCCGGGTTATGGGACGTGCGCTTATCTCCTGACTTTGCCAAAAACCGGCGTGTCTATCTGACCTTCACTCAGCCCGGCGAGAAGGGCGAACCCCATGCGGCGCTGGGATATGGCACGTTGTCGTCTGACAACAAAAGTCTCGACGACTTTAAAGTGATCTTCGTCCAGCAGCCTGCGCTCAGCAGCGGCATCAATCTCGGCGGACGGATTGCCTTCGATGCGAAGGGCAATATCTTCATGTCTACCGGCGACAACAATCAGCGAATTAACGCCCAGCATCTCAGCCAGTTGCAGGGCAAGATTTTGCGTCTGACCCCGGAAGGGGGCGTGCCGCAGGACAACCCGTTTGTTAACGATAAGAATGCCAGGCCGGAGATCTGGACTTATGGCAACCGTAATCCGCAGAGTCTGGCCGTCAATCCGTGGACCGGCGCCTTATGGGAATCTGAGCATGGCCCGCGTGGCGGGGACGAAGTGAATCTGCCGCAGCCCGGTAAAAACTATGGCTGGCCGCTGGCGACGTTTGGCATCAATTATTCCGGGCAGCCTATTCCGGAAGCGAAAGGCACCCGGATCGACGGTGCCGTTGATCCGATTTATTACTGGGAAGTCTCTCCTGCGCTGAGCGGGATGGCGTTTTATAACGCAGACCGTTTCCCGCAGTGGAAACATTCGCTGTTTATCGGCGCGCTGGCGGGGGAATCTCTGATACGTCTGACCGTTGACGGCGATAAAGTCACCGGTGAAGAGCGGTTGCTGACAGACCGAAAAGAACGCATCCGGGAAGTGCAGACCGGGCCGGATGGCTTCGTGTATGTGCTGACGGATGAGAGTGACGGCAAATTACTGAAGATTGCGCCGGGTGCTTAACATGAAAAAGGCGGATCGGATGATCCGCCGGTAACCCGAAGAAACGGCCTTAACTCAGCGGGATCATCACGCGTTTGATAAAGGCCGGGCGCTGCGTCAGTTGCTGATACCAGCGCTCAACGTTCGGATGCGACTGACGCTCAATGTTCAGCGAGTACCAGGAATACGCATAAATCCCCAGCGGGATATCTCCGATCCCGAACGTTTCGCCGGAGAGCCATTTTTGCTTTGCCAGTACGGCATCGGCAATTGCCCAGTATTTCTCAAACACCTTCATGCCCGAGGCAACCAGCGCCATATCGCGCTCCGGTTCCGGAATGCGCACCAGCGTCTGATAGACCTGACGATAAGGGGCGATCAGCGAACTGCTCGCCCAGTCCAGCCATTTGTCGATACTGGCGCGATGCCGCGCATCGGCAGGCCAGAATTCCGGTTTGCCGGAACATTCGGCAAGGTAGCGAAGAATGGCATTCGATTCCCACAAGACAAAATCATCTTCCTGAAAGCAGGGCACCAGACCATTTGGGTTTAAAGCGAGATAAGCCGGGTCAGTATTCTTGCCAAACGCGCCGCCCGCGTTGACGATGTTATACGCCAGCTCCAGTTCATCCAGCATCCACAGCACTTTTTTGACGTTGGTCGAGTTTTCACGTCCCCATACGGTAATCATTCAGAACCCCTTGTTTTCAATATGAAAATACGGACTTTTTTTGATGATGACTGGCTAGAACTATAGGCCACGGCGAAGAATTATGCGAAGGGAAAAAAGTAACACTCAGCGACAGGGTGTAGCCGCCGCTGAGTGCGGGAAGGGCAGATTAGCGTTGTAACTTCTGCGCTTTAAACAGGGAAATGACACTGAGCAGTGCGACGACCATCAGGTAATAACCCGGTGCCAGGCTGCTGCCGGTGGCGGAAATCAGCAGCGTACAGATGAACGGAGCGAAGCCACCAAACACGGTCACGGCAACGTTGTAGCTGATAGCCATACCGCTTGCGCGGGTGGTGATCGGGAACAGATCCGCCATCATCGACGGAACGGCGGAGAAATACACCGATTTCAGCAGCGCCAGCCAGCTGATAAGCAACAGCAGTGACAGCGCGGAAGTGTATTCCAGCATCAGCCAGAATGCCGGGTAAATGGTGATCAGCAACAGCACCAGTGAGCCCCACATCAGCGGCAGACGCCCCACTTTTTCAGCCCATAATCCCATCAGCGGCGTCACCACCGTCAGAATTATCCCGGCAGACAGCGTCGCGGTAAACCCGGCCGACGCGGGTAGATGCAGCGTTTTAGTGGCATACGTCGGCACATAGTTCAGCATGTAGTTAATGGCCGTTGACACGACCATCAGCCCGATGGCGATGAAAAACAGGCCTTTCTGCGCCCGGACGATCTCTTTCAGCGGAGACGCGGATTTCTCGGCAGTGCGGAAGCTTTCCGACTCTTTGATGTGACGGCGGATGTACAACCCGACCGGTCCAATCAGCAGGCCGAAGATAAACGGAATACGCCATCCCCAGTCCTGCAACTGAGTTTCGGTCAGGATGGCAGACAATCCCAGGCCAAACGCCGACGCCAGTAACGTACTCGCGCCCTGGGTGGCAAACTGCCAGCTGGCGATGAAGGCTTTACGCTCGGGGAAGTGTTCCACCAGAAATGCCGTGGAGCTGCCGAACTCACCGCCTGCAGAGAAGCCCTGAATCAGGCGTGCGGCCAGGATCAGCAGCGGTGCCGCCATGCCGATGGTGCCGTAAGACGGCGTGACCACAATGATCAGACCGCCGATCATCATCAGGCTGATGGACATCAGTAACGATGCTTTTCGCCCGTGTTTATCGGCGTAAGCCCCCAGCACAATTGCACCCAGCGGGCGGATCAGGAAGGAAACGCCGAAACTGCCAAAGGTCAGCAGCAGCGAGACGGTCGGATCTGAGGTCGGAAAATAGGCGTGGGCGATATAGCTGGCGAAGAAGCCGTAAATCGCGATATCGAACCACTCCAGCGCATTGCCGATACAGGTGGCAAACAACGTTTTCATCAGGTTCGGCTTTTCTGCCGTTCCCTTAAGCGGGGTTGAAGATGCAGTAATCTGGCTCATTGAACAACTCCGGCTTGCGCGCTGTGATGTGCGTGATGTTGACTGAGCAGGGCTGTGCCCCTTTCGCCCAGATCCCATAACAGGTGGGTCATGATCGCCAGCCCTTCACGGGCAACCGAAATCAGCATGTGTTCGTTGACGCCGTGCTGCCCGCAGGCCGGATAGGAGTGCGGTACCCACAAGGTCGGCAGGCCGAGGATATCGGCGAACACATCGTTAGGCAGCGAGCCGCCCAGATTCGGTAACAGCGCCGGTTTTTTGCCGGTTGTCTGCTGCATGATATCCAGCGCCCAGTCCACCAGCGGGTCAGTCGGATCAAAGCGCGTTGCCGGGGAGCCGCGCATGAATTCCACCTCGACCTGTGGAAAACCCCTGGCGTCCAGATGCGCACGAACGTGTTCCGCCAGATGCTGCCAGTCGGTACCGACCACAAAGCGCAGCTGACACACCGCAGTGGCATGGCCGGGAATGGCATTCATCGGGCGCTGTGGATTGCCGGTCAGGAATGACAACACTTCCAGCTGATTCCACGCGTAAAGGCGTTCAGTAGGCGTCAGCCCTTCTTCGCCCCAGTCAGGGTCGATCTGCGGATCGTTTTCGCCGCCACCGGCCTCAACGTCGCTGAGGATGTCGCGAATGGCTTCGCTGACCGCAGGCGGTTTCAGCTCCGCGACCTGTAGCTGACCGTGCTGGTTCACCAGACACGCCAGCGCGTTGGCCAGCTGCGTTCCCGGATTGGTCAGCAGGCCGCCCCAGTTGCCGGAGTGATAGGCGTTGTCGCGCGCATTGACGGTCAGACGGAAATTGACGGCGCCGCGTGAGCCGAGGAACAGGGTCGGACGGACGGCGTTGAGACGCGGCCCGTCAGAGGCGAGGAAAATATCTGCGCTCAGCTGTTCTTTATAGTTGCGGCAAAGTTCTGCCAGACCCGGCGAACTGATTTCTTCGCCCATTTCGAACAGCAGCTTGCAGTTAAAGCCCAGACGCCCGCCGCGTGCTTTGAAGATTTGCTCCAGCGCCGCGATATTAATGCTGTGCTGGCCTTTGTTATCCGCTGTGCCGCGCCCGTACCAGCGGTCGCCTTCTTCTTTCAGTGCCCAGGGCGAAAGATCGCTGCGCCAGTTTTCATCGTCTCCGAACACCACATCGCCATGACCGTAGCTGAGGACGGTGGGCAGCGCGCTGTCTTCAATACGGGTTGCGATAAGAAAAGGCCGGTTGGCGGCGTGAGGATTATCAACGCTGAGCAGCGTGAAGCCCATCGCAGATAACGCCGGTTTAATCTCTTCATCGAGGTAACGGGCCAGTTCATCATCCCGCTGATTACTCTGGCTTTCCGTGGCTATCGCCACTCTGCGCGCCAGAATGCGCTGGTATTCACCCTGATCAAACCAGGCTAACGCCTGTTCAACGATATTTTCCGCTGTCATGAGGAACCTGCTTATTGTGTGTTTGTGATCTTATTGTTGGTTTTTTTAGCAGTTTCACTCTAAGCGCTGCGTAAGCGTTGCCACAATAATAATAATTGCAAGTTAGCGTTGCTTTTATTGTAATGCTCGTCTGCACACTTATGAGGCAACTCCACCATGCAAAGCGCTGAGATCCGTTATTTTCTCGCCGTCGCCAATACCGGTTCGCTGAGTGGCGCCAGCAAACAACTTTTTGTGGCGGTGTCGGCCATCAGCCGCCAGATCCAGCGCCTTGAGGAGCGGATCGGTGCGCCGCTGTTTGAGCGGCACGCGCGCGGAATGGTGCTTAACGACGCCGGCCAGATCCTGGAAAACCATGTGCGCAAAAGCATGATGGATATGGAACACGCCATTGCCGAAATTCAGGGGCTGAATGCGGTGCGGCGCACGGTGATCCGCATGGCCTGTACCGACGGTCTGGCGTTTGATTTGCTGCCGCAGCTTTTTTCACGTTTTCGCGTTATTAATCCGGGCGTGATGTTTTATCTGAATGTGGGAACGGCGGGGGACGTCTCGGAGATGATCCATAGCGGTGACGTGGATCTGGCATTACAGTTCAGCCTGGTGGCGGAGCGCGGCGTGGATATCATGGCGTCCTTTCCCGCACCGGTGCGCATGGTGATGCGCCAGAACCACCCGCTGGCCGGAGGCGACCTGAAACTGACCGATCTGCATCCTTATCCGCTGGCCATGAATGAGCAGGGCAGCACCATCCGCCAGCTGTTTGATCTGTCCTGCCGGATGAGCGGCATTTTCCTTGAGCCTGCGGTCAGCTGTAACCGGTTTTCGACGCTGTACGATTTTATGGTGCAAACGCCGGGCGCGATCGTGGCGTGCAGCCATTTTTCCATCATGTATAAAGCCCGGCGCGACAACCTGCGGGTTAAATCCGTCAACATCGAACAACTCAGCCAGCGGACATTGCAGCTGCAAACGCCGGCAGGGAAAAAACACTCTGCCGCTGTGGGTCAGTTTATCGATTTTATCCGGGATGAAGTGGCACGTGAGAGCGAGGCGTTTATTCGTGATTTTAATGTCTGATTTGCGAGGCAGCGCGCAAAACCCTGGCGCCCTGTTGGCAGTAAGGCGTTTATAGTTATAGATATTTTATATATTAGTTGGTTTATCAATAGTTTCAGATAATGTGCCAGCGCATGCCGGGAGGCGCCTGAACCGGCCAGAAACGGAGAGGCGCGTGCCGGAAATCTCAACTAATCTTAAGATCTTTACACTATTTAGGTTTATTCCAGCCCCGGAAAGCAGTAGTTTTTACACCTGCAGACTTGCACAATCTGATTGAAAGATAAGATAAATTTCAGTTACCCGGACAAAAGCCCTGATACCTATGACAATTTCTTCCCAATTCAAACGGACTTTCATTTACGCGCTGGGCGGTGGAGTAATGCTGCTGGCGCTTCCCGCCGCTCAGGCGGACACCGCCCCGGTAGCCCCTCAGGTCAATGCAAAATCCTGGGTGCTGATGGATTACAACAGCGGGAAGATCCTCGCACAGTCTAATCCTGACGCACGTCTCGACCCGGCAAGCCTGAGTAAAATCATGGTCAGTTATGTGGTCGGGCAGGCGATTAAATCCGGAAAAATCAAATCAGACGATCTGGTTTCTGTCGGTAACGATGCCTGGGCGACCGGTAATCCGGTGCTGCGCGGCTCTTCCCTGATGTTCCTGAAACCGGGCGACCGCGTGCCGGTTTCAGAACTGAATAAAGGCATTGTGATCCAGTCCGGTAACGATGCAAGCATCGCGCTGGCGGATTACGTGGCGGGCAGTCAGGATTCCTTCGTTAACCTGATGAACCGGTACGCTGAGCAGCTGAAACTGCAAAATACCCATTTCAAAACGGTGCACGGGCTGGATGCTGACGGGCAATACACGTCGGCCACCGACATGGCGCTGCTCTCGCAGGCGCTGATCCGGGATACGCCGGAAGAATATGCGCTGCATAAAGAAAAAGAGTTCACCTTCAATCACATCAAGCAGATTAACCGTAACCGCCTGCTGTGGAGCACCAACCTGAACGTGGACGGTATCAAAACCGGTTACACCTCCGGCGCGGGCTATAATCTGGTGTCTTCGGCGAGTGACGCTAACGGGATGCGCCTGATTGCCGTGGTGATGGGCGCGCCGAGCGACCGTATCCGCTTCAATGAAAGTGAAAGCCTGCTGACCTGGGGTTTCCGCTTTTATGAAACGCTGACGCCGATCAAAGCCGGTGATGCCTTTACCAGCCAGCGCGTCTGGTTCGGTGATGAAAAAATGGTGCCGTTGGGCGTCGCGGAAAACGCGTCACTGACCATGCCGAAGGGCCAGCTGAAAAACCTGAAAGCCAGCTTCCACCTGACCACGCCTCAGCTCGAAGCGCCGCTGGCGAAAAACCAGGTGGTCGGTACGGTTGATTTCAGTCTGGACGGAAAAGTCATCGATCAGCACCCGCTGGTTGCCTTGCAGGAAGTGAAAGAAGGCGGTTTCTTCAGCCGCATCTGGGACTTCGTGATGATGAAAATCAGCGGACTGTACAGCAGCGTTTTCGGTAAGTAATGACCGTAGCGCAATAAAAAAGCGAGGCTCATGTGGCCTCGCTTTTTTTTGTCCGTCGAACAGGATTTGTCTGTCAGCCGCGTACCCAGCCTTTGCGGATCGGGAAGGCAAAGCCGAAACGGTAAATTTTACACATCAGCGCGTTAATCTGCTCGCCGAACAGATTCCAGACCAGCTGTGAGAACAGGCAGCCGAGCATGCCGACCAGGAATCCACCGAGCATATCCAGCGGCCAGTGCACGCCCAGATACACCCGTGACCAGGCGATGCTTACCGCCGTGACCATCAGCAACGCGCCGGACCAGAGACGATGCCAGAACAGGAAGGCCAGCGCGAAGGTGAAGATCGCCGTCCCGTGATCGCTCGGGAAAGAGTCGTCAGGAGAGTGATGCAGGAAGTTATAGCCAAACCCTTCCACAAACGGGCGCGCGTGCGGGAAGAGTTCAGACAGCGCCTTGGCCGTCGCCATGGCGAACAACAGCGCAATGGCGGTTTTGCTGACCAGCTCACGTTGCTGACCGATTTGCTCGCGATGCCCCCACAGCCACAAACCTATAATCAACAGAGGGACGATCATAATCAGATCATCCGCCAGAAATATTGCCAGTTTAATCAGTGCTTCCGGCGAAGCCGGCGTGGCGTTAATCCATAAAAAAAGCAGATGGTTCAACTGCTCCATAAACATACCCTCATCAAAAAAAGGCCAAAAAAGCCCTAAAAATGTGCCAGTAAATCACTGACAACACATCTAAAAGTGGGTTCCACGATAGTTTATGCTGCCGTGAAGATATAGGGGGGATCGTCTGAATATCAAACTCATTGACGTGCCGTATAGTTTCCCGATGCCGGTGATTCTATGAGCGGGAACTTAATGAAACCTTAAGCAGGCCGGAAACCCTGACCAACGTAAATGTTTTGCGTCATGGGAATGACTCCTATAAAAATACGCCTTATTGCCCGTCAATTTTGACGTGAACCGCATACAGACAAGCAGATAAGGGAGAGTAACCTGATGGAGATCCGCCAGGCGGGTATTGAGGATTTGATCACCCTGCAGACGCTGGGCAGGGAGACGTACCGCCACTATTTCGGCAGTTTGTGGCACAATAGCGACGAGCTGGAAGCCTTTCTGGCGCAGGATTTTGGCGATGAAGAGATGCTGGGCAGTTTAGACGACCCCGGCCACTGCTGGCTTATGGCGATGGAAAAGGGCGTCGTTGCAGGTTTTGCGAAACTGCATTTCGATCAGCCGCTGGATCGGGCAGAAGGCCGGGGAGCGAAACTCTGCAAACTCTATTTCACCCCGGACAGCCGTTCACGGGGACTCGGTAGCCAGCTTTTTGCCGCGGCAGAAGCCGCTGCCAGAGCGCACCGGCAGCCGGTATTGTGGCTGGATGTATTGCAAAGCAATCTGCCCGCCATCGGGTTTTATCAGCGTCAGGGGATGCATCAGGTGACGGAGAATACCTATGTGACCGCCACGCAAACCACCCGGTTGTGGATCATGAAAAAGGAAATCAATGATTAAGTTACGTCTCGGCGGTCTGTTCATCACTCTGGAAGCAGGGGAAGATATTCCCTATGCGCCGGAGTTTTGTGAGCATTACACCTACCTTATTCGTCCGGTGGAAGGCGTGTATGAAATTTTACGCTACGACGCTTATTCTGGCTGGCACAAACGTCCCGATCAGAATTTTGAAGACGGACATCAGGCTTTTGTATTTGCCTATCAGGCGTATGAAAAAGAATGGAATCAGACTGACGGACGTTTAGGGGGCAAAGATAAGCACCTCGTTCGTATTATGTAATCTCTGACAGGGCAGAAAGAGTCTAAAAAACCACCGGCAAGGTGGTTTTTTTAATTCCGTAACCCTGGCGTTGAAAGTGAATAATGATTATTTCACCAGATCACTGTATTCATTTTGGTAAATTATTTTAGTTTGAATCGCAATAATAACGTTAAGGTCAGCCCCGGATCTATACAAAAACTTACACTTCTAATAAGTTGCCTGACAATACTTGTGGCAGGAAATAATAATCTGATTAAGATAATTAGCATTTATTCCGCCAGGTGTTTGCAAAATGTAATAATAAAAAAGAGGGGCTTATTTTGTTGTATCTTATTGATAATAAAGTGTTTTAATGAGTGCTTTGGAAAAGTCTTATATAAATTATCCACTCATATAACAGCCGATGTTAATAACATTGAGGCCAGTCGTTATCTTTTTAAATCATTCCTAAACGGAATTTATTTCAAATATTTTCTGGTTGCAACGGAACTTATCCTCGTTTAATTTGACGTCCATCTGCTCAGGACCTGAAGAAGATATAAAGCTTCACAGTAGCGAGTAATTAATACTGCCCGATGGCAAAAATTATAGTTTATAAATTAATCAAGGATATTGATGATGAAATTACGCGTACTTTCTCTGGTTGTTCCCGCTCTGATGATGGCCGGCACTGCAGGCGCTGCAGAGATTTATAATAAAGACGGCAACAAACTTGACCTCTACGGAAAAATTGATGGCCTGCACTATTTCTCCAGCGATAATGGCTCAGACGGTGACCAGTCTTATATGCGTTTTGGTCTGCGTGGTGAGACACAAATTAACAACGAACTGACCGGTTACGGCCAGTGGGAATATCAGGCTGCACTGAACAAAGCAGAAAGTGAAGATGCTAATAACTACACACGTGTCGGCTTCGCGGGTCTGAAATTCGCCGAGTTTGGTTCACTGGATTATGGCCGCAACTACGGTGTGATGTATGACGTCGCAGCATGGACTGACGTTCTGCCAGAATTCGGTGGCGATACCTATGGCGCAGACAACTTCATGTTCCAGCGTGCGAACGGTGTGCTGACTTACCGTAACCAGAACTTCTTCGGCCTGGTCGATGGCCTGGATGTTGCAGTGCAATATCAGGGTAAAAACGGCAGCGCGACTGAAACCAACAATGGCCGTGACGTACTGGCACAAAACGGCGACGGCTACGGCATGTCCGTGACCTATGATCTGGGCGAAGGCTTCAGTGCTGCTGCAGCAATGATGGCGTCAGACCGTACCAACGAACAAAATGGCCGTAACAACCCGGCGATCCTCGGTGACGGCGATAAAGCAACGGCTTACAGCGGCGGCCTGAAATACGATGCCAACAACGTTTACCTGGCAGCGATGTACACCCAGAGCTACAACGCCAACCGTTTCGGTAAAGCAGGCAGCACCGCTTACGGTTATGCAGACAAAGCGCAGAACTTCGAAGCCGTTGCACAGTACCAGTTTGATTTCGGTCTGCGTCCGTCCCTGGCATACGTGCAGTCTCACGCCAAAGACATCCAGGGTTATGGCAACCAGAACCTGACCAAATATGTTGATGTCGGCGCGTCTTACTTCTTCAACAAAAACATGCTCACTTACGTTGATTACAAAATCAACCTGATGGATGACACCCGCTTTACCCGCAACGCTGGCATCAACACTGATGACATTGTGGCGGTAGGTTTGGTTTATCAGTTCTGATAAACCCTTTTGCCCAGATTTAATTCGGGCCTGTTAGTCTGCTGTGTCTGATTCCCTTCCCGGTCGGGAAGGGTTTTTTGTTTTATGGCATTCCGCGTTTCTCTTAAGCGTTTAATTCCCGCGCGACCTGAGGCATCATGGCTTATCCTTTGATAAACCTGTCATTAGCCGAGGCCGCCATGACCGATCACGCGACACCCAATCTTCCTTCCCGTAACTTCGAACTCACCCAACAATTCTACGGCAGTGTGGGTTTTACCACGACCTACGTCGATGACAGCTGGCTTATCATGGTTCGCGGCGGCATCACGCTGGAGTTTTTCCTGCATACCGATCTTGATCCGCAAACCAGCTGGTTCAGTTGTTGCCTGCGTGTGGATAATGTCGATGAAATGTTTGCTGCCTTTAAGGCTGCCGGTATTGGCGAAGATCCTCATTCACGCCCGTGCGTTCATCTGCCAGAAACCCAGTCATGGGGCATGAAAATGGGCGTAATGATTGATATCGACGGTTCGCTTATCAGGGTAATCGAGAATTGAGAGGGGGCAACTCCCGCAGGAGACAAGCATGGTATTTGACTGGCACAGTGAGCCATTAACGCGTCAGACTCGCGTGAATGAGAGCTATAAGAACACCCAAAATGTCAGACGCTTTCTAAAAAAGGAATGCGGTGAGGATTTTACCTTTGATCGGGATTTTATGGCGTGGATCCGTAATGACACACCCAAAAGCCTGGGTGACGTGGCGGATGAATGGACGCGGCGACATAGTGAAGCAAAGAACGGCTGACGGAAAGAGATGAAATGCGGCATTTTTCTGCCGCCATTTAACCGGCTGCCAGGTATTAAGAAATTGATTTCGGGTGATTCAGAACAGAAAAATAAAAACCCTTCACTCATAACAGCTCTCCCTTCTGTGCGACTCTCTGTTCAGTGGGTGCTCTGCTAATTGGCGCGCGGCAGCTTATTTTTTTCTGGAAAGTTTTAAAACTCATTAAATTGGATTTACAATAACCACAGTTTTTTAAATGAAAAAGGATGTTCTATAATGGCTATTCCAGCTTATTTGTTTTTGAAAGATGATGGCGGAGCACATATTAAAGGGTCTGTAGATGTCGTTGGGCGAGAAGGTAGCGTAGAGGTGATTGCATTCAGTCATCGGCTATATACCCCGACTGATAATAATACGGGAAAAATAACAGGCAATCGTATTCATGGTGCATTTATTCTTGAAAAGGGATTTGATAGTTCCTCAACATATTTGTACAAGGCTGTTGCTACCGGTCAGACCCTTAAATCTGCGGAACTCAAATGGTACAACATCAATGATGCAGGACAGGAGGTCGAATACTTCAACATGCTGTTAGAAAATGTCCGCGTGGTATCAGTTGCACCCGTGATGCACGATTGTAAAGACCCTGCTACCCTCCATCAAAATCACTTAGAGCAGATAGAATTCCGTTACGAAAAAATCACATGGAAACATTGCGACGGTAATCTCATTTTTTCTGACTCATGGAATGAGCGTAAAACAGCGTAGGGAAACTCTTTATGGCTATTATTCCTATAATGCCAAATGCTGGGTTTAGTCTTCTGAATAAAAATATTATGGAAGCAAAAGCGCGTGGCATGAGCAAGGGAATGGCAACCCCGGCAACTTATTACTGGTTTTATCAAAAGGTAAGAAACCGAGGTCCATGGGACTATAAGCAACAGAACAGAAAACTGTCTGATTTTGGTAATTTTAATTATGGCGCTACAGGATATGTTGCAGGTATCCCGCCAGATATTTTACTAATGGGCGGTGGATTTGCACAAAGTATGGCGGGTACCTCCAGAAAAGAATGGAGCAGTTGGCATGGCGTAGCGCCATATGGAGATGATCCGGTTGATCAAAGATGGATTAAACAAGGTATTGATTATGCCAAACAGCATGGTTATTAAATGGGTTCATCGTGTAGTAACCGTTATTTTATTACTGCTAGTGGCAAGCTATGTGGCTTATCAGCATTACACTGGTCCGCCCTATGACGATGCACTATTTAAAACGCAGAAACTAAACGAAAATACGTGGCTCTACGTAACGAAATATCAGGGTGGAGGTGCTACCGTTTCCGAAGTCTATCGCTACTATTTGTCGGGAAAGATAGCTGAGAATCCCTTAAAAGCCTTGGGGGAAATGTCTCCGTTTCTTACATCAGATAGCAGTGAAGCAAAAGTGACTAAAATTGGCCGTCTGGTAACAGTAAGAATCACTGGAAGAATTTACGACTTTACAAATTCAGTCTTATATAACTCTGATGGGATCGAATATATCCCCTCTATCGAATTGTTTGCGTATAGCCCTACTTAGAGCTTAACAACGTACGGTTTCCTCGACTGGAAGCCGTTTTTTTTGCCTACATTAACCCGCGTTAGTCGCACGCAGCGCTGTGTAGATTTATTGATGGCAGAGCAAAAGCTGCCAAAGACGTATTTTATTCGTTCGTTGAAAATTTGCAGTGCGGTGATCTATCTCATGACGAGAGTTGTAAGCCTCAACATGAAAAGGGATTTTGGACAGCAGGGTATTCCAGTGTATCCAATCTGGCCGGTAGGGAGGAAAGGGGGTGTGGCTTATCTCAATGGTAAAAGAGGGGTATGACTGAGCGACGGCCGTTATAGAAACGCCTGAAAGGCGAAGTTTACCTGTCCCCAGGGCAACGAAGCTGGGCGTTATCTGATGGTAAACAATTGATTTTAAAGCAGAAAAGAAAAAACCCATCAATCTTGAACCTAACGAGGCGGGATTGACGGGCTCTCCAAATTTGGGGACTTCAAAGAAAAGCAGTGGCACTAATTAAGACTGCTTCCCACTATAAAAGTTCGTTTCATGTGGCAAAATTTTAAAAAAATTATTGATTTTATTTTTCCACATTACGCATCAGTAACTTACGTCACGCTCCCGGCCAGATGATAACAATCAGTGTCCCGGCCAGCGTCAGTAATACGTTAGCGATAGCATAGGTTCCGGCGTAACCCAGTGCAGGAATGTTGCTGCGGGCGGTGTCGCTGATGATTTCCATCGCAGGCGCGCAGGTTCGCGCCCCCATGATTGCGCCGAACAGTAAGGCGCGGTTCATGCGCAGAACATACGCACCAAAGATAAAGCAGATAATCACCGGTACCAGGCTGACGATCAGCCCCGAAACCAGCATCTGCCCGCCGATAGCCCCCAGACCGTTGTTGATGCCCGCGCCTGCGCTCAGGCCGACGCCTGCCATAAACACCATCAGGCCAAACTCTTTCACCATGTTCAGCGCACCCTGCGGGATGTAGCCGAAAGTCGGGTGGTTGGCGCGCAGGAAGCCGAGCAGGATACCGGCGAACAGCAGACCTGCCGCGTTACCGATACCGAAGGTGAAGTTCTTAAACTGGAAAGTGATCAGGCCAATCATCAGGCCGACAATAAAGAATGCACAGAAGGCCAGCAAATCTGTGACCTGACTGTGTACCGAGATAAACCCGATGCGGTCTGCCACGCTCTTCACACGGCGCGCATCGCCGCTGACCTGCAACACGTCGCCCTTATTAAGCACAATGCTGTCGTCGATCGGCATTTCTATCTGGCTGCGGATGACGCGGTTCAGGAAACAGCCCTGATCGGTCAGATTGAGCTGACTGAGGCGTTTACCGACCGCGTGGTTATTTTTCACCACCACTTCTTCAGTCACGATGCGCATATCCAGCAGATCGCGGTCGAAGACTTCTTTGCCGTTTCTGAAACTCGGATCGAGCCGGGAATGCGCGTCAGGGTAGCCGACCAGTGAGATTTCATCGCCGACCTGCAATACCGCGTCGCCGTCAGGTGTCGCCAAAATCCCGTTACGACGGATACGCTCGATATAGCAACCGGTCTGGCGGTAGATCCCCAGTTCACGCAGGTTTTTGCCATCCGCCCAGGCCACCAGCTCCTGCCCGACGCGATAGGCACGGATTACCGGTAAATACACTTTGCGTTTGCTGTCAGTATCCAGACCGCGTTCGCGGGCGATTTGCTGCGCGCTGGTCGGTAAATCCTGATGTTGCAGTTTTGGCAGATAGCGTGCGCCGAAAATCAGGCTGACCAGCCCGATGAGATAGGTCAGTGCATAGCCAAGGCTCAGATTGTCGAGTTCCGGGCCGAGCATTTTGTTGCCGCCCATGGTATTGCGCAGCGTGTCTCCCGCACCCACCAGCACCGGCGTGGAGGTCATGGAGCCGGCGAGCATACCGGCGGTAAGGCCGATGTCCCAGCCAAACAACCGTCCAAGGCCGAGCGCAAGCAGCATCGCGGTGCCGACCATCACCAGCGCCAGCATGAAATAATTTTTGCCGTCGCGAAAGAAAATCGAAAAAAAGTTGGGTCCGGCTTCGACGCCCACGCAGAAAATAAACAGCATAAAACCAAGATTGAGTGCTTCAGTGTTAATGCTGAAATGCTGCTGGCCTAAAAGCAGGGAAACCACTAATACGCCAATAGAATTTCCCAGCTGAACGGAGCCCAGACGCACTTTTCCGAGGCACAGACCGAGCGCCAAAACTACAAATAATAACAGGATGTAATTCCCGTTTAACAAACTAGCGACGTTTATATTCACAAGGATAACTTATTGTTTACCAACAAATTCTTGATATGGGAGAATGTAAAGGATAAATTCAGAAAGAGAACATTCCTGCGTGTTTACTCCGCGTGTGCACAGTGCAGACGACGGGGAAAAGCAGGGTTCGGGCGTCATTTTAATCATAGAACGTCTCTTCAGCCAGAGAAAAGCCCGGATAAAATGATGTAAACGCCTAAATTGTGTTACGCGGGATTGCGTGGCGCGTCAGGGAAGTGAGCCAGAAGGCTCTGTCAGGTAAAAAACCGCATCAAATGCAATTCATCAAAGCCTGTGAAAACTCGCCAACTTTATGGAGGAAGTAAAATGGCACTTTGGCGCAAGGTCAGAGCCCCGGTTCTGTGTTGTCTCTGTTTTATCGTGATTTTTATTTCTTTAAAAAATAGCTGGATCGTGGTCAGAAACACCGGGCCTGGTCCTGAATACGGCCTGCTTTTATTTTTGCTGCCCGGCATGTTAACGGCAATGATCGCCAGGGAGTCGCCGATATTCTCGTCTTTTGTCGGCGGACTGACTTCTATACCTTTATGTTTTCTGCTGCGCTGGGCGTTCTTCCCCCGCATACGCCCGCCGGTGCAGGAGCTGGCTTATGCCACCAGCGCCATTTTCTGGTGCGTGCTGGGTGCGATGCTGATCCATTTGCTGATGACGGCTTACCGCCAGTTCAGACATTCCTGAACGGGCGGTAAGCAAAAGCCAAAAGAAAAGGCGCTCAGTGAGCGCCTTTATGCTGTGTGTCATCTTATTTTTTTGACTGATCGTCTGTTAACGCCGGATCAGTTGCTGAACAATGCCAGATGCTCTTTCGCATAAGCTTCGAAATCAGTGAAGCCGCCAATGTGTTGCTGGTCAAGGAAGATCTGTGGAACCGTTTCAACCGGTTTGCCGACAGTTTTTTCCAGATCGGCTTTGGTGATGCCTTCAGCATGGATATCGATGTAGCGGAAGTTGAAATCATCACGTTCTTCAGTCAGTTTTTCAGCCAACTCTTTTGCACGGACACAATAAGGACAGCCAGGACGCCCGAAAATTACTGCAAACATGGAGACTCCTTTGTTTGATTTTAAAAATGAATGAAAAGGAAACGATTCGTTTTGTTAACTACATCACCTTTTTGATGTCGATACTATGCCTGTTGCAAACCATAAAAAAAAGCAGGAATTACCTGTCAGTCCGATACCTTAGACCTATCCAAATGAACAGAAAGCCATTTTTTACGGCAGCACATTGTTAAAGCAATTGATGCCGCCACACTTGCAAAGGGCGTGCGCAGCATCAATCATTGAGCGCTGATGTATATTATTTTTCAGTCCAAGGATTTTTCATGACACCGACTATCGATCTCCTGCGTTCCCACCGTTCCATCCGTGCTTTTACCGATCAGCCTGTGTCAGATGAACAGCGTGAAGCCATCATTGCGGCGGCACAGGGTGCATCGACATCCAGCTTTTTGCAGTGCTCTTCAATTATTCGTATCACCGATCCGGTACTTCGTGAAAAGCTGGTGGGCTATACCGGCGGTCAGAAATACGTTGCCAGCGCTGCTGAATTTTGGGTGTTCTGCGCTGATTTCAACCGTAACCAGCAAATCAATCCGCAGGCTGAGCTCGGCCTTGCCGAGCAACTGCTGCTGGGGTGTGTGGATACCGCGCTGATGGCGCAAAATGCGATGACGGCGGCTGAGTCACTTGGGCTGGGCGGCGTGTTTATCGGCGGCATTCGTAATCAGGTTGAAGACGTTGTGGCGCTGCTGAAATTGCCTAAATTTGTCATGCCGCTGTTTGGTTTTTGCATCGGTACACCGGCGCAGGATCATCAGGTGAAGCCACGTATGCCGCAGTCAATGCTGGTGCATGAAAACAGCTATCAGCCGCTGGACAAAGAGGTGCTGGCGGAATATGACGAAGCGCTGAGTCAGTATTATTTGCAGCGTGACAGCAATGCACGCCGTGATACCTGGAGTGATTTGATCGTTCGTACCCTGAAAAAGGAACAGCGTCCGTTTATGCTGGACGCATTGCATAAGCAAGGTTGGGCAACGCGCTAAACGGCGACGGAGTGTCGGATGAAGATTGCTATTCTTTCCCGTGACGGGTCTTTGTATTCGTGCAAACGCCTGCGGGAAGCGGCGCAGAGCAGGGGGCATGAGATCGATATCATCGATCCTTTGTCTTGTTATATGAACATTAATCCCGCCGCGCCCAGCGTGCATTATCGCGGACGGCAGCTCGATATTTACCAGGCCGTGATCCCGCGCATCGGCTCGGCGATCACCTTCTACGGCACCGCCGTGCTGCGCCAGTTTGAAATGCTCGGCAGTTTTCCGCTCAATGAATCGGTGGCGATCACCCGGGCGCGCGACAAATTGCGCTCAATGCAGATCCTCGCGCGCGAAGGCATTGATCTGCCGATCACCGGCTTTGCCAATGCGCCGGACGACACCTCAGATCTCATCGCACTGGTCGGCGGTGCGCCGCTGGTGGTGAAACTGGTGGAAGGCACGCAGGGGATCGGCGTGGTGCTGGCGGAAACCCGTCAGGCAGCAGAAAGCGTGATTGACGCGTTTCGCGGGCTGAATGCGCATATTCTGGTGCAGGAATATATCCGCGAAGCAGAAGGGCGTGACATTCGTTGTCTGGTCATAGGAAAGCGCGTGGTTGCGGCCATTGAGCGTCAGGCCAAACCGGGTGATTTCCGTTCCAATCTTCATCGCGGCGGCACGGCGAAAAAAGTCAAAATTACCCCGCAGGAGAAAGACATTGCGGTGAAAGCCGCGCAGACGCTGGGGCTGGATATCGCCGGGGTAGATATTCTGCGGGCACATCGCGGGCCGCTGGTGATGGAAGTCAACGCATCACCGGGGCTGGAAGGTATCGAGACGACCACCGGTCTGGACATCGCCGGGATGATGATCGATTACATCGAACAGCGTGCGAAACCGGGTTTTCGCTTAAAATCCGGCGGCTAATTCTCAATTGATCGGCCTAATGTTGATCAAGGCGGTTTTGATCGTAGCGCTGGCCGGCATAATTCCGTAAGCTATCGCCCCTTCGTAAGGCCCTGCGCATTACGGAAGGGGTTATTTTCGTTGTTGAACTCGTGAGGCATTCTATGGATTCGCTCATCGTCCCTGATTTAGCGCTGTTGCGGCGCTGGCTTGATCAGCTGGGCATTTCTTTTTTCGAGTGTGATTCCTGTCAGGCTCTCCATCTGCCGCATATGCAGAATTTCGATGGCATTTTTGATGCCAAGCTCGACATTGTGGACAACGTGATTTTGTTCTCGGCGCTGGCCGAAGTGAAGCCGACGGCGCTGATCCCGCTGGTGGCTGATTTAAGCTCGATCAATGCCAGCTCGCTGACCATCAAAGCCTTCGTGGATATTCAGGACGATAATTTACCGAAGCTGATTGTTTGTCAGTCGCTGACAATAGCAGTAGGCGTGACCCATGAGCAGTTCTCCTTCTTCCTGCAACAGGCAGAAGAGCAGATGTCGATGATCATTCTCGAAGCTCATGCCAATGACTTGCTGTTTATCGGTGATGAAGAAGAAGACGGCGCACCTGCCACGTCGGTCAATCTGCCGTTACTGCACTGATCCCTTTTTTAATTTTTTCTCTCCTTTAAAGATCCTTTCCTGCGAGCCGTAACAACCACGGCTCCGCTGCCTTTATTCGCTTTCGCGATAAGTTATGCTGCTGTTTACCCGATGTTGCCCTATATTTCACTTTGTTAATGGCTAAAATGCCAGACGCTGTACATCAAATTTGCATAATTAATCGATAAACGCCGGTTTTGTCTCAGGAGGCTGGTACACGCGGGTTGCAGGCGCTATGCTTCTGACTCTGCATCAAGCGTGATTACGTCGTAAAACCAAACGGTTAATTCGCAGGCAGCGTATTCGCCAACATTGAATGCCTATGCATATTTTCGTGCCCGGCAGTTGGCTTGGTAGTGAAGGGTTTTGTATCCATTTCAGTGATGCAAATTCAATGACATATTCCCCTGGCTTGGAGGTAGTAACGGATGTTCACCCTGCGTAAAAAGTGGTTATCGGGTGTTGTCGCCGGTCTGGTAATGGCCGCGTCCGTCACAGCGTCTGCGGAAGAGAAAACGCTGCATATCTATAACTGGTCCGATTATATCGCGCCAAACACCGTGCCTGATTTCCAGAAGGAAACCGGCATTAAAGTGGTTTACGACGTCTTTGATTCCAACGAAGTGCTGGAAGGCAAACTGATGGCAGGCAGCACCGGTTTTGATTTAGTGGTGCCTTCAGCCAGTTTCCTTGAGCGCCAGCTGACGGCGGGCGTGTTCCAGCCGCTGGATAAAAGCAAACTGCCTAACTATAAAAACCTCGATCCAGACTTGTTGAAAATGGTCGCGCAACACGATCCGGGTAACAAGTACGCGATTCCTTACCTGTGGGCGACCACCGGTATCGGTTATAACGTCGAAAAAGTAAAAGCGGTGCTGGGTAAAGATGCGCCGGTGGACAGCTGGGATCTGGTGCTCAAACCAGAAAACTTAGAGAAGCTGAAAAGCTGCGGTGTCTCCTTCTTAGACGCCCCGGCAGAAATTTATGCCACGGTGCTCAATTACCTGCATCTGGATCCGAACAGCACCAAAGCCTCTGATTACACCGGTGCGGCGAACGATCTGTTGCTGAAATTGCGTCCTAACATCCGTTATTTCCACTCTTCTCAATACATTAACGATCTGGCGAACGGCGACATTTGTGTGGCGATTGGCTGGGCTGGCGATGTGATGCAGGCGTCTAACCGCGCGAAAGAGGCTAAAAATGGCGTGAACGTGGCGTACAGCATTCCGAAAGAGGGGGCGCTGGCCTTCTTCGACGTGTTTGCTATCCCTGCGGATGCGAAAAATCTCGACGAAGCCTATCAGTTCCTCAACTACCTGATGGAGCCGAAAGTCATCGCGCAAATCAGTAACACCGTGTATTACGCGAGTGGCAACAAAGCGGCCACGCCGCTGGTCAACGAAGATGTGCGTAATAACCCAGGCATTTATCCGCCAGCGGATGTGCAGGCCAAACTCTTCAGCCTGAAAGTTCAGGATCCGAAGATTGACCGCGTGATCACAAGATCATGGACAAAGGTTAAGACGGGCAAATAATACCGTTTAAAAGTCAGGAAGACTTCTCAGCGGCTCCGCCTGTTCATGGCGGGGCCGCTGACGTTTTGCTTCCGGCCCTATTTTGGGCATAGCGGTCAGGCACTTTTTCCCCTGACTGTTATGCTTATTTGAATCTGCTTTATCCTGATACCGGAGATTTCTCTGAGTGAACGACGCTATTCCCCGCCCGCAGCCTAAGTCCCAGAAAGGTTTCACGCCTTTACTGGAGATCCGCAATTTAACCAAGTCTTTTGACGGCCAGGCCGCTGTGGATGATGTCAGTCTGACCATCTACAAAGGCGAGATTTTTGCTCTGCTGGGCGCATCCGGCTGTGGCAAATCGACGCTGCTGCGCATGCTGGCCGGTTTCGAGCAGCCGACGCAGGGGCAGATTGTCCTGGATGGCGTGGATCTCTCGCAGGTGCCGCCTTATCAGCGACCGATCAACATGATGTTCCAGTCGTACGCATTGTTCCCGCACATGACCGTAGAGCAAAACATTGCGTTCGGGCTCAAGCAGGACAAATTACCCTCGGCGGAAATCAAAAGCCGTGTGGCAGAAATGCTGACGCTGGTGCATATGCAGGAATTCGCCAAACGTAAGCCGCATCAGCTTTCCGGCGGTCAGCGTCAGCGCGTGGCACTGGCCCGCAGCCTGGCGAAGCGTCCGAAATTATTGCTGCTCGATGAACCGATGGGCGCGCTGGATAAAAAATTGCGCGACCGGATGCAGCTGGAAGTGGTGGATATTCTTGAGCGCGTGGGCGCGACCTGCGTCATGGTCACGCACGATCAGGAAGAAGCCATGACCATGGCCGGGCGAATCGCCATCATGAACCGCGGTAAGTTCGTGCAAATCGGCGAGCCGGAAGAGATTTATGAGCATCCGACCAGCCGTTTCAGCGCGGAGTTTATCGGCTCGGTCAACGTGTTCGAAGGCGTACTGAAAGAGCGTCTGGACGATGCGTTGATCCTGACTTCTCCTGGGCTGGTGCATCCGCTGAAAGTGGACGTGGATGTGTCGGTGACCGACGGCGTGCCGGTGTATGTGGCGCTGCGTCCTGAAAAAATCATGCTCTGTGAAGAGGTGCCGGAAGATGGCAGCAACTTTGCGGTCGGCGAAGTGGTGAACATCGCCTATCTGGGTGATCTGTCGATTTATCACGTCAGATTACACAGCGGACAGATGATTACCGCGCAGTTGCAGAACGGCCACCGTTTTCGCAAAGGCATGCCAACCTGGGGCGATGAAGTGCGCCTGTGCTGGGAAGCCGACAGCTGCGTCGTGCTGACCGTTTAATAGGGGCTGAATATGTCTGTAATCTCTGAACAACCGGTCAGTAAACCTCCGGGTGGCTTTAACGCGCTGATGGGCCGTCTGCAACAGCGTCATGGCCGCAAGCTGGTGATCCTGCTGCCGCTGGTGTGGTTCCTGCTGCTGTTTTTACTGCCGTTTCTGATTGTCTTTAAAATCAGTTTTGCCGAAATGGCGCGCGCCATTCCACCGTATACCGATCTGGTGACTTTTTCGGACGGTATGCTGGATATCGCGCTCAACATCGGCAATTACATTTCGCTTACCGACGATCCGCTGTATATCGAAGCTTATCTGCAATCCATTCAGGTCGCGGCGGTGTCCACGGCGCTATGTCTGCTGATTGGCTACCCGCTGGCGTGGGCGGTGGCGCACAGTAAAGTCTCGACGCGCAACATTCTGCTGTTGCTGGTGATCCTGCCCTCATGGACGTCGTTCCTGATCCGCGTGTATGCCTGGATGGGCATTCTGAAAGACAACGGCGTGCTGAACAACGTGCTGATGTGGCTGCACGTTATCGATCAGCCTCTGGTGATCCTGCACACCAATCTGGCGGTGTACATCGGCATTGTGTATTCCTATCTGCCGTTTATGGTGTTGCCGATTTACACGGCGCTGACCCGCATGGATTATTCGCTGGTGGAAGCGTCGCTGGATCTGGGCGCGCGTCCGCTGAAAACCTTCTTTAAAGTGATCATGCCGCTGACCAAAGGCGGGATTATTGCCGGTTCCATGTTGGTGTTTATCCCGGCGGTCGGTGAGTACGTGATCCCTGAACTGCTTGGCGGGCCGGACAGCATCATGATCGGCCGCATTTTGTGGCAGGAATTCTTTAATAACCGCGACTGGCCGGTGGCCTCTGCGGTGGCGGTGATCATGCTGTTACTGCTGATCATGCCGATCCTGTGGTTCCACAAATATCAAAACAAAGAGCTGGGAGACAAAGAATGAATAAGTTACCGGTTGTCCGTTCGCCGTGGCGAATTCTTATTCTGATCATCGGCTTTACGTTTTTGTACGCACCGATGCTGATGCTGGTTATTTACTCGTTCAACAGCTCCAAGCTCGTGACGGTCTGGGCGGGCTGGTCTACCCGCTGGTATACTCAGCTTTTCCATGACACCGCGATGATCAACGCCGTGGGCATGAGCCTGACGATTGCCACGGCCGCGGCCACCATGGCGGTGATTGTCGGCACACTGGCGGCGGTGGTGATGGTGCGTTTCAGGCGTTTTCGCGGTTCGACCGGCTTTGCTTTTATGCTGACCGCACCGCTGGTTATGCCGGATGTGATCACCGGGCTGGCGCTGTTGCTGCTGTTTGTGGCGATGGGGCACGCCTTTGGCTGGCCCGCCGAGCGCGGCATGTTCACCATCTGGCTGGCGCACGTGACGTTTTGTAGCGCTTACGTCGCCGTGGTGGTGTCTGCGCGCTTGCGCGAGCTGGACCGCTCAATCGAAGAGGCCGCGATGGATTTAGGGGCAACGCCGCTGAAGGTGTTTTTCATCATCACCTTGCCGATGATCCTTCCGGCGCTGATTTCCGGCTGGCTGCTGGCGTTTACGCTTTCGCTCGACGATCTGGTGATCGCCAGTTTCGTCGCCGGGCCGGGCGCGACCACCTTGCCGATGCTGGTCTTTGCCAGCGTGCGCATGGGCGTCAACCCTGAAATCAACGCACTGGCGACGCTGATCCTGCTGGTGGTTGGCATCATCGGCATGATTGCCTGGTGGTTTATGTCGCGGGCCGAAAAGCAAAGAGTGAAGGAGATCCAGCGCGCTGCGCGAGGTTAACGCCTTGACGCAACACCCATGATTCAGGGGATTAGCAGTTGAATACCATAAGAAAAGGAAACAACAAGGAAGTATGAGACTCTCTTTTATCCCCGTTCCGGTAATGATAGGCGCGTCGGCCATTGTGGCGACGCGCTGCCTGGAATTCATTCTGTTACTCGATGCCATGGGCTTTTCAGGGCTGATGAGTTTTATCGAAGTCAGCGCCGAATCCTGGCTCAATTGCTTCATCATGCTCGCCAGTCTGGTGATTATTCTGGTGGAATGCCGTGCCGCTTACGCCATGATGCGTGCACGCCGCTGGGGGCGCTGGGCGTTTATCGGCTGTCAGGCCATCGTGGTCAGCTATATGTTGCTGGCGTCATTTGACTGGTTCGGGCCACGTATCTTTCGTTTTAACGTTGAAACGCAGGGCGAATTCTTGTTAGCGCTGCTGGAGCAAAAAATCCCCGATATGGCGATCCTGTTGTTGCTCTTTCTGCCTGCCAGCAGCCGGCGCTACTTTTCCAGACGTAAGGCTGAAAATAAATAAGTCCGGCTGCCAGTGAGCCTTTCGGGCCGCGTGGTGGTACACTGCGCGCCAGTTTTTTTCAGCATCTGATGACCGGACTTCTTTCATGCATTGCGCACTCTACACCGCAGGAACCTGCCGTTCCTGCCAGTGGCTCGACAAACCCTATTCCCGCCAGCTGGCTGACAAACAGCAAGATCTGCACGATCTGCTGAGCGGGCTGCCGGTGGGCGAATGGTGTGAACCGGTGACCGGCGAAGAGCGCGCCTTTCGAAATAAAGCCAAAATGGTGGTCAGCGGCAGCGTTGAACGCCCGTTGCTTGGCATGCTGCACCGCGATGGCACGCCGGTCGATTTATGCGATTGCCCCCTCTATCCGGCCAGTTTTCCGGCGGTGTTTTCCGTTCTCAAAACCTTTATCGCCCGCGCGGGGCTGACGCCGTATAACGTCGCCCGTAAGCGCGGCGAACTGAAATTCCTGTTACTGACAGAAAGCCAGAAAGACGGCGGCATGATGCTGCGTTTTGTTCTGCGCTCGGACACCAAACTGGCGCAACTGCGGGCCGCACTGCCGTGGCTGCAACAGCAATTGCCGCAGCTGAAAGTGATATCTGCCAATCTTCAGCCGGTGCACATGGCTATTCTCGAAGGCGACACGGAAATTGCGCTGACCGACGTTCAGCGGCTGGAAGAGGATTTCAACCAGGTGCCGCTGTTTATCCGCCCGCAAAGTTTCTTCCAGACCAATCCGCAGGTGGCTGAAAAACTCTATGCCACGGCACGCGACTGGGTGCGCGAGTGCGGTAACATCGCCAGCATGTGGGATTTATTCTGCGGTGTGGGCGGTTTCGGTCTGCACTGCGCGACGCCGCAGATGAAACTGACCGGTATTGAAATCAGTGCTGAAGCCATTTCCTGCGCGAAAGAATCGGCGGCGCGGCTGGGGCTGCAAAACGTTGAGTTTCAGGCGCTCGATTCCACCGGTTTCGCCACCGGAAAGGGCGAGGTGCCCGATCTGGTGCTGGTGAACCCGCCGCGTCGCGGTATCGGTAAAACCTTGTGTGATTATCTGAGCCGCATGGCGCCCTCCACCGTGCTTTACTCCAGCTGCAACGCGCAGACGATGGCGAAAGATCTGGCGCTGCTGCCGGAATACCGCATCGCGCGCGTCCAGCTTTTCGACATGTTCCCGCACACCGCGCACTATGAAGTGATGGCGTTATTAATTCGTCATGACGCTCCGCGGTAATTAACCTGACAGCGTCAGGTGTTATTCACGCCCCTGGTAAAAGAACGTATAAATATATCGGTTACTTCCGTGTTACCGGCAGAGAGGTTATTGATTTAACGCGGGGGGAATAATCATGACTGAGTTCACAAATCCTTTTTTTAATCCGTAAAAGCGGATTGTCTTCATGTTTTTAGTTTCGTAAACCCGCTATGTTTGCCTCCGGATTGTTACTGCATCAGCAGGCAAAACCTGAACTGAAATCTCGCGCGCCTCGGGGGATTTCTGTTCAGGTTTTTTTTTGCCTGTCATAAATGCACCCAGAAAAATCACTCTACCTCGGGTTATGACGCAATGGAAAAACAGGCTATGGAAAAGCACGCACGGGCACTGGTATTAGGGCTTCTCTGTGTTCCCGCACTGGCATGTGCCGGGATCGACGATATTGCAGAAACGGATTTTATCAAAAAAAGTTCGCTGGAATTCGGTACGCACAATATCTGGAAATACCTGAATGAAGGCGAAACGGATAAACGCTACGTTCACTCGGCATGGGGGCAGGGGCTGTCACTGGATTACACGTCGGGATATCTCTCCGACATTATCGGTGTCGATGCCTCTTATTATGGCGTAATCAAACTCGCCGCCGCCGATAATTTCGCGTCGAGAGGTATTTTGTATAACGACGAAGGTAAGGCGAAAGGTTTCAATAAACTCGGTCAGATTTATGGCAAGGCAAAATTATCCGAAGGCGGAGTGGATGCCAATCTGTACGGCGGCTGGAAACTGCTTAAACTGGGCGTATTAACCACATCGATGCGTGCTGCGCCTAATACGTATCAGGGCTGGAGCGGGGATATTACCTACGACGCCTACCGGTTACGTCTGGGTTACGTCACCCGGTCATCAAACCGTGATTCACCGGATAAAGTGGATTTTCAGACCAGCGATTCAAAGTCGATAAACGCCATTTATACCGGTGATATTCAGGTCAAAACCGACAATCTGACCGCGCTGTATTTCTATGGCGAGAGCGAAGATTATCTGCGCAGAAATGGCCTCGAGCTGAAAATAAAACAAAACAAAGCGCTGTCTTATGGCGTGCAGATATACATGACAGAAGGGCTGGATAAATGGAACAGCATGGCGAACAGCAAAAAAGATTTCGACACCCGTGCGAATCACTACGCCACCGACGTGACCTGGAAACACAACGGCTGGATCACCAAAGGCGGTCTGGCTTATACCGAGGCCAATAAAGACGGCGGTATCGGCATGTATCCGAGGCACATGAGCAAAAATTCACGCGGCACCTTTAACTCGATGACCACTGCGGGGCTCGATTACATGCGTGACGAAGAAAAAGTGCTGTCGCTGGACGTCGGTTACAACCTCACTCCGGAGGTGTTAGTCGGCATTAATACCCACTACGGTTTCTTCGATTATCAGGGGCAGTCGGTGCAGGAGGGGGAATTCAACCTGTATTCCGTCTGGAAACCGGCATCGAAAAAGCTGAAAGATTTGTCTCTCTTCGTCCTGATTGGCCCTGGCCGGACGTATGAACATAAAGGCACCGCGCCGATTGTCGATCACCACGGCAATATTAAAAATACCGACAGTTTCGCGGCGGAATTCCGTCTGGATTACAAATTCAAAATCTTTTAATTAACCTCAACGATAAGGATGCTGTTATGAAAAATAGCTTAACGAAAACGCTGTTCTCTTTATTGGCTTTCAGCCTGCCGCTGTTCCTGAGCAGCGTAACGGTGTCGGCGGCGACGCCTGAGGTTCAGGCCGCCGGTGAAAAGGGAGAAGTGACTTTTTACGTTACCCGTCATGGTAAAACCTTATTCAACGCCGCGCACCGGGCGCAGGGCTGGTCAGACACGCCGCTGACCTCCGCCGGGGTGGAAGTGGCAGAACAACTTGGCCGCGGCCTGAAAGACATTCACTTTACCGCTGCCTTTTCCAGTGATGCTGGCCGCGCGCGGCAGACGGCAAAAATTGCCTTAGCCTCAGCCGGGCAACCCCTGCCGGTCAGCGAAGATCAGCGCCTGCGCGAAACCTTCTTCGGCCCGTTTGAAGGGGAGCATGAATTACTGATGTGGGAGCCGGTGGCGAAAAAACTCGGCTATAAAGATTTCGCCGCCCTGACGCAGGCGCTGAATAACGGTCAGGTGACGCTGAAAACCATGATGAATACGCTGGCGGAGGTTGATCCGTCGCACACCACCGAAAACGCGGCGCAGGTCCATCAGCGTATGCAGGCCGCACTGACAGATATCGCCCGCAAAGTCAGCGCACAGGGCGGCGGCAATGTGCTGATCGTCTCTCATGGCATGGCCATTCTGGCGATGCTTGAAGGGATGACGCCTGAAGAAAACCTGCGTGCGCCATTACAGAACGCCAGCGTCACGGTGATCACGTATAAAGACGGTAAGTTTACGGTCGGTAAAATCGGGGACATGCATTATGTGGAGAAAGGGAAAGGGAATTAGGTTGAAACAGTTTGCATGATCTAAAGCCAGATAAAATAAGCGCAACAGGGAGGACTCTGTTGCGCTTATTTCGATTATGGGATCAGCGTGTTCAACACATAGAAAAGTTTTTCAGCGCCTTTATTGGACTGAGTCAGGGTAAACTTATGCTGTGCTGAATGATGCGTCAAAATTTTAATGGTCTTATTCAGGCTACCGCTTATCGACAGGGCTTTTATATCGCTTAATTCAAGACGGAAACATTTGTATGCTTTTTCTAAGTCACAAATCATTTCACTCCGGGTAATAACAACGCCGCGATCGCCGCTGCCAAACACCGTATCATCAAAGTAAAATAATACGTCTTCTGCTCTGAGGAGCGGCATTTTAATGCTGGCATTCAGGGACGTTAAAAATTTACCGAGCTTAAGCGTGTCCATCTCATCATCACGGTAAAAATGCAGGGCTTTATTTGTTGAAGTGAAGTCATTTTCCATTTCAGTCGTCATAGAAAATTGATCCCTGTATTTTCTTTTTATCTTAATTAAATAAGTAAGCCATGGGCACGAAATGACCCGGCACATGAATATACGCTGCAAATCTTTATAAATACACCCTCAGCACCCGCGGACATCGGGAAATACATATTAACGTCCGGTCGCCAGCTGGTTCATGACTAACACCAGTTTATCGAACACTTCACTGAACAAATGCTCACTGAATGGCGCAAGCAGCGGCATCATCATCCCGATGGAGAGAATACCGATGCTGAGTGTCAGCGGGAAACCGATGACGAAAACGGAAAGCTGCGGCGCCACGCGGTTGAGTATGCCGAGCGCCATGTTGAGTGTCAGCAGCAGGGTGACAATTGGCAGGGCGAGCATCAGGCCGCCGCTGAACACAATGCTGCCCGCCTGTGCAACGGCCATGAAGCCCTGAGCATTCACCGGATTGGGGCTTATCGGCAAGGTGTGGAAACTGTCGGCGAGCAGGGAAATCAGCCACAGATGACCGTTGAAACTCAGAAACAGCAGTACCGCCAGCAGGTTGAGAAATTGTGCCAGCAGCGGAGAGTTCAGGCGGTTGCTTGGGTCGTAGAACGTGGCGAAGGAGATGCCCATTTGCAGGCCCATGATTTCACCGGCCATGCGGATCGCGGCGAACGCCAGCTGCATGGTCAGGCCAAGCGCGGTACCAATCATGATTTGCTGCATGGTCAGCCACAGCGCAGGCGTGGAGAAAATCGGGGTGTCGACAACCGGCAGTGCCGGGGCGATCAGAAAGGTGATCATCGCCGCGAGGCCAATTTTAACCTTTTTTGGCACCTGTTTTTCACTGGTGATCGGCGCGGTGCTGATCAGCGCCAGAATGCGCAGCATCGGCCAGAAATACATGCTTAGCCATCCGGCTAACTGGGTGCTGTCAAAAGAAACCATAGGTTAACCGATGATGTACGGCAGGCTGGAAAACAGCGTGCGCATGTAATCAAGCAGCAGATTGAGCATCCACGGACCCGCGATGACGATGGTCGCCACCACTGCCAGGATCTTCGGAATGAAGGACAGCGTTTGTTCGTTGATTTGCGTCGCCGCCTGCAACAGGCTGACGATAAGACCGGTGACCAGCGCAGCCAGCAGCAGCGGGGCCGCGACCGCAAGTGCGACTTTCATCGCTTCATTGCCAATCGCCATTACCGATTCAGGAGTCATAAATCTCTCTTTAAATGTGAACCTGCGTGGGCGGGCTTACGTGTCATTTTGTCCGCCGGCAGTGCCCGCACTGACGGCGACGCTGACGCCCATAAAATCAGGCAACGGCATGAATTAACTGTAGAAACTCTGCGCCAGCGATCCGAGCAGCAACTGCCAGCCATCGACCAGCACGAACAGCATCAGTTTGAAGGGCAGTGAGATAGTGGCAGGCGGCACCATCATCATCCCCAGCGCCATCAGCACGCTGGCCACCACCAGATCGATAATCATGAACGGGATAAAGACCGTGAAGCCAATCTGGAAAGCCGTTTTCAGTTCGCTGGTGACGTAAGCCGGTAACAAAATACGCATCGGCACCGCTTCCGGGCCTGCCAGCGGCGGCAGGTTGGCGAGGCGGGCGTACAGCGCGAGGTCACTTTCACGGGTCTGGCGCAGCATGAATTCACGCAACGGCTGAGCGCCTTTATCCATGGCATCCTGCATGCTGATTTTGTTTTCTGTGAACGGCTGATAAGCGTCGGTGTAAATCTTGTCGAAAACCGGCGCCATGACGAAGAAGGTCAGAAACAGCCCGAGGCCGAGCAGAACCTGGTTCGGCGGTGCAGACGGCGTGCCGAGGGCATTTCGCAATAAACCCAGCACGATGATAATGCGGGTGAAGCTGGTACACATCAGCAGCATTGCAGGCAGCAGGGTCAGCGTGGTGATGAAGACCAGCGTCTGGATCGGCAATGACCAGTTTTGCGCACCGTTCGCCATTTGCTGGCTGATGATGCCCGGCAATTGCGCAAACGCGGCGGGGCTGGCGAGCAGCAGCAGCGGCAGACAACGGGTAAGCAAGCGAACAGGACGCTGACGGACAGCGTTAACTACGGAACTCAAGAAGGTCATGCCTGCTTTCCCGGACGTTTCAACATTTTTTGCATCAGCTGACGAAAATCAGCGGGCTTGTCGGCAGCAGCGCCCGGCGTGATATCGGCCGGTGGCGCGCTCAGGGTATGCAGCGGTGTGATGTTGTGGGCGGTCACGCCCAGCACCAGCCAGGTATTGTCCACTTCCACAATCACCACTTTTTCACTGCGCCCGACCTGACAGCTGGACGTGATTTTCAGCAGCTTGTTATTTTTTGCCTGCGGTGCCAGACCGGTCCGTTTCGCCACCCAGCCGATAAACAGAATCAGCAGCAGAATACCGCCGAGCACGGAGCTGACTTGCGTCAGCACGGAACTGGCGGGTACTACCGGCGCGGAGGCATGGGCAGTGGCGGGCGTCACCGCCCCGGAAAGGTACGGGGAATCCGTCGCGGCAGTCTGGCTCATCAGCGGCTCAGACGACGCATACGTTCTGATGGCGTGATGATATCGGTGATGCGCACGCCGTATTTATCGGCCACGACCACCACTTCACCCTGAGCAATCAGATAACCGTTGATCAGAATATCCAGCGGCTCACCGGCCAGACCGTCAAGGGAAACCACGGAACCCTGCGACAGGCGCAGCAGCTCTTTAATGGTCATCTTGGTGCGGCCTAACTCCACGGTCAGCTTGACCGGAATATCGAGGATCATATCGATATCCTGCAAACTGCCTGCTCCTTCCTGGGCGCCCAGCGCGGCGAAAACACCCTCGGTTGACGCTTTGGCGCTGCCCGCAGATTGTTGTTCGTTAAACGCATCAGCCCATAAATCGTCAACGTTATCCGATCCGGCGTCAGACGGTTTATTGGTGTCACTCATGGGGCTGTTCCTCATCTAGAGAATTTAAAATTGGGTTGATCAAATGTTCAACGCGCAGAGCGTATTGTTCGTTTAAGGTGCCGTATTTGCTGGTCAGGACCGGCACGCCGTCGACGTGGGCAATCAGGCGATCCGGCTTTTCAATCGGCAGCACATCGCCCGGTTGCAGTTTCAGGATCTGAGATAAACGCAGCGGAATTTCGACGAAGTTTGCCACCAGCTCCAGTTCGGATTGCTGAACCTGGGTCACCAGATTTTCGCGCCACTGGCTTTCTTCATGACGGGAGTTCTCGACCGGCGGATTGGTCAGCAACTCACGGATCGGTTCAATCATGCTAAAGGGAATACAGATGTTGAAATCACCGCTCAGCGCACCGATTTCCACGTGGAACGGCGTCGTGATCACGATATCGTTCGGGGAAGAGGTGATGTTGGTGAATTTGATCTGCAATTCCGCACGGACGTACTCGACGCTCAGTTTGTAAACGCCGCTCCAGGCATCTTCATAAGCATCCAGCGCCAGCGTCAGCATGCGTTTAATCACGCGCTGTTCGGTGTGGGTGAATTCACGACCTTCTACTTTGGTCGGGAAACGGCCATCGCCGCCAAACAGGTTATCCACCGCGATAAACACCAGGCTCGGGGCGAACACAAATAAGGCCGTGCCGCGCAAGGGTTTGAGGTGGATCAGGTTGAGGTTGGTCGGCACCGGCAGGTTGCGGGCAAAATCGTGATAAGGCTGAATTTTGATCGGCCCGACGGTGATGTCCGGGCTGCGGCGCAACAGGTTAAATAGCCCCATACGGAAATGACGGGCAAAACGCTCGTTAATGATTTCCAGCGCCTGCAGCCGCTCGCGGACAACGCGGCGCTGAGTCGTGGGGTCAAAAGGTTTAACGCCGTCGTCGGACGCCAGCGTTTTCGCTTTTGTGGTTTCAGCCGCGCTGTCGCTGCTGTCACCGTTGAGCAGTGCGTCGATCTCGGCCTGTGAAAGAATGCTGTCGCCCATAATTTGTTTATCGCAGTATGAAAGCAGTGAAAAGCACGTCGTTGATCGCCTGTGGGGGCTGACCTTTGACCAGTGGCACGTCCAGAACTTGTTTGATTTCCTGCACCAGTTGCTGCTTGCCGGTTTCACTGACTAAATCCGACGTTTTCTGGCGTGAAAGTAACAGCAGCAAGCGGCTGCGGACTTCAGGCAGATACTCATTCAGGATGGCGCGGTTTTTTTCATCCGGCAGACGCAGGGTCAGGCCGATGTAAAGCACACGGTCAGGATCGTTATCCGGCGTTTGCAGGTTGACGGTGAAGGTGTCCAGCGCCAGGAAAATCGGCGGCACCGGCGGCTCATTCTTTTTCACTTCAGCGGTCTGAGAACCCGGTGCTGACTGCTGTTTATGCAACATCCACCAGGCGTAACCCGCCGCACCACAAGCACCAAGGGCCACCAGTAAAAGCAGAATCATTAAAAGCGGTCGCTTTTTTTTGCGCGAGGCCGAGAGAGCGGAGTCAGACATGGATGAGGCGATTTCCTGTAAGTATGGGCAGATAAGCTGAGGGAAGCCCAACCTGCCGGATCAATTCTGAAAATGATTATCCCGCTTATCCTGTTGTTCAATAGTCAGAATAGGCGGGAAAAATAAGGTCAGCTCTGCCGTTTGAATTAAGTGAACACTGACCGTCAGCAACTACCTGAAACAATTTTGCGAACAATTACGCAAAGATATCGACGCTGTTGTTACCGCCAAGATGCTGCGCGAGAGACACCGGCACCGGCAGGGCGTCTGCCGCGGCATTCACGCCACCGGCATTAAAGGCCGCCCAGCTTGAGGCGTTCCCCTGCTGCGAACCGGATTGTGAACTTTGCTGTTGCGCCTGTTGCCACTGCGAGCTGTCGCTGCCGACGCTGCTCTGACCGAGGCTGATGCCGTTATCCGCCAGCGCCGTTTTCAGATCGGGCATCGCGGCTTCAATGGCGGAACGCACCGCACTGTGGCCTGAGACAAAGTGCAACTGCGCCTGGTTGTTTTCAATCTTCATGCTGATCTGGATGGAACCCAGATCCTGCGGATGCAGGCGCAACTCGGCGGTCTGCTGCCCCTGACGGTTGAACATCATCACCTGCTGACCGAGTTGCTGTTGCCACTCCGGCGTCCCCAGCTGCGCGTTGAGCAACGGCGTGGACGGCGCGGTCACGGCGCTGGTGGTGGTTGGCGTGGTTGACACCGGCGCAGAAGAGACGGCCACCGCGGCGTTGTTCACCAGGTTCAGGGCGCTGTCCGCCGTGCGGCTGTCGGTCTGTGCCGCCACGGCGACATTGCCGTTAGCTGCGGTCATCGCGGCCAGCGCGCTGGAAAAATCAGGGCTGGCGGCGGAGGTGTTTTTGCCTGCCGCATGCGCGGTGGCGGTACTGCCCGTGGCCGGTGCACTGCTGTCGGTCACGGCGGTTTTACCGTCATCGGCCAGCAGTGAAGAGGCGGTGGTGGTCAGCCCGGCAAGTAATGCACTCTTTTTATCGGCATCGGCGGTGTCTGAAGACAGGGCGGACTGCGCCGAAGCCGCGGTCGCGGTGGTCAGTGGCTGCGCCGGTTGCTGTTGCGCGGCGAGCTGGGCAAACAGCGCCTGCACCGGCAGGGAGGTAGCGTCGTCAGCCTGGGTGTCTTTTTCTTTATCGGTGAGCGCGGTATTTTTGACCGCAGAAGGATCGGTGCCTTTCAGGCTGCCGTTGGGCAACAACTGGATCGCCGCAATCATTTTGCTCAGGTCGCTGTCGTCCAGCGCCAGGCTGCCGTCTTCTTCGCCGGTGGTCACGGCCTGAGTCAGCGTGGCCTTGTCCAGGATCTGGCCTTTGGCACTGATTTTCTGGCCGAGCTGAGATAACTGGCTGGCGAGTTTAGGATCGAGTTTTTCGCCCAGCTGCGCCTGCAACTGGCTGGCAAAATCTGCGGTGGCGCCGGTCGTGGAAACATCACCGGTGGCGACAGCATCCGACGCCGTGCTGGCGGAGGCGGCGGAAACGGTGGTTTTCGCCGAGGTGACTGCCGCAGGCAAGATATTCAGATTCATAGCGTTTTTTTCCTGTAAGCGCTGCGTTGGGCAAATTCATCGTTCTGCTTTTGATCCATCTTGTTCTCATGCGAACGCTGCTGTTCACTGGCACGGGTTTGCAGGGTCTGATAGGCATTCAGTCGCTGTTGTTTATCCTGCCACTGATTGACGGCGGCATTGAGCCGCTGATCCCATTGCTGCAACTGCTTGCGATGCTGTTCAATCGCCACTTCAAGCGTGCCGATAAACTGCTGGTAGTTCTGCCAGGTATTGGCCGCAATTCCGCCGGTCATGGTGGTGTTCAGTTTTTCGCGGTACTCACGCTGGTAGTTGAGCAGCATGGTGAGCTGTTCCTGAGCCTGAGAATGCGATTGCCGGATTTGCCCCAAATGATTGGTCGCCTGATCCAGCGCTTTTTGCGCCAGAGAACAAAGGGTGATCAATGGTGATGAACTTTCCATTCGATATTCCTCATACCCTTCATTGTTTGCCCTGATACAGCGCGCACGTTGATGGATATAGTTCTGTGTGTAATGTCTTAGCCAGGGAACAGCATGTTCAGTTCCAGACAGGCGTCTTCATACGTGCTGCGTTCCATGATGTCCTGCTGGAGAAAGTTCTCCATTTGCGGGTACAAGCGGATGGCGCGATCGAGCATCGGATCGCTGCCTGCCGCGTAGGCACCGACGCTGACCAGATCACGGTTACGCTGGTAGCTGGACAACAATTGTTTGAAATTTCGTACACGGGAATACTGGTTGTCGTCGATAAGCGATGTCATGGCACGGCTGATCGACGCTTCTATATCAATGGCCGGATAGTGGCCGGACTCCGCCAGACGGCGCGATAACACCACGTGGCCATCAAGAATGGCGCGGGCGGCGTCGGCGATCGGATCCTGCTGGTCATCCCCTTCGGTCAGCACGGTATAGAAGGCGGTAATCGAACCGCCGCCGCTGATGCCGTTCCCTGCGCGTTCAACCAGCGCAGGCAGTTTGGCGAAAACGGAAGGCGGATAACCTTTGGTTGCCGGTGGCTCACCGATGGCAAGGGCGATTTCACGCTGGGCCATGGCGTAGCGGGTCAGGGAATCCATGATCAGCAGCACGTGCTGCCCACGGTCACGGAAATCTTCTGCAATGCGCGTGGCGTAGGCGGCTCCCTGCATACGCAGCAGCGGCGAAACGTCAGCCGGCGCTGCGATGACCACGGAACGGGCGCGGCCTTCGTCACCTAAAATGTTCTCGATGAAGTCTTTGACTTCACGTCCACGTTCACCAATCAGCCCGACCACGATCACATCGGCCTGGGTGTAGCGGGCCATCATGCCGAGCAGAACAGATTTACCCACGCCGGAACCGGCAAACAGCCCCATACGCTGGCCGCGACCGACGGTCAGCAGTGCGTTGATGGCCCGCACGCCCACGTCCAGTACGTCGGTGATCGGCGTACGTTGCAACGGGTTAAACGGCGGAGTGATAAGCGCGGCGCGATAGCCGGTGTCCGGTGGCGGTAAGCCATCCAGCGGTTTGGCGCTGCCGTCAAGCACGCGGCCCAGCAGTTGCGGGCCGAGCGGAAGCTGCTTGCCGGCCATGTGACCGTCGGGAGAAATACGCGCGTAAACGCGGGCGCCCGGCAAAATACCTTCGACTTCTTCCAGTGGCATCAGAAACAGATTCTGGCCGTTAAAACCCACCACTTCGCTTTCTACTTCCTGCACCACTTTGCCGTCATGACGTTCAATCAGACAGGTGGCGCCGAGCGGCATCTGCAAGCCGGTGGCTTCGAGGATCAGCCCCGTCGCGCGGGTCAGACGGCCATAACGGCGCACGGCCGGCGTGCGGCTCATGCGTTTTTCCGCATCGTCGAGGGATTTCAGCAGGCGGCTCAGGCGGGCGGTCATCCGAGATCTCCCGGCGCGGCGAGGCGGCACAGTTCATGCCAGCGCGTGGCAATCGAGGCATCCATATCGCCATCTTCCGCACTGACTTTACAGCCACCGCTGTGGATCTGATTATCTGCCAGCAAACGCCAGCCGTGCATACTGAGGCTGGCGCCGAGTTGCAGTTCGACCCGCTCGAAATCAGCCGGGTTAACGCGCAACTGCGGTTTGCCTTTAAACATCGGCTCCAGCTGGATCAGCTGCTGGATCTGAGTGAGCAGGGCGGAACCGTCACAAATCGGGGCCTGACCTAAAATCTGTTTGGCAGCGGTCAGCGCCATTTGCATCAGGCGCGAGGCGATCACGCTGTCCAGCGCGTCGAGCGTTTGCTGGAAATCGGCCACCAGAAGCTGCCAGTGTTCGGTGAGAACGGCCTGCTGTTGCTGACCTTCCAGTAAACCCTGCTGTTGCCCGGCTTCCTGACCGGACTGAAATCCGGCGGCATAACCCTGTTTCTGACCGGCTTCAAGACCTTGCTGAAAACCCTGCTGTTCGGCGCGGCGTTGCAGGTTCAGCAGCTCATTCTGATCGACCTGCACCTTGGGCTGGCCGTCGTCCTGCTCTTCTTCACCTTCCTGAAACAAGGGCTCAAGCGGGCTGGCGAAAGAAGGCATCGCCAGATCGCCCGGCCGCCACGGCTGCCACGGCAGGGCGTTAAGACGCTCGGTCTGCCGCTCTTCAGCGGTTTTCTTTTCCGGCACCGGCTGGTCATTCATTGGATCAGACATAAGAATCCTCGCCGCCGCCGACTACCATTTCGCCAGACTCTGCCAGACGGCGAACCGTTTGCAGGATGGCTTTCTGTTCGTTCTCGACCAGAGACATACGCATCGGGCCACGGTTGGCCAGATCGTCGCGCAGGATGTCGGCAGCACGCTGCGACATGTTGCGCAGGAACTTCTCGCGCAGTGGCTGCTCGGCACCTTTCAATGCCACCAGCAACGATTCGCCTTCGATTTCCTGCAACAGGCGCTGGATACTGCGGTCGTCCACGTCCACCAGGTTTTCGAACAGGAACATCTCGTCGATAATCTTTTGTGCCAGTTCGCCGTCGTAACCACGCACTGCTTCGATAACCGCTTCTTCCTGCTGAGTTTTCATCAGGTTGATGATTTCTGCTGCTGTACGAACACCGCCCATCTTCGAACGTTTGAGGTTCTGGCCGTCGAGCAGGTTGTTCAGCACTTCGGTCAGCTCGGCCAGCGCCGCTGGCTGGACACCGCCGAAGGTGGCGATACGCAGCATAACGTCGTTGCGCAGACGCTCGTCGAACAGCGCCAGAATATCGGCCGCCTGACCCCGTTTCAGGTGCACCAGGATAGTGGCGATGATCTGCGGATGTTCGTCGCGGATCAGATCGGCGGCAATCACCGGCTCCATGAAGTTGAGCGTTTCCATGCCGCTGGTGGTTTCGCGCGATTCGAGAATGTCTTCCAGCAAGCTCGAGGCACGCTCTTCGCCCAGCGCTTTGGTCAGCACTGAACGCAGGTATTCGCTGGTGTTCACACTCAGCGCAGCATACTGCTCGGATTCGTCCTCGAATTCATTCAGGACCTCGGCCAGCTGCTTGTTGGAGATCTGATGGATATTCGCCATCGCGCCACTGATTTGCTGAACTTCACGCGGGGAGAGGTGTTTGAACACCTCCACCGCACGGTCTTCGCCCAGGGTTATCATCAAAATGGCGCTTTTTTCAGTTCCGGTCATAGTCATGGTTGTTCGGTACTCATCCATTGGCGGATAACCAGGGCGACGATACGCGGATCTTTATCGGCCAGCTCCTGTACTCGTTGAGTCTGTACTTCGACGCTGACGCGCTGCTGTGAACGTTTACGTTTCTCCAGCTCGTCGGTGCTGAGTTTGACCGGTTTGCTGCCTTCAGGTTGTGGCATGGAAGCGGCAAGGGCAGCGGCGGCAATGGCTTCTTTCTCGGCCTGCTGTTTGCGCAGCATCGGACGAACAATCTTGCGCCACAGTATCCAGGCCACAATCAGCACCAGTAACCAGCGACCGGCATCGATCAGTTGGTCGAAGAACGCCTGTTGTTTCCAGAACGGCAACTCTGCGGTGTCATCCGCGGCTTCGTTGAACGGTGTATTCACCACGTTCAGCGTATCGCCACGTTCGGTAGAGAAGCCCATCGCTTCGCGAACCAGATCGTCGATCTTCTTCAACTGTTCGTCGGTCAGCGGTTTGGATTTGCCATCCGTTCCCACCTGATAGTTGACGACCACTGCCGCAGACAGGCGCTGTACCGCACCGGCGCTGTGCTGGGTGTGGGTGATGGTGCGATCCACTTCATAGTTAGTGGTTTCATCACGACGGCTGTTCGATGGCACCGTTGAACGGTTCGCCGTGCTGTTTTGTGCGCCGTTCTGAGCGTTGACAGCCTGATTCTGATTCTGATTCTGAGCCGTGTTGGCCGCAGGCGGTGTGGTCACCGGTGCAGTCGCTGCCGGCGCGGGCTGATTGCTCAGCGCACCCGGTACGCCGCCCACTGAAGAGCCACCAATCTGATCGCTGGTGCTGAGCTGGCGGGAACGTACGGCGGCTTTATCCGCAGCACCGTTCGGCTGGTAATTTTCGTCAGTTTGTTCACGGGTGGCGTAATCAATCTGCGCGGTGATTTGTGCGTGCACGTTGCCGTTGCCGACCACCGGTTGCAGAATCGCTTCGATGCGGCGTTGCAGGCGGCCTTCCACTTCGTTGGCGTATTTCAGCTGTGACGCATTGAGATCGCGGCCATTGCTGTCGGACTGTGTCAGTAAGTGTCCGCTCTGATCGACCACGGTGACGTTGGCCGGAGGTAAACCGGAAACGCTGCTCGACACCATATAAACGATGGCGTTGATCTGGCCATCATCGAGGGCGCGGCCCGGTTGCAGATTCAGGGTGACGGAAGCGGAAGGGTTTTTCTGTTCGCGTACAAATAAAGAAGGTTTCGGAATGGCTAAATGCACGCGGGCGCTCGAGACCGGGCCCAGCGTTTCGATGGTGCGGGAGAGTTCACCTTCCAGTGCGCGCTGATAGTTGATCTGCTCGCTGAACTGGCTGATCCCAAATTTCTCCTGATCCATCAGTTCAAAACCGACGGCGCCGCCTTTCGGTAAACCGGCCGCAGCCAGTTTCAGACGGGTTTCATACACTTTGTCAGCGGGAATAAGGACTGCGCCACCGTTATCAGAAAACTGATAAGGGATATTCATTTGCGTCAGTTGGGTGACGACCGCGCCACCATCTTTGTCGTTGAGGTTGCTAAACAGCACCTTATAAGTAGGCTGCTTAGCCCACAACATCATAACAACAACAATAGCCACGGCTGCCGCAGCAGCAATGGCGATAGGAACTTTTGGGTTGGCGCGCAGGCGATTAAGCAGAGCAGTGAAACCGCTTCCAGGGTTTTCTGCGCCGGCTATTGCGGAACTCATACAAGATCCCTATTTAGCTGTTGGACGGTGGTGTTCATGTTGTCTCTTAACAAAACAGACTCCCAGGTGCGCAATCGGTGAAGCGTGACATTTTTCAAACCCCCACACAGGCAGGCCTATTTTCTAGGTGAGCCATTATTTGTCGCGCAGGGCAAAGTTAATGGCCCGATAAGCCATGGTTTTTGCGGTCAATTATGGCGTTTAGGAAAAAACTGATGTGATAGGGTGTCATTCCATGAAAGAACCCCATTGGTCACCGAAAGAGCGTTAAGCGGAGAAAGCATGTCAATTCAAGGCATTGAGAGTGTTTTACAGCAAATGCAGGCCACTGCAGTGCAGGCAGGCGCGGTTAAGCAGACCGACACCACGTCAGAAGCCGGTTTTGCCAGCGAACTGAAAGCGGCATTAGGCAAGATCAGTGAGACGCAAAACAGCGCCAAACTGCAGGCTGAAAAACTCGAGATGGGCGTGCCGGGCGTCAGCCTCAACGATGTGATGGTCGATCTGCAAAAATCCTCTATTTCATTACAGCTGGGCGTGCAGGTCAGAAATAAACTGGTGGCGGCGTATCAGGATGTGATGAATATGTCGGTGTAAATAAGTAACTGACTGAAATACTGAAAAATAAATTGTCACCTGCGGCCTGATGGGGCAGCGCGGGGGCAATTTTTTTATTTTTGAGGGAGAGACAAAAGGGGACCGGGCGGGTTTGGATTACGCAAAAAATTCTAAAAATGCTTAATAATCGTCTTCAATATCTTTCATTGCCGATCTGATGACAAACCACACGGCTAACGCCAGCAGTGCCAAAACAATCAATACAATAATCATCGCCCAATTCCTTCATGTGCAGTTGCGAAGGCTTGTGAAAGGACATCGTCATTCTAATGACCGAGCTTAGGGCCGGTTTATTACAGTAAAAAGATGATGACTTAGTTTTTTAATAATTACGTCGCGATACTATTATCGACCGCAAAGAACCACAACTTGAGAGTGAGCGGGGAATTGTTTCAATTTGTTGATCTCAGTGATTATCACGCTGTTATCAAAAATGAGCACTCTCAAAATAAATGTTACCTGTGTCACAAAATTGTCCTTTGCTTGTGCAGGTTTATTTGCCAAAATCGCAAAAAAATGGTCCCACCTGCAAAAGCACCTGTCTAACATGATAATCCGTCCACCGCGTCACTGGTTCCTGCGTTTGTTCGTCTGGCACGGCTCCGTGCTGCCCAGCATTATGTTCCGCCTGAGTTTAAATCTGCTGATGTCGCTGGCCGCCATTCTCTGCCTGCCCTGGTATGAGACGCTCGGCGTGAAGCTGACGCTTGCGCCTTTCAGCTTGCTCGGCGTGTCGATTGCGATCTTTTTGGGGTTCAGAAATAGTGTAGCGTACTCGCGTTATATCGAAGCGCGTCAGCTGTGGGGCGGGTTACTGATTGCCTGTCGCACGCTGCAAAGTCAGATGATGGCAGTGTGTCCGGGTGAAGCGCCGCGGGTTACCGCACTGCTGCTGGCTTTCTGCTACAGCCTCAAACATCAGCTGCGGCACAGCGATCCCCGCCCCGATCTGGAGCGTCTGCTCGGGGAGGATGCTGAGGATATTCTTTCACGGCGCGCACCGACCAATATGGTGCAATTGCGGTTGTCGCAGTGGCTGGCGGAGCGTCGGCGCAGCGGGGAGATGTCGGATGTGGTCTATGCGCATATGGATACCACGCTGTTACAGCTTTCTCAGGTCGTCGGCGGCTGCGAGCGTATTGTCAGTATGCCGATCCCTTTTGCTTACGGGCTGTTGTTGCACCGCACGGTGTATCTGTTCTGCAGTTTGCTGCCGTTCGCGCTGGTGGTGGACTTACATTACATGACGCTGCTGGTGTCCGGCTTCATCTCCTACACGTTCCTTTCTCTTGATACGCTGGCCGAAGAGCTGGAGATGCCGTTTGGTTACGCCAATAACCATCTGCCGATGGACGCGATGTGCACCAACATTGAAATCAATTTACTTGAGATGAATAACCAGACGCAGCTGCCGGACACGCCGATGCCGGATGCGCATTACCGCCTGACATAATTTGTCTGTGTCACGGTTCTGCCAATATTCATAAGACTGTCATAAATACGCAACAAAAATGAAATAGCGTAGACGGGCAACTTCACAATGTCCGTCAGCTATCTCGAGGTATTTATGTCAGTCATTCAGGCCAAATCCCTGCACGAAGCCGAAGACCTGCTGAATTCCGGTATGGTAAAAAAAGTCGAACTGGCTTTTAGTATTAACAGTGATGAGTTTTTTAAACTCGCGCTGGAATGCGGCGACCGCGGTGCGAAAATCACCAAGGGTAAGAATTTTTTTATTATCACACTCAAGAAATGGGTCATTCCCTCTAATGACCTGCCTGCCACCAAAAGCAACGTACTGATGTGATACAGTCTCCATAACACTGCCATGCTGACAGTGTTATGGAGCACTTTGCTACGCCACCGTTTTCATCATAAACACGCTGAGCGGATCCGGTGCCTGCCGGTAGTCGCCAAATGCCTCCGTGCGGGCATAGCCGAGTTTTTCATACAGCGTGATGGCTTTTTCCTGAAACACGCCGGTTTCTAAATACAGATCTTTATGCCCCAGCGTTTTGAGCTTTTTCTCCATGGCCTCGATCAGCAACGAGGCAACACCTTGCCCGCGAAACAGCGGATTCACGTAAACCCGTTTCATTTCCGCAATGCTATTTTTTGAGATGTACAGACAGGCGCAACCCGCCCAGTCATCATCGACGCGCGCCATAAAACAGGTGATTTCCCCTTCACTGAGCTCCGTGATGTTGACCCCGTAAAAGGATTCCGGCGGGTAGAGCGGGTACTGGTAAGCATCCAGTTCGGCGATAAGACGGGCTAAATGCGGGTGGGCGACATCGGTTTCGAAAATCTGGGCACTCACGGCGTGGGCTCTCATTGCAACATTATGGATTTATATTCTTAACTGAAATCGCACCGAAAACAAGGGACTGGCAGGAGAGCGGTCGGAGTGCCGGGACAGGGTAATGTAAGAAAACGGTCACATATGAGGAACTCTTCGCCACGTCTGTCAGAGTTATCTGAATTGATCAAATCATGAGCATTTTATCTGTCTTACCCGTCTCTTTTACCTCATATTCTTCCACTGTAATAAACGGATATAATGCAATAACTCACGGTGAGTAATTCACGTTAAAATGCCGCTGTGAGATAAATGAAACACGTTATAAGTGTTTGAATAAAGGATAAAATCATGACCGTCTATCCTGTTGGCGTTTTTGTCACGCTTACTTTTACACCAGGTTTGTTTGAAGTTGTCGCAATTTTGACTGAGGTATCACCCGTGCAATATCAGGTGATGAATGTGGAAACAGGCAATGTTATCAAAGTGAATGAGAACTATATTCGCGGGATAATAAAACCTTAACTGCATGGCCGGGCAGGGCGCACGTTGCTGCCCGCCCGGCCTCTCACACACCTTCTGCGTTACCGCCGTCAGTCCGGCATCAGCGCGTTAAAATCCTCCTCGTACAATTCCCGGCACTCCTGAATAAACTCCGGATAACCCAGTTCTGAGGTCTGTACATCGCGACCCAGGCGTTTTTCCAGATCCTCGTGAAACCATTCAAACTCTCCGTGCAGAATGCCGGTAAAACCGGTCAGGATGATGCATTGCTGGGGTGTCAATTTGGTCACGTTACGTTCCTTACGCTGAGTGTCTGAAAAGCGTTTTCTGAAAAGTTGTTAAAAGAGAGAAGTGCCTCACGCCGGGTTTCTGCAAAACGACGCAACATGGCCTATCCTCTAATTAATCCTACTGAAAAACAAGGAGTCACCGATGGATCAGGACTTATTCGAACAGGCACCTTTGCCGCTGTTAACCCGTTTTGAGGTGGGTGATCGTGTGAAATTACTCACGTTCCCGGTGGGCGTGCATCCTGCCAGCTATCAGCTGGATGTGGCGATCACCCGTATTCTGGACGGTGAATTTGAAGGGGAGATTGTGCGTATTGCCCCGCTTGGCCGGCAAGGGCACGAGGAGGGGCATTTTAAGCTGGGCGGGCAGGTGGCATTCTTTGCAGGTAATATTCAGGGGACTGCCTCCTGAACCCCTAAAACAAAACCCCGCTTTCAGGGCGGGGTCTTAAGGGACTGCTTACTCTTTACTTCTCACTCGTCACATCTGATATAACCGCAGTTACATCATTGGCTTAACGTGTTTGGTGTGTGCCTGGTTTGTCAATTCATCGGCAGGAATTTTCGAGCAACTGCCACAATAACCGACCAGGTACCATTTTCCGTCAACGCCTTTCTCCGGATTCACTTTGTAACGTTCGTTACGCTTTCCGTAAAACTCACGATCCCTGTGCTGTGATGCATCTTCCCAGAAACACAACGAGAACTGATGGCACGCATCAACATGCCGTTGTCCGTCGCGGCTTCCGCCAACCAGTAAATAATGATATTCCGACATACTGCCTCCTGAACCCCAAATATGATGGGGTAATTGTCCTGACTACAAGGGATCTACCTGGAATTTCATACCCAAAAAGCAAAACAAGAGACAACAAGAGGCGTAACGTACCGCCCGGACATCCTATTTTTTATACGTAAACTATAGAGTAGATCACAGCATTGGGCCGAGAAAAACGCCGAAATGTGATGAGAATCACTTTTTTATTTTTAGATGATTTTTGTGATGTGTTTTAAACCGTTCAGGCTGCTGAAATTGCCGGTTTTTTTCTTGTGGGTTTCGATATCGCCGGTAAATTCTACGCGCCGAATTAGCGGGGTTAATCGTCTCAGCTACCGGCATTGCCACGGGATCCGCCATGCTACTGTGGCGCTGTTGAATCTTTCACTCCAGCAGGTACAGCAATGGCAGAGAATCAGGTTGTCGATTTGGTCATGTCGGTCAATAAACACGTTGAAGAAACGGCTATGCAACATCTGATGCTGCGCAATTTTATTATTGTGATGTGCCGGAGCATGACCGAAGAGCAGAAAAATCAGGTGAGATGGCAGATGCGCCAGATCCATCAGGTGAGCGATGCAGAATACCGTCAGGGTGATGTGGAGATTTTGGAAAAGACCCGGCGTGATGTGGAAGTGATGCTCGAACTGATCAATTAGGTTTCTTCTTATGTCTGCAATATCTTTGCTGGGCTATCATTAACATCATGATAACCAAAGGGAGATAAAAAATGGGATTCTGGAGAGTATTGATCACCATTCTGGTGCCGCCATTAGGCGTATTGATAGGTAATGGTTTCGGCGGGGCATTTCTGCTGAACATTTTACTGACTTTGCTGGGTTACTTCCCGGGTCTGATCCACGGTTTTTGGGTTCAGACGCGCAAATAACAGCACATAGATTCAAAAAGTATGTTTCTGAAAACCCGGTGAATGCCGGGTTTTCTTTTTGGAAGGTCAGAACAGAGAGAAGAGAAGTACCACCGGAAGGCTCATCGGCCAGGTAAATCCAATAATGCCGGACGTTAACAATCTGATCTTAATCGTATCGCGGCTCACCAGCAGGGTGAACAGCACGGCGATACCCAGCCCGCCCCAGTAAATCGTTTTAATCACTTCCCACCAAACATGCACAACCAACCCCTGACCATTCACAAAAAACCGGCGGGCATGGTAATCCGTTAACATCTGGTAATCAATTATTGTGTGATGTTACGCATGGATTTGCGTTGTGAGCATTTGACATCAATTGTTATTGAACATGACTTGTGCTGGATCAGTGCACTGACAAGGCGCGCAAATGCCCGCGGATGGCTGTAGGCGCGAAACCGAAACGTTTGCGAAAGCGTTCTGCAAAGCGTGAGCCGCTTTCATACCCGACCTGATGCGCGATGTGGGAAATCGCCAGGTCCGTGCACTGCAAGAGGCGCAGGGCATGCGTCATACGCACGTCTATCATCACATTACGCAATACGCTGTTTTCCGCCGCCAGACGGCGTCGCAGCATCACCTCATTCATCATCAGCTGTTCCGCCACCTCTGCCGCTGTGAAGGTTTTATGCAGATTATTCACCAGCAATTCGCGCACCCGCTGGGTTACGCTTTCGCTGTGATGCAGGGAATAGCGCACACCGAGTTGTGACAGCCATAATAATTGCTCCAGCATCCGGTGGCGGGTGATCGGCGCAGGCAGGCCGTGATGCCACAAAATGGCGTTATGGGTATCGGTGAAACTTTGTTTGAAGGCGCTGGGGACGTGGGGGAGCACCTGCATATGATCGACGGTAATCAGTGGCGGTTTAAATGCCTGAGTGTGCAGGCCGGCATCGGCCAGCAGCGTCGGATCCCATGCCATGATGGCGCAACTAAACGGGCCGTTATCGGATAACTGATGTTTCAGACCCAGCGTTTGCCCGCTGTTGAGCACCAGCATTTCACCTGTTTGCAGCGAAATTTCCTGATCCTGGTAAGTTATCGTCATACTTCCATTTTGAATCAGGAGTAATTGCGGTTTGTCGATATACACATCTTGAATAAAAAGTTCACTGTGCTGAATAAGCAACGAGGTCGATCCTATTCCTGGGGTGACTTTTATTTTACGTACCATGTTGATGATGCCCGAATATGACGACGACGGCGACCTGCTGTCTGTAATAAACAAACGTTGCGCGACTTTGTTACTAATACAAACCGGTCACCGGTTGAGGCGAAAGTCAGGGAAGGAGACAGAGAGAATTAGCCCTGGCAGCCGTGTGCTCTCTGCCTCTGAAACCTTAGTATGTACAAGAAATATTAGATAAAATAGAACAATATAAAATAAAACAAAAGTAATAATTATTGGCGATCGCCAAACGCGATCGAACGGAGATCTATCTTTCCGTAAGTCATATTCACTTGTTGTTGTCTTGTCGACTGTCCAATCAGCTCGGTCAGTTGATTCATCCGCGCTTGTAATAACGTTTTAATGGTATTTTCATTGTCCAGAATCTGACGCAAATATCGGCGTACTTCATACTGGATAACCATTGATGTGCTTTCTGATACCGGCAGCGTGGTGGTCGCTTCCACGGCTTTCAGATAACTGACTTCGAGCTCGACCAACTCATCCCATTTCTCTTCTTTCGCCAGCCGCAACATCTGCTCGCTTAAAGTCAGGATCAGTTGATATTCATTAACCAGATACTGATGTTGATCCATTATAGTGGTCCTGCGACGGGTGATAGTTTGGGCCGATTTGCCGCCAGGCATCGGCTATATTTTCAAGTAAGCCCAGCACTTCCGTGATGGCTTCTTGGTCGTTGTGTAAATTAGCGTGTAATAAACGACGAACCATATAGGAATAGAGCGCTTCCAGATTATCCACTAAATCAGGATCGCCTTTCTCACGGCTCATTCCGGCTTTCAGTCCGCTGTCGATAATATTAATGGCCTTGGAGAGCGCTTTGCCTTTATCGGCAATATTTCCCTGCTGCATAAAAATGCCGGCACGGATAAGGGCGCTGCGCGCCCCGTCAAATAACATCACCACTAACTGATGTGGGCTGGCACTCATTACGCCACTTTCTAAACCTACCTGTGCGTAGGCCTGGGTTCCTTTAGCGTTATACATAATTTTTCTTCCTTCCTTACTAGCTTGAACTGGACGTGGACATCGCATCGAACTGCTTGGTCAGATAATCGGCCGTGCTGTTGAGCTTCTGGATCGCAACGTCTAGCGCAGTGAACTGCGTTTTATAACGGGCAATGGTGGTGTTGATGCTGGTGTTCACTTTGTTGTACTGCTCAGTCAAACTTTTGAGCGTGGTATTAACCGCAGTTTTCGCATTCGCAATAGTTCCGGTATCTGAATCGAGATAGGAAACATTGAGATTATTAAGCTTTGTAATAACGCCTGTCGTTGTACCGTTGCCAAGCAGCATCGCTTTTACATCACTGGTGTTGTCAGATAACGCTTTATCAAGCTTAGTGCTATCAACTTCAAGATTGCCTGTATCTGGATCTGTCGTGATACCAATGCTTGAAAGCGTACTTATCCCATTTGAATTAAACGCAGAGGAAACCGCTGATTTCAATTGAGTCTGGATGGTTCTCAAGGCGCTGTCACCCAACAAGGCGCCATTGCTGGTGTCCTGGGTTGCTGTATTACTGTCAACTGCGGTGTATTTTGTCAGATTAGAAAACGTTGTTTGCAGCGCATTATAGGCAGTAACAAACGCCTGAATCTTGGTGCTGGCGTCACTGGTATCTTTCTTAACGGTCAGGGTTGCGGCGCTATCAGTTGTTGCCAGCAAGTTCAGCGTGATGCCCTCTGGTGCATCGGTCACTGTGTTGCTTTGACGTTCCAGTGCAATCCCGTTAACACTGAGTTGAGCATTTTTGGCTTCAACGTTTTGAGTCATTCCGCCTGTGTTAGTCGCAGAGTCATACCCAATAAATTTATTGAGAGTGTCGTCGCCAGTTACGGCGATCGTCATTTTTGAATCTGTACCTGTATCGTCAGCAGAAACAATGAGCTGATAACTACCGTCGGATACTTTAAGGATACTGGCCGTGACCCCGGCATCAGCGCCATTAATGGCATCGCGCATGCCAGCCAGCGAGGTTTGATCATCAGTTAATGAAATTGTGACTGGTTTGCCATCACCCTGAGTGATAGATAGGCTGCGTGTGCCATTAGTGGATGTACCACCTAACGCAGTACTGGTGTCTTTCGCAGTACCTGAAACTAAGACCTGCGCCTGCGCCAGCGTGGTCACATTCACCGTATATTTGCCAGCTGCTGCCCCTGCAGCAGTAGTAGCGGTGAAAGCTGAAGAGTTGCTTGATGTGGCAGTCGTTGCCGCATACACATCCGCACTGTTTAGCGCAGCGGTCGCATCAGCGAATGACTGCAGTGAACTTTGTAAAGTTCCATAAGCAGTCAGTTTTGCGCTATAGCTGGTTTGAGCGGTAGTGATTGGCGTCAGACGCGCTTTTTCTGCCGTGGTCATATTGTCCAGTAAGGTGGACAGATCCAGACCTGAGCCGATACCTAATGAAGATATAGTGGCCATATGTATCCTTTACGAGTTGTATAAGAGTCTTTAAGCCCTATCGGCACGACGGAGAAAAAGTTTAATGGATTACAACAAAAAGTAATGGCGTGAATAGCCGGTATAAGGAGGGGTAATTCTCAAAGTAAGAAATCGAGAAATTTTATGAAATATCTCTAAAGGTTGTGGGTGAAGCGCCGATACAAGTTTGGACGGTGATGAACGCCGTGGGCAATAAGCCCGAACCCTTAACCAGATTTGAAGGAATACACTCATGGCTCAAGTTATCAATACCAACACGCTGTCTCTGATGACTCAGAACAACATGAACAAATCCCAGTCCGCACTGAGCACCGCTATCGAGCGTCTGTCTTCCGGTCTGCGTATCAACAGCGCGAAAGACGATGCAGCGGGCCAGGCAATTGCTAACCGTTTCACTTCTAACATCAACGGTCTGACTCAGGCTTCACGTAACGCCAACGACGGTATCTCCGTTGCGCAGACCACTGAAGGCTCATTGAGCGAAATCAACAACAACTTACAACGTATTCGTGAGCTGTCCGTTCAGGCTGCTAACGGTACCAACTCTGATTCCGACCTGTCTTCAATCCAGGACGAAATCACTTCCCGTCTGGACGAAATTGACCGCGTATCTGGTCAGACTCAGTTCAACGGTGTGAAAGTATTAGCTTCAAACCAGACCATGAAAATTCAGGTAGGTTCTAACGATGGCGAAACTATCGACATTGACCTGCAGAAAATCGACTCTAACACTCTGGGTCTGAATGGTCTGAATGTACAAACTGCTAACGTTTCTACTGGTAAAGCGCTGACTACAGTACCAGTTAGCGTAGCTCTTGATACTGCGACAGATCCAGATGGTGCTGGTACAGGTGTTAGTTTTGACGCTGCTGTGACAGCTACAGGTGCGTCAGCAAGCAAAATTGTTAAGAGTGATGATGGTAGTTACTACGCTAAACTGAGTGGTGCCACAGGTGCGGATATTGGCAAAAACGGGTATTACTCCGTAACGATTGATAACGGCACTGGGGTAGTATCTTTAGGTACACAAGTTGCCGATCAATCTTCTGTGAAAACTGATGATGCAGCAGTGACCAATGTAACGGTAAATAAAGCTATTAATATGGGTGACTCCTCTGTAACTGATATTTCGGGTGCGAAATTGTACCAAGTTACTAATGCAAAAGGTGACACAGCTTATGCATTAAAGGGTACTGATAACAAACTTTATGCAGCTGATGTAACTAACGGAGTTGTTACGGCTAAGAAAATCGATTACAAAGATACAACAGGCACGCAAGTTACTGGCGCTAACGTAACTTTGGGCGGTACAGACGGCTTGACTGAGGTTGTTACAACTGGAACTGGTGAGAATACTAAAACTTATAAGGCATCAGATCTTAAGGGCGCAGATCTGGAAACGCAGACTCTGACTGCAATCAAAACTTCTACTACTGATCCGCTGGCAGCGATCGACGCAGCAATCAGCCAAGTCGATAATTTCCGTTCTTCACTGGGTGCGATTCAGAACCGTTTCGATTCTGCTATCACTAACCTGGCAAACACCACTACCAACCTGCAGTCTGCACAGAGCCGTATTCAGGATGCTGACTACGCGACTGAAGTTTCTGCCATGTCTAAAGCGCAGATCCTGCAACAGGCTGGTACTTCAGTGTTGTCTAAAGCTAACCAGGTTCCACAGTCCGTACTGTCCCTGCTGCAAGGCTAATTTTTCGGATAACCCGAAAAACACAGTCCAACCCCGCCTCGGCGGGGTTTTTTTTAACCAAAACTTACGATTATTCTGAATCCCTTCTTCGCGCCGACTGGTATAATTTAGGATAATCTTTATGTTTTGATCACAAAATGAGCTATTGTGAGCGGCGTACAAAAGGGTGCCGCGAGGACAATGTTCGAGACATAATCAAAATAGCCGCGCTTTTTTGTCCTTATTCTGCCGATTGAACAGGGTTTCCACTGTCACAATGATACAGACCCTTAATTTTACAGGTTACGACAGTGAGCGATCTGTATACCGCCGACGGCGTGATAGACAAAAATTCTTTGTGGCAGCGCTATGTACCGCTGGTGCGCCATGAAGCCCTGCGTTTGCAGGTACGGCTTCCCGCCAGCGTAGAGCTTGATGATCTACTGCAAGCGGGGGGCATCGGCCTGTTAAATGCGGTTGAGCGTTTTGATGCAATGCAGGGTACGGCGTTTACCACTTACGCCGTCCAGCGAATTCGCGGGGCGATGCTCGATGAGCTGCGCAGCCGCGACTGGGTGCCGCGCAGCGTCAGACGCAATGCGCGTGAAGTCTCCCAGGCGATGCATCACGCAGAACAACGTTTAGGGCGACCACCGAGTGAAGGAGAGGTGGCGCAGGCGCTGGATATTCCCATCGAGGAATACCGGCAAATACTGATGGATACGAACAGCAGCCAGTTGTTTTCTTATGACGAGTGGCGTGAAGAGCACGGCGATTCAGCCGAGGCATTGATGGAAGGGCACGAAGAGGCCAACCCGTTACATCATCTGTTGGAGGGCAATTTACGCCACCGGGTGATGGAAGCTATCGATGCGTTACCAGAACGGGAAAAGTTAGTTCTTACGCTTTACTACCAGGAAGAGTTGAATTTAAAAGAGATCGGGGCAGTGCTGGAAGTCGGGGAATCCCGCGTAAGCCAGCTGCACAGTCAGGCGATTAAGCGATTGCGAACGCGCCTGGCTAACGACCACTGATCCGCTTTTTCCTGGCCGGTTATACATTTTATGTCCCTTATCAGGAATAAATTTATGCCAGCGGGAATCAAAACAAGGCCTTTAAGCCGTTATCTTAAAGATTTTAAACACAGTCAGACTCACTGCTCACAGTGCGCAAAAGAACTCGACAGGATGGCGCTGGTGTTTCGCGGGCAAATCATTAATAAAGAGGCCATCGCTAAGATGGACCAGCCTATTGATGATGACGTGTGGCAAAACCTGTCGCAAGAACTGACCGCTCTGTGTCGTTTTTGCAGTGAGATTAGCTGTAACAGCCATTCGTCGTATTTTGACATTATGGCGTTTAAGCAATATCTGTTTGAACAGACTGAAATGAATCACAGCACGGTGCGCGAATACGTTGTCCGCCTCCGCCGTCTGGATGACATCCTGTCTGCCAATAACTATCCTCTCGATAAACTGAAAGGGGACAGTATCCACCAGCGGATCATCAGTGATCTGCCGGTGGCGGCGCATGATAACTACCGTATTGCCTTGCGCAAATACGATCAGTATCTGGCCTGGCAGAAATCAGCCTGAGACTGTTCAGCACAGACTGACGATGTAACACCACAAACAGGTTCCTCCGGGAGCCTGTTTTTTTGTCTACAGTTTGTATACATTCTTTATATACTTCATCATTACGCTCCTTTCATATCCTAATAATCCACATTTACGGTTTCGCTCAGCGATGCGGCTGCGCGTCAGGGGAACATTGTGCCTGCTAAAATTTCATTGCTTAAAAACCGGCTGGATGCCTTTGATCGTCTCGATTTACTGGGTAACAGCACCCCGCTGGAGAAATTACACCGCCTCTCAGAACATCTGGGGCGCGATATTTACATCAAACGTGATGACGTCACGCCGCTGGCGATGGGCGGTAACAAGCTGAGAAAACTGGAATATCTGGTGGCCGATGCGCTGGCAGAAGGCGCAGATACGTTAGTCACCGCAGGCGCTATTCAGTCTAACCACGTTCGTCAGACCGCCGCCGTGGCAGCGAAGCTTGGCCTGAAATGCGTCGCGCTGCTGGAAAATCCTATCGGCACGCAAGAAGCTAACTATCTGACCAACGGCAACCGTCTGTTGCTGGATCTGTTTAACGTCGAAGTGGTGATGTGCGAAGCGCTGTACGACCCGATGGCGCAACTGGCGGAGCAGGCAGAGCGTCTGGAAGCTCAGGGTTTTCGTCCGTACATCGTGCCGGTGGGCGGCTCGAACGCGCTGGGTGCGCTCGGATATGTTCAGTGTGCGCTGGAAATCGCCGAGCAGTCCTCGGCCAGTTTTGTGGATTTCAGCGCCGTCGTGGTTGCTTCCGGCAGCGCCGGAACTCACGCGGGGCTGGCGGTCGCCCTCAGCCATCTGATGCCGGACACGGCACTGATTGGCGTTACAGTGTCACGTAAGGCGCATGAACAACGTCCGAAAGTCGAGGCCATTGCGCGCGAAGTGGCGGCCCGTTTAGAGTTTGACGACACATCGCCAACGATTGTTTTATGGGATGAGTATTTTGCGCCGCGCTACGGTGAGCCTAATGACGCCGGGATGGCAGCGATCAAACTGCTGGCAGAACAGGAAGCGATGTTACTTGATCCGGTTTACACCGGAAAAGCGATGGCGGGGCTGCTCGACGGTATTGAGCGCGGATTGTTCCCGGACGAGGGCCCGATCCTGTTTATTCACACCGGCGGGGCTCCGGCACTCTTTGCTTATCACCCTTTTGTATAGGCATGACTTATCGTTGTGATGGGTGGAAAAGAGGGTGTTGATGGCTTAACGTGTGCTTATTCCATTTTGAGCTAAGATTATAGAATTATATTCCTGATAACTGTTGCGACGGGTGCTACTGTGCGCAAATTCATTGGGTATATAACGTTTTATAATTAACTATAAATGAGGTGAATATGATTTTTTCTACACTGCGTCGTCGTTTACTTCTGGGTGCTGTCGCCGTCTCGCTGACTGCCGGTATGGTCAGCAACAGCTTCGCCGATGAAGGTTTACTGAAGAAAGTTAAAGAGCGCGGCACGCTGATCGTCGGGCTGGAAGGCACCTATCCTCCGTTCAGTTTTCAGGGTGAAGACGGCAAACTGACCGGTTTTGAAGTGGAATTTGCAGATGCGCTGGCGCAGCACATGGGCGTGAAAGCCAAGCTGCAACCGACCAAGTGGGACGGTATGCTGGCTTCCCTGGAATCAAAACGTATCGACGTGGCGATTAACCAGGTGACGATTTCCCCGGAGCGTCAGAAGAAATATGATTTCTCCACGCCGTACACCGTTTCCGGCATTCAGGCGCTGACCAAAAAAGGCAATGAGGCCAATTTTGCTAAACCTGAAGATCTGAAAGGTAAGAAAGTAGGCGTGGGTCTGGGCAGTAACTACGAGCAGTGGTTGCGTGAAAATGTTCAGGGCGTGGATATCCGTACCTATGATGATGACCCGACAAAATACCAGGATCTGCGCGTAGGCCGTATCGACGCCATTCTGGTAGACCGTCTGGCCGCGCTGGATCTGGTCAAGAAAACCGGCAATACCTTAGCCGTTGCGGGTGCGCCGTTCTCCCGTCTGGAAGCAGGCGTGGCGTTGCGTAAAAACAACCCGGAACTGCTGGCTGCGATTAACAAAGCCATTGCTGATATGCAGAAAGACGGCTCACTGACCAAGATTTCTGAAAAATGGTTCGGGGCTGACGTCACCAAATAATCGCTCACGATGACCGGGGAGGCACATCACGCCGCCCCGGATCCATTCCGAGCAAACATCCAGAAGGTCTTTATCGGATGCAAGAAAGTATTCAACTGGTGCTGGATTCAGCACCATTTTTATTGAAGGGCACCCTGTTTACGCTCCAGCTGAGTCTCGGCGGGATGATTTTCGGGTTATTACTGGGCTTTATGCTGGCGCTGATGCGCCTTTCGCGTTTCTGGCCGCTGTCATGGCTGTCACGTTTTTACGTGTCCGTGTTTCGTGGTACGCCGCTTATCGCGCAACTGTTTATGATTTACTACGGCCTGCCGCAGTTTGGCATTGAGCTGGATCCTATTCCGGCTGCCATGATCGGCCTGTCGCTTAATACCGCGGCTTACACCTCTGAAACCCTGCGTGCGGCGATTTCGTCGATCGAAAAAGGGCAGTGGGAAGCTGCTGCCAGTATCGGCATGAACCCGTGGCAGACGCTGCGCCGCGTGATTTTACCGCAGGCCGCCCGCACCGCGCTGCCGCCGCTGGGCAACAGTTTTATCGGTCTGGTGAAAGACACCTCACTGGCGGCGACCATTCAGGTGCCGGAACTGTTCCGCCAGGCGCAACTGGTCACCTCGCGTACGCTGGAAGTGTTCACCATGTATCTGGCCGCCTCGATCATCTACTGGGTGCTGGCGACCGTATTATCCTTCCTGCAAAACCGTCTGGAAGACCGCGTTAACCGTCAGGATCAGGAGCCTTCATGAGTACCATTGACGTTAAGCAACTGACTAAGAAATTCAACGGCCAAACGGTATTGCACGGTATCGATTTGCAGGTCAATGCTGGCGAAGTTGTGGCGATTATTGGCCCAAGCGGTTCCGGTAAAACCACCTTGTTGCGCAGCGTCAATCTGCTGGAAGAGCCGGACGGCGGCACCATCAAAGTGGGCAATATCGAAATTGATGGCAATAAGCCGATCAGCAAACAAAAAAACAAAGTCCGTGAACTGCGTCAGCAGGTCGGGTTTGTCTTCCAGAACTTCAATCTGTTCCCGCACCGTTCCGTGATGGAAAACATCATTGAAGGGCCGGTCATCGTGAAGGGTGAACCGAAAGAGAAAGCGATAGCCGCCGCGCGCAAGCTGCTGGAGAAAGTCGGCCTGAGCGGCAAAGAGGATGCCTATCCGCGCCGTTTATCGGGCGGCCAGCAACAACGTGTGGCGATAGCCCGCGCACTGGCGATGGAGCCTGAAGTCATTTTGTTCGACGAACCGACCTCAGCCCTCGACCCGGAACTGGTCGGCGAAGTGCTCAACACAATCCGCGCCCTGGCGCTCGAGCACCGCACGATGGTGATCGTCACCCATGAAATGAGCTTTGCGCGAGACGTAGCTGACCGGGCGATCTTTATGGATCAGGGGAAGATCGTCGAGCAGGGGCCGGCAAAGGAGCTGTTTTCGAATCCGCAGCATGCGCGGACTAAGCAGTTTCTGGAGAAGTTTCTCGCCCACTAATTCATGACCCTGGGTTGCCACCCAAACTGGCCTTAAGGTCAAGACCCTGGGTTGCCACCCAAACCGGCCTCAAGGGTGGTCTGTCGCCACCACCCTTGAGAATCCCGGGCTCTTTAAAACACGTGCCATGCATCCCGGCTCTGTTTCAGAAACTCCTCCTATTGCCGCAAAATCCCGCCGCTGCGCGGTTCCCTCCGGTCGGGTTACAACCCGCGCAAAAAACCTCGCGGTTTTCCACCTCTTCCTGCGGCGTGATTTTTGAACGCGGCCAGAGGCTTTTAAGGTCACAACTTCACCTGCTCAGGATGAGAAAAGTAAACAGCTTGCCATCATTTCAAAATAACCCGGACAGCTCCGTCGTCTGCGAGGGGGAGGAGAAAAAATCCCCAAAAAAAAGCCCCGAAAAATTTTCGGGGCTTTCCAAATTCTCACACCACTCCAGGCCTTATGCTTAGTTGATTTGAACCGGCATCCCGGCACGCATCTCAATCGCACGCTGAACCACAGTCTGATTCACACTCGGATCCATCGCCACGGCATTTGAACTGCCCGTCAGGCTGATTGGAATCGGTTGCTGGGAATCAAATTCTTCCTGGTTGGAAGACAGCGGGTTATGGATTTCAACATAACGCTTGCCGTCTGGCTCAACCGTGGCTTTCACCGGCTCGTTGATGAACTGAACGCGGGTGCCCTGCGGCACGTTGTCGTACAGCCATTTGATGTCAGCATCACGCAGACGCACACAACCGTGGCTCACGCGCAGACCGATACCGAAGTTAGCGTTGGTGCCGTGAACGGCATAAAGACGTCCCACGTACAGCGCGTACAGACCCATCGGGTTGTCCGGGCCGGCAGGGAAGACGGCTGGCAGGAATTCGCCGCGTGCCGCGTATTCTTCATGCATTTTTGCCGTTGGTGTCCAGGTCGGACCGGCTTTTTTACGCTGAACAGTGGTCACCCAGTTAAGCGGGGTGTCTTTACCCAGTTCGCCGATACCGATTGGCAGAACGACGACGGTATTGGTGCCTTTCGGGTAGTAGTACAAACGCATTTCTGCGCTGTTGATGACAACACCTTCATGCGGCGTATCCGGCAGAATTAACTGCTGTGGGATCGTCAGCACAGTGCCAGGGGTTGGCAGGAACGGGTCAACGCCAGGGTTAGCTTCGAGCATGTTGCTCAAACCCATCTGGTATTGCGCTGCAAAATGTTCCAGAGGCAGGCTGCTGCCTTGTGGAACAGTGACCGTGATATTTTCACCGATCAGACGACCATTGTTCGCCGGAAGAGGATAAACCACAGCAAAAGATGCCTGGCTGTATGCAGCAACTGCCAAAACCAGGGTAACTATCGCGCGAATGCTCATTTTCATATTTTCGTTGGTCGTTAATGCCACACTGGCAGTTGTTGTCAGGATGTTGATTTCCCCCCGGCCTGCTTTCAACCGGAGGAACAGTGTACGTTCACAGGCACTTTAATGAGACTCAGTATGTGTAACGAATCACATTTCAGGGTCGCTAATTATAAGGATTTATTTCAAACAGGCCAAAGCTTTCTCACGCTGTTGGAAAAGTTCCCTGCGCCGAAGGCATTTTTTGTGGATCTTCACACAATTCCTTCACAATTAAGCCGTTCTGCGCGGCCAGAAACGCTTGCCAGGTCTGTTGTGGCAGGCGATTTCAGGGCATAAAAAAAACCTGATTTCTCAGGGTTCTTTCAACACGTTTAGCTATCAGAAATCATAACCCACGGTCGCGACCACGGTACGTTCCTGACCCCAGTAGCAATAGCTGGTGCCGTAACAGGCAGCGACGTATTTCTTATCGAACAGGTTATTGGCGTTCAGCTGCACAAATGCGCCTTTCAGCTGCGGATTAAACTGCACCAGATTCATACGCAGTGATGCATCAACCAGCGTCGCGGAAGGCATGTGACGGGTATTTTCGTTATCCGCCCATTGTGTGCCGATGTAACGTACACCCGCGCCCAGATCCACACCGACCGGCGTATTGTACTGACCCCAGATCGACGCCATCTGTTTTGGCGTCACGTATGGCGTGTTGCCGTTATTCTGGCTGGCATCGCGAATACGCACTTTATTGTAGGTATAACCGGCCATCACGTTGAAGCGCTCGGTCACCTGTTTCTTGGCTTCCAGCTCCAGACCCTGTGAACGGATCTTACCCGCAGGTTCATAATAGCTGCCGACCACTACGCGGTTACCCACGTCATCCTGCGTCAGATCATACAGTGCCGCGCTGTACATATCGGACGTGCCGACCGGCTGATATTTGATCCCCGCTTCGTACTGCTCACTCTGCATCGGTTTGAGCAGCGTGCCATCAGAGCCTGGCAGGGCCGATGGCGTCATCGCCTGGCTGTAGCTGACGTAAGGGGAAATCCCGCTGTCAAAGGCATACAACAGGGAAGCGCGGCTGTTGAAGTGGCTGTCTTTACGCTCGCTGCTGCTTTCTTTGCCATAGATACTTTCGTAGCTGCGGCTGTCGGTTTTCAGCGTGTCGTAACGGCCGGACAGGGTCAGGAACCATTTGTTCCAGCTCATTTCGTCCTGCAGATAGGTGCCCATCTGCTCGTAACGGTTTTTGCCGCGAGAAAGGCTGTAATAGTCCAGCGCATCGCTGCCAACACCGGTGTACGGGTTGAGCGTGCCTGCGGTGGCGCCGTCAGATTTCAGATCATTGACGAAGTGAGAATAGTCGAAGCCCAGCACCACTTTGTGCGCCAGTTCGCCGGTGGCGAAATCAGCTTCAAGCTGGTTATCAATCGCGAAGGTATCCAGAGAGGATTTCTCACCGGAATAGTAGCGGTTCATCAACGTGCGGTCTGCGTTCCAGCCAGCCTGATACACCTGATCCAGTTCGGTATTGGAATGGGTGTAGTTGGCGTTCTGGCGGAAGGACCAGACATCGTTAAACGCATGCTGGAATTCGTAGCTGTAGATCTGCTCCCAGCGTTTGAACTGGTTACGATCCGTTTCGCCGTCGAAGAATCCACGGCTCAGTTTCTGGCCATACAGGCTGCCGTCGGCAGGAACCGCGGCGTGATAACCGCCGGACGGATCTTTTTGCAGGTAGGCGCGCAGTAACAGGGAGGTATTTTCATCCGGCTGCCACATCAGCTGCGGGGAGATCGCATAACGCTCTTCGCGCTGGTGATCATACTGCGTATCACTGCTGCGGGTCATGCCGGTCAGACGAAATGCCCACTGGTCGTTGATCGCATTGGTGTAATCGAACGCACCGCCTTTGGTGTTTTGCGTCCCGCCGGACAGACGGAAATGGCCTTCTTCCGCGAACTGAGGACGCTTGGTGGTTTCAACCACGACGCCACCGGGAATGCTCTGGCCGTAAAGGGCAGAGGACGGCCCTTTCACCACATCAATACGTTCGAGGAACCACGGATCGACCTGAATGGAGTTATAGCTTGCGCCATCGCTCAGAATACGCAGGCCATCGAGGAATGTGTTGTTGACGTCACCACCGTGGAAGCCACGCAGGGAAATGGTGTCATAACGCGTTGCGCCGCCCGCAAAGTTGGTGAACACGCCTGGCGTATAGTTCAGCGCGGCATTGACGGTAGTGGCGTTCTGGTCGTCCATTTGCTGGCGGGTCACGACGGACACGGCCTGACCTGTGGTGATCAGTGGCTGATCGGTTTTGGTCGCACTTTTAGACGTTTTCGCGCTGTAACCCTGCGTCGGTGCATCTGCGGTATCAGCCTGAGAGGCTTTGATGACCACGGTATCTTCGGCGGCCAAAGAGGAAGCCGGAACAGCGACGGCCATGGCGCACAAAAGCACCGAGCGTTTGAGGGGAAAAGCCAACAACATATTAATAGTCCCTATAAATAACCCGATTAATAATCGAGTAATTAATTGATGCGTGTGTAAATAAGCCCAGAAGCCAACAGCGTTCCGCACGAAAGCCCGTCCTGAATAAGGCGGGTGATAACGAAAACGAGACGAATGTTAAACTTAATGATAATTGTTATCATTATTATTTTACAAATTCAAGGGAACTTTACGACAAAAGTGTGAAGTGACGCATTTTTATCCGCATGAATCTGATGGTTTTTATGGTTTTGAGGCGGGAAATTCAGGGCAGGGAAGACGACGTAGTAGCCGGGCAGGTGGTGGCTAAATGGCAATGTGTCAGACAAACCCGCTGAAGCGTGCCCCGCCAAAAGACGGGACATTCTTAAGGGACCAGCAGATTAACGTGCCAGCCCGAAGCCAATATCAAACAGCGGATTTTCGCTGTCGTGCGGCATATCTGATTTCTGTCTGAGCACGGCATCCATGGAGGAGGGCAGTTCGAACGGCAGTTTACCGGTATAGGCTTCGGTGCTGGTCAGGCGGGTAAACAGCACCGCATCGCTGACACCAAAGTTGCCGATAATGGCTTTCGCTTTGTCATTCACGTTGGTGAGAATGGCGGGGCGATCGAGATAAACGGTCACCACCGTCGGCACCGCGTTGCTGGCTTTCACAATCGCCTGATAATCCGCATTGTCATCGGTATAAGCCAGCGAGCCTTCATGATGACGTTTGCCAAAGAACCAGGCTTTGTGCGGTTGTTCATACGGCGCATGAGCGCGGATCAGCGCAATATCCGCTTTTTCCGGCGTATCCACCACGGTGAAACCGGCAGCTTTTGCGGCCTGTGGTGCGATGCCGTACAGCCAGATTTTCTGGCCCTTCTTCAGCGGCAATGTGTCACCGGTGTTTTGCAGTAACACCAGAGAATGCCCTTGCGCTGAATCTGCTTCTTTCTGCCAGTCGGCACGACCCACGGTTTGCACGGCTTTTTGCACATCGACGTACGGATTTTCAAACAAGCCTGTGCGGAATTTCTGTTCAAGAATACGCACGACAGATTCATCAAGGCGCTGCTCTGTCAGTTGCTTTTCATTCACCGCGTTAACCAGCAGCTGTGAATCGGTCACGCCGCCAAACTGATCGACACCTGCCAGCACCGCTTTCACGAAACGCTGCTGCGGTGTCAGGGTTTCAACGCCCCAGGACATGCCGCCCGGCACAGGGTCTTTGCCTTGCTGCGAACCGTTCAGACATTCGCCTTCGCAATTACTGGTGATCAGCCAGTCGCTCAGCACCACGCCTTTAAAGCCGTATTGCCCGCGCAAAATATCGGTGAGCAACTGATGGCTGAACCCTGCACCGACCTGTTCCAGCGGTTTGCCTTCAAGGGAAACATTTTTCAGGATCGAATAAGTCGGCATGACGCTGGCGACATTGGCTTCAAATGCGCCGGTGAACGGATAAATATGTTCTTTCAGATTGTTACCGGGAAAGACGGCATTTTTGCCATAGACGTTGTGGCTGTCGTAGCCGTTTTCCGCCGCGCCGTAGCCGACCCAGTGTTTCACTACCGAAATCACGCTGCCCTGATTCAGACCGTCGGCGCCGTTTTGCATACCTTCCACGTAGCCGCGCACCATGTTGTGAACGCGGGTCGGATCTTCGCCAAAGGTGCCGCTGATGCGCGCCCAGCGCGGCTCGGTTGCCAGATCGGCCTGCGGCGAGAGCGCTTCACGAATGCCGACGGCCAGATATTCCTGACGCACGATATCAGCATAGCGGCGGGTGACTTTCTCGTTGCCAATGGCCGCCAGCCCTAAGGTTTCCGGCCACTGAGTGAATTTACCGGAAGAGGTGCTGGCGCCAATCAGATACTCAAAAGAATTACGCGGGTCGCTGCTGATGGTGACCGGAATACCGAGCCGCGTCTTTTCGGCAATCTGCTGTAATTTATTGTTCTCTTCCGCCATTACCGCCGGGTCTTCCGCTGACAGCCGGGTGATCAGGCTGTTCACCCTGGCACCGGAAATCATTTTCTCCGCTGCCGCCATATCATAATGCGTGCCTGCGCCGATCGGGCTGTTGGCCGTCGGTGCCGATCCGTGCATCATCACGCCGGCTTTTTCCTGCAGCGTCATACGCTTTACCAGATCCGCAGCGCGTTCTTCAGGCGTCAGCCGCCAGTCTTCGTAAGGTTCCAGTTTCCCGGAACGGTTAAGGTCTTTGAACGGCAAGCCGTCCACGGTCAGCAGGGTAACTTCACGCTGGCTGAGTTCGGGCGGGGTATCGTTGGCGGAGGCGGCAGCAGTAGAAAGCAGAAGGGCAGAAATGGCAAGGCTCAGAGGTGTCGTTTTCATTATCATCCTTAACGATTGATATATATAGAAACTCAATAAATCATCAATACGCTATATATTGGAAAGATGCTGAGATCGGGTTCGCAATTAAAAAACCACAATAAATGCACTGTTTTCAGTCTTTAGCCTAAATTTTTCCGTCAGTCTTCCGATAACACCCTTGAATCTGCTGATCCCGCCCGTTTTTTACAGGGCGTACCGGCAGACTGATATCGATACTTATTGACCATTAGGGTCTTCTATAAAGGGATTGTCATGAAAAAGGTTATTCTTGCGGCGGCCGTTGCCGTTCTGTTATCCGGCTGTGCACAGCAAACTTTCAACATGGGTCAGGGGATTGCCACCGCGCCTAAGCAAGTGACCACACATCACTTCTTCGTCAGCGGTATTGGTCAGAAGAAATCCATCGATGCAGCGAAAGTCTGCGGTGGTGCGGATAAAGTGGTTCGCGTTGAAACCCAACAAACTTTCGTCAACGGCCTGCTGGGGCTGGTGACCTTTGGTATTTATACCCCGCGTGAAGCCCGCGTATTCTGTTCTTAATTCGCGCTGGCTGTAAATAATAAAGCCGCCCGATGTTAAGGGCGGCTGTTAACGGCAAACAAACAGAAATTAATGATATTTAATTATCCGTTGCCTCATAAGAGAGGGTTCCCTGAATTGTCGCGGGTACGAGTGTTTCACCTGCATTATTTGGGATAATATGGCCCCAGGTCACTACAGTATTATCATTTTTAAGTGCGCAGAACCCACCAGCATTGGCATAAATAGCACGAACATTGAGCAGTTTATCTTTTATAAGACTGGAGTCCCCACCGTATTGGCTATTCCCCCAAGTGATTACTGTACCATCTGCTTTTAAGACAACAACGCTGTCAGTACTTGCTCGTATGGATACTACGTTGTTGAGATTTTCAGGCACCTGATAGGCCAATGAACCTTTATCTCCCCATGCGACAATCTTTCCATTTGTTAAGAGCCCGATGACAGTATTACCTGCGAGCTGGACATCAATAATATCATTGCGGGTTGCAATATCTTCAGGAAGTACAGCTCCATATTGCGGATGCCCCCAGGCAACAATATGACCATTAGCCCGGAAAGCAATGGCGGAATGTCCCAAATTCCGCACCCGGGTGATATCGGTTAACTCTGCAATTTCGGGCGAAAGGTCACTTGTGCCTGAATCACCCCACGCGACCACACTTCCCTCTGAGGTAAGAGCAGTGAAACCCACGCCTGTTTCGATTTCTTTAATATTTGTCATTGAAGAAATGGCTTCGGGTACCGAGCCACCAAAAAATAAATTCCCCCACGCAGCAATCTGATGTGTTTTACGTAAAACCGCAAAACAATTTGAACCTCTGTAGAAATCAATAACATCAGTCAGTGCTAATATCTGTTCAGGGATTGGGAAACTATAATATTCTCTACCCCATCCAACGATCTGGCCATTAGCTCTGAGCGCTAAAAAACCTTCAGAACTTGAACATAACCTGGTGATGTCAGTAAGTTCGGATATTTCAGCTGGAATTGGACCGCCACTGGTTTGATTTCCCCACGCAAATACCTGCCCGGATTTATTGAGTGCGCAGTAGTTACTCGCACCATGAGCAATATTTATAATATTTTCATTCCGGGTACCGACGGGACGATAACCACCACTTGAAGCTTGCCCCCAACCAACGGCTTCGTTCGTGGTGTTAATTGCGGCAAAGTCACATGGGCCGCAGAATGATATATTTTTCATGTTTAGTCTGACAACTTCACTGTAATTATGTTGACTGACATACAATTTCGAAAATTCACGAGATTCTACAAAATAAATGGCTTCGGTTGATTCAGTTTCTCCCTCATATCGCCATAAGGCTTTAACGGGTTGTAATGTTTCTGTGTCGAGTGCCACCAGACAGTTGTACTGTTCTCTCGCCCCCATAACCTTTAATTTTCCGGAAGGTCCGTAATAACCTATATTCCCCTGTAAATCTGCCGGTACGCTGGCGGTATCCCCGCCGCTGCCCTTATTTCCCCAGGCTACGAGGGTATTGTCATTTTTGATGGCAAAGAAGCTTTCGCGATTGGTATATACCGCGAGAATATCGGTAAGCGATAATGCCAGCCCGTCAGTGGAATATTTACCCCAGCCTGTTACGCGGCCGTCACTTTTGAGGGCAGCTACGGCGTTTGAGGAAGCAGTAATGGCCACAACATTATTTAAACTCTGCGGAACTTCTGCCCCCTGAGTATTATCGCCCCAAGCGGCGACCTCACCGTTAGCGCGTAGGACAATGACTGCGGTATCGGTCATCTGTACATCGACAATATCATCCAGTAATTTAATGTGTGCCGGAACAGGCTGACTGTTCCCCCAGGCGACCACGTGGCCTGATGCGCTGCGGGCGGCGAAACTATTCAGTGAACCGGTGATTTGAACGGCATCGGTGAGCAGGGCAATGTCCCGCGGTAACAGGCCGCCATAGGCCGGATCGCCCCATGCAATGAGCTGACCGTTCGCCCTGCGGGCCGCAAAAGCGTGAGAACTGGATTGGATTTCAACAATATCGCTGAGCAAAGCGAGTTCATCGCTAAGTTTTCCGCCCTCGTCCTCACTGCCCCAGACGACCACGTGGCCGGAAGCCCGGAGGGCGGCAAATGCGCCGGAAGTGGCCTGAATGTCCACGATATCGGTGAGCGATGCGATGTGGGCGGGCACCTCGGCACCGTTGATTTTCACACCCCATGCGACGATCTGCCCTGTACTGCGCAATGCTGCCATGGCCGAGTCAGTCCCTTTAATACTGATGATATCAGTGAGAGCGGCGACACTCTCCGGGACTGCCATCTCCTCGCCTGTTTGCGTTTTAAAGCCCCAGGAGAACACCTGACCCTGCGCATTTAGGGCGCACACCGATTGATTGCTGGTGGCGAAGCCGACAACATCATGATTGCGCTCGCTGACGGGAGGGACACCGCCACAGGTGGTTAGCCCCCAGGCCGTCACTTCTCCGTCATTTTTGCGCACGGTGACTGCGAAATAATTGCCGTCAATATTGCTGACATTTAGGGGCACCCGGCCCATATAATTTTCAGCCGTGACGTATAATTTTTTCTGCGGCTGAGTGTCGACGAAACTGCTGCCAACCGATTTATCCGATTCGCCTTCATAACACCATTGTGCGACCACAGGTTCAAGAGTGGTATTATCTAACGCCACCAGGCGGCGGCGCGTAAATAAATAACCGGTTGCAGTTTGGGTACGTGCACCCATGATTTTTAATTGAGGAGTATAAATATTATCCGTCATTATAATATCCTTGTTTTGATAATAAAATGGACAGCGTTATAAGCTGTCCATGAACGCAGGGATAAGGTAATGACAGGGGGTGGAAGAATAAAATAAAATGGTTTAATTAAATCTAAAAACATCACACAGCTGAATTTTAAAAAATCACGCGGTATTATACCGCGTAAAATGTTTTATTATCATGTTGTGCTTTTAACCCAATACCAGCCCCAGCAACGCACCGGCGGCCAGTACCCAGAGGGGGTGGATGCGTTTATTCATCGCCAGCAGAGTGCACACCACGATAATGCCGCCCATCAGGGCGTTGGTGGCGGAGGCTTCGGCGATCAGCAATCCGCTCGATACCACCAGCCCGACGGTGACCGGCACCAGCCCGCGCTGGATCACCTGCCGCCATGCCCGGTCTTTGTAGCGTTTCCACCCGCCCATCACGATAAGCGTGACGATGGATGACGGGCCGAACTTCGCCAGAGATGACACCAGCAGCCCGGACCAACCCGCCACCTGCCAGCCGATCAGCGGTACGATCATCATATTCGGGCCGGGTGCTGCCTGCGCCAGGGCGAACAGGGCGCTAAACTCCTGCGCGCTCATCCAGTGATGCACATCGACCACTGCACGCTGCATTTCCGGCAAAATAGTGTTCCCGCCGCCGAAGGCCAGCAGGGAAAGTTCAGTGAACAACAGGGCCAGCGAGAATAAAACCGTCATCAGAATTTCCCTTTTGCGCAGATGAAGATACTGACCGGTGCCAGCACCAGCATGACCGGCAGCATCGGTATACGAAACAGGGCGATGGCCACTACGCCTGCCGCGACCAGCGCCAGTTGCAGCCATTTTCCGCGCAGCGGAGCCAGCATTTTTATGCCGGTTGAGAGCAGTAAACCCGCTGCCGCTGCCGCCATTCCGGCAAAGAGATGCTCCACCAGCGGTTCATTCTGATAGCGTGCGTAAATCAGGCCGAGCAATACCACGCAAAGGGTCGGCGCCAGAATCAGCCCCAAAATGGCCGAGAGCGCACCGCGCAGGCCACGAAACTCCATCCCCAGCGCTACGGACAAATTGATGATATTGCCGCCCGGCAGAAACTGACACAGCCCGAGCAACTCGGTGAACTGATCGGCAGTCAGCCAGCGGCGTTTATCCACCAGCATGTGTCGTGCCATTGGCAGAACGCCGCCAAACCCGGTCAGCCCGAGGACGAAAAAGCCCATAAACAGTTGTCCGCAATCGGGTTGCGGTGCGGTGTGTTCTTCCAGATCGAGCATGATTTTTTCCTGTGAACAGTCGGCCATTGCTGCACTCTCCCTAAATGTAATTCAATGATGCCAAAGGCGTAAATTCTGTTGAGGATCATGCGCGCCGACGTGCCATGATGTCTAATGCCTATAATAGTGAATACCGATACCCGGAGAGTATGGCAATGATTGAGCTGAAACGTCTGAATGCCTTCGTGACCGTTGTCGAGGCCGGGAGCATTACCCGCGCCGCAGAATTGCTTTTTATCCAGCAACCCCCGCTGACCCGTCTGTTGCAGGGGCTGGAGCAGGATTTCGGCGTGGTCTTGTTACAGCGTTTGCCGCGCGGGGTGATCCCGACTGAGGCCGGTGAAGTGTTGCTGAACGAAGCCCGTGCCGTGCTGGCGCGGGCTGACCAGTTGAGCGCTGCGATGCAACGCGCGGCGCTGGGCGAACAGGGGCGCATCCGCATCGGATTCACCAGTTCTGCTGCCCTGCATACCTTTGTGCCCGCGCTGCTGCGCCGGTATCGCGAAATTTACCCGTCGGTCAGTACCCTGCTTGAGGAAAATGGCAGCGGTGAGCTGCTGGCGGGCGTGGTGGCCGGGCAGCTGGACGTCGCTTTTGTGCGCATGCGCGTAAAAGATATGCCGGAATTAGAGATGGAAAAAGTGCTGGAAGAACCGATGTGGGTGGCGGTTCCGGCGGGACACCGGCTGGCCTCTCAGCCGGGCGACCAGCCTTTAAAACTGGAAGAACTGAGTAACGAGCCTTTTGTGCTGTACCGGCGACGCGCCGGGCAGGGGCTGTACGATGCAATACTGGCGGCGTATGTCCGCGCCGGTTTCAGCCCGCACATTGTGCAGGAAGCGCCACGGCTGACGTCGTGTCTGAGTCTGGTAGGCGCAGGGCTGGGCATTTCGATTGTGCCCGCTTCGATGACCCGCCTGGGTGGCGACGGCGTGGTGTTTCTGCCTCTCGATGCCACCACAAAACTCAGCGCACCGCTTTATCTTGCCCGGCGGGAGGACAGCCACGGATCGTCTATCATTAATACGTTCTGTTCGCTGGTGAAATCACAACTGGCGAAAAATTAAAGGTGTTGCTCGGAGATATGTTTCTGGGTGGATTCCAGCGTAATGCCGTCGGATTCGATGGCGTTAAGCAGGGAATCGAGCAGGCCGGGGAAGCGGGCGTCCAGATCGTCGCGGCGCAGTGAAAGTAAGTTGGCGCGGCCATCCGGGCGTTGCCAGATCACGCCGCTGTCACGCAATACGCGCCAGTGGTGAGTCAGCGTCGATTTCGACAGCCCCTGCAATAATGTTCCGCACGGATGTTCGCCGCCTTTTGCCAGCGTGCGCACCACGGCCAGACGTAACGGATTACCCAACGCAGTCAGGACATTTTCGAGGCGGATCTGCTCGCGTTCGGGGTGATTGGCTATCATCGGACTATCCTCTTTACCCTTCATACTTCAGGTTGCAGATGCGTTTGCCGCCTTCCTGCAACCAGAATTATTTTGGCTAAAATTTTAAAATATCGGCGGCCGCGCAATATAGCCTATCCCTCAACTGCTGTACAACGTGACGGCCTGTGACCAATTTCATTGATAGACTAAATTAATTGTACGAATATACACGTACAATTGTAGTATACTCTCCGAATTAAGAAGTTTAGTACCCAATACTTTGTGACGGGACGTGAAAACCACTCCCCGCCAACTTAGCCATCAACCAGTAAGGACGTTATATGGCTCGCAAAACGCCAATCGAGCGCTACCGCAATATCGGTATCTCAGCACACATCGACGCAGGTAAAACCACCACCACCGAGCGTATTCTTTTCTATACCGGCATGAATCATAAGCTGGGAGAAGTGCATGACGGCGGTGCGACCACAGACTGGATGGCTCAGGAACAGGAGCGCGGCATCACCATTACCTCCGCCGCGGTGACCTGTTTCTGGCGCGGGATGGATCACTCGTTCGATGAGCATCGTATTAATATTATCGACACACCGGGGCACGTGGATTTCACCATTGAAGTGGAACGTTCCATGCGCGTTCTCGACGGCGCGGTGATGGTGTATGACGCCGTCGGCGGCGTGCAGCCTCAGTCTGAAACCGTGTGGCGTCAGGCGAATAAATACAAAGTGCCGCGCCTGGCTTTTGTGAACAAAATGGACCGTCAGGGTGCAGATTTCTTCCGCGTTCGCCAGATGATGGTGGACCGCCTGAAAGCCAATCCGATCCCGATCGTTATCCCGATCGGCAGCGAAGAGCATTTCACGGGCGTGGTGGATTTACGCAAAATGCGCGCCATTTTGTGGGATGACGAGACGCAGGGCATGACCTTCAGTTATGCACCAATCCCGGCGGAGTTACAGGCGCTGGCAGAAGAGTGGCGCGAGAAAATGGTGTCGGCAGCCGCCGAAGCCAATGACGCGCTGATGGATAAATATCTCGAAGAAGGCGCGCTCACCGAGGATGAGATCACCGAAGGTCTGCGCCTGCGTACCATCGCCGGTGAAATCCAGCCAATGCTGTGCGGCAGCGCGTTCAAGAATAAAGGCGTGCAGCGCATGCTCGACGCCGTGATCGAACTGATGCCTTCGCCGCTGGATATTCCGCCGATCGCGGGGACCGACGAAGATGGCAACGAGATATTTCGTCATTCCGATGACAGCGAGAAGTTCTCGGCGCTGGCGTTCAAACTGATGACTGACCCGTATGTCGGCCAGCTGACGTTTGTCCGGGTGTACTCAGGCGTGCTGAAAAAAGGCGACAGCGTATATAACCCGGTGCGCGGCAAGAAAGAGCGTATTGGCCGTATCGTGCAAATGCACGCCAATGACCGTATCGAGATCGACGAAATCCGTGCCGGTGATATTGCCGCCTGCGTGGGGCTGAAAGACGTGACAACCGGCGAAACGCTGTGCGACCCGTCTGACATTATTACGCTGGTGCGCATGGAGTTCCCGGATCCGGTGATCTCGCAGGCTATCGAGCCGAAAACCAAAGCCGACCAGGAGAGAATGGGCATTGCGCTTTCGCGGCTGGCGTCTGAAGACCCGTCGTTCCGCATTCGTACTGATGAGGAATCCGGGCAGACGATCATTTCCGGTATGGGTGAGTTGCATCTGGAGATCATCGTCGACCGCATGAAACGTGAGTTTGGCGTGGAAGCTAACATCGGTAAACCGCAGGTCACGTACCGCGAAACGGTGCGTAAAACGGTGAAAGATGTGGACGGCAAATTTGTGCGTCAGTCCGGCGGTAAAGGCCAGTACGGCCACGTGGTGTTCACGCTTGAACCTCTGCCGGCAGGCACCGGTTTTGAGTTTGTGGATGCGACCAAAGGGGGTGTTGTTCCGCGTGAATTTATTCCTGCCGTTGAGAAAGGGGTAACGGAAGCGCTGAATAACGGCATTCTGGCGGGGTATCCGGTCGTCGACGTGAAAGTCACGCTGACGTTCGGGTCGTACCACGAGGTCGATTCCTCGGAAATGGCGTTCAAAATGGCGGCGATCTTTGGTTTCAAGGAAGCGGCCAAACGTGCGGACCCGGTGATTCTTGAACCGATGATGAAAGTGGAAGTGGAAACGCCGGAAGAGTATGCCGGTGGCGTGATGGGTGATTTGTCGTCACGTCGCGGCACGGTGCAGGGCATGGAAGAGATCGCGGGCGGCGGCGGTAAAATTATCAAAGCCGAAGTGCCGTTGTCTGAAATGTTCGGTTATTCCACCGTTTTGCGGTCAATGTCGCAGGGCCGTGCAACCTACAGCATGGAGTTCAATCACTATGCCGAGGCACCGCGCAATGTCGCTGAAAACATCATTGCATCGCGTGGTAAATAAGCGTTAAAACGTAAAAACTAAAAGGGTTCGGCAATGGATGCCGAACCCTTTTTTTTGGGGTTTTTAAAAAAATTAACCCACCAGTTTGCTGGTGATCGTGGCGACGTGTTTACCCTGATGCACGGCAATACGCAGCTCTTCGGCACTTGGCTGACGTGAGCCATCGCCACCGGCGATAGTGGTCGCGCCATAAGGCGTGCCGCCGCGAACCTGTGAAATATCGAACAATTCCGGGGTGGTGTAACCGATTGGCACGATGATCATGCCGTGATGGGCGAGGGTGGTCCAGGTCGACGTGATAGTCATTTCCTGACCGCCGCCGGTGCCAGTTGAGCTGAATACGCTGGCGACTTTGCCTGCCAGTGCGCCTTTGGCCCACAGGCCGCCGGTTTGATCAAGGAAGGTGCGCATCTGACCGGTCATGTTACCAAAGCGGGTTGGTGTGCCGAAAATGATGGCGTCGTAATCAGCGAGTTCTGCCGGAGAAGCAACGTCTGCCGTTTGACCAGTTTTGCCACCCGCAGCCTTAAACGCTTCTTCGGGCATGGTTTCAGGGACGCGTTTTATCGTGACTTCAACACCGGGTACGCTGCGTGCGCCTTCGGCAACGCTTTGCGCCATCGTTTCAATATGACCATACATGGAATGATAGAGAACCAGTACTTTTGCCATTGTTAACTCCTGTTGAGGTGATGTTGTTACCGGATGGGGTGCAGACTTCTGGCCGGCAATTCGGGCGAAAATCTCGCTTAAAAATCCCACGTTAACTCCTGCGCCAGACTCAGCGTTGTGATGAGCAAGAGAGTTCATCGTCCGCGCATAAGGCGTGACTTACAAACGCAATTTTTTGAACAGACTCTTCAATTAATTAGGGCATGCAGGCTTATTTATAGAGCCGCTTATTCCCGGTAGGGTATGAATGGGACATCGCTGCCTGACTTAAAATTTAGCATCGCCACTTGCTCTGCAATGCTTTACGACATGCAGGTGCCGTAAATGTTAAACACCATCCGGGCTCAGTTAGCGGGAAAATTTTAATCATAAAGCCATTTTCCAGCCCGCGCAGATTCTGCGAGCATTTTGAGTGTTAACGGCAGCGGTTCTTCGTAATCATCTCCGCATGTACATAGCGCAAAGATAGATGAGCCAGATGCTTCAACAGGCCAATATTTCACGAAATCAAACCCCTGAGGGTCAACCTTAAATTTCTCGAAATATTCTTTCATTATCTCGTCGCCTGTCTCACATGCCCACACATAGCGTCCGGTTGAAAGACTTGTATCAATGGTGACGGGCCAGCGTTTTTTTGAGAAATAACCCGGTTTGTTAAACCGCTCATTGTACCAATCAATGATGTCCTCATTGCTTACCATAGGCGGTCTTTCTCGTTGGCAATGGTGTTGTAGCGGTTAGTCGACTTATAGGCAATGGTGGCTACGTCGTCGGCTAATATTACCCATCCGAGAATGGGGATCCATCTACCCGTGAATGCTCCCAGATTTGTTACATATGAGAACTTTAACTTTCGGATACTCCCATTCGTGAGCGTGGGCCAATGCTTCACTTCAATATTGAGCCATTGACGCAAATGATAGCTCAGAATAGATGTACCCGGAGTAGCTCCCAGTGGTTTCGCACGCGTCGCCTTCATGGGTTGTCCGAGAATGATCAGTGCAAGGTTCGCAAAATCAGCAATGCCAATTTGCTTGCCAGTTTCATCAAGAAAAACCCAGAAAAACAATTCTCCAGCGGATAAATTAGATAGCCCGCTGAAGTAATAACCACTGACTTGTTCGGTAGTATCCATATTCTGTTACCCCGTCACACGCTCATTCCATGCATCGCTGTATTGAATGTTCCCATCCAAATATTTCCATGTGATTTTCTGATAGCGTAACTGGATAGCCTCTTTATGGCCGACATCAACAACAGTTTTTGTATCGTGCATCATGGGGACAACGGAGACAATTTTTACGCCTTCCAGGAACATGTTGAAGTATTCAACTTCCTGCCCAGCATCACTAATCCGGTACCACTTCAATTCTGCTGATTCCAATGTCTGGCCCGTGGCGACGGCTTTGTATAAGTAGGGAGAGGAAGAGTCGAAATCTTTCTCCACCTGCATTGCACCGTGTAAGCGTGTGCCGGTTAATTTTCCGGTGCCATTATCAGTGGGGATACTTAGTGAGTGATTGAAAGAAGTGATTTCGATTGAGTGCTCGCGACCATTAACGTCCACAGAACCTTTAATCAGTGCGCCGCCGTCATCTTTAAGCCATAGATAAGCTGGTATAGCCATTCTTTAAATCTCCATATGAAAAGTAAGGTTATGTTAAAGCAAGCAGAGAGGTATTCGCACGGTTAATTTGACTTAAGTTAGATCTGGCGTAGGTGCAGTGCCCCTAAGATAAACCGGGAGCAGCTTGTGTGCCGCTTTGAAGGGATTCAGATTCAGTAGGAGCGGGTGAATGAGCGAGCGGGCCTATGGGGCAAAACATATCCTCAAATTTCGCTAAAGTTCTTTGTTGGCGATTTTTGCTGATTCTAACCCACTTATGATAAGCAACGACGATGTCATCGTGTGTTACAACAATCCTTTCAACGGGTAGCTATGTGCGGGCAAGTGAAACGGGTGTTGAAATCTGGGATGGGGAGATTCGGGGCAGATCGCGCTGGATTCTATAACGGTAAGATTGAAAACAGAATTCAGCGCGATTTTATGCCGCGCTCATCCTCCTTACCTCAATTTAATACGTGTTTAAAATATCTGCCGTGCATTTTGCGCCGGTCACCTTTTCTATAAAGTGACACAGGCTCTTCGCTGCCTCGATTTTATCGTTATAAATCTTTGAGGTATGAATACCGGTCATGCTGGAAAAATGGTGAAAATGGTTGAGTTTAATTAACCGCAGCGTCAGTTCTTCCACTTCAACTCTTTTCAGCCGGTAAACATACCCTTTGTCTTTCAGTGTATGCAGAAACAAAACGCCGGTAGACGAACGCTCTTTTCTGGTCAGGTCTATCACATGCATGGGAGCAAAACGTCCTTATTAATCCCTGCGGTCATTACCGCGCTGATCATTGTTCCAGCTGACTAACACGGACACTTCTTCAGGTTGTGCGATGAACTTACTCAGCGTCGCGGTATGCCCGTTATTCATGATCACCGAGACGGCGACACCGGTGATCCCTTTGGAAAGCGGCGTCTCCTCCACGCGCTGAAGCATTTTCAGGCAGGTAAGCTGCTGCTCCGGCGACAGATGTTTAAACTGATCGGTATGATGTCTTTTCATGTTGTCGCCCGACCGTAAATCTGACCGTTGCGCATCAGAACCAGCTTGTGTGTGCGCTTGTAATAAATCGCTGTGAAAATACCTTTGCGATAGACCTGAGCATCCGCGTTATCTTCATCAAGATATGCTGCAGTCCCTTCGATATACCCTTGCTTATCGCCGGGAAAGATTTTGATATCTATTCCCTTAATCTTCGCGTGAATGACTTTTTTCGTCGCCTGGGCGTACTGACTGGCGGCATTTTCCATGGCCTGCTTCAGTGCCGCATTTTGTATACCGGTCTGGCGATTTTGCTCGGCGAGGTAACAGGTATCTTTTGAAATCCCCTGTGCCTGGCAGTTCGCCATTCTTGACGCCTGAGTGGAACAGCCTGCGAGCAACGTGATAGCTACAATGACAAAAATTTTTTTCATATCAGTCTGCCTTTTCCTGAAGTGAGGCCAGCCCTGTGGGGCTGGCTGTTTAATGAGTTTAGAAGTTCCAGCCAATACCTGCGGAAGCACCGACACCGTTATTTGTGTCGCCGGTTACCGCTAATTTGGTCACTGTTTTTGCGGTGATATGGCCTGATACACCCACCGCAATGGCAGACTGATTACCATAAGTGCCCGCACCGGCACCGACCATGAAGTCAGAACCTGCTTCTACCTGTGGGATCCCGACAGCAGCGAGGGCTGACGCGGTGCCTGCATTAGCCTGATCTTTGTTGTCATCGACTTCAGATTTCAGGTCAGAGAACTTTTTATTGGTGTAATCATTTGCCTGGCTCAGCGTGTTGGCATCACCCACTGCGCGGCTGTGAGATTCAGCAAGGACCTCGGCGTGATCTTGTTCAGCGGCTGCGTTCAGCGCCGTGATTTGTTTATCGTAATAAGTTGAACGAACTTCTTGCTTAACCACCGGTTGCTGAGCCGGGGTTGAGGTGACTTCCTGAACTGTGGATGAGTTTGCAGCCCGTATTGGCGTTTTATCAACAGTTGACTGTTCGGTCAACGTTGGTGCGACGGCCAGTTTTTGCGGCGTAGCCTGCGGCGTCAGCTGCGCGGTCAGGGTCGGCGCGACGGCCAGTTTTTGCGGCGTAGCCTGCGGGGTTGCCTGCGGCGTCAGCTGCGCGGTCAGGGTCGGCGTGACGGCCAGTTTTTGCGGCGTAGCCTGCGGAGTTGCCTGCGGCGTCAGCTGCGCGGTCAGGGTCGGCGCGACGGCCAATTTTTGCGGCGTGGCCTGCGGGGTCAGCTGCGTGGTCAGGGTTGGTGCGACGGCCAGTTTTTGCGGCGTAGCCTGCGGCGTCAGCTGCGTGGTCAGGGTTGGCGCGACGGGCAGTTTTTGCGGCGTGGCCTGCGGAGTTGCCTGCGGCGTCAGCTGCGCGGTCAGGGTCGGCGCGACGGCCAGTTTTTGCGGCGTAGCCTGCGGGGTTGCCTGCGGCGTCAGCTGCGCGGTCAGGGTTGGTGCGACTGCCAGTTTTTGCGGCGTGGCCTGCGGGGTCAGCTGCGTGGTCAGGGTTGGTGCGACGGCCAGTTTTTGCGGCGTAGCCTGCGGCGTCAGCTGCGTGGTCAGGGTTGGCGCGACGGGCAGTTTTTGCGGCGTGGCCTGCGGAGTTGCCTGCGGCGTCAGCTGCGCGGTCAGGGTCGGCGCGACGGCCAGTTTTTGCGGCGTAGCCTGCGGGGTTGCCTGCGGCGTCAGCTGCGCGGTCAGGGTTGGTGCGACTGCCAGTTTTTGCGGCGTAGCCTGCGGAGTTGCCTGCGGCGTCAGCTGCGCGGTCAACGTTGGTGCAACAGGAAGTTTTTGCGGCGTGGCCTGCGGGGTTGCCTGCGGCGTCAGCTGCGCGGTCAGGGTCGGTGCGACGGCCATTTTTTGCGGCGTAGCCTGCGGAGTTGCCTGCGGCGTCAGCTGCGCGGTCAGGGTCGGTGCGACGGCCATTTTTTGCGGCGTAGCCTGCGGGGTTGCCTGCGGCGTCAGCTGTGCGGTCAGGGTCGGCGCGACGGCCAGTTTTTGCGGCGTGGCCTGCGGGGTTGCCTGCGGCGTCAGCTGCGCGCTCAGGGTCGGTGCGACGGGCAGTTTTTGCGGCGTAGCCTGCGGAGTGGCCTGCGGCGTCAACTGCGCGGTCAGGGTCGGTGCGACGGCCATTTTTTGCGGCGTGGCCTGCGGGGTTGCCTGCGGCGTCAACTGCGCGGTCAGGGTCGGTGCGACGGCCATTTTTTGCGGCGTGGCCTGCGGGGTTGCCTGCGGCGTCAGCTGCGCGGTCAGGGTCGGCGTTACGGCCAATTTTTGCGGCGTAGCCTGCGGGGTTGCCTGCGGCGTCAGCTGCGCGGTCAGGGTTGGTGCGACGGGCAGTTTTTGCGGCGTAGCCTGTGGAGTTGCCTGCGGCGTCAGCTGCGCGGTCAGGGTCGGTGCGACGGGCAGTTTTTGCGGCGTGGCCTGCGGGGTTGCCTGCGGCGTCAGCTGCGCGGTCAGGGTTGGTGCGACGGGCAGTTTTTGCGGCGTAGCCTGCGGAGTCGCCTGCGGCGTCAACTGCGCGGTCAGGGTCGGTGCGACGGCCATTTTTTGCGGCGTGGCCTGCGGGGTTGCCTGCGGCGTCAGCTGCGCGGTCAGGGTCGGCGCGACGGCCAGTTTTTGCGGCGTGGCCTGCGGGGTTGCCTGCGGCGTCAGCTGCGCGGTCAGGGTTGGCGCAACGGGCAGTTTTTGCGGCGTGGCCTGCGGGGTTGCCTGCGGCGTCAGCTGCGCGGTCAGGGTTGGTGCGACGGCCATTTTTTGCGGCGTAGCCTGCGGAGTGGCCTGCGGCGTCAGCTGTGCGGTCAGGGTCGGCGTGATGGTCTGAGTGTGAGGCGTGGCCTGCGGTGGTGCTGGCTGAATGATTTCCGGCGCTGACTGGTTTAATTTATCCCCAAGATCTATTAAGAGATTTTCATGGCCTTCGCTACGAAGCGCTTCCCGCATAGTGGCCTGTTCACTGGCGGTCATGTTTACCCACTTCGCTGTGAAATTTGAAAACCCCATATCGGTGTAGTCTTTCAACAAATCAGCATGTGCTGCAGAGGTCGCCGTCATCGTCATCACAACACCTGCCAGCACACGCCGGACTGTTGTTGCGGATACACCAAAATAGCGTGCCAATTCTGATTTATTACGGTTCCCCGCTGTGTAGGCAGCGATGATTTGAGTGTTGCGCTCTGTAACATGGGAATTCATAAGTTTTTTCCGACATTGAAATAAGTATCTGATAGCGACAAATAAGAAGCATTATCAGAACGCTCTTCTTGTCTCCCTATGAAAATCATACATGCCGTGAATGTGACTTTCTTCACACATTCACCATGCATTTGACTTATGTCAAGAAACGTAAACTTATAGCGCTACATGAATATGTTTCATGTAGCGCGTGTATTTGTCGCTATTGGGCGCTTTTTGTTGTGTCTGAGAGGGTAAAAACTAGGATTTTTCGTAGCGATTAGCGACGGCATGAAATCTCTACGAGATTCCTGTACAATGCGCAGGGTTATAAGAACTGGAGATAAGTGAATGGCAGATAACGCAAAAGAATTCCTGGACTATGTCCAGCGGCTCGGAATAGATCAGCCCGCGTTGTGTATTCTGCTTGGACTGCCTCGCAGCACCCTGAATAAGTGGATTAACGGAACTGTTACCCAAATCCCACAGGTGGCCGTGACGGCAGTGAGAATACTTTGGTTTATGCGCGAGAGTGATGAAGTGCTGTTTGAGAAGTGGGCAATGGTGCAGGATTTTGGTGTGACAGCGGATTACGCGGCCAATGATAAAGCACAGATGTTTTTGCATACCATCAGGCGGGAACCGAGTGCGCCGATTAAAAAATTACTCACGAAATAGATGTTGAATCTGACTTCACGACGTTGTCAGAGACACCCTAAATCAGGCGATTAACCCGTTCAGGGCCACGGAGTAATCGCCTTTTTTATCGTCCGATGTGTTAAACCACCACGTCGAAGATCATCTTAACCGGTTCGATATTGGTGAAGTTGGCCACATCCGCCACAAACTCCTCAGCGTGATCCTTCATACCTTTCTCAAAATCTTCCATCGAGCGGCAGTAAATGTGGCAGGCCGCGATAAATGGCGTATCTGCCGGAGCGCCATCCTGGATCTTGTCGATGGCATAGGAGTGGCAATACGCGCCCATCTTTTCTTTGATCAGCGGTAAATGCACATTGCGGTAGTACTCATGATCAAAGGTTCCGTTTTTGACATTTGGGTATAGCACACTGTATTTAATCATTTTTTATGAACCTTTTTGCAGGAATGAAAAACATATTTTAGCGTACACCCGCCGATCCCGCCGCGCCTTTTGTGCCCGGCGTCACACCCCGGCTGACGATGTACTACGCTTAAAAGATGTTAATTTCAGGGAGCTTACATGGGTTTTTTAGAATGGACTGCGGCGGTCGGCGGACTGCTGCTGGTTATGTCACTGGCATCAGGCTGGATTTCGCGTGCGCCTGTGACCACCTTTGGGGTGTATCTGGCAGCAGGCATCATCTGCGGCCCCTGGGTATTGGACTTATTACACGTTGACCTGGTGGAATACTCGACGCTCACCGCACGCTTTACCGAAATCGCCATGGCGGCTTCGCTGTTTATTACCGGCCTGAAATTGCGTTTGCCGTTCCGCTCTCAGAGCTGGCGGGTCGGTGTGCTGCTGGCATTTCCGGCGATGTTGCTGACGGTGCTGAGTGTTACCGCGCTGGCCCACTATCTGGCAGGGATTTCCTGGCCGCTGGCTCTGGCGCTGGGGGCGATCATTGCGCCGACCGATCCGGTACTGGCGAGCATGATTGCGGTGAATGATGCCAATGACGACGACGGATTGCGCGTGGCGCTGTCCAGCGAAGCGGGGATGAACGACGGTTCTGCGTTACCCATTCTGATGCTGGCACTGATGCTGTTTACCGCGCAAGACGGCCTGTCATCGGCGGCACTGTGGGACTGGGCCTGGCGGGATGTGGTCTGGGCACTGATGGGCGGGCTGGCGATTGGTTACGCGATGGGACGGCTGGTCGGGCTGAGTGCGACGCGTTTCCACAGCCGTCAGCGTTCGGTGGCGCCGAGTGATTTTCTGGCGCTCGCGTTGATCGCACTGAGTTATGCCGTCGCGCAAAGTGTCGATGCCTCTGGTTTTCTGGCAGCGTTTGCGGCAGGCGTCGGGTTACGCAGTGCGGAGTTACGTGTCTGGACGCTTAATCCGCCGGAAGATCTCACCGAAGGCACGCGCCCGCCGCCGGCAGAAGGGCTGGTCAATCCGCATCAGCGGCATTCCATGTCGGCGGAACGGCCTGCCAATTCTATCGGTCTGATGGTCGGAGACGCGCTCTCGTTTGGTGACACCATTGAAAGATTGTTCGCAGCCGGGATTGTCACGGTGCTGGGCATCACGCTTGCTGAACATTGGGAACCGATGGGGCTTGTCTTCGCAGCGCTGCTGTTTATCGTCATTCGTCCGTTGTCGGTGTACATCACGACTCTCGGCGTGCGCGTGCCGCGCGGGCGGCGGCTGATGATCGGCTGGTTTGGCATTCGCGGGATAGGCAGCATGAACTACATTGCTTACGCTTATACCCACGGGCTGAAGGGCGCAGAAGCCAGTTACATGACCAATATCGCGTTCACGGTCATTGTCGCCAGCGTGGTGATCCACGGCTTAACGGTTTCGCCGGTGATGCACTGGCGGCAGGCGAGGCGGGAGGCCGCGCAAGAACAGGAGTGATCGCCGCAGAAATACTTGCGGGATAAATAAAAACGGACGCTCAGTGGCGTCCGTTTTTATTTTACCGGTTTGACTCAGGCCGTCTGCTTTTTGCCGAGACTGAACATGAACAGCACGGCTGCTGAAAGCACCACCGAAGGACCGGCCGGTGTATCGTAAAATGCCGAAAGTGCCAGACCGGCCGTGACCGCCACAATCCCGATAGCCACCGCCACTGACGCCATCTGTTCCGGCGTTTTGGCAAAGCGGCGGGCCGTGGCGGCAGGGATGATCAGCAGTGAGGTGATGATCAGCGCACCGACGAATTTCATCGCCAGGCCTATCGTCAGCGCCGTCACCAGCATCAGAATCACCCGCGAGCGTTGCAGATTGACGCCATCGACGTGCGCCAGTTCCGGGCTGATGGTCATCGACAGTAACGAGCGCCATTGCCAGCACAGCACGGCGATCACCACCGCCACACCGCAGCCGATCATCCAGATATCGCTGTAAGTGACGGACAGCAAATCCCCGAAAAGATACGCCATCAGATCCACGCGAACGCCGGACATCAGGCTGACAACCACCAGACCGAGTGACAACGCGCTGTGCGCCATAATGCCGAGCAGGGTATCCACCGCCAGATGCGGTTTACGTTCGAGCACAACCAGCACCAGCGCCAGCAGTAAGGTCACGGCAATCACGGTGTAAAACGGATTAATATTGAGCAGCAGGCCAAACGCCACGCCGAGTAAAGACGCATGCGCCAGCGTGTCGCCAAAATAGGACATCCTGCGCCAGACCACGAAAGAGCCCAGCGGACCGGCGGCAATCGCCAGCAACACACCCGCCAGCCAGCCGGGTAATAATAGAGCGATCATGCGTCACGACCTCCGCTGTTGCGTAAAATGACTTTTCCCTTCAAATCGTGACGATGGTTGTGATTATGGCGGTAAATCGCCAGTTGTTCCGCACCGCGGTTACCGAACATGGCAATAAATTCAGGGTGTGTGGACACCACTTCCGGGGAGCCGGAGCAGCAAATGTGCTGATTGAGGCACAGCACTTCGTCCGTTTTCGCCATCACCAGATGCAGATCATGCGACACCATCAGCACGGCGCAACCCAGCTCGCAGCGCAGGCTGTCGATCAGGTTATAAAGCGCCAGCTGACCGTTGACGTCAACGCCCTGAGTCGGTTCATCCAGCACCAGCAACTGCGGGCTGTTCATTAATGCCCGCGCCAGTAATACACGCTGATTCTCACCGCCGGACAGTTTTTGCATCGGCTGTTCCAGCAGGTGCGCCGCCTGGACGCGTTTCAGCGCAGGCAAAATGTCGGCTTTTTTAACGCCGGGCTTCAGACGCATAAAGCGGCTGACGGTCAGCGGCATGGTGGGATCAAGGTGAATTTTTTGCGGAACGTAACCGATGCGCAGGTTGGGTTCGCAGGTCATGGTGCCCTCGGTTGGCGCAATCAGGCCAAGCACGACGCGCACTAACGTCGATTTCCCTGCGCCGTTCGGGCCAAGGAGGGTGAGGATTTTTCCCGGTTGTAACGCCAGCGAGATGTTAGACAGCACGCGGCGGGAACCGAAAGTGACCGAAATATTTTTAAGCGTTGCTAATGTGGGCATGTCATTGGGTCTTGCAGAACAAATCGGATGTTATAATATTGCGTTTCGCGAAAAATAACCAGTTTTCCCCCAACATGAAGATGAGTTCACCCCGCATGATACAGAAAAAAAGCGTTAAACGGATGTTCCTGGCTGCCGCAATCCTCAGTTCCACCGCGGCTTTCAGCGCGCAGGCCGCCGTTCTGGCGTCTGTTCGTCCACTGGGTTTTATCGCTTCAGCCATTGCGGAAGGTGTGACGCCAACGGAAGTGCTGCTGCCGGATGGCGCATCGCCGCACGATTTTGCGCTGCGTCCTTCTGACATTCAGCGCATTCGCAGTGCGGATCTGGTGGTGTGGGTCGGGCCGGAAATGGAAGCTTTTATGACCAAGCCTGCCGCGCAGTTATCGGCGAACCGTCAGGTCGAAATTGCCACGCTGGCGGCGGTAAAACCGTTGCTGATGAAAGGCACGGATGATGACGAACATGACCACGATCACGGCACCGGGCATGACGATGAAGAACATCATCACGGTGAATACAACATGCACGTCTGGCTGTCTCCGGAGATAGCTCGCGAGACGGCGATTGTGATCCATAACAAACTTCTCGAACTCATGCCGCAGAAAAAGCAACAATTAGATGCAAACTTGTCACGTTTTGAGGAAAGCCTGACAAAAACTGACAAAAATATTGGTACTATGCTGCAGCCTGTGCAGGGTAAGGGATATTTTGTTTTTCACGATGCTTATGGCTACTTTGAAAAACACTTCGGCCTTTCGCCACTTGGTCACTTTACGATCAATCCCGAAATTCAACCCGGCGCACAGCGTTTACATCTCATTCGAACTCAGTTGGTTGAGCAAAAAGCGACATGCGTTTTTGCTGAGCCACAATTCAGGCCAGCCGTCATATCGGCTGTTGCCCAGGGGACAACAGTGCGTATGGGCACATTGGATCCGCTGGGGAGCGGCGTTGCATTGGGTGCGGACAGCTACGTGAACTTCCTGTCACAGCTGACGAACCAATACCTGAGCTGCCTGAAGTAAGCTAAAAGGACAGAATTAAGTGCAGCTGATCGCCCGATCTATCGCTATGGCGTATAGCAACCTTCCCCGGCCCCACCGCATCATGCTGGGGTCGCTTACCGTTGTCACACTGGCCGTTGCCGTCTGGAGGCCGTTAGCCTATCACCCGGATAACGACCTCTCAGATACCCGACCTATTGTTAAAAGTATCGCCCTCGACCACGAACAGTTGCGTTCGCTGCTTCCCGAAGCCAGTGAGCCTATCGATCAAACTTCACCCGCTGACGATGACATCCCACAGGATGATCTCGACGATAAAATCGTCAACGAAGCGGGCGTGCATGAATATGTGGTGTCCACCGGTGATACCCTCAGCAGCATCCTGAATCAGTACGGCATTGATATGTCCGAGATCGCGGCATTATCCGACGCCAACCGGGATTTGCGTAACCTGAAAATTGGTCAGCAAATCTCCTGGACCCTCAATGACGCCGGCGACTTACAGCGCCTGACGTGGGAGAAATCCCGCCGCGAAACCTACACCTTTGACCGCACAGGTAACGGCTTTAAATCTTCCCTCGAAACCCTGCAGGGCGACTGGAAAGACAGCGTCATCAAGGGGCGGCTGAACGGCAGTTTTGTCACCAGCGCCAAAGCCGCAGGGCTGAGCAGTTCTGAAGTCAGCGCCGTGATTAAAGCCCTGCAATGGCAGCTCGATTTCCGTAAATTACAGAAAGGTGATGATTTCGCCGTTCTGATGTCTCACGAAGTGCTGAACGGTAAAAATGAACAGAGCCAGCTGCAGGCGGTTCATATGCGCACCGGCGGTAAAGATTACTACGCGGTACGTGCGGAAGACGGTAAGTTCTACGATCGTACCGGCAGCGGCCTGGCAAAAGGCTTCCTGCGTTTCCCGACCGGTAAGCAATATCGTGTGTCATCTAACTTCAATCCACGTCGTCTGAATCCGGTGACTGGCCGTGTGGCACCGCACCGTGGCGTCGATTTCGCCGTGCCGGTGGGAACGCCGGTGCTGGCCGTCGGTGATGGCGAAGTGGTTGTGGCCAAAAATGGTGGGGCGGCCGGTAACTATGTGGCGATCCGCCATGGCCGTCAGTACATGACCCGTTACATGCATCTGCGTAAGTTGCTGGTCAAACCGGGCCAGAAAGTGAAACGTGGCGATCGCATTGCGCTTTCAGGTAACACCGGACGTTCTACCGGTCCGCATTTGCATTTTGAAATGTGGATCAACCAGCTGGCCGTCAATCCCCTGACCGCCAAACTGCCTCGTACCGAAGGGCTGACCGGCAAAGATCGCAGTACCTATCTGGCCACCGTTCGCGAAGTCGTGCCGCAACTCAAGCTGGACTGATTATTCAGGATCCTGCCCCCGTGCTACATGCTGACGTGCAGTGATTTATTGCAAAATAAATCACTGCACTTATCATTAAGCCAGAATTTGTCATAAGAGCCTGAGTATGCAGCCAGAAAAAGAAAAACGAACGCCTGTTGAATTTATTCCGCAATTTCAGAAAGCCTTTTACCATCCGCGTTACTGGGGCGTCTGGCTGGGCGTCGGTGCGATGGCCGGTATGGCATATGTGCCTGCCAAAATACGTGATCCGATTTTAGGCAGTCTTGGCCGCCTGGCCGGGAAATTCGCCAAAGGTGCGCGCCGCCGTGCGCAAATCAACCTGTTGTATTGCCTGCCAGACACACCGGAAGCCGAGCGTGAACACATCATTGATGAAATGTTTGCCGCCGCACCGCAGTCGATGGTGATGATGGCTGAGCTGGCGCTGCGTGACCCGAAAAAAATCATGGATCGCGTTCACTGGCACGGTAAAGAAATCATCGACCAGATGCAGGCCGAGGGCAAAAACGTGATTTTCCTGGTGCCCCATGGCTGGGCCGTGGATATCCCGGCGATGCTGATGGCGGCAAGTGGTCAGCCGATGGCGGCCATGTTCCACAATCAAAAAAATCCGCTGACCGACTATTTATGGAATACCGTGCGCCGTCGTTTTGGCGGCAGAATGCACGCCCGCAACGACGGCATCAAACCCTTCATCAGTTCAGTGCGACAGGGATACTGGGGCTACTATCTGCCCGATCAGGATCACGGTGCGGAGCACAGCGAGTTTGTCGATTTCTTTGCGACCTATAAAGCAACGCTGCCCGCCGTCGGCCGGCTGATGAAAGTGTGTCGCGCGGCTATCGTGCCGCTGTTCCCGGTGTATAACGGCCACGAGCAACGGCTTGATATCTTTGTGCGCCCGCCGATGGACGATCTGGCCACCGCCGATGACGTCACCATTGCGCGCCGGATGAATGAAGAAGTGGAATTGCTGGTGGGGCCGAATCCTGAGCAATACACCTGGATCCTCAAACTGCTAAAAACCCGCAAACCGGGCGAGCCGGAACCTTATTCCCGCAAAGAGCTTTTCCCGAAAAAATAACGGTGAAAGAAAAATAAAAAGGCTGAGTGTCAAACCTCAGCCTTTTGCTTTTTAGGCAATCCTGGTGCGCAGGTCAGCTTTTTTGCGTTTTCGACAAAAACGCAGCAATCAGCACCGCTCCGGCCAGACCGGCTACCAAACCCGCCAGCATAAAGATGCCGCTACCCTGGGCGAAATAGAGTTTTTTCGCCACTTCGATACCCGCAGCAAACACCACAATGGTGATAAGCCCGAGCGCCGCCGCCACGGTGCCTTTTCCGGTCGGGCTGGAAAATAGTGTCAGCCGGTAAAGTCCGGCATTCACCAGTCCGGTACCCAGCGCGTACAGCCCAAGCCCGGTGATAATCCATTGCCACGCGTGGGCCATGAACAGGGCTGCACCGGCGGCGATCGCCAGCCCCAGCGTTATCGGGATCAGGCCGAGCCAGATGGGGGTACGAATGTTAACGTTGCCGCTGAGTTTGTTCAGTGCAATGTTGCCAATGATGAGCCCGGTGAACACCGGCACCTGCAACCCGCCGTATTGCAGCGGTGTCATTCCGGCATCCTGAATCAGCCACACCGGCGACTGCGCGACCCATGCCAGCAGCGGCAGGGTGATAAGCCCGATGGACAGCGACCCAAGGATCACGCCTTTATTACTCAGCACTTCGCGATAATCAGCCAGCAGGCGGCGCATTGAAAAGCGGCCATCACGGCCCGTCGCTGTTTCAGGCATGCTGCGCCACAACCCCCAAAATGAGAGTGCCGACACCAGCGAGAACAGGGCAAACATCATTTTCCAGGGCGCGTAATGGATGAACGCCGCACCGGCCAGCGGCCCGAGCAGCGGGGCGATAAGCGTGATGTTTGCCATCAGTGCCATCAGTTTTACGCTCAGCGTTTCATCAAACGCTTCCTGAATCGCGGCATACCCGACGGCGCCGATAAAGCACAGACTCATCCCCTGCAAAAATCGCATCAGAATGAACTGTTCGATACTTTGCGTGAAGACAGTCAGAAAACAGGTCAGGGTGAAAAAGGCCACGCCGGTGAGCAATACCGGCCTGCGGCCAAGCCGGTCGGATAGCGGGCCGAGCAGCCATTGCAGTAAAATACCGCCGCACAGGTAGGCGGTCAGTGACGTGGACACCCAGTCAGCGCTGGCGCTGAAATCGCTGATCACCTGCAACATGCCCGGCTGGATCATATCGTGGGCGATGTAGGTGGCAAATTCGAACACCACCAGTGACAGCGGGAAGAGCCACCGGCGAACATTCAGCCCTGAGGCAGGGTCGGAAACGGACGACATAACAATCATTCTCCACGACGTAAAATCAGAAAAGCGCGGCCCTCTCAGGCCGCGCTAAAAACGCACCAAATAAATCTGTGTTTAGTATTTGTTGGCGTAGGCTGCGATCGGGTTCTCCAGCGTACCGGCGAATTTCAGGTTTTGTGCCGGATCGGACAGGTTGATCATTTGCTGATTATTCGCCAGTTGCAGACGGTTCAGACAGGAGTGGGTGAACTCCGGACCGAACATGTCATAGCGGGCAAATTTTTCGGCCAGCTCGGGATACTGAATCTGATAATCGCGCACCACTTCCGCCACCACCTGCCAGAATTGTCCGGCAGGATAGTCACCATGCTCTTCCAGAATACGGGCGATAAAGCGGAATACCCCGGCGAAAACGTCGGTGAAAATTGACAGGATTTTCAGCTCTTCCGGGACATCCACTGCCAGACGTTTGGCTTTTTCCGGCAGACTGGCATGCGGATTCATCACTGCAATTTCTTCAGCAATATCCTTCATGAACGCATTCACCGGGATGTTGTTTTCAAAACGCAGGATCAGGTTTTCGCCGTGCGGCATAAACACCAAATCGTACTGGTAGAAGCAGTGCAGCAGCGGGCTGAGATACGCATGCATGTAGCGCTTGAGCCAGTCGCTGGTGCCCAGACCGGAGGATTTAATCATCTCAACAATCAGCGCATCGCAATGTTTATCGGTATGCAGCAACGCGGCCATGGTCATCAGGCGCTGATTAGGTTGCAACTGCGCCACCGGGTTTTCACGCCACAAGGCCGCAAACATTTTCTTGTAGGCGCTGTCGCCTTTGATGGCCTCTTCGAAGTAATGGTTGTGATAACCGAGGGACGCCACTTCCTGTAAAATTTTGAAGCCGGTGGACTGCAGATAGGTATCGTTTTCCACCAGCTCCGCCAGCCATTCATTAATGCCCGGTGTGGTCGCCATGTAATAAGGCGAAAGCCCGCGCATAAAGCCCATGTTCAGAATGGACAGCGCCGTTTTCACATAACGGTGACGCGGCTGGCTGGCGTTGAAGAAAGTACGGATCGACTGCTGTGCCAGATACTGATCTTCACCTTCGCCGAGGAAAATCAGGAACTGACGGGCGATGTCCGGGGCGAAAACGGTGAGTAATTTATTCTGCCACTGCCACGGGTGCACCGGCATGAAGTAGTAGTTTTTCGGATCGACGCCGATATCCACCAGCTTTTGCGTGAACGCACAAATTTGCGCGTCGCCCAGCTCTTCGGCGATCAGTTTTTCATACGGTAAATTCTCCGTACTGGCGAAATGCGCTTTGTCGTGATGTACCGCCACCCACACTAATTTCAGCGGATTCGCGGCCTCAGGGGCATAACGCACATAATCACCGGCATCAAAACCGATGCGGCCATTGTTGGCAATAAAGCTTGGATGACCTTCCGTCATGCTGGTTTCCACGGTCTGGAAATCGGCTTCTGTCAGTTGTCTGGCGGTGGTGTGATTGTTCGCCAGTTTGTAGGCGCTGCTGTAAAGCGTGCTGCTGATTTCTTCCATATAGGTCGGCAGCATGGCCTGCGAGATGCCAATTTGATCGGCAAATTCAATGATGAATTTCAGGGCATCAAGCGGCTGCGCGGTGAAGTTGTCCAGACGCTGAATGCTGTCGAGATCGATCATCCAGTCGTTGAGAGGCAACTGGCGTGCGCGGAATCGGTATTCCACCTCAGATGCCGGAACGGCCAGCCGGTAAGCGGTCCAGACGCCGTCGGACTGCAATGCTTCAGGGGCGAGCAGGCGTTCATGGGTCAGTTCGGACAGGCATTTACGCAACAGCAGGGCGTTAGCCCTGGACCAGATCTCAGGTTGCAGGTGCTGGCCGGATTGCAAGTGATCAGATGTCATGTGGGTGTTTTCCTTCTGGCTGGCCTGCAAAAAATCTTCACGCTGGCAAAATGCCAGCCAGGCCGTTTTGTGTGTCAGTTGAACCTGTTTCTGATAACGGAAACCGGCACGTTTATTCAGGGTGTGGATCTTCTCGTTGCGCACGTCTGGCTCGACCACCACGCGTCTGACGTCGGGCAGGCTGAACAGGTATTCCATTACCGCGGAAAACACCTGCCAGCTGAAACCGGGCAGCGGTTTTTCTGCCGGTGAAAGCAAAATGTGCATGCCGATGTCGCCCGGCTGGACGTCATAATGTTCACGCAGCGGATCATCCTGCACCGGATAGCATTCGATTAAAAAGCGCGGCTGGCCGTCAATCTCGCCCATCAGCGCCGCATGGGGTTTTCCGGCGGTCAGGTCACGGTAAAACGCCTCAACTTCCGCGACGCTGCTGTTCTGCATTCCCCAGAAATGGGCGTAGGGACGGGTCATCCATCCGTGCAACACCGGGGCGTCCTGCGCCAGATGCAGCGGGCGCAGGGTCAGCAATCCGGCTTCACGCGGGCAGGAAAATAGGCTGGCTGGGGTAGTATCAAACATGTCCTGATCTCCTTATTTGTCTGCCAGACTGCGGGCGCAGAAAGTCTGGAAGGCGATGGATTTTTCCACTGTGTAGACTTCTTTGCCGAGCATTTCGCGGATGATGGTGCTGTTGCGGTAGCACGCCATACCCAGATCCGGCGTGACGAAACCGTGGGTATGCAGCTCGGCGTTTTGCACGAAAATCTGGTTGTGCGCATCAATGCTGTAGTTACGGTTGACGGCGTAGCGTCCGGCTTCATCCCAGCGGATGCGGTTGTGGATCCCTTCGATAAACTGCGGCGGCTGATAGCTGTAACCGGTGGCGAGGATCACCGATTCGGTTTTGTGGCGATATTCCTGCTGCTGTTCATGGTGCAACAGATGCATTTCAAGGGTGCCGTTGCGGTTGCGGGTGAGATCCGTCAGCTCGGAGTGTGTGTACATATCGACCTTCAGCGGTCCGTCGAGGCGCTTGGTGTACATCAGATCGTAGATATCGTTGATCAGGCTGGCGTTGATGCCTTTGTACAACCCTTTTTGTTCGCGGTTGAGCTGGTCACGTTTGCTCATCGGCAGCTCATGGAAATAATCGATGTACTCCGGCGAGGTCATTTCCAGCGTCAGTTTGCTGTATTCCAGCGGGTAGAAACGGGGGGCGCGGGTCACCCAGGTCAGATGGTAATCGTACTTTTCGATATCTGAGAGCAGGTCGTAATAAATCTCCCCCGCGCTCTGGCCGCTGCCGACCACGGTGATGGATTTGGCGTTTTGCACCTGCTCTTTATTTGGCAGGTAAGCCGAGGAATGATGCACGTTGTCACCGGCCTGACGGGCGCAGGCGGGCATCCACGGCGAGGGGCCGGTGCCGAGCACCAGACGTCTGGCGCGGTAAACCTGCTGATCACCGCTTTTGGTGGATCGCGCGTGAACCAGATAGCACTCCAGCGCGGCATCCCAGGTCACCAGTTCCACACGGGTGGAAAATTGCAGGCTGGTAAGCTGTTCGCATGCCCACTGGCAGTATTGATTGAACTCTTTGCGCATCATGAAGAAGTTTTCACGGATGTAAAAAGAGTACAACTTGCCTTGCTGCTTCAGGTAATTCAGGAAGCTGTAACGGCTGGTCGGATCGGCCAGGGTCACTAAATCCGCCATAAACGGGGTCTGCAAATGGGCACTTTCAAGCATCATGCCGGTGTGCCAGTCAAAGCCGTCATTCTGGTCTAAGAACAGGCCGTTCAGCGCGTCCACCGGCTCGGTCAGACAGGCCAGCCCGAGGTTGAACGGGCCGATGCCGATGGCGATGAAATCATAAGTTTGTGTGGTCGGGTTGATGTTCATAGTACAGCTCCTGTTACCGGTTTTTAGCGGCGCTCAGCGCGGCGGCAGTCAGTTCTTTGCCGTAATGCGTGATGAGGCCGAGCACATCGGCGATGTCTTCCGTGGTGGTCATCGGGTTGAGCAGGGTGAACTTCAGGTACTGGCGCTGATGGACTTTCGTGCCGGCAATCACCGCGCTGCCGTCGCGGAAAATCGCTTTGCGGATGTCGGCATTGATCGCATCAATCTGTTCATGGCTCATGGACAGGCGCGGAACAAAGCGGAACACCAGCGTGCTCAGTTCGGGCTTATGCAGCACCTCGATATTCGGGTTGTTTTCCATCATCTGATGGGTTTCGGTGGCACGTTGCAGCAACACGTCGAAGGACTCACCCAGCGCCTGCTGGCCCATGACGCGCAGCGTCAGCCACATTTTCAGGGCATCAAAACGTTTGGTGGTCTGAATACTTTTGTTCACCAGATTTGGCGTGCCCTCCAGCTTGGCGCTCAGCGGATTGAGGTATTCCGCATGGTGGGTAACGTGCTCCAGATGGCTGTGGTCGCTGACCAGAAACGCGCTGCAACTGACCGGCTGGAAGAAGGATTTGTGATAATCCACGGTAACCGAATCGGCCAGATGAATGCCTTCGATGCGCTGACGATGCTGCGGCGACACCAGCAATCCGCAACCGTACGCGGCATCGGCGTGCATCCAGATTTTTTCTTTACGGCAGATCTCTGCAATCTCATTCAGCGGATCAATGCTGCCAAAGTCGGTGGTGCCAGCGGTGGCAACAATCGCAATCGGGATCAGGCCTTCGGCATGGCAGCGATCAATTTCGGTTTTCAGCGCACCGATGTCCATGCGAAACGCACTGTCACAGGCGACCGGCACCACGGCGTCATAGCCCAGGCCGAGCAGGGCGGCGGATTTTTGAATACTGAAGTGGCTGACCTGAGAGCTGAAGATGCGCCAGCGGTTCGCTTCCGGTGGCAGCCCCTGATGCTTGATGCTGTGCTGCGGGCGGGTGCGCTTGCAGTAGCTGTCGCGTGCCAGCAGCATCGCCATGAGGTTGGACTGAGTGCCGCCGCTGGTGAAAATGCCGTCCGACTGCGCGCCGAAACCGATGCGCGCCAGCGTCCAGTCGATCACCTTCTGCTCAATCAACGTCCCGCCTGCGCTCTGATCCCAGGTATCGACGGAGGAGTTGATCGCGCTGATAAATAACTCCGCCAGCTGAGAGGGAACCACCGTCGGGCAGTTGAGGTGAGCAAGGTATTTTGGGTGATGAAAATAGACGGCATGCTGGAGATATAAATCATCCAGTTCTTCCAGCGCCAGCCGGGTTCCGGCTAAAGGTTTGGTTAAATCAATATGACGAAACTGCTCAGCTAATTCAGCGGGCGACACGCCGGAAAAAGGTTTTTCCGTATGGTTTATGTGAGATTTAATTAACGCAATGCCTTGCTCGATCTGCGCCTGCCATTCCGGCGTGCTATTTTGATTGAAAATATAGCCCTGATTTTTGCTTATTTGGGTCTGCATTTCGGCAGGTGTTTGCATTAATTCCCAATTATTCATCTGGCTCATTTTGGCACCTTGTTTGTGTGGCATTTATTCCGCTGCGGGCGTGGGGCGTCCGCCCGGAATTTACAGGGATCATGTTTTGAACGTGTGCGTCTGCGGGCAGGGCCGGTGGCCACGCCTGCAAAGAGTGTGCTTTTAAAGTCTGATTTAACAAAAATCTACAGTGTTTTCTCTTGTATGATTTCCTTAGTGCGGATTTATACAAGGATTTAACGAATGCGAATCATTATAAATGCAAATCATTATCATTCAACGTTGGCATTGAACATTTATCACATACCGGCGTATTTCATGTTTTTATGTGACGAACATCACATAACTGGCCGGTGATGAATCAAATTACTGATAATCCCAGCGGAGTAATCTGTATTTTTTATTCATTTTTAGACATTCAGACGGCAGCCTGAGAAGGCAAAAGGTTATATTTAGACGTAATAAGCGAAGGGGTAATAAAGCGGAGCGGATCCACGCAGGGATAAAAACCTCATCAATATGACACCGGAATGGCAAAATAATGATCAGCTCATCCCTTCAGATGGCCTCATTAAAAACAGGGGAACGGCTTGTTTTTGGCTGAAATAAAAAAACCGGCTTTTCAGCCGGCTTAAATAATATTTTATTACAGTTTTATTTGCTGGCTTTGTGTTTATTCCACACGAAGTACGCGGCTGGTGTTAGTGGTGCCGATGGTGCTCATGACGTCGCCCTGAGTGATGATCACCAGATCACCGGAAAGCAGGTAGCCTTTATCACGCAGCAGATTCACGGCGTCCTGAGCGGCCGCCACGCCGTCGTTTTGGCTGTCGAAGAACACCGGTGTGACACCACGGTAAATCGCGGTCAGGTTCAGCGTATGCTCGTGGCGGGACATGGCAAAAATAGGCAGGCCGGAACTGATACGCGACAGCATCAGCGCGGTACGCCCCGATTCCGTCATCGAGATAATCGCCGTCACGCCTTTCAGGTGGTTGGCCGCATACATGGCGGACATGGCGATGGCTTCTTCGGTGTTATCGAATTCCACGTCCAGACGGTGCTTGGAAACGTTGATGCTTGGGATTTTTTCCGCACCCAGACACACGCGCGCCATCGCCGCGACGGTTTCAGACGGGTACTGACCGGCGGCGGTTTCCGCTGACAGCATCACGGCGTCGGTGCCGTCGAGCACGGCGTTCGCCACGTCCATGACTTCCGCACGGGTTGGCATCGGGTTGGTAATCATCGATTCCATCATCTGCGTGGCGGTGATCACCGCACGGTTCAGCTGACGGGCGCGGCGGATCAGTTTCTTCTGAATTCCGACCAGTTCCGGGTCACCGATTTCCACACCCAAATCACCACGCGCGACCATCACGACGTCAGACGCCAGAATGATGTCATCCATCGCCGCGTCGCTGGCAACGGCTTCCGCGCGTTCCACTTTCGAGACGATTTGTGCATTACAGCCTGCGGCGCGCGCCAGACGGCGGGCATAGTTGAGGTCTTCACCGGTACGCGGGAAGGAAACCGCCAGGAAATCGACGTCCATTTTCGCGGCTGTAATGATGTCTGCTTTATCTTTCTCGGTCAGGGCTTCTGCGGAAAGACCCCCGCCCAGTTTGTTGATGCCTTTGTTGTTGGACAGCGGGCCGCCAACGGTCACTTCGGTGAACACTTTCATGCCCTGAACTTCGAGCACTTTCAGCTGTACGCGGCCATCATCGAGCAGCAGGATATCGCCGGGCACGACGTCAGCAGGCAGACCTTTATAGTCGATGCCGACTTTCTCTTTGTCGCCTTCGCCTTTGCTCATGTTGGCATCAAGCAGGAATTTGTCACCGATGTTGAGGAAGACTTTGCCTTCCTTAAAGGTGGATACGCGGATTTTAGGGCCTTGCAGGTCACCGAGGATCGCCACGTGGCGGCCAAGGCGGGCGGCAATCTCACGCACTTTGTTGGCGCGCAGGATGTGATCTTCAGCCGTTCCATGCGAGAAGTTCATACGCACGACGTTTGCGCCGGCGGCAATGATTTTCTCAAGGTTGTTATCGCGGTCGGTAGCGGGACCGAGTGTGGTAACGATCTTCGTTCTTCTGAGCCTTCTGGACATACTTACTCCGTTCGTTAACTGATGCCTGATAATGTGTAAAAACAGCGAGTCCACATTGGATTAAGGTGTAATTGTCATACAAAAGAGTGTCACCTGTATGACTCGCTGACCTCCTGTCTGGCCGTCGCCAACGCACTTTGCGCGTAGATTTTCTGCCAGACTCCCTATTAAATCTGCAACTTGTTACTGATATGTTTATTTACTCAGGCTGCACCGGGATTAAGATCCCTTTATCAAAGCGCGATTCCTTCAATGCTTCTTTGACGCGCTTCAGGTTATCTCTGAATTTTGTGCCGCGGCGCAGTGTAAAACCGGTCGCCAGCACGTCAATCAGCGTGAGCTGGGCAATACGTGACACCATCGGCATGTAAACGTCGGTGTCTTCCGGGACGTCAAGCAGCAGGGCCAGCGTAGCCTCATGGGCCAGCGGGGTGTTAAAAGACGTAATGGCGATCACGGTGGCGTCATTTTCACGCGCCAGTTGTGCCAGCTCGACCAGATTTTTGGTGCGGCCGGTGTGCGAAATCAACACAACCACGTCGCCTTCGCTGGAGTTCATACAGCTCATGCGCTGCATGACGATATCGTCGAAGTAGACCACGGGAATGTTGAAGCGGAAGAATTTGTTCATGGCATCATGCGCCACGGCGGCGGATGCGCCCAGCCCAAAGAAGGAAATCTTTTTGGCCTGAGTCAGTAAATCAACGGCGCGGTTGATGGCGGCGATGTCGAGGGTGTTTTTCACCTGATCGAGGCTTGCCATGGCGGATTCGAAAATTTTGCTGGTATAGGCGCTGACGCTGTCTCCTTCGTCAACGTTACGGTTAACGTAAGGTGTGCCGTTCGCCAGACTTTGTGCCAGATGCAATTTAAAATCTGGAAACCCTTTTGTGTCGAGGCGACGGCAAAAACGGTTTACAGTAGGTTCACTGACATCGGCCATGCGGGCCAGAGTGGCGATACTTGAGTGGATAGCAATGTTCGGTGATGCCAGGATAACTTCGGCCACTTTACGTTCTGACTTGCTCAGAATGTCAAGATGAGTCTGGATTTTTTCCAACGTATTCATAAGCATGCCACTCATAGGTTTCGACGATTTCTTTGAAAAGAGGAAATCCTGTCTGTTTGATGAAAATATACTACGCGCATTAACGTGTTGGCAGCGTCAGTCAGGCGAAATAACGGCTTTTTTTGTCAGAGTTTGACCGAGATCTAACTTTCAGTATGGTAAATTCCGTCCGGTTTTGTCATAAAATTACAGGATACAGCCGGATTTCATGGCATCCCGAAGTGTGATGATAAAAATAGGGTTTTTACGCGGAGCCAGCGGGCTGTCAGATCAAGGTTTACGGCTTACGGGCAATCAGAGTACATTGTTGCTGAAATAAAATTACAATATGTACCCGGATATTCAGGTTGCAGCTTAAGCATTGGCAGCCCGATATATAAAAGGTATTCCTGCATTAAGGAGAAGAACATGGCGGTAACCCAGACAGCCCAGGCGTGTGACCTGGTTATTTTCGGTGCAAAAGGCGATCTTGCGCGCCGTAAACTGTTGCCTTCCCTGTATCAGTTAGAGAAAGCAGGTCACATTCACCCTGATACCCGCATCATCGGTGTCGGACGTGCGGAATGGGACAAAGCGGCCTATACCGAAGTGGTCAAAGAAGCGCTGACCACCTTCATGAAAGAAAAAATTGATCCGGAACTGTGGGAAAAACTCAGTGCCCGTCTTGATTTTTGTAACCTTGATGTCAACGATCTGAAGCATTTTAAAGTGCTGGGCAAAATGCTTGACCAGCAGAACCGCGCCACCATCAACTACTTCGCGATTGCGCCAAGTCACTTCGGCGCTATCTGCCGGGGTTTGGGTGAAGCCGGGCTGAACAAAGAGCCTGCGCGCGTCGTGATGGAAAAACCATTAGGGCACTCTCTGGAGTCTTCTCAGGTTATCAACGATCAGGTGGCGGAATATTTCGCTGAATCTCAGGTTTACCGTATCGACCATTATCTGGGTAAAGAAACGGTACTGAACCTGCTGGCGCTGCGTTTCGCCAACAACCTCTTCGCCAGCAACTGGGACAACCGCACCATCGATCACGTGCAGATTACCGTGGCTGAAGAAGTCGGTATCGAAGGCCGCTGGGGTTACTTCGATGACGCGGGTCAGATGCGCGACATGATCCAGAACCACTTGCTGCAAATTCTGACCATGATCGCCATGTCTCCACCGGCCGATCTGAGCACCGACCGCATCCGTGATGAAAAAGTGAAAGTGCTGCGTTCCCTGCGCCGCATCGATCAGTCCAACGTGCGTGAAAACACCGTGCGCGGGCAGTACACCGCCGGTTTTGTTCAGGGCAAAAAAGTCCCTGGCTATCTGGAAGAAGAAGGCGCGAAAAAAACCAGCAGCACCGAAACCTTCGTGTCTATCCGTGTGGATATCGATAACTGGCAGTGGGCGGGCGTGCCGTTCTATCTGCGTACCGGTAAACGTCTGCCGAGCAAATGTTCAGAAGTGGTGGTGTATTTCAAAAGCCCAGCGCTGAATCTGTTCCGTGATTCTTACCAGCAGTTGCCGCAGAACAAGCTGACCATTCGTCTGCAACCGGATGAAGGTATCGAGATCGAAGTCCTGAACAAAGTACCGGGTCTGGAGCACAAACACCGTCTGCAAACCACCAAGCTGGATCTGAGCTTCACCGAAACCTTCAACGAACAGCATATTGCTGATGCTTATGAGCGTCTGCTGCTGGAAACCATGCGCGGGATCCAGGCGTTGTTCGTGCGTCGTGATGAAGTGGAAGAAGCCTGGAAATGGGTCGACTCCATCATGAATGCCTGGGCTGCGGAAAGTGAAGCACCAAAACCGTACCAGTCGGGGACATGGGGTCCGGTGGCGTCCGTTGCGATGATCACCCGTGATGGCCGTTCCTGGAATGAGTTCGAGTAAACGCTCTTCACCAGAAAAACGCTGCTTATGCAGCGTTTTTTTATGACACATCAAGTCTTTTAGCAGTTAGGAATAGTAGTATTGTCCAATCGGGTGTGGTCGGTTTCCGCTGATTTTTTCATTCAGAAAAAGTTGCCGGACCCTGTGGCAGGGGCGCGCCATCAATCACAACGATGCCTGCGGGCATGAACGGAGAACAAGATGAAAAACTGGAAAACAAGCGCGGAACAGATTCTGACCTCAGGGCCGGTTGTTCCTGTGATTGTTATCAATAAGCTGGAACACGCGGTACCGCTGGCAAAAGCACTGGTTGCTGGCGGCGTGCGTGTGCTGGAAGTCACCTTGCGTACTGCCTGTGCGATGGATGCTATCCGTGCTATTGCGAAAGAAGTGCCGGAAGCGATCATTGGTGCGGGGACCGTGCTTAACCCTCAGCAACTGGCCGAAGTGACGGAAGCCGGTGCGCAGTTTGCCATCAGCCCGGGCCTGACCGATGCGCTGCTGAAAGCTGCCAACGCCGGGTCGATTCCGCTGATCCCAGGTATCTGCACCGTGTCTGAACTGATGATGGGTCTGGACGCCGGTCTGCGTGAGTTCAAATTCTTCCCTGCGGAAGCTAACGGTGGCGTGAAAGCGTTGCAGGCAATCGCCGGGCCGTTCCCGCAGGTACGTTTCTGCCCGACCGGTGGGATCACACCGAAGAACTACCGCGACTATCTGGCGCTGAAAAGCGTGCTGTGCATTGGCGGTTCGTGGCTGGTGCCTGCAGACGCGCTGGAAAGTGGCGATTACGCGCGCATTACTGAATTAGCGAAAGAAGCCGTGTCGGGCGCTGCCAGCTGATTTACCGCTCAGAAATAAAAAAACCTCCAGTTCGGAGGTTTTTTTATTTCTGACGATCGGCGCTTAGCGGGCGGCGATGATCTTGATTTCAATCTTGTATTTCGGGTTCATCAGGTTCGCCTGAACCGTGCAGCGTACCGGCGCATTGCCCGGCGATACCCACGCATCCCAGGCTTCGTTCATGGCCGGGAAATCTTCTTTGTGAACCAGAAACAGCGTGGCATCGAGGATTTTGCTTTTGTCTGAACCGGCTTCAGTCAGCACGGAGTCAATGATCGCCAGCGTTTCAGCGGTCTGATCTTTGGCATTCGCCTCCAGATTTTCCGGCACTGCGGTGTAATAAATCGTGTCGTTGTGGATTACCACATCGGACATGCGTGGCTCAGGCCGGATCCGTTCGATGGTCATACGTTGTGTGCTCCTGTTAGTCACTTTTCATTGATGGCGTTAAGGGTATCACAAAGGTTGAATGCGTTGGATTGGCAGATGGCGGTGGTAGTCAGGGCAAGGGATTGGCATAATCACTGCTGATCCGTACAGGTAGAGAGACAGCGTGACAGACGATTTTGCAACAGACGGCGCTTTGGCGCAGAAAATTGAAGGTTTTAAACCTCGTGAACCTCAGCGTCTGATGGCGCAGGCTGTCAGCAAAGCCATCAGCGAAAAGCAGGGGCTGGTGGTGGAAGCCGGAACCGGTACCGGCAAAACTTACGCCTATCTTGCTCCGGCGCTGCGCTCGGGCAAAAAAGTCATTATTTCCACCGGTTCCAAAAACTTGCAGGATCAGCTCTATTCCCGCGATCTGCCACGGGTCGCCAGCGCGCTGAAATTCAAAGGCCGTCTGGCGCTGCTGAAAGGCCGCTCAAACTATCTGTGTCTGGAACGTCTCGAACAGCAATCGCTGGCGGGTGGCGATCTTGCCAGCCAGGCACTCAGCGAACTGGCGCATCTGCGTCACTGGTCAAGCAGCACGGAAGAGGGCGATATCAGCACCTGTAACGTGGTGCCGGAAGACAGTTTTGTCTGGCCGCTGGTGACCAGCACCAACGACAATTGCCTCGGCAGCGACTGCCCGTTATACAAAGAATGTTTCGTGGTTAAAGCCCGCCGTAAAGCGATGGATGCTGATGTGGTTGTGGTTAACCATCATCTGTTTATGGCGGATATGGTGGTGAAAGAGAGCGGGTTTGGCGAGCTTATTCCGCAGGCCGATGTGATGATTTTCGATGAAGCACATCAGATCCCTGATATCGCCAGTCAGTATTTCGGCCAGCAACTGACCAGCCGCCAGTTGCTGGATATGGCGAAAGACATCAACATCGCTTACCGCACCGAAGTCCGAGATTCCGTCCAGTTACAAAAAAGCGCCGACCGCCTCAGCCAGAGTACGATGGATTTCCGTCTGGCGCTCGGCGAGCCGGGTTTTCGCGGCAACCTGCGCGACGTGCTCAGCCAGACGGCGATCCAGCGCGCGCTGTTACTGCTCGATGACGCGCTTGAACTCTGTTACGACGTGGTCAAACTCTCCCTGGGGCGCTCCGCCTTGCTGGATGCCGCCTTCGAACGCGCCACGCTGTACCGCAATCGCCTCAAACGTCTGAAAGACGTCTCCATTCCCGGCTACAGCTACTGGTACGAATGCAATTCACGTAACTTTGTGCTGGCGCTTACGCCGCTGTCGGTGACTGACAAATTCAGCGACATGATGAAAGAAAAACCGGGGGCGTGGATTTTCACCTCGGCGACGCTGTCGGTGAACGATCAACTGCATCACTTTACCGACCGCCTGGGGCTGGATGACGCCGAAACCTTGCTGCTGCCAAGCCCCTTTGATTACGCCACACAGGCCATGCTTTGCGTTCCGCGTTTTCTGCCGGAAACCAATGTGCGCGGCATTTCAAAACAGCTGGCGCGCATGTTGCGCCCGCTGATTGAAGCCAACAAAGGCCGCTGTTTCTTTCTGTGTACTTCTAACCAGATGATGCGCGAACTGGCGGAAGAGTTCCGCGCAACGCTGATGCTGCCGGTTTTATTGCAGGGCGAAACCAGCAAAGGCCAGCTGCTGGCGCAGTTTGTGGAAGCGGGCAATGCATTGCTGGTTGCCACCAGCAGTTTCTGGGAAGGCGTGGATGTGCGCGGCGATGCGCTGTCATGCGTGATCATCGACAAATTACCCTTCACCTCGCCGGACGATCCGTTGCTCAAAGCGCGAATTGAGGATTGCCGGCTGCGCGGCGGCGATCCGTTCAATGAAGTACAATTACCGGATGCGGTGATCACCCTTAAGCAGGGCGTAGGGCGTTTAATCCGTGATACCGACGATCGCGGCGTGATGGTGATTTGCGATAACCGGCTGGTGATGCGGCCCTATGGCGAAGTTTTCCTCAACAGTCTTCCCCCGGCACCGCGTACCCGTGATCTGGCGCAAGCGATCCGCTTTCTGCAAAACGCTGAAGAGCAGAAATAGCCCGCTGTTTATGCTAGGATCCTGCCCGCAAAAAAGGGTTTAACTCATTCAATTCCCCGCCTGAGGTTTGGCATGTCCACACGAATTTTAGCAATTGATACGGCGACTGAAGCCTGTTCGGTTGCGCTATACAATCAGGGCGAAACGCTCGCCCATTTTGAACTTTGCGCCCGTGAACATACGCAGCGCATTCTGCCGATGGTGCAGCAGATCCTCGCAGAAGCAGGGCTGACCCTCAATCAGCTGGACGCGCTGGCCTTTGGCCGCGGGCCGGGCAGTTTTACCGGCGTGCGTATCGGCATTGGCGTCGCGCAGGGGTTGTCCTTTGGCGCAGAACTGCCTTTACTGCCGGTATCGACCTTACAAACCATGGCGCAGGGTGCCTGTCGCCAGACCGGTGCGCAGCGGGTGCTGGCTGCCATTGATGCCCGCATGGGCGAAGTGTACTGGGGGGAGTTTACCCGCAATGCTCAGGGTATCTGGGAAGGCGAAAGCAGCGAAAAAGTGATCAAGCCGGAACAACTTCTGGCCCGCGCCGGGGAACTCTCCGGGCGTTTTGCTACCGTCGGTACCGGCTGGGAAACCTATCCACATTTGCTTGGTGAATCTCCGGCTACAGAATTATTTGATGGCAAAATGTTACTGCCGCAGGCGGAAGATATGTTGCCGCTGGCGCTCCAGCTCTGGGAAAAAGGCGTTCGCGTCAAACCGGAAGACGCTGAACCGACTTATCTGCGTAATGAAGTGACGTGGAAAAAGCTGCCGGGCCGGTAAGTACAGGCAACTTGCCTCTGAAAGAGTGGTCATAGTTGAGAGTATGCACAGGAGTCATCGCAATGCGTAAGTGGTCCAAAGTTCAGCAGTTCTCAGCGGGAAAAAGTAAAAAATGGGCGTTGAGTGCCGTCGCACTGAGCGTTCTGGTGTTGTCAGGATGTGTCACGGTGCCGGACGATATTCGCGGCACCACCGCAACGCCGCAGATGAATTTACAGGCGGTGCAGGGCGCACCGAGCCTGTACGTCGGTCAGGAGTCGCGTTTTGGCGGCAAAGTGGTCGCTGTGACCAATTTGCAAAACAAAACTCGCCTCGAAATTGCCACTGTTCCGCTGGATGACGGCGCGCGACCGATCTTAGGCGCGGCCTCGCGCGGGCGTATTCTGGCGTACATCAGCGGATTCGTTGATCCTGTCGATTATCGCAATCAGCTGGTGACCGTTGTCGGGCCTATCACCGGCGTTGAAAAGGGCAAGATTGGCGAATCGTCCTACGATTTTGTGACCGTGAACGTCAACAGCTATAAACGCTGGCGGATCCAGCAACAGGTAGTCATGCCTCCGCAACCCATCGGCCCTTGGGGCTGGGGCTACGGTGGTCCTTATGATTCCTGGGGGCGAGGGTTTGGGCCGGGATGGTATGACACGACACCTGCACGGGTCGAGAGTGTCGTTACTGAATAAAACACTGCGGCGCAGGCCTCCGCCGCAGACATAACACTCAGACAAGATCGTTGTTAAGGCGGCTTAATTGCCGCCTTTTTCTTTTTTAGCCACGGACGGCGTGGAAATAGTGATATGCCTCTCAACCTCGACATTGTTTGAAACGCAACTGGTAAGCTGAGTTAAAATATTGTTAAAGACGTGATAAAACTCGTCGCATTGAGATGGCAACAGATTCAGGAGTAATACCTTGGAAAAGGTCTGGCTAAAACGTTATCCGGCAGATGTTCCTGAGAACATCGACCCCGATCGCTACAGCTCGCTGGTCGAGATGTTTGAGAACGCCACGTTGCGTTATGCCGACAGTCCGGCATTCATCAACATGGGCGAGGTGATGACTTTTCGAAAACTCGAAGAGCGCAGCCGGGCCTTTGCTGCCTACCTGCAAAACGAGCTGGGTTTGCAAAAGGGTGACCGCGTGGCGCTGATGATGCCGAATCTGCTGCAATACCCGATTGCCCTGTTTGGGGTGTTGCGCGCGGGCATGGTGGTGGTTAACGTCAATCCGCTTTATACGCCGCGCGAGCTGGAACATCAGCTCAATGACAGCGGCGCAAGCGCGATTGTCATTGTCTCCAACTTTGCTCATACGCTGGAAAAAGTGGTCTACAAAACGCAGGTGAAGCATGTGATCCTCACCCGTATGGGCGATCAGCTTTCTGCGGCCAAAGGCACGCTGGTAAATTTCGTCGTTAAATATATCAAACGCCTGGTGCCGAAATACCATCTGCCGAACGCGATCTCTTTCCGTACAGCATTGCAACGCGGACGCCGTCTGCAATACATCAAACCCGATGTGATTAATGACGATCTGGCGTTTCTGCAATACACCGGCGGTACCACGGGCGTGGCCAAAGGCGCGATGCTGACACACCGTAATATGCAGGCAAATCTGGAGCAGGCGAAAGCGGCCTATGCGCCTCTGTTGCGTCCCGGCCAGGAGCTGGTGGTGACGGCGCTGCCGCTTTACCACATCTTCGCACTGACCGTAAACTGCCTGCTTTTCCTCGAAATGGGGGGGCGCAGCTTGCTGATCACCAATCCGCGCGATGTTCCGGGAATGGTGAAAGAGCTGGCGAAATATCCGTTTACCGCCATCAGTGGTGTGAATACGTTATTTAATGCGATGCTGAATAACGAAGATTTCCGCGAGCTGGATTTCTCGACGCTGCGTCTTTCTGTGGGCGGCGGAATGTCCGTGCAGAAATCTGTGGCGGATAAATGGGAAAAACTCACCGGCAAGCATCTGCTGGAAGGCTACGGTCTGACCGAATGTTCGCCACTGGTGGCGGGAAATCCGTACGATCTGAAGCACTACAGCGGCAGCATCGGTATACCGGTGCCCTCCACGGAAATACGTCTGGTCGATGACAACGGTCAGGACGTCGCACCCGGAGAGCCGGGTGAGTTGCTGGTTCGTGGCCCGCAGGTGATGCTCGGTTACTGGCAACGGCCTTCTGCCACCGATGAGGTGCTAAAAGATGGCTGGTTATCGACGGGCGATATCGTTACAGTGGACGAGCAGGGTTTTATCAGGATTGTCGATCGTAAAAAAGACATGATTCTGGTTTCAGGTTTCAATGTCTACCCTAACGAAATTGAAGAGGTGGTTTCACAACACGACAAGGTTCTGGAGGTCGCTGCTATCGGCGTACCCAATGACGCGTCCGGTGAAATCGTCAAAATTTGCGTGGTGAAGAAAGACCCGTCACTGACCAGCGAAGAACTCCTGGCGCATTGCCGCCGGTTATTAACCGGTTACAAAGTACCGAAGATAGTTGAGTTTCGCGATGAATTACCGAAGTCTAATGTCGGAAAAATTCTCCGACGCGAGCTTCGTGATGAACAGACTAAACCGAAAGCCGACCCCAAACAGGACGCCGCATAACGGTTAGCATGCCACTCAGTGATGGTCAGACTCCAAACGCCGGCGATGTCCGGCGTTGTCACGTTATAACGCAGTTATGATTAAGAGAAATAAGATTTGAATTATCAGTTAATTACTACCAATGACGCGCTGGAGCAGGTTTGCCTCCAGGCGAAAGCGCACAGTAAAATTGCGCTGGATACCGAATTTGTCCGCACCCGCACCTATTATCCGCAACTGGGTCTAATCCAGTTATTCGACGGCGAGAAGCTGACGCTGATCGACCCGTTACCGATCACGGCCTGGCAGCCTTTTATCGATCTGCTGACCAATCCTGATGTCGTGAAATTCCTGCACGCCGGCAGCGAAGATCTGGAAGTGTTTCTCAACGCCTTTGGCGTGATGCCGACACCTCTGATTGATACGCAAATCCTGGCGGCCTTCAGCGGGCGTCCGTTGTCCTGCGGTTTTGCTCGTCTGGTGGCGGAAACGACCGGCGTTGAGCTGGATAAAAGTGAATCCCGCACCGACTGGATCGCACGTCCGCTGAGCGAAAAACAGTGCGTCTACGCTGCCGCTGACGTGTGGTATTTATTACCGCTTGCTGACCAGTTGATGAAAGAAACCGAAGAAGCCGGGTGGATGGATGCCGCGCTGGATGAATGTCTGGCGCTGTGCCGCCGACGTAAAGAGGTGCTGCAACCGGAACTGGCATATCTGGAGATCACCAATGCTTTCCAGCTGCGCCCGCGTCAGTTGGGTTGTCTGAAACTGCTGGCAGCATGGCGTCTTAACCAGGCCCGTCAGCGTGACCTGGCGGTTAACTTCGTGGTACGTGAAGAGAATCTGTGGCAGGTCGCGCGCTATCAACCTGGTTCACTGGGTGAGCTTGAGTCCCTGGGACTGAGTGGCCCGGAAATCCGCTATCACGGGCGCACACTGCTGGCGCTGGTGGAAGAGTCGAATGCGCTGGATGAGTCTGAATTGCCCGCGCCGATCCAGAACCTGATTGACCAGTCGGGCTATCGCAAAGTCTTCAAAGACATTAAAGCGCTTATCCAGACCGTCAGCGAAGAGAGCGGACTGAGTGTTGAACTTCTGGCGTCGCGTCGTCAGATAAATCAATTACTGAGCAGCCACTGGCAGTTAAAAACCAAAGAATCCCAGCCTGAATTAATCAGCGGCTGGCGCGGTAAACTGTTAGGCGAAAGGCTGGCGGAAATACTGAAAGATTACTGAGTCATCATTCCCGTAACGGTAATTAAATTCAGTTGATGAATAAAAAGGGCGGAATTAATTTCGTCCTTTTTTATTTGTGCATTTTATTTCCGCAAACGCCGGAATAATGGACAGGAAAGTGCATTTTAGAATAGGGGCATTAAGCCACAGTAAAGGGAATATCAGCCAGGCTAAATGGGATGAGTCTTAATAGAAGATCGGCAGAAAAACAGAAATAAAGCAGGGTAAAACGGAAAGCGTGTTTATTTAAACAGTGGGTGGTTATACAGTGTTTAACGAATAACGTCATGTTCAGGTAACCCCCTGAGCGAGCAGGGGGACATTAACCTGGTAAATACACCGTCATAACCTGCAACTCAACTGCTGTCATTTAGGCGTTTCTTCCGATTCAGGCAAGGTGACGTTCAGCTCAAGCACTGAAATATCATCCCCTTTTTGCTCAAACTGAACCTGCAACATCTCCGGATCGATCTTAATGTATTTACAGATCACCGCCAAAATATCACGTTTCAGATCAGGCAAATAGGAGGGTTCGCTGTCCCCCCTGCGTCGCTCTGCTACGATGATCTGTAGCCGTTCCTTGGCTATATTGGCTGTCGGCTTTTTACGGGACAGAAAGAAATCTAACAAGGCCATGGTTTATCCCCCAAAAAGGCGTTTCAGGAAACTCTTCTTCTCTTCCTCAATAAAACGGAACGCACGTTCTTCACCAAGCAAACGGCTGACGGTGTCATCGTACGCTTTGCCTGCATCGGATTCCTGATCCAGAATCACCGGCTCGCCCTGGTTGGACGCGCGCAGCACTGACTGGTCTTCAGGGATCACACCCAACAGTGGAATACGCAGAATTTCCAGCACGTCTTCCATGCTCAGCATATCGCCACGGCTTACGCGACCCGGGTTATAACGAGTGAGAAGCAGATGTTCTTTGATAGGCTCTAAGCCTTTCTCCGCACGACGGGATTTAGACGATAAAATGCCCAAAATGCGGTCTGAGTCACGAACGGAAGAGACTTCAGGGTTGGTGGTGATGATCGCTTCATCGGCAAAATACAGCGCCATCAGCGCGCCGGTTTCGATGCCCGCAGGGGAATCGCACACCACGAAGTCAAATTGCATTTCGTTTAAATCATTGAGGATTTTTTCGACGCCTTCGTGCGTCAGCGCGTCTTTATCACGCGTTTGAGAAGCCGGAAGAATGAACAGGTTATCGGTGCGCTTATCTTTAATCAGCGCCTGATTCAGCGTGGCATCGCCCTGGATAACGTTAACGAAGTCATACACCACGCGGCGTTCACAGCCCATGATCAGATCCAGGTTACGCAAACCAATATCGAAATCGATAACAACAGTCTTCTTGCCTTTTTGAGCTAAACCGGTAGCGATGGCCGCGCTTGAAGTGGTCTTGCCAACGCCCCCTTTACCCGATGTAACAACTATGATGCGTGCCATGAATGGATTCCTTGTCAAAAGGGCTTAGTTTAAAGGTTGTATGGTTAACACGTTATTTATCAGGCTGAGGCGCGCGGCCTGACCGAGATAGTCGGCCGGGATTTGATCACTCAACCAGTACTGCCCTGCGATAGAAACCAGCTCAGCGCCCAGCAGTGTGCAAAAAATCTGACAATTTGCATCCCCTGCGGCACCTGCCAGTGCTCTTCCTCGCATCATGCCGTAGATGTGGATATTGCCATCGGCAATCAGTTCCGCACCTGCGCTGACGCTGCTCGTCACAATGAGGTCGCTGTTACGGGCATAAATCTGTTGGCCGGATCTGACCGGCGTACTGACAATGCGGGTTTTAGCCGGGGCATTATCGGGTACGACAGGGACGGGCGGCTCGGCGGCGATACGCTGTGCACGGCCTTCACTCAGCAGCGGTAAACCGGTGCGGGAAAGTGCGCGTTTTTGCTTTTCGTCTTTGCAACCACTGATGCCAACAACGCGAAAGCCTGCAGAAGCGACAGCCTGTTGAATGTCTTTCCAGTTTGCGTCACCACTGAGTGATGCAACGTTGATAACAACAGGGGCATTTTTCAAAAAGGCCGGAGCTTGCTCCACTTTTTCCTGTAATGCCTGGTAAATAACCTCAGGTTGTGAACTATGTAAATGAACAACCGATAAGGTAAAACTGCTGCCTTTTAGTTCTATTGGCGATTGTGACATCTATCCTGACTCAGTCTCAGCAACTCTAAATCCCCGGAATACCACTCGGGGGGCGATATTCCGATGTACATTAAGCATGGTATAGTTACAGTTATATCTCCGCAAGCCGCCGTTTCAATTAAATAGAGTTAAAAAAATGTTTTGTGTGATCTATAGAAGTACTAAACGCGACCAGACTTATCTGTATGTCGAAAAAAAAGACGATTTCTCTCGCGTGCCTGAAGAATTACTTAAAGGTTTTGGCGTGCCACAGTTCTCAATGATGCTCAATCTGGCGAACCGCGAAAAATTGGCCACGGCGGATATTGCCAAAGTCCGTCAGGCACTCGAAGAACAAGGTTATTATTTACAAGTGCCACCGCCGGTTGAAAGTTTATTGAACATGCACCTCAGCGACAGCAATAAATAATCCTTTCCTGACATTAGTTTCGGCATTTCCCGAACTTTCGGACCTCATAACTTGCATTCATCGTTGTAGTATCTAAAGCTTACAGCGATGAATCATTTTTAGAATGTCAAAAGGAAGAGTTTGATGAAATTGTCGGCACTGGCAGTAATAACGCCCCTGATTATCCTTAGCGGTTGCGCAGCGCAGAAAGCCACCTCCGGGCAACCCGCCACACAGCCAGCGGCTGCCGCTCAGGCACCCGCATCAACGCCGCCAGCCGCCCCTGCCAAAACCTCACTGGCAGAACAGGGAAGGGATCCGGCAGAATTTCCGGCTTACGTCGAACAACTGAAAGCCCAGGCACTGGCGCAAGGCATCAGCCAGCAAACCCTCGACAGCACCTTCGCCAATATCCATTTTGTGGATCGCGTCATCAATTCCGACCGTAATCAGCTGGAAAAGAAAATTACCCTCGACGATTACCTGACCCGCGTTCTGCCTGAGTGGAAAATCAAAGCCGCACAGGAGCAGTATCAGAACAACCTGCCAGCACTGAAACAGGCAAGCGCGCGCTACGGCGTGCAGCCTCAGTACATTGTGGCGCTGTGGGGAATGGAAAGCAGCTTCGGGAAGATCCAGGGTAAAGAGGATGTGTTCTCTGCGCTGGCGACGCTGGCCTTTGAGGGTCGCCGCGAAGCCTTCTTCACCAAAGAGTTTATGTCAGCGCTTAAAATCGTCGACTCCGGTCACGCCACCAGCGACATGATGAAAGGCTCCTGGGCAGGCGCGATGGGGCAGTCGCAGTTCATGCCAAGTTCTTATCTGAACTACGGCGCTGACGGCAATGGCGACGGCAAAATCGATATCTGGAAAAATACCGACGACGTCTTTGCTTCTACCGCGAACTACTTATCAAAAGAAGGCTGGAAGAATAATCAGGGATGGGGTCAGGAAGTCAAACTTCCGGCTAACTTTGATGCCAGCCTGGCGGGTCTGAAAAACAACCAGATGCATCCGGCCAGCTACTGGCAGCAGCAGGGCATTACGCAGGCAGACGGCAGCCCGCTGGCTTCCACCGCCACACGCGCATGGGTGATTACGCCGGATGATGTGCAGGGCCGCGCGTTCCTGGTTTACGATAATTTCCGCACTATCATGCACTGGAACCGCTCAACCTATTTTGCACTGAGCATCGGCATGATGGCTGACGGCATTATGGGCGCGCAGACACAGACACAGGCACCGGTAGCCTCCGGCGAGCTGGCACCTGCGCCTTCAGCGCCGTCCGCACCACTGGCACCTGCGCCGCATAATCCGTTCAGCGGCTAAGGCTTTTTAACAAGGAGTCACGTTATGTACCAACACAGAGACTGGCAGGGCGCATTACTGGATTTTCCGGTAAACAAGGTGGTGTGTGTCGGCAATAACTACGCCGATCATATTAAAGAGATGGGCAGTCAGGTTTCGGCGGAGCCGGTGGTGTTTATCAAACCGGAAACGGCGCTGTGCGATATCCGCCAGCCCATCGCGCTGCCCACGGGTCTGGGTTCGGTACATCACGAAGTTGAACTGGCGGTGCTTATCGGTACGCCATTGAAACAGGCGACGCCAGACAGGGTCGCCAACGCCATTGCCGGATACGGCCTGGCGCTTGATCTGACGCTGCGCGATTTGCAGAGCCAGTTCAAAGCCGCCGGTCAGCCGTGGGAAAAGGCCAAAGGTTTCGATGGTTCCTGCCCGATGAGCGGTTTTATTCCGGTGAGTGAGTTTGGTGATGCCCAACAGGCGGAGTTGCGCCTGCTGATTAACGGCGAGCTGCGTCAGGAGGGGAACACGCGCGATATGCTGACGCCTGTCCTGCCGCTGATCGCCTACATGAGCCGTTTCTTCACACTGCGCGCCGGTGACATTATTTTGACCGGCACGCCGCATGGCGTTGGCCCGTTAAAAGCGGGGGATGAAATCTGCCCTACACTGAACGGTAAGGACGTCACCACCCGCGTGATCTGAGATAATTTTCCTCTGCGCCGGAGTGCGTTTCCGGCGGCTTTGCTTGCATCTGCGGCGCAAAGCGTCTATATAAGCACCCTCATTTTACTTCTACCGGATGCACACTATGACTGAACCCGCTTTTTGGCAGCAAAAGACGCTGCCTGAAATGACTAACGAAGAATGGGAAGCATTGTGCGACGGTTGCGGGCAATGCTGTTTACATAAGCTGATAGATGAAGACACGGATGAAATCTATTTCACCAACGTCGCCTGTAATCAGCTGAACATCAAATCCTGTCAGTGCCGCAACTACGAGCGTCGTTTTACGCTTGAAGAAGACTGCATCAAACTGACCCGCGAAAACCTGACCACCTTCGACTGGTTGCCTCCGACCTGCGCCTACCGTCTGATTGGCGAAGGTAAACCGCTGTTTCCGTGGCACCCGCTGCTGAACAAAGCCTCTAAATCCGCGATGCACACCGCGCAGATCTCCGTGCGTTATATCGCTGTACGCGAAGATGACGTGGAAGACTGGCAGGATCACATCCTGAACAAGCCAAGCTGGGCGAAGTAACTACATGAAGTGAATGAAGAATTTCATCACTGTGATACTGCGCGGGGCATATACGGGGCATCACCCGTAAATCCTGCGTTTAAAATCTCCATTTGGTTGTTGTTGTTTTCGCTCATCCATTTCCCGTAAACGCTGTAAACCATCTGTGATGAAGTATGTCCCATTTGGTTTGCAACAAAGTTTGGATTAGCTCCTGCGCTTAGCGCCCAGCATGCGAATGTATGACGAGTTTCATATGCTTTCCTATGGCGTATGCCAGCCTTCTTCAATGCGAAATTCCACGTCCCACTAAATACACCAGGTGAGTACCAATCCCCGCCCATTCCGTTACGAGCGGATAGGCGAGGGGAGAACACGAAGGTGCAATCATCTTTACGAATTCTGCCGAACTCTCGAAGGTGAACATCTACCGTTATTTGCTTGCCCATCCTTGTCAGTGCCATCTGCTCCTTCAATGCTTCAATAGCCGCATTCGTCAACTTGATTGTCCGATTCCCACTTTCCGTTTTCGGAGGCGTAAAGTGGTTAACAACAGCCATATTGCGAGTGATGGTTATTGTCCATTCCTGCAGATCAATATCCTCCCATGCAAGCGCGCATATCTCTCCATGCCTCATCCCGGTATTGACTGCGAGACGCCAGATGTTTGAATAGACCCTAGTTTCCTAGACTGTTCCGTGCCTCATGAACCAGGCACTTTCATAAACTGCAGGGGCTTGATCCTCACAGGCACTGTGGCGGCGTTTAGCATTATAAAACATCTCGACATAATCGAAGATATCCGCCTTCGCTTCTTCCCTATTTTTATAGATCCGTTTCTTTATGCGTTCCCGTTTTAGCAACTGGAAAAAGCTTTCTGCCACTGCGTTGTCATGGCAATTACCCCGACGACTCATGCTGCTTTTTAAATTGTGAGCTGTCATAAAATGCTGACATCTTTCGCTCGTATATTGAGAGCCCTGATCTGAATGGATTAATACTTCTGCCGTTGGTTTACGTCGCCATACCGCCATCAATAATGCATCCATTACTAACTCAGCGGTCATTCGTGCGCCCATGCTCCAGCCGATAACCCGGCGTGAGAAGAGATCAAGAACAACAGCCAGATACAGCCAACCCTCATGCGTCCTTATATAAGTCATGTCACTCACCCAATGCGTATTTGGGGTTGGGACAACGAACTGGCGTTCAAGGTAATTTGGACTGGCAAAAGAAGGCTTTCCGCCACCGTAATAGAGTCGTTTTCGGTATCCAGTCTGAGATGCTAGTTCAGCGAGCCTCATCAGGCGCGCGATCCTGTTACGTCCGACGCATTCACCCAGATCTTTCATATCGAGCCAGATTTTTCGATAGCCGTAAACCGTACCGCTTTCAAGCCACAGTTGTTTAATCAAGCCTGTTTGCCGTTCATCTTGCCGGGTACGCAAAGATTTAGGCCGCTTTAGCCACTGGTAATAACCGCTGTGATGGAGGCCAAGAACCAGGCATAACCTGCGTACAGCATAAAAGGACGACATTTTTTTAATGAAGGCGTACTTCAGCCTGACGTTCTTGCAAAGTACGCGGCGGCCTTTTTTAAGATATCCCGCTCTTCAGTTACTCGCTTAAGTTCTTGCCTGAGGCGCTTTACTTCATGCTGAAGTGCATCGTCCTGCTTACGCTGCGGCTCGGGCTTCTGGTAGCGCTTAACCCAGGCGTAAAGACTATTAGTGGATACACCAAGTCGAGAGGAGACCTCAGATACAGGGTACCCCTGCTCAGTGATCTGTTTTACGGCTTCAATTTTGAATTCTTCAGTGAACGTTTTGACTGACATAAACACTCCTTCATTAGGCCTCCATTATGAGGCAAAAAAGTGTCTACGAAACCCGGGTCTATTCAAACTTCATCTACATTTAATAAGGTTGTAGCCACAAACGCAGGAAGAAATTGCTGGTCTTACACCGGTGGACACGATGATGTTTTTAACGACTGTATAGGTAATAAAGCAGGTGTTAACGCAAGCGGAATTGGTAGTCACTATTCATCACCACAGGCAGCGATAGATATTGAAAGTGAAGCTGGTACAATCGCGAGACTTAACTTCAACGATTGTAAGTTCACATATGGTGGGTTAGCTGGGGTACAGATATTTGGCCCAGATCGAGATATAAGTGATATTCACATAAATGGAGGTATTGCTCATGCTAATTCAGGTGGCAATGCAATCCATAACACATGTAGGAATACTTACTTAGATGGCGTTAAAATAATTGGATCGGTTGCAACTCCTACTGATAGTAAAACCCGTGCAATAAGTATGCGTAAATGTGAAATATACAACCGAGTCGGCAATACTTATACAGCAGACTTTCATGTAAATGGTGTTTTTCAAGAGTTTGTTGATTGTGATATACATTATGAAATACCAACAACAAATGTTAGTACGCCAGTCATTAACATGACAGGCAATCCTGGCATTGGCTTTGGTGGTTCTATGTCAAGGTTCAATGGAGTGACATTTTACGTTTCAGGAAACTCAGCAAACCAACTGGTTCAATTTGGGTCGGTTCAGTTCTTCCGTGATGCAAATATATTTGTTAACTCAGATATGTCTGGAGCAAATCCAGTCATTATGTACATGACGTCGAGTTCCCCAGACAGCTTTGGCTATGCTACTAACTCCTCACTGGTTAACTTTGGTGGCTCGATGGAAAAAAGGCCTGATGCAAACATTTGGTATGATACATTTTCTGGAATGCTAGTTAACATGATCCTTCCTACAATTGATAACAAAATTTCACTTGGAAAAACAGGTCAGGAGTTTTCAAAGGTGATTGTAAATAGTGGCGTGCAAATGAGAAGCCCAAGCAGCCAAAAATGGCTAGTTTCCGTAAGCAATGCAGGGGTTGTGACAGCAACGGCAGTTTCTTAAGTCAATTTATTTACAGTAATTGTAACGTGGTGTATCATTTTGCCCAATATAACGTTTATTGGGCAAGTTGATGATTTACTCGATTGGATACGCTAGAGGATTAGCGGCTATATTTGTTGTTTTATTCCATTTTAGGGATTACATCAATGGGGTATATGCACAACAAAACATAGGGGAAATATTGTTTGGCCCCGGAGTTTCAGGTGTTGACATATTTTTCGTTATCAGTGGGTTCATTATTGTGCACTCCACAAGAAAGATAGAAACGCATGCTATCTCAAAATTCATGCTGCGTAGGTTTTTTAGAATATATCCATTATTATTTTTAGCTGTTATTGCGTTCACTTTTGTAACACCAGACGTTTTCACTACAACCCAAATAATAAAATCAGTGCTTCCACTGCACTTAAATTATAACTCTGATGCGCCATACTTTGGGTATAATGTATACGTACCTGCATGGACAATAACATTTGAAATATTCTTTTACTCACTATTTGTTGTGTCTATGTCTTTATCTCATAAATATAGAGCTTTTATAGCATCTGTTACTATATTATTCTTGTTTTCCTTCTTGCAGTTTTACTTTAATGGGGCTATAAACTTTGACGCTCATGCGAGAGTAAATGTTAACTCAAGCAACAGCCTATTCGCCTTTATTCAGTTAGGTGCATCGCCAATGATGCTTGAGTTTGTTTTTGGTATGATTTTGGCATTACTTTATGGCGCTATTAAAAGTGGAGATAGTGAAAAGCTAAGATTAACGTCGAAATTCTACTCATGGTTTTGTACTGGAATATTTCTAACCTTTTGGATGTCATGGTGGAGGTTTGGCCATGGACCGCTTAACTTTGGATTATGGGCAGCAATTGCTTTGCCTGCAATGCTATTTTATGAAAAATATAACGTATTGAAAGAAAGAAAAATTCTATTATTCTTAGGTGACATTTCGTATTCGTTATACATGACACATATTGTGGTGGTTTATTTCTTAGGGTGGTACGCAGATTATATTCCTCTTTATAAGCACTTAAGTGGATTTGGGAAATTATTCTACGTACTAACAATATGTATCGCGGTTGCCTATTTTGTCCACATGCTGATAGAGAAGCCAATGCACAAGCTTTCAAGAAGATTCATAGGCAAGCTGTAGAGTTAACAAAAAAACAAAAACAATTGGTAAACCTCGCTCCGGCGGGGTTTTTTATTACCTTTCAAATCAGCCTCCTAAGATTTTTGTCGCTAACTAGGATTCACAGAGTGATTTCCACATGATTATACTGTATGCATGAACAGTATTTTGTGAGGTGAGATATGGGTGGCAAGAGTTTGGGGTTTGATGTGGTACTGCGCGGGCAGACTCGCAATCACATCATGCCGGGAACATACGTGTTCTTCCAGCGGCTTAAGGAGCACGGCGGCGGCTTCTGGCTGGGTCAGGCATAGGACGATTGGTTTGGGTTTACTCTTGAGGCTCCGGTATCACTGAGGCAGGGGATAGAGTATCTGATGTCACTGCGGAGTAACGAGTCGCAGTTGGGCGGATTCCATGATGACCCGGATGATTTCTTTCTGCGAGGGTGATGGGATATCTCGGGGCATATACGGGGCAAAAAATTACCGCAAACCGATGTTACTGCGTGCCAAGTAGCGAGTCTGTTTGCGGTAATACTCTGTTTAAACCGTGATTAAAACTTACTTCATGTCACTTCGGTTTCCGGCAGCCGCCTATCCTGAATAAGCCAAGCTGGGCGAAGTAACTGTCTGAAGTAACCGTCTGAAGTGAACTGCTGATGGAAAGCGATGCGGCAGGCCGCCGCATCACTGTGCCGTCACATGGCTGACGACGATCCCACAAAGATGATGGCAATCACGAACGACACCACCGCCAGAGCCGATAACAGGCAATTGCCGGGCGTCAGGAGCTTGCTGTTAGTCTTGCTTCTGTGATTTCGGAACAATATGACGATCATCACTATCCCAATCAGGACAAACACTGCGGCACCGGTGTAACTGGCAACTGGAGTCATGGTTTTTTCCTCATTCTCAGCTAAACCTTAATGATAGCCTATGTGAGTCAATTCATTAGGATTTGGCATATTTCCCCGATTATTGTGCCAGCCTGCGCGCCTCCCATTGTTCCGGGGTGAGGGTTTTTACATCGAACTGCTCCCGCGTTCTGCAATAGGTGTTGCCGCCCATGCGACCGACCGCATCCATCAGTTGCTGGTCGATGTGTAAATTCTCCAGGTTCACGGCATCGCTGCGCACATAAACCCCCACCACTTCGCCCAGAATAATTTCACGGGCGGCGCCCACCTGCAAAATGGTATGCCGCCGACACTCCAGCGCGGCCGGTGCGGCGAGAATACGCGGGCTGCGCACCCGTTCACCGGGCGTTGTCTCAAGCCCCGCCTCATCAAGTTCATTGACCTGCGGACCAAATTTGATGGCACAGATTTCCATCTGGCTGACCAGCGCATCGTCGACTATGTGCACGGTAAACTCACCGGTTTCACGAATATTGCGCGCCGTGTCTTTAAAGCGCATGTCGGCATAATTCTCCACGCCAATCGCCACAATTGCCGGATCGTGAGTGAGCACATTGAAAAAACTGAAGGGTCCCGCATTCGGAATGCCGTCTGTGCTCAGGGTCGTCACCAGCGCGACAGGGCGGGGGATCACCGTGCCGATCAGAATTTTGTAGCGTTCCCTCTCAGTCAGCGTCGCAAAATCAAAATAGGTATGGGATGTCTTGCTGTTCATCTCAGGCTCCGGTTTTTATGCGGTGTGTCTCAAGCGGGGTATGACGGCTGAGGTTCTCAAACCCGTCCCGGGTGACGACGTAGCAATCGCCGATATTACATCCGGCGGACAGCGGTTCCAGCCATTGGGCGTGCAGCACAAACACCATGCCTTCTTCCAGGCGATCGTAGTTATGAGATGAAATATTAAAACTGTTTTGCGCGCCCGCCATGCCAACGGAATGGCCGAGATTAGGATTGTGCGGACCGTGCGTCGCCGGATAAACGTGCATCAGTGTCCGACCCTGCGCTTCCCAGTCGATATCGCGCACATACTGACGCGGAATAAGTCTTGCGGAACCGTCTGACTCCGGCGACCAGTTGTAAGGCATGGTGCGCGCTTCCGGTGACGTCAGCATGCCGCGCTCTATCATCGGGCCAAACGCGGCATTGTTAATATCCCGCATCAGTGCGCCGGGTTTTATCAGCTGCTCGGCACGCTTAACGCCTTGCGTGCAGGCGGCCAGCACTTCTTCCTGGCGCGGGGTGATCTCGCCGACGGCGATCATACGCGCCGTCTGCGCGGTATATCCCCGCCAGGTGACGTTCGAAATGTACAGATTAATCAGATCACCGGGACGGACGACGTGGCCGTAAGGTTTTCCGCAGTGCGTACCAAATTCATTAATACCAATCTGATACCCGTCGCCGGTTTCGCCGCCAAAAGCCATTTGTGCGGCGGTAAACGCGGCGAAGATTTCGTGATCAGTCACGCCGGGTCTGGCGACGTGATAAGCCGCCTGAGTGCCGATGCTGATCAACTGCGCCGCGGCGCGGAACATCTCAATTTCACGGGGTGACCTGACTTTTTGCAGCCGGTCGAGAATGGCGTTGTCGGCAACGAACTGACAGCCGGGTAACCGCGCGCTGAGTGCGGCCCAAAAGGTGAGGGAGGTCCGGTCGCCAATCCTGCCAATTTGTGCATTCTTCATACCCAGCCGTGAAAGGATATCTGCGCACTTTTCTGCCGTGTTTAACACCGCATCACCAGGGCGATCGGCATACTCGCGGCCCACCGGACCAATCTGCCAGATATCTTCCACCAGCAGAGGCTCACCGCCCGGCGGCAGCAGTACGGACTGGGTGAAAAATGACAGCAATGTCAGCGGTTTATCTGAATCCGTCGGGATAATCAGGACCCCTTCGCGCATCCAGTCGCAAATGTAGCGCAGGTAGGCATTAGATGCATGGAACCAGCCCACGCTGCCGGCATGAACGACGATCGCGTCGTGCCCGGCCTCAACGGCCTGACGTCTGATTTTGCGCAGGCGCTCCTCAAACTCCTCCTGCGGAAGAGGCAACGGGGCGGAGAAGTCGAAATCTGGCTCGAAACCGGCCAGCAACGACCCGATGCGATAGCCAGCGGCAGGTGTCGCACGAGTATTCATAGGGTGTTCCTTTCAAATAAGATCATGGAAATGACGTGTTAAGGCTGTCGCGCAGGGGTCAGCACCCGCCGGGCAACGAGCAGGCCGAGCAATGTCACGGCGATCAATATTCCTGACATTGCCGCCACGCGGACGTCGAGTGATTCTTCGATAAGCGCAAACATGCGCAACGGCAGAACGGTGGTGCGCGCGTCAGCCAGGAAAAGTGACACTGTGACGTTATCCAGCGACTGGATAAATACCAAAAACGCACCGGCCAGGATGCCCGGCGTCAACAGCGGCAGCGTGACGCGTCGCAGCGTCATAAACCAGCTGGCGCCCAGGGTTGTCGAGGCTTCGGCGAGTGACGGATTCATGCCCTGCGCAACCACCGACACCGCGCGGTACATCAGCGGCCCGAACACCACCACGTGCCCGGTCACGGTCAGCCAGAGAGAAGGCGGGAAGCCGATAAAATTGGCGACGATCAGCGCTGCCAGCCCGTAAACCAGGCTTGGCAGAACCAGCGGTGCCAGCAGCAACGGCTCGAGCGTATTGACGCTGCGGCGTTTCATGCGGGTCATACCGATGGTGGCTGGCACCGCAAACAGCAGTGCGCCAGCCACCGCCAGACCGGCAATTTTCAGCGAGTTCCAGGCTGCAATGTGCTCCGTTGCCGATTTCACCGGGTCGAGCAGCGCTTCATACCAGCGCAGGGAAAAGCCCTGCGGCGGATACTTCAGGGTCTGCCCCGAAGTGAACGACATCATCAGGGCGATCACGATCGGCGCAACCAGATAGATGACGCACAGCGTGCCAAAGCCGAAAACAAAAATCTTATACAGCAAAGACGGAAGCGGGTTTTCGCGATGTTTATGCATGGCCGACCAGTCTCCTGTGGCGTGAAATCATGGTCAGTGCGACCAGCAGACAGCCGGTGGTCAGCAGCAGTACCACGGCAATGGCGGAGGCCAGCGGCCAGTTGAACAGCGTCCCCACTTCGCGGTAAATCAGCTGCGGCACGTACACGTTACGCGCGCCGCCGATCACCGCCTGGGTCACGAACGAACTGCTGGTGCTGGCGAACACCAGGATCCAGCCCGCCAGCAGCCCCGGCAGCATCAGTGGCACCAGCAGGGTAAACAGAATGCGCCAGGAACCGGCGCCGGAAACCTGAGCGGCTTCCGTCAGCTGATAAGGCGTGCGCGAAAGCACAGCAATCAGCGGCAGGATGATCAGCGGTAAATCAATCTGGCACATGGCCATCACCAGCCCCAGCTCGGTGAACATCAGGCTGGTGGGCACGTCGGTAATGCCCAGTGAGAACAGCGTCTGGCTGATCGGCCCCTGACGCCCGAGGATGACTATCCAGGCAAACGTGCGGACAACGTTGCTGGTCAGCATGGGAATGAGCGTCAGAAAGACGATCGCCTGGCGCACATTCTTGCCGCTGTGCCAGTAAAGCAGAGCCACGGGAACGCCGAGCAAGGTGGTGCCGATCACCGTTTCGATGCCAAGACGGGCCGTGTTAATCAGGACGCGAAAATTAAAGGCGTCGCCGAAAAACTGGCCGTAGTGGCTGAGGGTCATGCCACCGGCACCGGCGAAACTGTATCCGACCAGTACCGCCAGCGGCGTGGCGAAAAACACCACCGAAAGTACCAGCATCGGTATCACATAGGGAAAGCCGCTCTGCTTCATGTTTTCACCTTAGCCCGCCACAAGCGTATCGAACTGGCGGATCCAGCTGTCACGGTTTTTATTGATGGCCGCCCAGTCCGGGTAGACCAGCGTTTTGATCTGATCACGCGTCAGGTACGCGGCAATCGCCGGGGTCAGTGCCACCGCCCGGTTGGTCGGGAACATGTCGGTGGGCGGTTGCATCAGTTGCTGCTGAACGCTCTGTGAAATGGCCGCGTCCATGTAGGCGTAGGCCGCATCCAGGTTCGCGGCGCCTTTGGTCAGGTGAATATTGACCGGTGCCGCCGGAGAGCCGGTTTCCGGATGCACAAACTCGGCGTTCATTCCCAGACTTTTCAGGCGGGCAACGTTGTTGGTGCTGCACATGAAGACCGCGATCTCTCCCTGCTGAAATAGCGTCATCTGGTGGTTGGTGCTGTCGACGATCGCCTTAAGTTGCTCGGGGTGCTTTTTGAACAGGTCGAACACTGCCTGCATGTCCTGCGCGCCGGAACCAAAGATTTTCGCGATCTCGGTGTACGCCATGACGGCAGTGTTTGACTCAAAACCAGTCCATGACACCAGCCCTTTGTAAGCCGGATTTTCAAACAGATCCCGGTAACCTTTGGGGCGCGGAACCAGATCAGGATTGTAGGCAATGCCGTTGACTTCAATGGTCACCGTCGGGCCGTATTCCCCCTGAAATGACGGGTCGAGCAAGGCCCAGTTTTTCAGGCGGGCAGGGTCAATCTTCTGGATCAGGTCTTTTTCAACGGCAATCGTTGTTTGCCCCGGCGACATCAGCAACGTGTCATAAGGCGGGCGGCCCGGGCTTGCCAGCGTTTTTGCCAGCTGGTCCTGTGCCATGACCGGCGCGATGGTCAGTCCGTAGCCCTCTTTTTGCAGCACCGGCGTGATTACGGTGCGGTAGGCGTCTTCCCAGTTACCGGGAAAGGTTGCTGCCACGGCGCTGCTTTTGCTGGCAGCCGCGGCGCGCAGAGAAAAGGGCATCATTGTCGATGCCGCCACTCCCGCCACAAGATAACCGAACCGGCGACGACTTATTTCAAAGTCCTTCATTGTCTCTACCTCTGATAGTCAGTGATTAACGTGTGAATTCCGGCTCAGCCGGAAAAGCGTGGCACCGTGCGGTGTCGATCTCGGCAAAAAGCTGTGCGCCCGGTGGCGGGATCCGGGTGGACGGGCCTCTGAGTTCCGACGCCCGCAAACGGGTGCCATCCTCAAAGGCCAGGTCATGCACCAGCGACGGCCCCAGCGGTACGGATACGGTCATCCGCACCGGCTGGGCACTGTCGCTGGGTTGGGTCGTGAGGCGAACTTCTTCCGGGCGGAAAGTGAGGGTCACCTTCGAACCCTGAGTGAAATTCAGACGGCGCGGCAGGCGCAGCGTCTTTTCATTGGCAAGGCTAATCAGCGTGGTGTTCTCGCCGAGGCTCGATACCGTGCCGTGCAGCATATTGGTTTGCCCGATAAAGGTGTTGACGAACAGCGTCTTAGGCGTGTCATACACCGCCATCGGCGTGTCGATTTGTTCCACTTCACCTTTGTTCATCAGCACCAGCCGGTTAGCCAGACTCTGCGCTTCTTCCTGATCGTGGGTAACGATAAGCGTGGTGATGCCCAGCGTTTTTTGCAGATGCAGCAATTCCACCTGCAGATCAAAACGCAGCGCGCGATCCAGCGCACCAAAAGGCTCATCCAGCAGCAGCAGTGAAGGGCGGCCGGCAATGGCGCGTGCCACCGCGACACGCTGCTGCTGCCCGCCGGAAAGTTCGCGGGGCAGGCGGTTACCAAAATCACTGAGTCTCACCAGCGCCAGCATTTCCTCCACGCGCTGTTTGCGTTCCGCCCGCGAAACTTGCTGGCAGGCCAGCGGGTAAGCGATGTTTTCGGCGACGGTGAGGTGCGGGAATAACGCATAATTCTGAAACACCATCCCGATGCCGCGCGCTCTGGCCGAGACGACGCTGAGATCCTGCCCGCCCAGTTCAATGCGACCCGCTTTCGGCTGGATTAAACCGGCGATGGCCCGCAGTACCGTCGATTTACCGCAGCCACTCGGCCCGAGCAGCGCCACAATTTCTCCGGCTTCAATATTGAAGGAGACATTGTCGATCGCGTTTTTCCCGCCGTAGCTGTGAGTAAGACCCTGAACTTTCAGGCGTTTGGTTTCAGCGCTGTTTTGCATATCTGACATATTGCTTCCTGATCCTACGTCGCAGTCATGGACGGTTTTGGGTTGTGGTGCATGGAAAAGGAAAGAGCAAACGGCATGCCAGTATGAATTTTTAAGCAGGAAAGTTTTTTAATGCATTGAATGTAAAGTAATAATTAATTTTTTAATATCCGAATATTAATAATCACAAACATAATACGAAATATTCGAATATTGGTTTACAGTCTGTTTTCGCCATTTTGGTGCGATAAACGGGTCGTGATGGTGCAATAAACAAACAAAACGAGAGCGCCCTGATAACAGCGTTGTTCCTGGCCAAAAAGGAAAAAAGAATGAAAAGCGTTCTTTTTCAGTAGGTTAATGATTTATTGAGATTTTGCAGCATCACCGGAACCCGCTGCGTAAGTTGATCTTCAGTGGAGTGCTTGTGATTCGTACAAGTATACGAAAGTTTATAATAATATTAATTCCACCCTAAAACCGCATTAAATCAGTCACCTGAAATTATGGCCCCGGCATTTTTATCCGTGCTGGCATGACCCTTGCAGCGCATGACAGGTCGTTCCACACTGTTTAGGAGTTATGAATGAGACTGGGCATTGACGGGCTGAAATTACCCGAAGTGAAAAAACGCGGACCGCTGGCGAGTCTGGATCACGTAAAAGCGCTGGGGCTGGAGGGCATCTTCTTCAGTAGCGTTTTAGATATGAGCCCTGATCTCGACAGGGGGTTGCTGCGTGATATCCGCGCAAAAGCCGATGATCTGGGGCTGTATCTGGAAAGCGGGCTGGGGAAAATTAACCCCTATTGCAGTGCTGAATCCCCCGAGCTGCGTGCGGCAGGGGGCGGGGACATTATCGCCGGGTTGATCAGGATGATTGAAGTCAGCGCCGAAAACGGCTGCCGGGAATTGTGGGTGTCGCCGGGCAATTTTAAACCCGCCTATCGCGGGCGGCTGGCCGTGGACCGCTTTCGGACAGATGTCACCTGGGACGAACAATTGCTGGGCATCGAAAACGTGTTGCGAAAACTCGCACCGGCGGCGCGTGCCTGTGGTGTTCATATGAATATCGAAACGCATGACGAAATCACCTCTTTCGAGATCTTACGTCTGATAGAAGCGGTGGGCGAGGACTGCGTGGGCGTGGTGCTGGATACCGCCAATATGCTGCAACGCGGTGAGAGTCCGCTGCTGGCTACGCAGCGACTGGCGCCTTATGTCCGTCAGACGCACATCAAAGACGCTTACGTGGGAAGAGCGCCGGGCGGTTTTGACTTCCAGCCGCGCCCGTGCGGTGAGGGCATCGTCGATTTTGCCGCGATACTGCCGGTTCTGGCAAAGGTCAACCCGACGCTGAATCTCTCGCTGGAAATCGCCCAGTCGACAGATGACAACCGCCGTCAGGCCAATCCGCGTCAGTGTATTCAGCTCGACGATCCGCTGTGGCGCGCCGGTCATCCGGATTTGTCGCCACAAGAGCTTGAGGCGTATTTATCGATGGTGGACGCGTTTGAGCGGAGGGTGAAAGCCGGTGAAATCGCAGACTGGGAAACCTATGAAACCCTGAATTATGGCTATCCTGCCTATGAACAGCAATCTTACGGTTTCAGCGAGGCAGTGCATTTCATCAAAAAATCTGCACACCACATCCGCACCCTGTGTGCCGAAAAAGGGATCCCGTTGCAGGCGTCATAAAGCGGCTTGTGGCGGGCCGTTCGCCACGCAATGCCACGGCAGCCGGTTGCACGTGGCTATTGTGTATTGGCGAATCAATATTATTATCGAGATAATTACAACATCATCAGTTACTGCGAATTTATCCCAGAAGAGGTCAGATGTGGAAAAGACAACCCGCAAACCGCGCGTACCGGTTAGCAAAGCCGCAACATCGGCCAAAAAACCGGTGACCCCGGCGGACAGCAATGACGATGTGTCCGAACGTATTCGCGCCACGCTGGCGGCGGCGATCGGCGAGGGCGCGCTGACCCCCGGCACCAAAATACTCGAAGAAGCGATTGCCGATCATTTTGGCGTCAGCCGCACCGTGGTGCGCGGCGCGCTGGGGGTGCTGGAAAGCGATCATCTTCTGGAGCGCAAAAGGAACCGGGGCACGTTCGTGGCGGAGCCAGGCATTGAAGAAGCCAAAAATCTGTTTGAGGCGCGCCGCAGAATTGAAGCGCTGTTGCTGGAATTCGTGATTGAGCGCGCGACGCCTGAACAGCTCAGCGCGCTGGAGAAACTGGCAGACGAAGAAGAGCACACCCATTCTCACGGCGATGAAAAATCCAAAACCGTGCTCTCCGGCAAGTTTCACATTGTGCTGGCAGAGCTGGCGGGAAATCCTGTACTGACGGAAATGCTGGCTAAAATCGTGGCGCGGCTTTCGCTGGTGATGTCGCTGTATGAGGAAAAAAGAAAAGACGAGTGCGGTGCGGATCATCACCGCATGATTGTGGCGGCGCTGAAAGAAAAAGATCTGGATAAAGCCCGGCAGCTGATGGATCACCATCTGGCCGATATCGAAGGGCGCGTGCGCCTCACCGAGGGGCATGGCGACAGACACTCCTTCCTGTCAGTGCTGGAAAATTTCTCCTGAGCCTGATTGCTTTGCCTCATCTCCCGATTGCACGCAAAAAAAATCCGGAAACCTGAAGTCTCCGGATTTTTATCAGGGCCGGTTTCCCGGCCCTGAGGCGTAAGTTTTACGACTTACGGCTTATTACTTACGGCCAAGCAGTAAACCCAGCACAACACCAATGGCACCTGCGGCGATAAGACCAGACAGCGGGTTATCTTTCACCTTGTCAGCCACGCCGGAGAGGGCTTCACTTGCCTGTCCGGACAACTTACGGGCAGCGCCTTCAATCTGATGCTTTGGCGAGTCAACAAAGTTGCCGAATTGCTTCTGCGCTTCACCGGCAAATTCATTGGCTTTGTTTTCAACTTTATCAGCCAGACGGTTTGCGTCTTTGTTCAGGTCTTTATCGTAATCTTGTGATGACATCGTATTCTCCTTTGTTTGCAGACTTAAAGCGTAGTAGGGAATCTCTGTCCTTGCACTCACCGGGGCACATTCCGAGAATTTTCTGAACGCAGCCCGGATGCCAAACGTGTGAGCAAAACAGGGGCTGCGTGTGCAATCAAATGTTATGATTCAGTAACAGCATCCGGGCTGGTGCCGTTCAGCGTGTTCAGTGCTTCAGCATTCAGTTCCGGGTCAGCCTGATCAATTAAGCGTGTGGTCGAAATAATTGCCTGAAATTGCTCGAATAAAAGTGAAGCGTCGGATTTAATTGCGTCATCGTCCGAGTCGAGCACGGAATTAATGGCTTTATTTACGCTCTCAATAATTTCCTGCGGACCGCCATTTTTACCCACCGTTAAAAACAGTGCGCTTAAAAGAAGTGACTGCGCTTCTACCTGTGCAGTCAATTGCTTAGCGTCTGCTTCCATCCGGGAGATTTTGGCGATCATGCTTAATATAATGTTTTTCATTTTGTTATGGCTCCTACAGAGAGAGAAGTGTTACCCGCTCGTTATTTCTTCGCCTGGTTCAACGACTGTCTGTAATATTCAGATAATCAATAAGTTAATCATTTTTTGAAGAGTCTGTTTGGCGGGGCAGGAAAATCTTATTCCCGACACATCAGATTTCTCACAGCAGGCTAGCACATACTAAAACAGATAATCCACGACATGCATAAGGACAAGCGCTGCAGAAGCGCGAAATGTGAGTATTTCGGCATTTTCCTTGTTATTTTACTTGTATTCATTAACCTTGCATTGCCGCGTGTCAAAAGCGGAAAGATTGGCTTTTCTTAACAGTTTCTCCGCTGAATTAAATAAAATTAACGGCTTTTATCCCTCTGGATCCACGTGGATCCAGTACTGGTCGAATGTGTTCGCCAAAGGGTATAAGAATATTATTAGAAAAATTTCTGATTTTAAGAGTGTAACCATGCTGACCAATCTAAGTAACAATGAAGCAAAAAGGCATGCGGCGATCGATGCTCTTAAGGCAGATGACAGAGGCCGTGACGAGACGCTGCAAAAATACACCTTTCTTGCCTGTCGCTTGCTCAATGTGCCGATGTGTTTTGTGTCCGTTTTAGATGATGAAAAACAATTTGTTAAATCAGCCCAGAACGTTCCTTTTACTGAAACCAGCCTGAGCGATGCGTTTTGCGCACACACCATTCGCAGCGAACAAACCCTCATCTGCAACGATACGCTGCAGGATGAAACCTTTATGCATTACCGCCTGGTTCACGAAGCCCCCTATATCCGCTTCTACGGCGGATGCCCGCTGCGCACGCGTGAAGGGGTGATCGTCGGCACGCTGTGCGTGCTGGACAGCGAGGCGCGCGAGTTTACCCATGAGCAAATCGAAACGTTTGAGAAAATTGCCGAGCTGATGTCCGTGTTTCTGGAAACCTGGCATGCGGTCGGTTACGTCGATATTGTGACGTTGCTGCCTAACCGCCAGCGTTTGCTGCGGGATATGTCCTACCTGAACGGTGCGGACAGTACGCTGGTCATTATCGACTGTCTGGATATTGCCTTTGCCTATGAAGTTGCACGTTCCATGGGGATGGGCGCGGTGGAAAGCCTGCTGCAGGATATGGCGCTGCAACTGAAAGCCCGCCTGAAACTCGACGGGTTGTTATACGCAGTCGCCGTCGGGCGTTACGCTTTCTTCCTTAAAGACAGCGATACCCCTTGCCTGCAAACGATCAGTGAAAAGCTCACCGGCACGCAGGCCAGCCTGAATAATCAGATCCCGCTTAATCTGGACATTCATATCGGTGATTCCGGTGAATTCTCCCCGCAACTCAATCCGGCGGAAATTCTGCGCAGGGCGGTCAGTGCTCTGCATGAGGCGATCAGTCAGAAGAAAAGGTTCATGACGTATGACGCCGACATCGATGACAAAAAACGCAATGATTTCCAGCTGCTGGCCGAGCTGAGAAAAGCGCTGCACGAGCGCAGCGGTTTATACCTGGTTTATCAGCCGAAAATCTCCCTCACCACCGGTGAGGTCACCGGCGCCGAAGCGCTCATCCGCTGGAAACACCCGTTGCTCGGCGAGATCATGCCGGGGCAGTTTATTCCGCTGGTGCAAAAAACCAGCCTGATGAGTGAGCTGACCGACTGGGTTATCGAGCACGCTATCCGGCAGCTCAGCCTGTGGGTCGACAAAAACCTGCGGGTGCCGGTGTCCATCAATCTGGCGGCCAGCGATTTCTCCCGCCCTGGTTTTGCCGATGCGCTGGAAGAGAAGATGCTCAGCCACACGCTGCCGCCGGCTTTACTCAGCGTGGAATGTCTGGAAACCGAGAAAATGCTCGAAAGCCCGGATGCGCTTTCCGGGCTCGAAATGCTCAAACTGCGCGGATTTAAGATTTCACTCGACGATTTCGGTTCGGGGTACAGCAACATCAACGTGCTGCGCAAAATCCCTATGGATACCATCAAACTCGACCGCTCCATTGTCGGCACTATTTCTACCGATCACGCCAGTCTGGTGATCGTCAGAAACGTTATCCGTTTACTCAAACAGCTGGATTATGAAGTGCTGGCGGAAGGGGTGGAAAACGAGGAAACGGTGGATATTTTACGCGGGCTGGGGTGTGACGAAGTGCAGGGTTACTACTACTCGATGCCGCTCAACCCTGATCTGTTCGAACGCTGGTGTGAAGAGCGGGCGGCGGGATAAGCAAAAAAAATGAGCGGCACGCAGGCCGCTCATGTTCAGATTAGTGCCGGGAACCGTCAGGCTCCCGGATGGTTTTTACCTTCTTCGATAAAATCCTCGTCAATCTCTTCAATGTTATCGCGATGATCGCGCCCGGAAAGAATATTCCAGCAGGCGATAAACAGCGCCGCAATCAGCGGGCCGATAACAAATCCGTTAATGCCGTACACTTCCATTCCGCCCAATGTACTGATCAGAATGAGATAGTCAGGCATTTTGGTGTCTTTGCCGACCAGCAGCGGACGGAGAATATTATCCACCAGACCAATGATCACCACGAAGAACACCACAATAAAGATGCCTTTCCACAGCATGCCGGAAGCAAAGAAATAGATGGCTGCCGGTACCCAGATGATCGCTGAACCCACGGCCGGAATGATGGACAGAAACGCCATCAGCGCGCCCCACAGCAGACTTCCTTCCAGACCGGCGATGTAAAACGCAATCCCCCCCAGCGCACCCTGAACGATAGCCACCACCACCGTACCTTTTACCGTTGCGCGAGCCACGGCGGCGAACTTCATGAACAGATGGTGTTTCACGTAGCTCGACAGCGGCAGGGCAGCCAGCGTCAGGTTCACCAGATAAGCGCCGTCTTTGATCAGGAAGAACAGGATGTACAGCATGATGACGAAACCGAGCGCAAACCCGAAGGTGCTCTTACCGATAACGAAAACGCTGCCCGCCAGATACTGGCTCCCCTGCAATGCCACATCAGACAGCTTCTTCTGAATTTCAGTCGTGCTGTCAAGATCGTGATCGGACAGGAAATGGCGCGCCCAGCGAGGCAGATGATGAATCACATCCGCCAGGATCACCGGCAGCTGTGTTTCATTTCCCTGCAACTTGACGTACACCGCGTTGAACTCAATCGCCAGCGAGGAAATAATAATTGCCAGCGGGGTGAAGACGATAAGACAAATGATCAACACCGTGATCAGCGAAACCACGCCGTTGCGATCGCCGACGTACAGTTTGAGACGGTTTTTTAATGGATTGAAAATCACTGCCAGAATAATCGCCCATAAAACGGAAGAGTAGTAAGGCCGTAAAACATCAAAAAAAGCCAACGTTACGATGACCAGAATCGTAAGAAAAAACCCCTTGGAAATACCTTTAACCACCATTTTAATTCCTTTGAATAATTCTGTTGCTCACGAAGCATAGAGTGCATCTTCGTTTTTGCAAAAATTAGTTCCTGGCTGCGGATAATCTGCGCACCAGCCTCCCGCGGAAGGCGGATTTTTCTGCCGGATGGGGCGTTGCCTGCATTTATGCCAAATGAGCGGGCCGCAATGTTTTCGAGAAACAGACTGCCTCTTCCCGGCCAATATAGGGGCCGTAATTTTCAATTTGTCCGTAGCCATTTTTGAGATAAAAACGGACAGCCCTGACGTTAACGTGGCGGGTTTCAAGCCAGAGTTCGGTATAACCTCGCTGTGCTGCGGATGTTTCCAGAAAATCGAGTAAAGCCTGACCAATGCCGGGTGAGCTTCGGTCAGCAAACATCCTTTTCAGTTCGGCGATATGTTGTGTTAACGGCCTTATCGCTCCACAACCAATCGCTTCACCTTGTTGGTTTCTTGCCAGTACCCACAGCGAGCGCTCCTCTTCGAGTGAATCTGCCGTGAAATGGCTTTTGCCACTGTTACCGGTGATCGCGGCAAGTTCTGATGACAACTTTTCGATTAAATATTGCGATTCGGGCGAGAAAAAATCTGCTTTCTCAACGGTTATCATTGCGTGGCCCTTATTAAACAGGAATCAGAATTGAAGGTACTGAGGATGTTTTATAGGAATACCGGGCAACTTTCAAAATCCCCTTTATTTTCCCGCCGAAAATCTCCCTCCGGCCCCAGAGACGGCACAGAGAGCCTGAAATCACCCGGCAAAGTGCAGGCATGAGAAACTCACGCTGAAATGGTATTCTCCCCGTCAGCCTCTTTCCATAATGAGAACCTGATGGGCCTGAAAGCATTTGATTCCCTGCAAAAGGGTGACTGGATTAACCTGCTGATCGCAATCCCCGCCGGGATTGTTGCCGCACTGGTCACCATTGCGTTTCGCGGCGCGATATCTGGCATTAACGGCCTGATGTTTGCCGACGGCAGCGACATTACCAAAGCCTTTAACGAATACCCCAGGCTGGTCTGGCCGCTGATCACGACCGCAGGCGGCATTATTGCCGGTTTCATTTTACTGTGGGCGCTGCGCCATGAAGAAAAGCACGGCAAAATGCCGGATTACCTCGATGTGATCGACCAGCGTCTGCCGGGCATTCCGGTGGTCAGCACCGTGCTGCGCGGGCTGTCGTCGCTCGCCAGTATCGCCAGCGGTGGGTCGATTGGGCGTGAAGGCGCGATGGTGCAACTCTCTGCGCTGAGCGGCAGTCTGGTCGGGCGCTTCTCGCGTTTTAAGGGCGTCCATCAGTCCGATATCATCGCCATGGCGGCGGCTGGCGGGCTGGCAGCGGTGTACCACGCGCCGTTTGCGGGGGCGCTGTTTGTGGCGGAAATTGCCTTTGGCGTGACGGCGGTGCAGCGGCTGATCCCGCTGTTTATCTCGGCCTCGGTCGCGGTGCTTACCGTGCGGTCGCTGACCGATTATGCGCCGCTCTACCTTTACTCCTCGGCGACCTTCAGCCCGTCATTTGGCGCAATCATTACCGTGCTGATCATCGGCGCGGCAACGGGCGTGCTCGGGCCGCTGTTTATCTCCTCCATCGACAAAGTGCGCCTGTGGATGAAACCCATTTCGCATCCGGCGCTGCGTCTTGGCCTTGGCGGGCTGGGAGTCGGGCTGGTGGCCATGATTTCCCCGCTGGTGCTGGGCAACGGCTTTGAAGTGATCGATTTAATCCTCAACAACGGCGATTTACAGACGTCGTTGCTGGTCTTGCTGATCCTGAAAATTGTCGCCACGGCGATCACCATCGGCTCCGGCGCGGTGGGCGGGCTGTTTACGCCGTCACTGCTGATCGGCGCGGCGGGCGGCGCGCTGGTGTGTACTTTCCTGCAATGGCTGGGCTTTGATCCCGGCCCCGTCGGGCTGTATGCGGCGATCGGCATGAGTGCGCTGCTGGCGGCCACCAGCCATGCGCCGCTGATGTCGATCATGATGGCGTTTGAAATGACCCTCAACAGCTCGCTGCTGTTCCCGCTGATGCTGGCGACGGCGATTTCCTACGTGGTTGCCTCCCGTCTGAAAGAGGGCGGGACCTACCCGGTGCTGACGCGACACAACGCCCGCTTCCTCGCGAAGAATGAGTTTGAGTACAGCACCGTGGCTTCACTGGTGACGCCCTGCTCGAAAATGTACGTGGACGCCTCACTCTCCGAGGTGGTCAGCGAAGGGCTGAAGCAGCGCACGCGCTACGTTTACGTGGTGGACAGAGAAGAGCGGTTCCTCGGCGTGGTGCCGACCAACGTGCTGGCGAGCGGCATTATTGACGGCAGCCTGCAATCTGACAGCCCGATCGACGGGTTTATCGAACAGGAGTTCACCACGCTGTTCCAGCAGGCCAGCTACGAACAGGCGTGGGCGATGTTCAGCACGTCGCCGCTCGAACGTTTGCCGGTACTGGAAAATGCACAGTCGCGCCGCCTGCTGGGCGTGATCACCAAGGCGGCGCTGTTAAATAAGGCCAGCCACTTCCTGTAACCTTGCCTCAGTTCTCGTCGCTGCGCCTGAAGGCGTACCAGCCCGCCAGCAGGGTACAGACGCCGACAATCACCACCAGCAGGATAAAACCGTGGTGATTGCCGGCGAGCGGAATGCCTCCGACGTTCATGCCAAAAAATCCCGCCACAATATTGATCGGCAGCGCCAGCACGGTGATCACCGTCAGCACGTACAGCGTGCGGTTACTTTGCTCCATCTGGCGCGAGGTGATTTCTTCCTGTAGCAAACGGATCCGCTCGGTCAGTGCGATCAGATCATTGAGCACCACGGAAAATTCTTCGGCAAACTGACGTAAATCCTGCACCACGGCGGGCGCGATCCACGCCGGAGGGCGGTTCAGCAGACGAAACAGCGCCGTCGGCTCCGGCGCCAGCAAACGCTGAAAACGCATCAACATTCGCCGCAGCCTGCCCAGACTGGCGCGGTTCTTTTTGACGTGATGACTGAGCAGGCGCTCTTCAATGGTATCCACGTACTGGTTGGCGCGGCGGACGATCTGCTCCAGCAACTCCTCCTGTTCTTCCAGCAGATGCACCAGCAGCGCGGTCGGCGAGCCGATGTTCAGGTGATCCAGCCGTTTAAACAGCCGCTCGATCAGCCGCACCGGTTTGTGGCGTGCGGTCACCACCAGTTGCTGATGGCAGCTCAGCCACAGGGTGGAGGCCTCATCACTGGTTTCATCGGGACGAAAAATCACGTCGTTAAGTACCGCCAGCAAGGTGTCATCCACCCGTTCTATGCGCGTACTGCGCGAGCCTTCACGGATTTCTTCGAAAAACACATCCCCGACCGCAAAATGCTTTTTCAGCCATTTTTCGGCCATGGCGTGATTGAGATTGACGTGGATCCAGACAAACCCCTGGTCATGGCAGATCTGCTGATAAGCTTCCTGAACCTGTTGGGAAGAGACGCGCTCGGCAGGGCGGTTTGGCCGAAAAACGAAGCCGTAAATCATTCCGGTGACTTCATCATTGAAATTGAGTACGACGGGTTTTTCTGTCTGCATTAAAGGCTTCTGGCGGAGAAAACAGGTTTCTCCATTACGCCAGACATCGGCACAAATACAATATGCCACCCGCTAATTTCACAAATCCGTCACATTCCCGCCGCCTTACCCCCAATTTTCCTTGTCCGGCTTCCTGATGGGCTTTTGGGGTGTTTTTCAGAAATTACCCGTTTAAAAACAATCAATTATTAATAAATAGCAGAATACCCCTTAAGGGGTGCTTATCGTTATGTGAATTTTTATACGACGACGCGGCGTTGATCGCAATCAAGTAGACGCGCGTGTGGGGTGCATACCCTGAGGCCAACTTGAGCAATGTAGTTGTATTCCCCGCCATTCACATAATGACAAAGCGCCATAGGCCTTTGCACAGGAGATTCCCGGATGAGCAAGTTTCTTGACCGGTTTCGCTATTTCAAACAGCTAGCTGAACCCTTCGCTGACGGCCACGGCCAGACGCTGAATACCAACCGTGACTGGGAAGACGGCTACCGTAGCCGCTGGCAGCACGACAAAGTGGTCCGTTCCACGCACGGTGTGAACTGCACCGGTTCCTGTAGCTGGAAGATTTACGTTAAAAACGGTCTGGTCACCTGGGAAACCCAGCAGACTGACTACCCGCGCACCCGTCCTGATCTGCCAAACCACGAACCGCGTGGCTGCCCGCGTGGCGCCAGCTACTCCTGGTATCTCTACAGTGCTAACCGCCTGAAATACCCGCTGATGCGTAAAAAGCTGATCCAGTTATGGCGCGAAGCCAAACTGCAATACAGCGATCCGGTCGATGCCTGGGGCTCGATCGTCAATCAGCCGGAAAAAGCCAAAGAATATAAAGCCGCACGCGGTCGCGGTGGCTTTGTGCGTTCAAGCTGGCAGGAAGTGAATGAGCTGATTGCGGCGTCCAACGTCTATACCGCCAAAACCTTCGGCCCGGACCGCATTATCGGTTTCTCACCAATTCCGGCGATGTCGATGGTGTCTTACGCCTCCGGCGCGCGCTATCTGTCGCTGATCGGCGGCGTGTGTCTGAGCTTCTACGACTGGTATTGCGATTTGCCACCGGCTTCTCCGCAAACCTGGGGCGAGCAGACCGACGTCCCTGAATCCGCTGACTGGTACAACTCTTCTTATATTATCGCCTGGGGTTCTAACGTTCCGCAGACCCGTACCCCGGACGCCCACTTCTTCACCGAAGTGCGTTACAAAGGCACCAAAACCGTTGCCATAACGCCGGATTACGCCGAAATCGCCAAAATTTGCGACCAGTGGCTGGCACCGAAACAAGGCACCGACAGCGCACTGGCGCTGGCGATGGGCCATGTGATCCTCAAATCCTTCCATATTGATAACCCAAGCCAGTACTTCACCGACTACGTGCGTCGTTACACCGACATGCCGATGCTGGTGATGCTCGAACCGCGCGAAGACGGCTCCTATGCCGCAGGCCGTATGCTGCGTGCGTCCGATCTGGTGGACAATCTGGGTCAGGAAAATAACCCGCAGTGGAAAACCATCGCCTTTGACGAGAACACCGGCGAACTGGTGTCACCGTTAGGTTCTATCGGTTACCGCTGGGGCGAAAAAGGCCAGTGGAATCTGGAATCCCGCGAAGGGAAAGATCACAAGGACGTCAGCCTGAAGCTGAGCCTGCTCGACGATCACGATGACGTGGTCAACGTCGGGTATCCGTACTTCGGCGGCGCGGTCAGCGAGCACTTCAACAGCGTGGCGCTGGATGAAATCCTGATGCACAAACTGCCGGTCAAACGCCTGCAACTGGCAGACGGCAGCACCGGTCTGGTGGCGAGCGTTTACGATCTGACGCTGGCGAACTACGGTATTGAGCGCGGCCTGAACGACGAAAACTGCGCGCAAAGCTATGACGAAATCAAAGCCTACACGCCAGCCTGGGCCGAAAAAATCACCGGCGTTTCTCAGCAGAATATTGCGCGTATCGCCCATGAATTTGCCGATAACGCCAACAAAACCCATGGCCGTTCGATGATCATCGTCGGTGCCGGGATGAACCACTGGTATCACCTCGACATGAACTACCGCGGTCTGATCAACATGCTGATCTTCTGTGGTTGCGTCGGCCAGAGCGGCGGCGGCTGGGCACACTACGTCGGGCAGGAAAAACTGCGTCCGCAAACCGGCTGGCAGCCGCTGGCGTTTGGTCTGGACTGGCAGCGTCCGCCGCGCCAGATGAACAGCACCTCGTTCTTCTACAACCATTCCAGCCAGTGGCGTTACGAAACCGTCGCGCCGCAGGAACTGTTGTCTCCGCTGGCGGATAAATCCAAATTCACCGGCAGCATGATCGACTACAACGTGCGCGCCGAGCGTATGGGCTGGCTGCCGTCTGCGCCGCAGCTCAACGTTAACCCGCTGCACATCGCGGAACAGGCGAAAGCGGTCGGCTTATCGCCTGCCGATTTCACCGTCGCAGCCCTGAAAGACGGCAGCGTGCGCTTTGCCGCCGAACAGCCGGACAATCCGCAGAACTTCCCGCGTAACCTGTTCGTCTGGCGCTCCAACCTGCTGGGTTCTTCCGGCAAAGGCCACGAGTACATGCTGAAATATCTGCTGGGCACCGAACACGGTATTCAGGGAGATGATCTCGGTATTCAGGGCGGCGTGAAGCCGGAAGAAGTCGAATGGCAGGCGCAGGGCGGCGAAGGCAAACTGGATCTGGTGGTGACGCTTGATTTCCGTATGTCCAGCACCTGTCTGTATTCCGACATCGTGCTGCCAACCGCCACCTGGTACGAAAAAGACGACATGAATACCTCGGACATGCATCCGTTTATTCATCCGCTGTCAGCCGCCGTTGACCCGGCGTGGGATTCAAAAAGCGACTGGGAAATCTACAAAGGTATCGCCAAAGAGTTCTCCCGCGTCTGCGTCGGCCATCTGGGTGTGGAAACCGACATGGTCACGATGCCTATTCAGCACGATTCCGCCGCTGAGCTGGCGCAGCCGTTTGGCGTGGAAGACTGGAAGAAAGGCGAATGCGACCTGATCCCGGGGCGTACCGCACCGCATCTGATGGCCGTTGAACGCGACTATCCGAACACCTATGAGCGCTTCACCTCGGTCGGTCCGTTGCTGGAAAAACTCGGTAACGGCGGTAAAGGCATCAGCTGGAATACCGACAGCGAAGTCGATTTACTGAAAAAACTGAATTACACCAAACCGGACGGTACCGCCAAAGGCCAGCCGATGATCAACACCGCGATTGATGCGGCGGAAGTCATCCTGACGCTGGCACCGGAAACCAACGGTCAGGTGGCCGTGAAAGCCTGGGCGGCGCTGAGCCAGAACACCGGCCGCGACCATACGCATCTGGCGCTGAACAAAGAAGACGAGAAAATCCGCTTCCGCGATATTCAGGCACAGCCGCGCAAAATCATCTCCAGCCCGACCTGGTCTGGTCTGGAAGATGAACACGTGTCTTACAACGCCTGTTACACCAATGTGCATGAGCTGATCCCGTGGCGCACGCTGTCAGGCCGTCAGCAGATTTATCAGGATCACGCGTGGATGCGCGCCTTCGGTGAAAGCCTGCTGGTGTACCGTCCGCCAATCGACACCCGCGCGGCGCAGCCGTTGCTGAATGCGAAGCCGAACGGCAACCCGGAAATGGCGCTGAACTTCCTGACGCCGCACCAGAAATGGGGCATTCACTCCACCTACAGCGACAACCTGCTGATGCTGACCTTAGGTCGCGGCGGCCCGATTGTCTGGCTGAGTGAAGACGATGCAACACAACTGGGCATCGAAGACAACGACTGGATCGAAGCCTTCAACGCCAACGGCTCGCTGAGCGCCCGTGCGGTGGTCAGCCAGCGCGTACCGGCGGGGATGACCATGATGTACCACGCACAGGAACGCATCGTGAACATTCCGGGTTCGGAAATCAGCCAGCAGCGCGGCGGTATTCACAACTCCGTCACCCGCGTGTGCCCGAAACCAACCCACATGATTGGCGGCTACGCCCAGCTGGCGTACGGCTTTAACTACTACGGCACCGTCGGTTCTAACCGCGATGAATTCGTGATTGTACGCAAAATGAACCGCATCGACTGGCTGGATGACGAAGGTAACGACTACGTGCAGGACGCGGTCAAACAGGAGAAAGCCAAATGAAAATTCGTTCACAAGTCGGCATGGTGCTGAATCTCGACAAATGCATTGGCTGCCACACCTGTTCCGTGACCTGTAAAAACGTCTGGACCAGCCGCGAAGGGATGGAATACGCGTGGTTTAACAACGTGGAAACCAAACCGGGTCTGGGTTATCCGCACGACTGGGAAAACCAGGAAAAATGGAAGGGCGGCTGGATCCGCAAAATCAACGGCAAACTGCAGCCGCGCATGGGCAACAAAGCCAACCTGCTGCATAAAATCTTCGCTAACCCGCACATGCCGGAAATCGATGATTACTACGAACCGTTCGATTTTGATTATCAGCATCTGCACACCGCGAAAGACGGTAAACATCAGCCGGTGGCGCGTCCGCGTTCGCTGCTGACCGGCAAACGCATGAAGAAAATTGTCGGCGGCCCGAACTGGGAAGACGATCTGGGCACGGAGTTCAGCAAACGTTCTGCCGATCAGAACTTCGCCAACATGCAGAAAGAGATGTACGGCGAGTTCGAAAATACCTTTATGGCGTACCTGCCGCGTTTGTGCGAACACTGCCTGAATCCGGCGTGTGTGGCGACCTGTCCGAGCGGCGCGATTTATAAACGCGGCGAAGACGGCATCGTGCTGATCGACCAGGACAAATGCCGCGGCTGGCGCATGTGCCTGACCGGCTGCCCGTACAAAAAAATCTACTTCAACTGGAAAAGCGGCAAATCAGAAAAATGTATTTTCTGTTATCCGCGCATTGAAGCGGGCCAGCCAACGGTCTGTTCCGAAACCTGCGTCGGCCGCATCCGCTACCTCGGCGTGGTGTTGTATGACGCCGACCGTATCGCCGAAGCGGCATCGGTTGAGAACGACAAAGACTTGTACGAAAGCCAGATGAGCATCTTCCTCGATCCGAACGATCCTGAAGTGATTGCCCAGGCTGAAAAAGACGGCATTCCGATCTCCGTCATGGACGCCGCGCGTCAGTCGCCGGTCTACAAAATGGCGATTGAATGGAAGCTGGCACTGCCGCTGCACCCGGAATACCGCACACTGCCGATGGTCTGGTACGTGCCGCCGCTGTCTCCGATTCAGTCAGCCGCCGACGCCGGGGCATTGCCGCACAGCGGCGTGCTGCCGGACGTCGAAAGCCTGCGTATTCCGGTGGAATACCTGGCGAACCTGCTGACCGCGGGCGACACCGCGCCGGTATTGCGGGCGCTGAAACGTATGCTGGCGATGCGCCACTTCAAACGTGCTGAAACCGTGGACGGCGTGACGGACACCAGCGCGCTGGAACAGGTCGGATTGTCTGCGGCGCAGGCGGAAGAAATGTACCGCTATCTGGCGATCGCTAACTACGAAGACCGTTTCGTGGTGCCTTCCAGCCACCGTGAACAGGCACGCGAAGCCTTCCCGGAAGCCAAAGGCTGCGGTTTCAGCTTCGGTGACGGTTGCCACGGCAGCGACAGCAAATTCAACCTGTTCAACAGTAAACGTATCGACGCCATCGACATCGGCGCGAAAACGGAAAGGAAGGGCGAATGAACAGTTTACGACTCACAGGATTACTGCTCGATTATCCTTCAGCCGATCTCTGGGAACACCAGATCGAACTGCTGGAAGCGGTGACCGACTCCCCGGAACTGGACCCTCAACAGCGCCTTGAACTGGCGCTGTACATCACATCGTTTTGCAAACAGGATCTGCTGGATGCGCAGTCGGCGTACACCGGGTTGTTCGATCGTGGCCGCGCCACCTCGTTACTGCTGTTCGAGCATGTGCACGGCGAATCCCGCGATCGGGGTCAGGCGATGGTTGACCTGATGGAGCAATACCGCGCCGCCGGTCTGGAGATCGACAGCCGCGAGCTGCCGGATTATCTGCCGCTGTATCTGGAATATCTGACCACACGTGATGAAACGCAGGCACGAGACGGCCTGCGTGATATCGCACCCATCCTCGCGCTGCTGAGTGCCCGTATGCAGGAACGCGACAGCCACTACGCGCAACTGTTTGATCTGCTGCTGGCGCTGTCCGGCAGTGATATCGCCACCGACACCGTGCGCGCCGGGATCAAACAGGAAGCCCGTGACGACACGCCTGCGGCGCTGGACGCGGTATGGGAAGAGGAACAAATCAAGTTCCTCGGTGAGCAAAGCTGTGCGACAGGTGAAGAAGCCGCGCACCAGAAACGCTTTGCCGGCGCGGTCGCGCCACAGTATCTGAACCTTGACGACCTACCTGCGGGGAACCACGCAAATGACTGACTTCCTCAATAACTTCTTCTTTAACATCTACCCGTACCTGTGTGGCACGGTCTTCCTGGTGGGCAGCTGGCTGCGTTACGACTATGGTCAGTACAGCTGGCGTGCCGGTTCCAGCCAGATCCTTGAGAAGAAAATCCTGCGCATTGCCTCGCCGATGTTTCACGTAGGTATTCTTGGCATCATCGCGGGTCACGCCTTCGGGATGCTGACCCCGCACTGGATGTACGAATCCTTCCTGCCTGTGCCGGTGAAACAGCAAATGGCGATGTGGGCAGGCGGTGCCTGTGGCGTGCTGACGCTGATCGGCGGCGGTCTGCTACTGTGGCGACGTCTGAGCAACGAACGCGTGCGCTCTACCTCGAGTTTTGGTGACATCATGATCATCGCGTTGCTGGTGATCCAGTGCGCGCTGGGGCTGAGCACCATTCCCTTCTCCGCGCAGCATACTGACGGCAGCGAAATGATGAAACTGGTCGGCTGGGCGCAGTCTGTGGTGACCTTCCGTGGCGGTGCGGCGGCGCATCTCGATGGCGTGGCCTTTATCTTCCGCGTGCATCTGGTCCTGGGGATGACATTATTCCTGCTGTTCCCGTTCTGCCGTTTAGTACATATCTGGAGCGCACCGGTGGAATATCTCACCCGCCGCTATCAGCTGGTACGCAATCGTCGCTGATTGACCTCAGCAGATTGTGAACTGTCTGTTTTGACATAAAAACGAAGGGCGCTATGATGCGCCCTTATCTTTTTTTATTGCTCAAGGACGCATTAATGGCCACTCCAAGACCTCCAATGACCGTAGCCCGCCGTTTACTTCGCAACAGCATGATTTTACTGGTGATCGGCATCGTTGCCACTCTCCACGGCCTGATCGTCGGCAGCCCTGAAACTCCGCCGGGAGAAATGGCGCCGCAATTGCTGCTTGGCATCTGGTTTATTTTTATGGGTGCGGTAATGGGCGGGATCAGCTGGCTGGTGATCCGTAATAAAAAGAAGAAAGGTCAGATCTGATCTGTTGTTAGTTTTCGTTCAACTTCAATTTCAACTTCAACTTTAATTTCAAAACTCAGGGTTGCCACCCAAACCGGCCTTAAGAGGCGCCTCTCGCCGGGCCTCTTAAGAATCTCCGGCTCTTTCACTGCGCGCTGCCGCCCGCGGCGTTCATCCGGTTCCGGTTTAATTTTAATGAGATTATTCTTAGTTGCCAAACTATTACCACTTTGTGTATTCACTGTTCTGTCAGGATCCTGGCAGAGATTTATTCTGAAATAATACAAATACCTGACATTAGATGAAGTATTCCACGGCCATACTGGTTTTTTCATGATTATTGACCTAATCTAAAAATATATTCCCAAATCAAAAATCCCAAAATCAATTGATAAAATTAAACGAGGATTTCATCAAAGTAAGGAATAAAGATGGCGTGGAAAAGAAGAGAGAAAGTGGCAATTATGGAACCCCTTTCTATGGTCAGCGATGTCATGTCGCAGATTTTAAGAGAAGAGGGTGGGGTTATTATTGAGGGCACACTTTCAAGTTTTTTATCACTGCAATCTTTGCTGGAATTAAGAAAGATTGATGTCATTTTTAGCGAAGTATATGACGCCAATACCTCTATTATTCAGGGGCTGGACTTCCTCAGGAAACTCAAAGCTCAGTTTCCCGCAATAGATATTATTGTTCACACCGAAATAGAAATTCCAGCCCTGCTGATCCAAAGTAATGCTGACGCTATTTATATGAAACAATTAGGCGTTGAGGGCTGCCGTGCTTCTGCGGCTCAAATATTAAATGCCGAAAGTATGGTCAGCGTTCTTTTTTATGAAGACCGAAAACGTCATTACGATTTCGGTATGCTGAACGACTTCGAATGGCAGGTGCTTATTATGTTCAGCCAGCAAATGAGTATTACCACTATCTCGACAGAAATGAAAACGGACTATCGCCGTATCAGCCGGACAAAACACGCTATGATGAAAAAACTGAAAGTCAGTAACAATGTGGCATTCAGTCAGCTGATGGCGCTGGCCGGCAGTAAATTTGGCGACTATCCGCCCGTCTCCTTGAACGCACCGGGCCAATAACCTTTAAGATTCAGGTACACAATGAAGACCGCGAAACCTTTTGGCCAACCCCTGTTCATCCTGTTCAGCACTGTTTTGGTGGCCGCAATCACTCTGGTGATCACCCATTTCGCTATCGCCGCGTATGACCGCGACGATCTGGCTTCTTACGCCCGACATATCATGGCGCGCGGGCTGGAAGTGGCTGATGAATCCCACAATATTGTCAGTAATGTCAATTCGTTACGGCTGGAGCCCTGCAGTGACAGATTTCTTGATGAAATTCGCTATCTTTCGTTTACCTCGGTGTTTATCTCGGATATTGGTTACACCCAGGACCACCAGCTGAAATGTACGGCGATGCGTGGCCGCCTGCCGGAGCCGGTGACCATGTCTGTGCCTGATGCGGTGACCCTTTACGGGCAGCGCATCTGGACGTCATTCAGCGGCATTGTCGATCCGCGCATTACCGCCGATATGATGGAATCCAGAAACGTGCTGCTGTTCCCCACACCGGCGGCTTTTCGTGACATTTATGTTCCTTACAAGGGATTTGGTGCTGTGCTGACCAACCATCAGCACAACCACGTGTTCCGGTTGTTCGGAGAAACGGCAGGATTGGTGGAGGGCGCCACCAAACCGGGGCGTATGGCCTGGTCGCATCAGGCCTTTTTCACCGAATGCAGCAAAAAATATGATATTTGCGTATTGGCAAGAAATACTCAGATTGGCATTTTCTCCCTGCCGGTGACCGCCATTGTCTTTATTATTCTGGCCGGTCTGGTCGCCGGCGGCATGTTTACATTTGCACTTGTGCAATATGTCAGCAATAACCGTTCAATGCAGAATAAACTCAAAATGGCGATCAGCCATGATGATATCTATATCAATTTTCAGCCCTTTATTGAAATGTCGACGGGCAAGGTGATGGGCTACGAAGCATTAGCCCGCTGGAAAGATACCCACGGCGACAATATCCCGCCTGATATTTTTATCAAACTCGCTGAGTCCACTCATCAGATTAAAGCGCTGACCCGTTCTGTCGTCTCCCGCGCGCTGAAAGATATAGGCCCGCATCTGCGCAGTAATAAAGCGCTGTTCGTGAGTATTAATATCACCACGGCGGATGTGACGGATCCGGACTTTAAAGTGTTTCTCGAAGAAGAACTCGATAACGCGGGGGTTGAACGGCAGCAAATTGTACTTGAGATCACGGAGCGTTCGACGGCAGATCACCGGGTGCTGAAAGACGCGCTGGTCAGGCTGAGAGAGTACGGCTACCGGATTGCGCTGGATGACTTTGGTACCGGTTATTCCAATCTGGATTATCTGAGCAAGTTATCTTTTGATTTTATTAAAATAGACAAGATATTCACCGATGCTATCGGCACAGAATCGGTCAGCTTCAACATGCTAAAAATGATGCTCGAAATGCTCACTCACACCGGCGCAACCATCATCGTGGAAGGGATTGAAGAGCAGCCCCAGGCTGATTTCTTACTGAGCCATTCGCCGACCGTGGTCGGACAGGGTTGGTTATATGGCAGGCCGGTGGAGGTGGAAAAACTCTGATCTGAACCCGACGGACAGGGGCTGTCAGCCCCTTAACCGCCTTGTGACCGGCACCCGCTGATTCCCTTTATCCCTTCAATTTTCACCCTCTCAAACTTCATCCGCGTGCCATACACCGGCGCGATGTGGTGAACACCTGTGCTTGAAATCCCTGGCAGTTCATTCGATAAATTCGTCAGCATTTCCCTGTGCGGGCTAATCAGCGTAAACCACGTCTTTTTGTTCCAGGCATCAGTAGCACAACCTGATGAGGATCAGCGGGAGCCAAAAGTCATCGCGCATTGTTTATGTGCCAAATCAATATTTACGAATTGATGACATAACATTACCCAGGTGTTTGTCTGATTGAATAATTTATATCGTGAATTTAGCGATGGAATGAATAAATAATATTCAAACCTGCCATTTAACCTGCATTAAATAACCCGTGAGATTACCCTGTGTTTAATTGCAGTGAGAATATTCCTAGTTAAGAATATGTAAGTTTCGCACCTGGTAACAAAACATTGTCAAAAATTGCAGATTATTACTCTAAGTGATTTTTGTATTCACATCAGTTTAAGCACAAAAATGATGTTAACGTGATTATAAATGGAATAATTCACTGATTTATCTGTTTTTGATGTGATTGTTTACCAAAATTTGTCACGACATTATGATTATCCACTCTGATTGAACGGCTGAAGGCCAGTTGCGTCAGAAGGAAATTAATCTAATGGAGAGACAAAACGTGAATAAGAAAATTGTAGTGGCTTGTGGTACATTGGTAGCAGCTTTTTCAATGACGGCGTCAGCTGTTTCTAATAATACCATTTCATTTCAGGGTGAAGTTTCCACGCAAACATGTGCCGTAACTGTAAACAGTGATTCAGCGCCGGTGGTGTTATTACCTACGGTTTCCACTTCTGCTTTGACTGCTCTGGGAAATGTTGCCGGGGCTACGACCTTTGAACTGGCGCTGTCCGGTTGTTCTACTGCTGAAACCGTCACCAACGTCAATGCGGTATTCTCTGGCAATCTGGTGGATACGGCGAACCTTGGAACGCTTTCAAATACCGGTACGGCGACTAACGTTAATCTTCAGTTAGTTGACTCAGCAAACCAGCCTATTGACCTGAGTTCAACCTGGACCAGTACCAATAATGAACTTGCCATCGAGGCAGGGCAAACGTCTTCCAGCGCGACATATAGCGTTCGTTATTATGCCACCGGTGCAGCAGAGGCGGGAACTGTTGCGGGTTCCGTTGAGTATGCAGTGAGCTACCTCTAAGTAAACATCACCGATTATAAGATGGCAGACAGACTGCCATCTTATTTTTATTCCAGTGAAAATGTCTTCTTTAATCACATCGTAATATTAATGATAAGAGTAATATCAATGTCGTGTAGCAAAAAAAGAGTTAATAAAATTTTAAATACAATGCTGGCGGTGTCGTTATTTTTACCTGCATTCGCATTTTCCAGCGTCACTATGATGGGTAGCCGGATAATTTATCCCTCCGATGCGCCGTCCATGAACGTTGAATTCAGCAATAAAGATCTCTTTCCCTACGTTGTTCAGACCTGGCTGGATGACGGTGACAATGAATCAACCCCGGTAACCGGCAAAGCGCCATTTATTGCCTCACCGGCAATATTTAAAATCGCATCAAATAACGGGCAGGTTTTGAGGATTTCATACACTGGCCAGAAAAACTTACCGCAGGATCGCGAATCACTATTCTATTTTAATTTTCTGCAAATTCCGCCGGTGAATGCTGCCGGAGAAGACAGTCAGCAAAAAAACAAAATGCTGGTGATGCTGAAAAACCGTATTAAGGTATTTTATCGCCCGGCAGAGATTGCGCAAAAAATCGGACAGTTAACTGAACATATTAGTGTTACCTCTTCAGTAAAGGCTGCCGGAACCACGTTGCAGATTAAAAACAATTCACCGTTTTATCTGTCAATTGCCAGTGTGAAGATAAAAAATAAAAATAAGATTTATTCACGGCCTGCCGATATGCTCGCGCCGTTCTCGCAAGGGAATGTGGAATTCAAAAAAATGCAGATAATGAAAAATGACACTGCTGTCATTGAGTATGTCAACGATCAGGGAGCGATTGTGAGTTATGAATATGGTATCAATCCGTAATAAAGCTTTTGTTCCCTCTGTTTCATTTTTAACATTATGTATTGCATCGACGTATTTTTCGGCGGCGATGGCTGAAGAATTCTATTTTGATCCGGGTTTGCTTGAGGGTTCGGGCGTTGCAGTCAATCTGGCTAAATTAAATGAAAAAGAGCCAGTGCTGGATGCCGGCGTTTACCGCGTCGATCTGTATGTTAATAATAAACTGGTCAAAGAGAATGTTGAAATTAACTTCAGAGATAAGGCTGATGGTCAAAATGCACAACCCTGTTTGAATGCAGACCAGATTAAAATTATTCAACTTAAAGCCGATGCGGTTTCGTTGCTGCCTGTTAATGACCAGTGTGTCAGTTTTGCTGCGCTTTCTAAAGGCTCTTCATGGGAGTTTGAACAATCAACGCAGCACCTGAAATTGCTCATTCCGCAGGCCTCACTGTACCGTCAGCCACGCGGGTATATTCCCGTCTCGCAATGGGACAGCGGTACATTGGGTTTATTCATTAAACACAACACCAATTATTATGAAACCAAAAACACCGGCGGATACACCACCAGAAACTTCTGGAGCGGACTGAACAACGGTACCAACATCGGCTTATGGCAACTGAGGAACCAGTCAAACCTGACATATAACGAAACCAATGGCCGCACCCGGCATAAGCTGAGCAGCATACGCACCTATGCGCAACGGCCACTGGCATCGCTTGATTCAGTCGTTACATTGGGCGACAGCTATACCAACAGCAGCCTCTTTGGCAGCTTGTCTTATAATGGCGTCAAACTCGCCACCGATACCCGAATGATGCCGCAGGGCAAGCGTGGCTATGCGCCCGAAGTGCGGGGTATTGCCAGCACCACGGCCCGCGTTGTGGTCAGCCAGCTAGGCAAAACCATTTATGAAACGGTGGTGTCACCGGGACCGTTCGTCATTGATGATTTGAGCAACACCCGTGGGCAGGGTGATTTGCAGGTGCAGATTATTGAGGCGAACGGGCAGACGTCAACTTTCACTGTCCCGTATTCTGCCGTGCCAGACTCTATCCGGCCTGGTATGTGGAATTACGAGTTTGCCCTCGGCAAGGTGCGCAATTATTACAATGTAGATAATGAGTTCGTGGAAGGGGTTATTCAGCGCGGGCTCAATAATCGTTTTACCGGTAATGCGGGTGTGCGGCTGGCGAAAGACTATGAAGCTTATTTGCTTGGCGGTGTGATGGCGACGCAGTTTGGCGCGATAGGGCTTAACACCACGTATTCACATGCCATCGCTGAAAATAATAAAACCCAGTCGGGTTGGCGTGCAGAAGCCAGTTACAGCAAAACCTTTACCACGGGAACCAGTCTGACCCTGGCGGCTTATCGCTATTCAACAAAAGGTTTTCGTGATTTGCAGGATGTGCTGGGCGTAAGAAGGGCTGCGGAAAGTACGACAAACTATTATTCCGATACCCTGAACCAGAAAAATCAGTTCAGTGCCACGATTGCGCAGGGCTTTGACAGTTTTGGCTCACTGTCACTCAATGCCAGCACATCGGATTACTACAGCAATAATTCACGTATCACTCAGTTACAGCTGGGATACAGCAACAGCTACAAAAGAATCAGTTATAACGTCAACGTGGGCAGGCAAAGAACCAGTTATACCACCCGCAATAATTTTTATAGCGAACCGGAAGATACGACAAATCGCCAGAAGTATACCGAGAATACTATTTCCATCGGTTTCTCAATGCCGCTGGATTGGGGAAGTTCACGTTCTAACGTGGCATTCAACGTGGCGAAAAATAAAAGCTCTGAGTCCGCAACCACCAGCGTATCGGGAAGCTTAGGTGAGAAGAGTAATTCATCTTATTCTGTATACAGCGGTGTAGAAAATTACCAGGAAAACGGTAATGAAATGACCTGGGGTGGGTCACTGCAACAAAATACCTCCAAAGGAACGTTCCGGGGATCTTATTCCCAGGGCACCGGTTATAAACAGTATGGATTTGGCACGTCGGGTACGCTGCTTATTCATTCTGGCGGTGTGACCTATGGACCTTATGTCAGCGATACCTTTGCGCTGGTCAAAGCCAAAGGCGCCAAAGGGGCAGAGATTAAGAACGGGCAGGGCGCGAAAATAGACAGTTTTGGTTACGCTATTATGCCTTCGTTATCGCCTTATCAATATAATACCGTCAGCCTTGACCCCAGAGGACTAAATTCCAGTGTGGATATTCAGGGTGGAAGTCAGCAGGTCGTGCCTTATTCCGGTGCCATTGTTCAGGTTAATTTTGAAACCGTCTCCGGTAAACAGGTATTAATTAACACTACGCTTGATGGCGATCAAACGATCCCGATGGGCGCGGACGTTACCGATAAAGACGGAAATAATATAGGCATGGTCGGTCAGGCCGGGCAGATCTATGCTCGTATTAATGATCGTTCCGGCGTGCTGTTTGTTTCATGGGGTAAGGAAAAGTCAGAGCAGTGCCGGATTAATTATCAGTTACCAGAGAGTGATGATAATGAATTTTTACAGCTGACGCTGCATTGTCGAATTTAATATTAGGGTTAAGAAAAATGTCTAGTGTAAAAGGTCTTATAACTTCACTGATGCTTATGCTCCCTGTTGTATCTCATGCAACTTGTTCAAAGGTCACCAGTACTTCAGCATTATCTAGTGAGATTATTGCCGCGGGTTATACAGCAACAAGCTGGGTGGGCACGAGCCGCGGCACGGGTGGTAATATTGGTTTACCATCGGTTATCTCTATGAGTTCAGGCGACAGTTTTATGCCTGCCGGAACATTACTGGCCAGCTCGACGGCCAATTTTCTTACAGCAGCGGCAAGCACTGCGTTCACGGCAAATCAAATTCTTTATAAATGTGCCTTAGCCGATGCAGGTTCACTTTATGAATTTTATGCCACGCAATCCTATTCTGCACTCGCCGGTCTGAATGAAACGAGTGATATCGAAGGCGCATACCATACCTATTACAATGGTCTGGCAATAAGATTGACCAATTTAAAAACAGGTAATTATTTCAACGGTTACTGGCAGAAGCGGGAAATAACAGAAGACGAATATATCACTGACAGTACGTCAATCTATATACCTGCGAGTGCATTCAGCGATGTTTTTGTAGAAGTATTCAAAACGGCTTCCACCGTCTATACAAACAGTGCGGCTGCAGCATCTCGAAGTTATTACACTTGGGCCAACAATATGGCGTCCGGTTTTATTACTTTTGTAGGGCCTGGAATGAACGCATTAGTTGAGGGTAACTTAGAAGGTAATAACTATGCCGGATGGTCACCAAACTGGCCGGGTCAAATTGCGCTTTATAATGATGTCACCATTGTTAAAGGTGCGATGTGTTTGGTCAAGGATTATCCGACGGTCGTTCTGCTACCCACAATATCCACTGTTTTACTTAATAGCGGAGAATCAAGTCAAAACACTTTTGACATAAGTCTGAGTTGTGAAGATGGGGCTGTTTCCAGTGTGAGCCAGTCATCGACCTCATCCTCAAATGTTGCGATGGGTTTCTTAGTCAATCAGTCAACAGCGGTCACCGCCGCGACAACTCTGGGTCTGACCACAACCAGCGGGCTAACTCATTTACTGGACACTCATTACGGCAGTTCAGGTGTCGCTTCAGGGGTGGGAATTCGTATCTATGATGAAAGTGGTAATGCATTAAACCTGCTTTCGAGTAAAACGGCGACGACCGGAAATGCGGGCGGCTGGTACGCCTATAAAGATCTGACCACCAGTCAGGGCGATTCAACGGACGGTGTCACAACCTACACCGGAAATTTTACGGCGTCTCTGGAGGCAATCAGTGGCGAAACAGTTACGGCGGGGAGCGTCAATGCGCAGTTACAAGTGGTGGTCAGTTTTCAATAAAGTCACCGTTGCGGCGAGCATTATGCTCTGTTGCACGGCGTTTCACGCCAGCGCGGTGGTTAATGCGGAAAAGACCCGTGTGGTGTTCAATTCGGGAAGCATCGCCGAATCACTGTCATTAGTGAATTCCGAGAAAGAACCGGTGGTCGTGCAGGTCTGGACTGACAACGGTGACCCGACCATCAGCCCGGATCAGGTACATACGCCGGTTGTGATTAACCCGCCGGTATTCAAAATGAAACCGGGGGAGATCCGCAATATTCGCCTGCTGCTGGTGTCAGCAGGAGGTCTGCCGCAGGACCGTGAAAGTGTTTACTGGCTGAATATCTATCAGATCCCGCCAAATACCGAAACGCAGCATAAAGGTGAGAAAAAGATCGTACTGCCATTAAAAATCCGCATGAAAGTGTTTGTCAGGCCGGAAAAGATCGGTGAATTGCAGGAAAATGATGCGCAAAAATTGCAGTTCAGCATCGACCGTGAGTCGGGCAATAAAACACTGTTGATACAAAATCCGACGGCGTGGCACCTGACGCTTTCTTCGCTTCGCTCGGGAAAGACGGCGTTACCCGGTGTGATGGTGGCACCGTTTACTTCAGAGCGCGTGGACATTCCGGCAGATAAAACCCTGGCGGATAAAGTGGAGTATGACGTTATCAATGATAATGGCACGCGATGGCAGGGCAGCCAGAAATTAAAATAATCACCCACGCCTTTTTTATTCCAATGAGAAAAATGGCCTTATCATTTTATTGAAAATGATTAACCGGTTGATTGCGTCGCCCCTCTCTTGTGACTAATTTTTGATGGCACGGACAATGGAATACTGTCCGCCCTCTGAATCAGTCACAGGAGAGGCATTTTGAACTCAATCATTAAAGCCCGCGTCGCGATGTGTATTATCGTGATGACAATGGCCGGGTGTTCCACACATCAATACGATCCCACGTTAGATAATCAAATCACCGATTTTCAGCTAAAAGCTGACCGGCAGTTTGTTGCCTGGACCGCACAGGCAATGGCGGATAATCCACCGCCTGTTATCCCGGTGGTGGCCTGTCAGGCCGCGCCCGTGGCGGCAGGGCAGGCACTTTCGCTGATATCCGCCCCTTCAGAACCTGACAGTCAGTTTTTTAATTCCGCGGAAACGGATTTAACACTGATTGAATCACGCACTAAAACCTTAAATAACAACCCTGCGATTGATCAGCAGATGTTTGGGCTGCGAAATATCTTCTATCAGGTCCGTTATAAAAGGCAGCATTGTTCACAACAAGACTCTCCGGCATATATCAATATCCAGCGTAAACAGGTCAACGTGATTTTACAGTCAATGCTGACGTATCAGCTGGTATTAAAAAATGGCACAGGCACAGCGAATAAATAATAAAGGTGATAAAGATGAGTGATATTTTTGATGTAAAAGACAGTGCCATTGCGGCGGCAAAAGCTTCACTGGGGGCAAACTGGAATACGGTGGCAAACAGTGCCGTTCCGCAGATTGAAGCCCTGTTACAGGTGACATGGGAGATTGAAAAGGGCAAAAGCGATTTCCGCTCGGGGGAGTATGAGTCTTTGCTGGCGACTCAAAAATCCACCTTTGTGGCGGTGCTGACCACCTATGAAGCGATCACGACGGAGATCGCCTGGCAGGCGCTTAACGCGGCGTTTACCGTGATTCTGAGCGGCGTGCGCAAACTTCTGTGAAAACGGTCTTCAGGCGGGCAAGTCTAAAATTATCTTTATCGATAACTATTTTCATTTAGACTGACGGACTTGCCCGCTGCGGGCCGATTCTATGAGGATGCCTGATGCTCCGCCGTTTCTTCTCTTATTACGTTCCTTATAAAAAGCTGTTCTTCCTCGATTTCGGATGCGCCATTCTGGCCGGGCTGCTGGAGCTGGGCTTCCCGATGGCGATCAAAACCTTTATCGACAAACTTTTGCCTGCACATGACTGGGTGCTGATCATCGGTGCAACCGTCGGCTTGCTGCTGATTTATGTGATTAACACCTTGCTGATGGCGATCGTGAACTACTGGGGTCACGCGCTGGGCGTCGGGATTGAAACTGACATGCGTCGTCAGGCGTTCAGCCATTTACAGAAACTCTCTTTCCGTTATTACGACAATACCAAAACCGGGCACATCATCACTCACGTCACCAAAGATCTGGAAGAGGTGGGGGAGATCGCCCACCACGGCCCGGAAGATGTGTTTATCGCGGTGATGACCTTTATCGGCGCGTTCATTCTGATGGCGACCGTGCATGTGCAGCTGGCGCTGATGACCATCATTATTGTTCCGGCCATGACCTGGATGGTCAGCCGTTACGGCGCGCAGATGACAGACACCTGGCGGCGGCTGTTCGGGATGGTGGGTAATTTCAACGCACGTATAGAAGAAAGCATTGGTGGCATCCGGGTGGTGAAAGCGTTTGCCAATGAAGAGCACGAACAAAAGCTGTTCGCGTCGGATAACAACAACTACCGCATCACCAAGCTGAAAGCCTACAAAATCATGACTGCCAGCCTGACGCTGAGTTATCTCAGTACCCGCCTGGTGCAGATTATCGTGATGATCGCCGGCACCTGGTATGTGATTAACGATCAGCTGACCTATGGCGGATTTGTCGGGTTCCTGTTGCTGGTGGAAGTATTCTTCCGTCCGGTGGCGAAAATCAGTTCGGTACTGGAAAGCTATCCGAAAGGCATTGCCGGTTTTAAACGCTTTACGCAACTTATCGATACCGCCCCGGATATCGTGGATCGCCCCGGCGCGCAGAACGTCAGCCATCTGCGTGGCGACATTCATTACGACAACGTGACGTTTGGCTACACGCCCGCCGGAAAAATCCTCAATGGCATCACGCTTTCTATTAATGCCGGTGAGACGCTGGCGTTTGTCGGGCCGTCCGGCGCGGGGAAAACCACGCTGTGCTCGCTGTTGCCCCGCTTTTATGAGCTGGACAGCGGCAGCATCACCATCGATGGCATCGATATCCGCGACATGACGCAAACCTCGCTGCGCCATAACATCGGCATTGTGCAGCAGGACGTCTTCCTGTTTGGCGGCACAATCCGCGAGAACATTGCGTACGGCAAGCTCGATGCCAGCGAAGAGGAGATCCGCCTGGCCGCCAGCCGGGCGCGTTTAGATGAAGTCATCGGGGCGTTACCGCTGGGAATGGACACAGTGATCGGGGAGCGCGGCGTCAAACTCTCCGGCGGCCAGAAGCAGCGGCTGTCGATTGCGCGCATTTTCCTGAAGAATCCGCCGATCCTTATCCTTGATGAAGCAACGTCAGCACTGGATACCGCCACCGAACAGGCCATCCAGCAATCACTGGCTGAACTCTCTCAGGGGCGTACCACGCTGGTTATCGCTCACCGTCTGGCGACCATCCAGAATGCAGACCGTATTGTGGTGGTAGATAAAGAAGGGATCGTCGAGCAGGGCACGCATGAATCTCTGCTCTCACTTCAGGGGCGCTACGCCCAGCTTCACGCCGCACAGTTCCGTTGATTCCTGACGCCCTCCTCTCACGGGGAGGGCTGAAGTGGAGGATTCACCGCCACTTCACCAAAAATTTCTCCCCGAAAAACGCCCAAACCTCCATGCAACTCTCTGTGTTCTCCTATCGCCATTTTAAACAAAAGCCCGTTTTGAATATAAAATAACCCAGACGGGCATTTAGAAATAGGTGAGTTCGTTCAATTTAATCACCCGCGTAATTATATTTATCTTAAATTTGGTTTTAATTTAATCAGCGTTTTTATTAAAAATCCTAAAGGCCAAAAAAATGAGTAGTACAAAATTCTTATGGCTGCATTTTCTATTTTTTAGATAATGAAATTTCAATGAAAATAATTATCCTGCTATGCACTATTAAAAGGCAACAGGCACGATTTTTCAGATAATTCCTTAACGATTGTTAACAGAAAAAAACGTTTGAGAATGGTGATCTGGCTTGCAACTACTTTACAAACTCCGACCCTTTTTGCACCAAATTGATGCAGTGCACTGTGGTGGTGCAAAACGTTATGCGAAAACCGCATATAATCAGTGGGTTAGCGGCTTATGGTAGAAACATAATGTTACATCTCTTTACGTAAAAAAGACTCATATCGCCGAACTTTTCCATTTTAACTTTTTGTGCGCAGTGTTAAGGTTCAAGTCGTTTTACAGACAGACGCATCTAAAAACATGTACAAATACTCACAGCCTGATATTCCAGTCATATAAAAGAAAGCGGGCATGAGACATCCTTTATAAAAAAATCAAGGAAATTTAAATAATGATGAAGCGCAGTGTGCTGGCCTTAGCGGTCTCTTTAATTGCAGTGGGTTCAACCGCAAATGCAGCCGAGATTTATAATAAAGACGGTAATAAACTGGACCTCTACGGTCGCGTGACTGCCAAGCATTATTTCTCCGACGATAAGAGTTCTGACGGCGATTACACTTATGCGCGTCTGGGCTTCAAGGGTGAGACTCAAATTAACGATACACTGACCGGTTATGGCCAGTGGGAATATAACATTCAGGCTAACCACGCTGAATCTCAGGGCGACCTGGGCAACAAAACCCGTCTGGGCTTTGCGGGTCTGAAAGTGAAAGACTTCGGTTCCATCGACTACGGCCGTAACTACGGTGTGGTATATGACGCACTGGGCTTCACCGATATGCTGCCAGAGTTTGGTGGTGATACCGCTAACTCCGATAACTTCATGGTTGGCCGTTCTAACAGCCTCGCCACTTACCGTAACCAGGACTTCTTCGGTCTGGTCACCGGTCTGAACCTGGCCTTGCAGTACCAGGCTAAGAACGAAAACGACGGCCGCGCGTCCAACAAAGCGAACGGCGACGGTTACGGCGCATCCATCGATTATGAAGATATCGCAGGTTCAGGTATTGGCGCGGTTATCGCAGGTTCTTCCTCTGACCGTACCAATGCACAAGCTAACTCTGCCATCGGTGGCGGTGATAAAGCCTCTGCATGGGCAACGGCTCTGAAATACGATGCTAACCAGATTTATCTCTCTGCAATGTATAACGAAACCCGCAACCTGGCGTCTATCCCAGGCGGCTTCGCTAACAAAACTCAGGGTTATGAGTTAGTTGCACAGTACCAGTTTGAAAATGGTCTGCGTCCGTCAATCGGTTACGTGCAGTCCAAAGCGAAAGATGTTGAAGGCGTGGGCGATGCTGACCTGGTTAAATACTTCGAAATCGGCGCAACCTACTACTTCAACAAAAATATGTACACCTATGTTGACTACATGATCAACCAGATCGATGACAACAACAAACTGAGCGTAAGCTCTGATGACATCGTTGCTGTAGCACTGACTTACCGCTTCTAAGTTAGTGGACAAAATTATTACCCCATTCTGTGTCTGAAAAAGGTAATCGCAAAGGCAGAGTTCATTGGCTCTGCCTTTTTTTATGCCTGCAATTCCCCGTTTTGTCTGTCAGCCTCTCCGGCTAAGCCACTTTTAATAACCACTTTAAATTCAATAAAATAAGCCTATAGCCTCAGGTTATACCCCCTCGCCAAACAAGTATTCGTCACCCGTGTCTGCGCATGGAATAGTCTGTGCACGCACCACCAAAACACATTCTAAAAAATCTCAACGGAGAAACTGACATGCAGCAAATACCGATGCCGTACCTGTTATTCCTGGGCGATGTGATGGATCCGCTGGCCGCGAAAACAGCGCGCGGCATTCACGTCTGGCGTCCTGAATCTTGCGTCGGACAAATTCGTCTGGCGACGGACTCGGTGTCCCTCGGATTACCGGAAATGGATATCGCCACCGCGAAAGCGCAGGGCGCGAAAACCATGGTGCTGGGCACGGCCAACTCCGGCGGAAAACTGCCTAAACACTGGATCGATTCCATCAAAACGGCGATCCGCGCCGGGATGAACGTCGCGAACGGTCTGCATCAGGGGCTCAATGATATTCCTGAACTGGTCGAACTGGCGGCAGAACACCATGTTGAGCTGTTCGACGTGCGCCATATGCGCCCTGAACTGGACACCGGCACCGGCATCCCACGCAGTGGTAAACGCATTCTGACCGTGGGGACAGACTGCTCGGTCGGCAAAATGTACACCTCACTGGCGCTGGAATCCGCCATGCGCGAGCTGGATCTGAACGCTGATTTTCGTGCCACCGGCCAGACCGGGATCCTGGTGGCCGGTGCAGGCATTGCGATTGACGCAGTGATTGCCGATTTCATCTCCGGCGCGGTGGAGCTGTTAGCCCCCGCCAACGACGACAATCACTGGGACATCATCGAAGGTCAGGGCTCGCTGTATCACCCGTCTTTTGCCGGTGTCAGCATGGGCCTGATCCATGGCGCGCAGGCCCATTTATTAGTGATGTGTCATGAACTGGGCCGCCCGCACATGCGCCATCTGCCGCACCAGTTTATGCCGACGCTGCGTCAGTGCCTCGACACCAACCTCGCCGCAGCCCGCCTCACCAGCCCGGACGTCAGGCTCGCCGGTTTCTCCCTGAATACATCCGGTGTGAGTGAAGAAGAAGCCATCGCGGCGTTGGCTGACATCAGCGAAGAATTTGGCGTACCGGCCACCGATCCGGTGCGTTTTGGCATCAAAAATATCGCGCAATGGATCAGGGACAACGGCTGATGACTGAGATGAGTTTTGGTGCCGTGGAGTTACCGCTGGCAAAACCTTTTGTGATTTCCCGCGGCACCCGCACCGCCGTTACCGTGGTGCGGGTCACGCTGACCGACGGCGAATTCAGCGCCACCGGTGAATGCACGCCGACGGCGCATTATCAGGAATCAGCCGACAGCGTGGGTGAACAACTTGCCTTTATCCGCCCGCAGGTTGAGCAGGGTCTGAGCCGCGACGCACTGCAACAGGCGTTACCGGCCGGTTCCGCGCGCAATGCCCTTGATTGTGCAATGTGGCGTCTCGATGCGGCAAAACAGGGCAAGAGCGTCTGGCAACTGCTGGATATGCCGGCACCGGTATCAGTGATCACCGCAGAAACGCTGAGTCTGGATACGCGGGAAAACATGGCTGCCGCGGCCGCCGTGGCGGTCGCCGGTGGTGCGAAATTGCTGAAAATCAAACTCGACCGTGACGAGATCGTCGAAAAAGTGGCGGCCATCCGTGCGGCGGCACCGCAGGCGACGCTGGTGGTGGATGCCAACGAATCCTGGCTGGGTCTGGATCTCGAAAGCCTGTTTCTGGCACTGCACGAATTTGGCGTTGCGATGATCGAACAACCGCTGCCTGCCGGAAATGATCAGGATCTGGTGCGTTGTTTGCATCCTGTACCTGTCTGCGCCGACGAGAGCTGCCATGTCAGCGCGGATATTGCCGGGCTGGCGGATCGTTACGAGATGATCAACATCAAGCTCGACAAATGCGGTGGCCTGACGGAAGCGCTGGCGATGACCGCGCAGGCGCGGCACCTCGGCCTGCGCATCATGGTCGGTTGTATGCTCGGTTCCTCGTTGGCGATGGAAGCCGCGCTGCCGGTGGCGGTGCAGGCTGAGCGTGTCGATCTCGATGGCCCGATCTGGCTGGCGCAGGACGCCGAACCGGCATTGCGCTACGAGAACGGCGAAGTCTGGCTTTAACAGTTCAACTTATAAAGGAGGCGTTTATTGATGACAGTGCCCATTTTGCAGATTAACGATTTGTCGGTGACGTTTTCCGGCCGGCAAGGCAAAACGCAGGCGCTGAAAGGCGTTTCCTTCTCTATTAATAAAGGTGAAGTGGTGGCGGTGGTCGGCGAAAGCGGCTCCGGTAAATCCGTCACGTCCCTGAGCGTGATGGGATTACTGCCGGATTCGGCGCACATCGACGCAGGCAGCATCGATTTTATTGGCCGTAATGGCACGCGCCATGCGCTGACCGCATTGTCTGCAGAAGCGCGCCGAAAACTGCGCGGTCAGGAAATGTCGATGATCTTCCAGGAACCGATGACCTCGCTCAATCCGGTGCTGCGCGTCGGCGATCAGCTGACAGAGGGCTTACTCGATCACGGCATGGCGACCAAAGCCAATGCGCTGATCAAAGCCCGCGAACTGCTGAAACAGGTACGCATTCCGGACGTCGAACGCATTCTCAAATGTTATCCCCATGAACTCTCTGGCGGTATGCGCCAGCGGGTGATGATTGCCCAGGCACTGGCCTGCGACCCGGCATTGCTGATTGCGGATGAACCCACTACCGCCCTCGACGTCACCGTGCAGGCGCGCATTCTGCAAATTCTGCGTGATCTGCAACAGGGCACGGATATGTCGGTTCTGTTCATTACGCACGATATGGGCGTGGTGGCGGAAATCGCCGATCGCGTGGTGGTGATGTATCAGGGCAAGGTGGTGGAGCAGGGCAGCGTGACCGAGATTTTCGCCAACGCGCAGCATCCTTATACCCGCGCATTGCTCGCCGCCGTGCCAAAACTGGGCGATATGCAGGGGCTGAAATGGCCGCGCCGTTTCCCGTTGCTGAGTACGCAGGCAGGTGCCGTCATGACGGCTAAAAATGTGGCAGAAAAGCAATCGGTTGCAGGTGATGAGCCTCACACTTTACTGGCTGATGACGACCAGAAGACTGCCAATTACGATGCACCGCCTCTCCTCGACGTGCGCGGACTGCGCGTCTGCTACCCGATCCGCTCCGGCGTGCTCTCGCGCATTACCAAAGAAGTTCACGCCGTTGAACAGATCGATTTCTCCATCTGGCCGGGGGAAACGCTGGCGCTGGTGGGTGAGAGCGGTTGCGGTAAATCCACCACCGGACGCGCAATTTTGCGGCTGGTCGGCAGCGAATCCGAAAGCATTCATCTTCAGGGCAAAGAAATCACCCTGATGCGCGACACGCCGTTTCAGGCGGTGCGCCGTCAGATTCAGATGGTATTTCAGGATCCGTACGCCTCGCTTAATCCGCGTCTGACCGTCGGATTTTCCATTGCCGAACCCTTGCTGCTGCACGGCCTGAAAAAATCGCTGGCCGAAGCCACCCCGACGGTAAACCAGTTGCTGAAAAGCGTCGGGCTGGATCCCTCGTTTGCCCGGCGTTACCCCCACGAATTCTCCGGAGGGCAGCGTCAGCGTATTGCTATCGCCCGCGCGATGGCGCTGCAACCGCAGGTGATCATTGCGGATGAAGCGGTGTCCGCGCTGGATGTATCGATTCAGGCGCAGGTGGTCAATCTGATGATGGATCTGCAGCGCGATACCGGCGTGGCCTGGCTGTTTATTTCCCACGATATGGCGGTGGTGGAACGCATCGCCAACCGTGTGGCGGTGATGTACAGCGGCCAGATTGTTGAGATTGGGCCACGGGATTCTGTGTTTAGCAATCCTCAACATGCATACACCCGACGCCTGCTCAGTTCCGTGCCGGTGGCGGATCCGACGCAGCGCGCGTTACGTCAGTTTGACGACGTGGAAGTGAAATCGCCGGTGCATCCTGCCGGTGTACAGATAGAAAAACTCAGGTACAGCCAGGTTTCCCCGCATCACTGGGTGGCGGAACCGCAGGCATAACGATCTTTCTTTTCTTTTTTGCAACACACAGGAGAAGTACATGCATTCGACATTTCTTGGTAACACCCGGGTTTTCCGTAAAACGCTGATGGCTGCCGGTCTGGTGCTGTGTTTCGGCGCTACGGCTGAGGCGAAAGACCTGCGCATTTCCATGTATGCCGACGTGACCGGTTTTGATCCGCACGACACCACGGATACGCTGAGCTATTCCATTCAGAGCGGTATTTTTGAACGCTTATTCCAGTTCGACAGCAAAATGGCCGTCGTGCCGGTGCTGGCGACGGATTACACCAGCAACAGCGATGCCACCGAGTTTACGATCAACCTGCGTCACGACGTGACCTTCCAGGACGGTACGCCGTTCAACGCAGAGGCGGTGAAAATCAACCTCGACCGTCTGGCGGATCCGGCCAATCATCTCAAACGTAACTCGCTGTTCAGCATGATCAAATCCGTAGACGTGGTGACGCCTTATCAGGTCAGGATCACCCTGAATAAACCCTTTGGCGCGATGATCAACACCCTGGCGCATCCGTCTGCGGTGATGCACAGCCCGGCGTCGCTGAAACAGTATCCGAACGAGCAGGATCTGAGTGTTCATCCGGTCGGCACCGGTCCGTTTAAGTTTGTGGAATGGCAGCAGGGCAAAGACGTCAAGCTGGTGAAATACGACAACTACTGGCAGAAAGGCTGGCCGAAAGTCGATTCCGTGACGCTGTACCCGACGCCGGAAGATTCCACGCAGGTGGCGAAACTGAAATCCGGCGGTGTGGAAGCCGTTTATCCGCTGCCGTCCGATCTGGTGGACACCGTGAAGAGCGATCCTAAGCTGGATATTTCGCAAAATCCGGGCATCTACCTGTATTACATCGCCTTTAATACGCAGAAAAAAGAGTTCTCCGACGTGCGTGTCCGTCAGGCGATCAACTATGCCGTTGACCGTAACCTGTGGCTGAAAGTCGGGTTCGCCGGCATGGGGTCGCCTTCAACGTCGCCGTTACCGAAAAACGTTCAGTTCTACCAGAAGCAAAACACGCCGGATTACAGCTACAACATCGCCAAAGCCAAAGCGCTGATGAAAGAGGCCGGTTATGAGAAGGGCTTCGATGTGGAAATGTGGAGCTCGAACAAAACCGACCGTATCCGCAGTGCGCAGTTCCTGAAACAGCAGCTGTCGCTGATTGGCGTGCGGGTGAAACTGGTGCCGATGGATTCCGGTTCGCTCAACCAGCGTCTGTGGAGCACCCCGAAACCGGCGGATGCCAAAGTGGAAATGTATTACGGCGCCTGGTCGGCGTCGACCGGTGATGCAGACTGGGCGCTGCGCCCGCTGTTTGCCACCGAATCCTGGATCCCGTCGGCGTATAACGTCTCTTATTACAGCAACAAGCAGGTGGATGCGGCGATCACCGCCGGCCTGCAAACCGCTGACATCGCAAAACGTCAGGCCGCTTATGCGGATGCGCAGAAATTGCTGTGGGCTGATGCCCCGGTGGCTTTCCTTGGCGTGCCGGACAATCTGGTCGGAAAGAGCAAAGATCTGACTGGCGTCTACATGCTTGCTGACGGTTCGCTGATCTTTAATCAGGCACAGTTTAAGTAATTCTTTTAATTAACTCTCTCCCCTGCAAAGGGGAGGAGTAAGCACTTCTCCCATTCAGATTCAGGGAAACGTATTTATGCTGACCTATTTTATCCGCCGGATACTGGAAATGATCCCCGTTTTACTGGTGGTGTCGTTACTGGTGTTTGGCTTTATCAAGCTGCTGCCGGGTGACCCTGCGCGTATTTACGCCGGACAGGATGCGCCGATCGAGGCGGTTGAGTCAGCGCGACAACTGCTTGGCCTCAACGATCCTTTGCCCGCGCAGTACTGGCACTGGCTCGATGGCATGGTGCACGGCGATCTGGGCACGACTTACCGCACGCGCCAGCCGGTGTTAAACGTGATTCAAAGTGGGTTTATGCCAACGCTGCTGCTGGCGCTGGCGGGCTTCGCATGGTCTGTCGTGCTGGGGCTGGTGATTGGCGTGGTGTCCGCACTCAAGCGCGGAAAATGGCAGGACTGGACGCTGATGAGTATGGCCGTCGGCGGGATTTCCATGCCGCCGTTCTGGCTCGGGTTGCTGCTGATCCAGTTTGTCGCCATGCCGTTCGGGCTCTTCGCGGTCAGCGGATTTAACCAGCCGACTGACATCATATTACCGGCGATCACCCTCGGTTCTTCGGTGGCGGCGGTGATGGCGCGCTTTACCCGTTCGGCGTTTCTCGACGTGGCGCAGGAAGATTATGTGCGCACCGCCAGGGCAAAAGGCTTGCGTGCGCGGCTGGTGACCTGGAAACACATCATGCGCAACGCGCTGATCCCGATCATCACCATGCTCGGTTTGCAGTTCGGTTTTTTGCTCGGCGGCTCGATCATTGTCGAAAGCGTGTTCAGCTGGCCGGGATTAGGCTGGCTGCTGATCGAATCCATCAAAACGCAGGATCAGCCGGTGATTCAGGCGCTGGTGATGCTGTTCGTGTTTGAATTTATTCTGATAAATCTGCTGGTTGACCTGCTGTATGCCGTGGTCAACCCCGCTATCCGTCTGCGTTAGGAGCTGCACATGACCGAACCCGTCTCTGTGCTGGAAGAAACCACACCGGCTGCGGTTATCGCGCATAACGACGATATCCGTTCACCGTGGTACGACTTTTTTCACACGTTTTTACGCCACCCGATGGCGCTGGTTTCCGGCGGATTTATTCTGCTGCTGGTGTTGGTGGCCGTGTTCGCGCCGTGGCTGGCGCCTTATGATCCGATGACGCCGGACTGGATGGCGCTCGGCGTCGGGCCGACGGCGGAACACTGGTTCGGCACCGATGATCTGGGCCGCGATGTGCTCAGCCGCATCATTTTTGGTGCGCGGATTTCACTTTACGTCGGTATTTTCTCGGTCACGCTTGGCATGATCGCCGGGGTATTGCTGGGGTTGCTGGCGGGCTATTATGGCAAATGGCTCGATATGCTGATCATGCGCGGCTCGGACGTACTGTTCGCCTTTCCGGGCATGTTGCTGGCGATTGCGGTGGTGGCGATCCTCGGCCCCGGTCTGAATAACGTGATTATTGCGGTTGCGGTGTTCAGCGTGCCGGTATTTGCCCGCATCGTGCGCGCCGCCACATTATCGATAAAACAAAGTGCTTACGTCGAAGCGGTTCGCTGCGTCGGCGCGCCGGACAGGGTGGTCATTTTGCGCCACATTCTGCCGGGCACGCTGTCGAATGTGATTGTCTATTTCACCATGCGCATCGGAACCAGTATTCTGACGGCGGCCAGCCTGAGCTTTATCGGGCTTGGCCCGGAACCGGACGTCCCTGAGTGGGGCAATATTCTGGCAATGAGCCGCAATATGATGATGGCGGGAAAATGGAACGTCAGCGTTTTCCCCGGGCTTGCGATATTTCTCACAGTCCTGGCATTTAATCTGCTCGGCGACGCGCTGCGCGATACGCTGGATCCTAAACTGAAGAAATAGTAAAACTGACTTAACCCGCTGAATTGGAAGAGTGATGCATCCGCAAGCCCCTGAACATGATGAATTCACGCAACAGGCGCTGGCCGCGTTGCTGCACCGCTGGCGCACCACGCGCCAGATTTTTCGCCCGCGATATGCATGCGGCGCCACCAACGCGATCACTGACGTTGACGGCGTGACCGTCGGTCACAGCACGCTGGCAGCGGGAAACGTGCAGACCGGCGTCACCGCGATTGTGCCGCCGGGGGACACGCTTTATCAGCATCCGCTGCCCTGTGGCGTGGCGGTGCTCAACGGATTTGCCAAACCGATGGGGCTGATTCAGCTGATGGAGCTGGGCGAGCTGCAAACCCCGATCCTGCTCAGTAACACTTTTGCCACCGGTGCGATATTCAACGCGATGATCGCCCGCAGCTGCCAGCAATTTCCGCAGATTGGCCGCCCGGATGCGACCATCAATCCGGTGATCCTCGAGTGCAATGACTTCTACCTCAACGACATTCAGGCCATGGCGGTGTGTGAAGATGACGCGTTAACGGCCATCGACAGCGCGACTACGTCTTTCGCCCGTGGCAGCGTCGGTGCCGGGCGCGGCATGAGCAGTTTCGGCCTTAAAGGTGGGGTTGGCACGGCTTCCCGCTGGTGCGAAGAACTGAATGCCACGTTGGGCGTTCTGGTGCTGGCGAACTTTGGCAAACTCTCAGAACTGACGCTCGACGGTGTACGGGCAGGCGAGGCGATCGCGCAGGTTTTACCGCAACTTGCCCCGCAGGTTGACGCCGGTTCGGTGATCATCATCATGGCCTGCGACCGCTATCTCGACAGCCGGCAGCTCTCGCGCATCGCCAAACGCGCCGGTGCCGGTTTAGGTCGCCTTGGCAGTTACTGGGGGCACGGCTCGGGGGATATCGCGTTGGCTTTTTCAACTCGGCGTGACGGTGTCACGTTATCCGACGGTGCGCTGGAACCGCTGCTGGCGATGGCCGCGGACGCCACCGAGCACGCGATCATTGATGCCTTACTGAGCGCAGAAACGGTCTGCGGATTCGACGGACATTACCGGCTGGGGTTAAGTGACGTATTAGATAATCTGGCGAACTCGCCTGGCGCCTTCCCCTCTCACGAGGAGAACGTCGGGGGAGTCTGGTCACCCAACCAAATAGGGAACGAATGATGAAAGTATTTATCTCTGCAGACATTGAAGGGATCGCGGGCGTGATGCGCCCTGAACAATGCAGCCCCGGCAATGCGGATTACGACGCCGCCCGTGCGCTGATGGAAGGGGAAGTCAACGCCGCCATTGACGGTGCCTTTGCCGGTGGCGCGATGGAAGTGACGGTCGCCGACAGCCACGCGATGATGCAAAACCTGCGCGCCGATAAAATCGACCCGCGCGCCCGTCTGGTGCAGGGTAAACCGCGCGGCCTGTCGATGGTCGAAGGGCTGCAACAGCAGCAATACGATGGTCTGATGTTTGTCGGTTTTCACACCGCTGCGGGCGAAAACGGCGTACTGGCGCACACCATCAATGGCCGCGCTTTTTACCGCGTCAAACTTAACGGCAACGTAGTCGGCGAAAGTGATTTATACGCCGCCGCCGGGGCTGAACTGGGCGTCCCGCTGTGGCTGGTGACCGGCGATGACCATCTCGAGACCTGGATCCGCAACCATTACCCGGAATCGCAGTACGTCTGCGTGAAACGTGCGATTTCAGCGAACGCTGCCGAATCAGACAGCCCGTCCATCGCCTGCGCAAAAATCCGCAAACAGGCGACGATTGCCGTCAGCAAACCCGCGCCCCTCACCGCCGGGCGTTTCAGCGCGCCGTATCATCTCGAACTGATGACGGCCAGACCGGTACTGGCGGATTTATTCTGCCTGATCCCCGGCGTTGAGCGTCTTGATGCGGTGACCGTCGGTTATCACAGCCCGACGGTTGCCAACATTATCAGCCTGTTAAGTGCCTTCTCGTACTTAGCGACCACGCAGAAATAGGGCCGTAATGCGCTTACGCCACATTGAAGTGTTTCAGGCGGTTTTACAGGCGGGCAGCGTCAGCGGCGCGGCGCGTCTGCTCAACGTCTCGCAGCCCAACGTCAGCCGGGTACTCAATCACGCCGAACAGCAACTGGGTTTCACGCTGTTCGACCGCACACCGCAGGGGCTGATTGTGACACCGGAAGGCCGCAGGCTGATGCCGGAAGTGGAGGCATTGTTCAGCCATATTCAGGCCATCGGCGCACTGGCGGAACAACTGCGGCAGGGCGAAGGCCAGCACGTGCGTATCGGCTCGGCGCACGCCCTGGGCCACAGCGTGATGGCGCCGGTGCTGGTGGATTTTCGCCGCCAGACACCGGGCGGCAGTGTCGAACTGGTGACCGGGCATTTCAATACGCTGAGCCAGGATTTGCTGCAATACAAAATGGATTTCGCGCTGGCCTTCGGCGAACCCGCGACACAGGAGCTGGTTTCCGAGTCGATTTATCAGGCCAACATGGTGGCGCTTTTACCGAAGGATTCCCCGGTCGAAGGCCCCGTTTCGCTGGCGTGGCTGTGTGAAAACGAATTACTGATGCTGCAACAGCAGGATCCGCTCGGGCTGGTGCTCAACCGCGTCCTGCGCGAAAACGGCCTGACCCCGCAATCTTCGCTGCACATAAAAACCTACTCAGTGATCGCCGACATGGTGCTGGCCGGTGGCGGCGTCGGCGTGGTCGATACTTTTACCGCCCGGCGATATGTAGACCAGCTGAAGATCTGCGAAGTGCTCGAACCGCTGCCGTTTGAAGTGATCCTGCTCAACCGCCGCGACCAGCCGGTATCCCAGGCCGCGCTGAAGCTTAAGCAGCTGATTCGCAGGAAATTATGGGAGTTGGGGAATAGCGGGGTGTTGTCGTAGGTTGATACTGTGGGGAGCTACCCACACTGGCCTTAAGGTTAAGGTCAAGTTCAAGTTCAATGTCGTGGGCGTCGGCCCACACCGACTTGGGGGGCGGCATATCGCCGCCGCCCCCCAAGACCCCCCGGGCTCTTTTACTTCGCGCTGCCGCTCGCAGGCTATGTTTCAGACACTCCTCCTATTGCCGCAAAATCCCGCCGCTTCGCGGTCCCCTCCGCTCGGGTTACAACCCGCGCAAACAGACGCGCGGTTTTCCACCACTCCCTCCGGCGTGATTTTTGAGCGCGGCCACTGGCTATGTCATTCAAAAGATCATAGAGACTTAAGTTTTGAATTAAAAAGTCGAAAACGGTGCCACTCCTTCCGGCGTGATTTTCTGTGCGGCCACTGGCATTTCAAAATCAAAGGAAATGTGTTTGGTTTTGCTTCACATAGCCTTTGGCCGCGCTCAAAACGACGTCGAATGAAGGGTGAGAAACCGCGAGGGTGTTTTTCCGAGCGGGTTCGAACCTGAAATGAGAGGACCGCGTAGCGGCGGCGTTTGCGGCAATAGCCGGAGCCGCTGGAATATAGCCAGCGAGCGGCAGCGCGCAGTGAAAGAGCCTGGGATTCTTAAGGGGGGCGGCGATAAGCCCCCCTTAAGGCCCGTTTGGGCGGCGAGCCCAAGGTTTTGACCTTAAGGCCGGTGTGGGTGGCAACCCACGGTCTTGACGTTGAAACTCAGCCCGCGCCCCTAACCCCTACCGTTCTAATCTCATTGAATCCCCATTGCTCCCTTCATGGTGAAGAAAAGATCAGTCTGATCGGTCAGGCCCACCACATTCCCTGCGTGCGGACCGAACGCGGCAACGCGCAGTTGTGTGCCGGTGTGACCCTGGGAATCGTCTTCTGAGTTGCCGTAACTGATGGTCATCGGTGCGCCATCTTTCGTGGTCAGCGTTTGTGTCAGACCCGGCGCTTTGGCGTCGGTTTCGATGATCTGGCTGGAATGGGCGTGGTCGGCGGTGACGATAACCAGCGTGTTGCCGTCCTGACGGGCGAACTCCAGCGCTTTTTGCACGGCTTCGTCTAAATCAACGGTTTCACCAAACTGACCGCACGGGTTCGCGGCGTGATCCTGTTTATCAATCGATGCGCCTTCAACCTGCAGGAAGAAACCCTTTTCATTGGTTTTCAGCAGATCGATGGCTTTTTCGGTCATGGCAGCAAGCGTCGGGATATCCGCCGTTCGCTGCGGGTTGGCTTCGCAGGTGACGGCAGGTTTATCAATGTTGCCGTGATACGAGGCTTTCGGACCCTGCCAGCGTACCGGCATGTTGCCTTCGGAGAACAGGCCGAGCACCGGTTTTTTCTGGTCGGCTTGCGTTACCGCGCTGAGCTCACCGGCGTTTTCCACCCACACATATCCTTGCGCCAGCGCCTGATCTTTCAACGATTTGCCCTGGAAATCACCGGCTTTGGCCAGCTGGCTGAAGGATTTTCTGCCGCCACCCAGCGTCACATCGGCGCGCGTCTGCAATAACTGTTCGGTGATGGAACCGCGGCCACCGTTTTCCAGCGCGTTAGTGGCGCATTTCTCAGTGGTTTCTTGCGGACCGTAACATTTACGGGAGGTGACGTGGGCGATTTGTGCGGCCGGGGTGGCGTCCTGTAATTCGGCGGTCGACACGTTGCCGGTGGCTTTTCCGGCGGCTTTCGCAATTTCAAGGATTGTCTGGTGATCTTTACCGTTTACATCCACGCCAATCGCGCCGTTATAGCTTTTCACGCCGGTGGACCATGCGGTGGCTGAAGCGGCAGAGTCGGTGACGTAGTCAGGTTTTTGCGTTTTCTTATCGAGAGAATAATGGGTGTACTGGCCGGTCAGCGGCAGGGCGTCGATGCCTTTGAAATAACCGCCTGCGCCTTCCGCGTAATTTCGCGCCGAGGTGATTTCAGAATCACCCATGCCGTCGCCTATCAGCAAAATAACGTTTTTGACCGTTTTGTCAGAAAGCGAGGCTTTCAGCGCGGCCGTCTGATCACCGCTGAGACGGCGTGCGCCCCCTTGTTCGGTCAGGACACCTTTTGCCGCACGGTCGGTCAGTACGCTGTTTTCATCAGCGAAAGAACCGGCAGAAGCGGAAAGCAGCAGGGCGGCAGCGATGGCGCGGGCGAGCAGAGATACAGGTTGTTGCATTGTCAAAACTCCTTTTAATAAAGCGAAAGAAATACAAATACACAGTTTGATTTATTTTGTTACTGGCAGGGTAAGTCAGAGGGATGACGGATTTATGACAGAGGAGACAGATGTTGTAGCTTGCGGGCTACGTGTCGGGGATTGCCTTACATGGGGGAGTCTCAGAGCACGTACATCGTGTACGCGATAAAGCATGTCTGAAAAAACGTGGGAGATCAAAGAGGGAGGCACTTTCCTCCCTCTCTGGCCGTGTTGGCACAACGCGTTAAGCGAACACTGTAATTGAGAAACCGACACTGTTTCGGTCAGGGTTAAAGGCCGCCATTGCGGCGGCCACTGATATCAACCCTCACCCGATGGTCATCAGACTCGCATTTCCTCCCGCCGCGGCGGTGTTCACACTCAATGAGCGCTCGTGAAGCAGGCGCTCCAGCAACACATTGTCATCGCCGCGCGCAAAGCCCTGCACTGACACATTGGCGCCAGGGCGGTTGGCGATAATCTGACACAGTTCCCGCAGCTGGTCGGCGTCGCCGTGGTAGATGACCGCATCGAAGACCGGCGCATCGTTTTGCCAGTCTTGTGCGAAGTCCACGCGTTCCTGTACCGCCCCGGGTAACTGGCTGAACAGTTCGCGCTGTAACGGCGCTTCCGGCCACAGGATCCGGCAACCGGTCGCGGTGATGGCGGCAAGCTGGAGCAGGGCGTCGGCCTGATTATCGGCCAGTGCCAGAACACGTTCGCGGGGTAACAGGGCGTAGGTGTTGCGTTCGCCCGTTGGCCCCGGCAGGGTGCGCAATGTGCCGCCCTGGCTGCTTTCGGCGAAGCACGTGCAGACGTCGATAAAGGCGGCCGGTTGCTGGCTGCGGGTTGCCCACTGTTGCAACGCGCGGTGCGGTGCAAGCAGCGCGTCGCGCACGGACGTGTCCAGCGGCAGATCGCGATCCTGACGCAGCAAGGTTTGTTGCACGGCAAATGGCGGACGGCTGCTGAGCAGGCGATAAAGATAGAGCGGGCCGCCCGCTTTCGGGCCGGTGCCGGACAAGCCTTCGCCGCCAAACGGCTGTACACCGACCACGGCGCCAACCATGTTGCGGTTCACGTACATGTTGCCGACGTGCGCCTGCTGGGTCACACGGTGGATGGTTTCGTCGATGCGGGTGTGAATGCCCAGCGTCAGGCCGTAACCGGCGGCATTAATCTGACCGATCAGCTTATCCAGATCCTGGCGGGCATAACGCACCACGTGCAGCACCGGGCCGAAGATCTCTTTCTTCATCTCATCAAAGCTTTCCAGCTCGATAAGCGTCGGTTTTACAAAGGTGCCGCGGTTCCATTCCTGCTGATCAGCGGCGAATTCCTGCGTGGCCTGATACACCGTGCGGCCTTTGGCGCGCATGGCATCGATATGTTTTTCAATACCGGCTTTGGCATCGGCGTCAATCACCGGCCCGATATCGGTAGACAGGCGTTCCGGATTGCCCATGCGGCATTCGGCCATCGCACCGCGCAGCATCTGCAGGGTGTGATCGGCCACGTCATCCTGAATGCAGAGCACGCGCAGAGCAGAACAACGCTGACCGGCGCTGTCGAAGGCGGAGGCCACCACGTCCATCACTACCTGCTCGGTCAGGGCAGAGGAATCGACAATCATCGCATTCAGGCCGCCGGTTTCGGCGATAAGCGGCGTCGGACGCCCCTGCGGATCGAGTCTTCCCGCAATGTTGCGTTGCAAAATACCCGCCACGTCGGTGGAGCCGGTGAACAGCACGCCGCGAACGCGTTCGTCATTGACCAGCTGCGCACCGACGGTTTCGCCTTTGCCCGGCAGCAGTTGCAGTACCCCGGCCGGAACCCCGGCTTCGTGCAGAATACCGACGGCAAGCGCCGCAATCAGAGGCGTTTGCTCCGCCGGTTTTGCCAGCACGCTGTTGCCTGCGGCCAGTGCGGCGGCGATCTGACCGGTGAAAATCGCCAGCGGGAAGTTCCACGGGCTGATACACACCACCGGGCCGAGCGGACGGTGCGTGTCGTTGGTGAAATCTTCGCGGATCTGACCGGCATAGTAGTGCAGGAAATCCACCGCTTCGCGCACTTCGGCGATGGCGTTATTAAAGGTTTTTCCGGCCTCGCGCACCAGCACGCCAAGCAGACTTTGCAACTGCGCTTCCATCAATTCTGCACCGCGTTGCAGGATTGCGGCGCGCTCTTCGGGAGGCGTCGCAAACCAGATGGCGCCAGCCGTGGCGGAAGCGTCCAGCGCACGGCTGATTTCCGCTTCTGTGGCTTCACGTACGTGCCCGACGATGTCGGTATGTTCAGACGGGTTGATGACCGGCAGGAATTCGCCGTCGTCAGTGGGCGCATCGATCATCGGCTGCGCGGTGACCGTATGGCTGGCGCTTTGCAACAGGGCGCTGGACAGCGAGGCCAGACGGTGCTCGCTGGACATATCCAGCCCGGCAGAGTTGACGCGTTTATCGCCGTACAAATTGCGTGGCAGGGCGATGCGCGGGTGCGGCAATCCGACCTGTCCTTCCGTGGCGGCCAGCGCTTCAACGGCCAGAACCGGATCGGCGATCAGTTCGTCTATTGGCAGCGTGGCATCGGCGATGCGGTTAACAAAAGAGGTGTTAGCGCCGTTTTCCAGCAGGCGGCGAACCAGATAGGCGAGCAGCGTTTCGTGGGTGCCGACCGGGGCATAGATGCGGCAAGGGCGGTTGAGTTTTCCTTCGGCAATTTTGCCGACAACCTGCTCGTACAGCGGTTCGCCCATGCCGTGCAGGCACTGGAATTCGTACTGACCCGGATAATAGTTGTTACCGGCCAGCTGATAAATGGCAGCGACGGTGTGGGCATTGTGGGTGGCGAACTGCGGATAAATCAGGTTCGGCACGGCCAGCAGTTTACGGGCACAGGCCAGATAAGAGACGTCGGTGTAAACCTTGCGGGTGTAGACCGGATAATCGTCCAGCCCGTCCATTTGGGCGCGCTTGATTTCACTGTCCCAGTACGCGCCTTTTACCAGACGGATCATCAGGCGGCGACGGCTGCGCTGCGCCAGGCTGGTCAGGTAGTCGGTCACCATCGGACAACGCTTCTGATAGGCCTGGATCACAAAACCGATGCCGTTCCAGCCCGCCAGTTCCGGCTCAAAGCAGAGTTTTTCCAGCAGATCGAGGGAGATTTCCAGACGATCGGCCTCTTCGGCATCGACGTTAATGCCGATGTCATAGCTGCGCGCCAGCAAGGTCAGCGACAGCAGGCGGGGGTAAAGTTCTTCCATGACGCGTTCGTACTGCGCACGGCTGTAGCGCGGGTGCAGGGCGGAAAGTTTGATGGAGATGCCGGGGCCTTCATAAATGCCACGGCCATTGGAGGCTTTACCGATCGCGTGGATCGCCTGCTGGTAAGACTGCAAATAGGCCTGTGCGTCTTTTTCTGTCAGCGCGGCTTCACCCAGCATGTCGTAGGAATAACGGAAACCTTTGTCTTCGTGCTTGCGGGCATTGGCCAGCGCTTCGGCAATGGTTTCGCCGGTCACGAACTGTTCGCCCATCAGGCGCATGGCCATGTCCACGCCTTTACGGATCAGCGGCTCGCCGCCTTTACCGATAATGCGGCTGAGAGATTTAGACAGGCTGGCTTCGTTGTGCGTGGCCACCAGTTTGCCGGTGAACAGCAGACCCCAGGTAGCGGCGTTGACAAACAGCGACGGGCTGCGGCCCAGGTGTGAGTGCCAGTTACCGTTGCTGATTTTGTCGCGGATCAGCGCATCGCGCGTCGGTTTATCGGGAATGCGCAGCAGGGCTTCCGCCAGACACATCAGCGCCACGCCTTCCTGCGAGGAAAGGGAGAACTCCTGCAACAGGCTTTGCACCATACCGGCACGGCCATTGGCGCTCTTCTGGTTACGCAATTTGGTGGCGATGTCGGCAGCCAGTTTCTGCGCCGCGTCATGAAGTGGCGCAGGTAAACGCGCCTGTTCGAGCAGCATGGAAACGGCTTCCGGCTCAGGGCGGCGATAGGCGGCGGTGATAGCGGAACGGCTGACGGACTGCGGCTGGATCTGCTCGGCAAAATCGAGGAAGGGCTGATGCGATTCCTGAACCGTCAGCGGCGGGGTATCGTCGGCGTTTTCAGCCGCAGCGCCGTTCAGTGAAGGGATTTCCGGCAGCGCGTCGCCATTTTCCAAACGTTCAAGATAGGAAAAGATCGCCTGTTTGATCAGCCAGTGCGGCGTGCGGTCAATTTGCTGTGCGGCCACTTTAAGCCTGTCGCGCGTGCCTTCGTCCAGCTTCACGCCCATCGTCGTCATACCCATGCGCCAATACTCCATATAAAGAGGTTCAGGTGATTTCATTATGTTTATGGCAAGCAATATCTTCTATGTTGCAACCTTGTGCAACCTCATTCACACAGGAAGTCTGCCTGATGTGATTTGGCTGGCATTTTTAACATCTTAACAACCGTGCTGGCCTCGCAGAGGCCGCTGTGCGGGTTCCTTCGTGATGCTGTGGAGGGTGCAACCTTTGCGTCTGTAACGTGCAACCGGTTATCAGAATAAGTGTGATGGAGCGTGAAGTTTGTGTATCTGATTTGTTAATTATCTTGAATTCAATGGTGTGCTAAACCAGTATCCGCCCGACAGGAAATTTGAATAAAAACCCGATTACCCACCTGTAAAAAGAAAAAATATGGAGAGTAATGCTGCATCCTTTACGGGTTTCAGCCATCATCTCGCCCCGGCATGGATTGACCGCGTTTATCGCCGCGTCAGGACAGACAGGTGCCGGCCTGCATGGAATATGCATCGCTCATAAGCACGACAAATAACAAGAAGTGGAGAAAACAATGACAATGAACACACCGATGCTGGTGACGTTTTGTGTTTATATTTTCGGGATGATTTTGATTGGACTCATCGCGTATTTACGGACCAAAAACTTTGATGATTATATTCTGGGTGGCCGCAGTTTAGGCAGCGTGGTGACCGCGCTTTCCGCCGGGGCGTCGGACATGAGCGGCTGGCTGCTGATGGGGTTGCCGGGGGCGATTTTTATTTCCGGCATTTCCGAAAGCTGGATTGCCATCGGCCTGACCATCGGCGCGTATCTGAACTGGAAACTGGTGGCAGGGCGTTTACGTGTGCATACCGAAGCCAACAATAACGCGCTGACCCTGCCGGATTACTTTACCCATCGTTTTGAAGATTCCAGCAAACTGCTGCGCATTATCTCGGCGGTGGTGATCCTGGTCTTTTTCACCATCTATTGCGCCTCCGGCATTGTGGCCGGTGCGCGTTTGTTTGAAAGTACCTTCGGCATGACCTACCAGACCGCGTTGTGGGCGGGGGCGGCGGCAACCATCATTTATACCTTTATCGGGGGCTTTCTGGCCGTCAGCTGGACGGACACCGTGCAGGCCAGTCTGATGATTTTTGCACTGATCCTGACGCCGGTGATCGTCATCCTCGCGGTTGGCGGTATTGATACCTCAATGATGGTCATTCAGGCTAAAAACCCGCAATACACCGACATGTTTAAGAACATGAATCTGGTGGCTATCCTGTCGCTGCTGGGCTGGGGGCTGGGCTATTTCGGCCAGCCGCATATTCTGGCGCGTTTCATGGCGGCGGATTCTCACCGTACCATTCGCAGCGCGCGCCGCATCAGCATGACGTGGATGATTCTGTGTCTGGCGGGCACCATCGCAGTCGGCTTCTTCGGCATTGCGTACTTCAGCAATAATCCGGGCCAAGCGGGGAACGTGACGCAAAACGGTGAGCGCGTGTTTATCGAACTGGCGAAACTGCTGTTCAATCCGTGGATTGCCGGTGTTTTACTCTCCGCGATCCTGGCTGCGGTGATGAGTACGCTGAGCTGTCAGTTGCTGGTGTGCTCCAGTGCTATCACCGAAGACCTGTATAAAGCGTTTCTGCGCAAGGGCGCGAGCCAGCGTGAGCTGGTGTGGATTGGTCGTCTGATGGTACTGGTGGTAGCGCTGGTGGCGATTGCGCTGGCGGCAAACCCTGAAAACCGCGTGCTGGGTCTGGTGAGTTACGCCTGGGCAGGCTTTGGTGCGGCATTCGGCCCCGTTATCCTGATCTCGGTGATGTGGAAACGCATGACCCGCAACGGCGCGCTGGCCGGGATGGTGGTCGGTGCCGCTACCGTGATTTTGTGGAAACAGTACGGCTGGGCCGAGCTGTATGAAATCATCCCCGGCTTTATCTTCGCCTCGCTGGCTATCTGGATTGTCAGCCTGACCGGCAGCAAGCCGTCAAAAGCGGTTGAAGAACGTTTCAACACGGCGGAAGCCGAATATAACAGCATCTGATTTTCGCCCCGGGCGGTGAATCAGACAGTGACCTCACGGAGCCTTCAGGGCTCCGTTTTCTTTTACGGCACCCTGTATCCGGGGTGCTGAAACAACCGGCAATATTTTTTCGTGCGCTTTTCCCCTCCCGTGCTCAAAAAACAGCATGTGGCCTCTTGTATTTATCTCGCCAGGAATGATAATCACTATCGTTTCGATTTTACTTTTCTTTACAGAGTGCTTGCACAAACTGTAAGTCATTTGTTCTACGGGAGTTCCGCTATGTTCGTTCCGTTTCTCATTATGTTCCGCGAAGGGCTGGAAGCCGCGCTTATCGTCAGCCTTATCGCCAGTTATCTGAAACGGACGCAGCGCGGGCAGTGGCTCGGCGTGGTCTGGATTGGCGTGATCGTGGCGGCAGCATTGTGTCTGGCGCTGGGTATTTTCATCAATGAAACCACCGGCGAGTTTCCGCAAAAGCAGCAGGAGCTGTTCGAAGGCATTGTAGCGGTGGTGGCAGTCTGCATTCTGACCTACATGGTGTTCTGGATGCGTAAGGTGTCGCGTTCAATCAAAGTACATCTGGAAGGCGCGATTGATAACGCGCTCAACTCCAGCCGCGGGCAGGGCTGGGCGCTGGTGGCGATGGTGTTCTTTGCGGTGGCACGCGAAGGGCTGGAATCGGTGTTCTTCCTGCTGGCGGCGTTCCAGCAAGACGTCGGTATCGAAGCGCCGATTGGCGCACTGCTCGGCCTGGGCGCGGCGATCGTGCTCGGTTTCCTCATCTATTACGGCGGCGTGAAGCTGCATCTGGCGAAATTCTTTAAATGGACCAGCCTGTTTATTCTGTTTGTCGCCGCCGGTCTGGCTGCGGGTGCCATCCGCGCGTTTCACGAAGCAGGGTTGTGGAACCGCATGCAGGATATCGCCTTTGACCTGAGCGGGACGCTCTCCACGCACTCTTTATTCGGAACCTTGCTGGAAGGCATGTTCGGGTATCAGGAAGCGCCGACCGTCAGTGAAGTCGCGGTGTATTTCCTGTATCTGATCCCGGCGCTGTTCCTGTTCTTTATGCCGCAGAGCAAATCGCCTGTGGCCGCTGCGGCATCTGCCGGGCACAAAACACAACGCTGATTTTACGTTAATTGTCTCTTCACACAGTTTGTCATGGAGTGGTACATGTCCTATTCATCCCCGCTGTTTCGCCGTAAAGCTTTACAGATTGCACTGTTGTCTCTGCCCGCTTTTGCGCTGAGCGCCAACGTGCTGGCTGCTGATGTTCGTCAGGTAAAAATTACCGTTAATGATAAACAGTGTGAACCGATGGCGCTGACCGTGCCTGCCGGTAAAACGCAGTTTGTCGTGCATAACGCCAGCCAGAAAGGTCTGGAATGGGAAATTCTCAAAGGCGTGATGGTGGTGGAAGAGCGCGAAAATATCGCGCCAGGTTTCACCCAGAAAATGACGGCTAACCTGGAACCGGGCGAATACGACATGACCTGCGGACTGCTGAGCAATCCAAAAGGCAAACTGACCGTGACCGCAGAAGGCGCAGCGGCCGCCACCAAACCGGACGCCATGGCGCTGGTTGGCCCGATTGCGGAATATAAAGTCTATGTGACTCAGCAGGTGGGTGAACTGGTTTCCCACACCAAAGCGTTCACTGAGGCGATTAAAAAGGGCGACCTGAAAAAAGCGCAATCCCTGTACGCTTCTACCCGCGTTTATTACGAGCGCATTGAGCCCATCGCCGAACTGTTCTCCGATCTGGATGGCAGCATCGACGCCCGTGAAGACGATTTCGAGAAAAAAGCGGAAGACCCTAACTTCACCGGTTTCCACCGTCTGGAGAAAATCCTCTTCGCCGATAAAACCACCCAGGGCACCGAGAAATTTGCCGATAAGTTGTACGCCGATACGGTGGATCTGCAAAAACGTATTACCGATCTGACCTTCCCGCCAAGCAAAGTGGTCGGCGGGGCAGCGGGTCTTATCGAAGAAGTGGCATCCAGCAAAATCAGCGGTGAAGAAGACCGTTACAGCCGCACCGACTTGTGGGATTTCCGTGCCAACCTCGATGGCGCTCAGAAAATCGTTAACCTGCTGCGTCCGTTGCTGGAAAAAGCCGACAAACCGTTGCTGGATAAAATCGACGCTAACTTCAAAACCGTCGATACGCTGCTGGATAAATACAAAACCAAAGACGGTTATGAGAATTACGAAAAACTGTCTGATGCAGACCGTAACGCAATGAAAGGGCCAATCACCACCCTGGCAGAAGATTTAGCCAAACTGCGTGGTGTTCTTGGTTTAGATTGATTTTTCAGCGCCTTTCCCCTGACCGGGAAGGGCGCTTTTAAATTTCCGAGGCAGAGTAATGAGTCATAAAAACAATAATCAGGATGACGTTTCTTCTTCACGCCGCAGTTTGCTCAAAGGCGTGGGATTGTTAGGCGGGGCATTTGCCCTGGGCGGCGCATCCACTGTGCAGGCCGAAAAAACACCCGGTGCAAAACCAGAGTACACACCAGGTACGGTGTCCCCGGACGAACGCTGGGGCAGGCAGCCTTATTATGGTGAACATCAGGCCGGTATTCTGACGCCACAACAGGCGTCGATGATGCTGGTGGCGTTTGATGTGCTGGCGACAACGAAGGCCGATCTGGAGCGTCTGTTCCGGCTGCTCGACACTCGTTTCAGCTTCCTGACCACCGGTGGCACCGCGCCTTCTGTGGATCCTAAATTTCCGCCGATGGATTCCGGCGTCATGGGCAGCGAGATTTATCCGGATAATCTCACCCTGACGCTCTCCGCCGGTGATTCCCTGTTCGATGAACGTTTTGGGCTGGCCGCGCACAAGCCGCTGAAACTTCAGCGCATGGCGCGTTTCCCGAACGATTCTCTTGATGCCAAACTTTGCCACGGCGATTTGTTGCTGCAAATTTGCGCCAACAACAGCGATACCGTGGTTCATGCGCTGCGTGACATCATCAAATACACGCCGGATTTGCTCAGCGTGCGCTGGCGCCGCGACGGGTTTATTTCGTCCCACGCTGCGCGCAGCCAGGGCAAAGAAACGCCGATCAACCTGCTGGGCTTCAAAGACGGCACGGCCAATCCTGACAGTAAAGACAAGGCGCTGATGGACAAAGCCATCTGGGTTACTGCCGATCAGGGCGAACCCGCCTGGACCGTCGGCGGCAGCTATCAGGCCACCCGGATTATCCCGTTCCACGTCGAATTCTGGGACCGCACGCCGTTGCAGGAGCAGCAGACCATCTTTGGCCGCCACAAGGCCACAGGCGCGCCGCTGGGCATGGAAAAAGAGCACGACGTGCCGGATTACACTAAAGACCCGGAAGGGAAGGTGATCCCACTGGATGCGCACATTCGTCTGGCTAATCCGCGCACCAAAGCCACTGACGATAATCTGATGCTGCGCCGTGGATACAGCTATTCTCTGGGCGTCACCAATTCCGGCCAACTGGAGATGGGTCTGCTGTTCGTCTGCTTCCAGCACGATCTGGAAAAAGGCTTTCTCACGGTACAAAAACGCCTGAACGGCGAACCGCTCGAAGAGTATATCCGCCCGACAGGCGGCGGTTTCTTCTTCACGCTGCCAGGTGTGCAGGATGAGAAACATTATCTCGGACAAACGCTGATCGAGGCGTAATCCTTGCTCCTCCTTCCTGCCGGAAGGAGGAGTCCCGCAGTGCGTTGTGAGCACGCTGTTGTGACAACGCTATTGTGAAAAATTTGTTGTGGAAAATGCCCTCTGGCTGATGCGCGGTTTAACTGAGTTTGTGTAATCTGTTCATCTAACATCAACAGAATCAGTGAAACCCTGACATGTCCGAATTGAATCCTCCCGCAGAAACCAGCCCGTTATGGCGGCTGACCGCAGCCACTTTGTGTACCGGCGTTCTGGCCGGTCTGGGCGGCATGCTGCTGGCGCTGCTGCTGCATTTCATCCAGCACCTTGCGTTTGGCTATAGCCCCGACTTTATCATCAGCAACGAAAGCTTTTTACAGGGTGTCAGTGAGGCCACGCGCTCGCGGCGTCTGGCGGTGCTGGTCTTGTGTGGCGCCGTGGCGGGGTTCGGCTGGTGGGCGCTTTACCGCTGGGGCAAGCCGCTGGTCAGCATTGCGGCGGCGGTGAAATCTGATCAACCGCGTATGCCTCTTGTCAGCACCACGCTCCATGCGTTGCTGCAAATTATCACCGTGGCGCTCGGTTCGCCGCTCGGGCGCGAAGTCGCGCCGCGCGAGATCGGGGCGGTGTCTGCCAGCTGGCTGGCCGGGCGGTTCAGCCTGACGGTGCGTGAAACGCAGATCATGATTGCCTGCGGGGCAGGCGCCGGGCTGGCGGCGGTGTATAACGTGCCGCTGGGTGGCGCGGTGTTTGTACTTGAAGTGTTGCTCGGCGCGTTCAGCTGGCGGTTACTGTTACCGGCTATCGCGACTTCCTCCATTGCGGCGCTGGTGGCGTGGATCGGGCTTGGCAATGAATCGCAGTATCATCTGATGCAACTGAATACCACGCCCTCGCTGATGGTCTGGTCAGTGCTGATGGGGCCGGTATTTGGCGTGGCCGCATACGCGTTTACGCGCATGACTAACCGCGCAAAAGCGCAGGCACCGCGCGATGCCCGGCTGATTATTTTCAATCTGCTGAACTTTGCGTTCATCGGCATTCTGGCGGGCTGGTTGCCGCAACTGCTGGGCAACGGGAAGGGGCCTGCACAGCTGAGTTTTGATAATCAGATTACCGTGGTGCTGGCGGCAACGGTGCTGACCGGCAAACTGGTGATCACCTGGAGTACGCTGCGCGCCGGTGCGCAGGGCGGATTGCTGACGCCGGGGCTGTCTAACGGCGCGCTGCTGGCCTGTATTCTGGGTGCCGTGTGGAATATGTTCTGGCCCGGCACCTCGCTCGGCGCGTTTGCCATTATCGGGGCGGCGGCGTTTCTGGCCTCTTCAATGAAAATGCCCTTAACTGCCGTGGTGCTGATTATGGAGTTTACGCGGGTTGATCATGACTTTTTAATTCCGATCCTTTTCGCCGTCAGCGGGTCGATCGCCTGCTTTACCTTATGCAGTAAAATCAGCAGGGAAAAATAACCGCAGGGAGGATCCCAAAAAGATCCTCAAGATCCTGTTGACGAAGACTACAAATTTTTTTACATTTTAGTAACGCATTTATTTCAGCTGTCATTATACTGAAATCATAGCGCGATAGTTTTTGAGTGGTACGGTAAATAGGTTTTTGAGCAGCACTGTAAAAGGTTTTTCTGAGTGTACGGCCAATGCCGTTAATAACACTGCGGGGAGCGCGAATGGTAAAGTCCTTGTTTGGGCTGGTGAGAGTAAATAACAGGCTTCACTCATTCACTCGTTGTTGTCGCGTCACTGCAAACGAGGGCAAGGCTTCCGACTCTTTATTATTTCGTCACGCATTTTCAGCATATTCCTATCTTTCTTCACTGATGTTTTCATCCACGCAACAACAACCCTGTTCTTTAACTGACTCCTCTTCTCCTAAATCCGGGAGACTCTTTCACACTGGTGCGAACAGCATTGGCTTTAATTCTGGCAATTTTATTGTGCGGGTCAGCGGTTTGTCATTATTGACATTCAGTTCATTACTGACAATGCCTCTTCGTGAAAAGAAAACAGCCAGGAGATTATTTCTTAATCAATGGGATCGATTTTCCTCTTCACGTTATTCATTGGCTTCAATTGGTCTAAAAGGAGACCAAAACCTCATTTGTGAGTGAAACATAACCGTGCGGGAAACCGCCTTAGCGTTAAGTGAATCAAACTGTAAGGTGCCACTATGGGAAGACAGAAAGCAGTGATCAAAGCTCGCCGTGAAGCAAAACGAGTCATTCGTAGCGACTCACGCAGTCACCGCCAGCGCGAGGAAGAATCTGTGACATCACTGGTACAGATGGGCGGTTTGGAATCGATTGGAATGGCACGAGATACACGCGACCACTCCGTAATCGAAGCACGTACCGAAGCTCAAGGTCATTACTTATCAGCCATAGAGAATAAGCAGTTAATTTTTGCCACAGGTGAAGCCGGTTGCGGCAAAACATTCATCAGCGCTGCGAAAGCAGCTGAGGCATTAATTCACAAAGAAATCGACAGGATTATTGTGACACGTCCGGTATTGCAGGCCGATGAAGATCTCGGTTTCCTGCCAGGCGATATTTCAGAGAAGTTTGCCCCTTATTTCCGCCCGGTCTACGACATCTTATTACGTCGCCTGGGATCTTCATTCCTGCAATATTGTTTGCGGCCGGAAATTGGGAAAGTGGAAATTGCGCCTTTTGCTTACATGCGCGGACGCACTTTCGAAAACGCAGTGGTTATTCTGGATGAAGCGCAGAATGTCACCGCCAGTCAGATGAAAATGTTCCTGACCCGACTGGGTGAAAATGTGACGGTGATTGTGAATGGTGATATTACCCAGTGTGATTTACCACGTGGCGTAGTATCAGGGCTCAGCGATGCATTATCCCGTTTCGAAGAAGACGAAATGGTGGGCATCATTAAGTTTGGTAAACAGGATTGCGTGCGCTCTGAGTTGTGCCAGAGAACGCTGAATGCTTACTCATAATTAATTCCCCATAAATGACCGAATTGATGACAATAAAAAGGCCGCTCCGATGAGCGGCCTTTCTTGTTATGGCGTTTATCTGCCAGGGTTAAAGCATAATAATCATCATATAGGCACAGAATAAGGCCAGATGCGCCGTTCCGTTCAGGACATTAGTACGTCCGGTCGAGAATGAAATCTGACACAGGATCAGCACCGCCAGCATCACCACGATGTTCGCCGGGTCGAGGCCGAAAATCAGGTCCTGACCGGTGAGGGTGGCAATCACGGTCACCGCCGGAACGGTCAGGGAAATGGTCGCCAGCACCGAGCCGAAGAACAAATTCATCGCACGCTGTACCTGATTTTGCAGCACCGCTTTCAGTGCGCCCAGCCCTTCAGGGGAGAGGATCAACAGCGCCACCAGGAAACCGGTGAACTGCGCAGGGGCGTTCAGTTCCGTCAGCAGGCTTTCCAGCGGATTGGCATTGAATTTAGTGACGGCGATAACCAGCACCAGATGCACGATAAGCCATAAGGTGTGCGTCAGATTACTTTTGGAAGAGGGCTTTCCGTGGCCGCTTTCTTCATCGTCATCTTCGTGCTCGTAAATAAACAGGCTCTGATGCGTTTTGGTCTGAATGAGCAGGAACACGCCGTACATGGCGGCGGAAATCACGGCGACAAACAGAGCCTGCGTGGTGGAGAAGTTACCGCCGGGCAGCGCAGCAGGCAGAACCAGCACGATGACGGCCAGCGGGAAAATCGCCATCAGATATTGTTTGATACCACCAAGATTTACGTACTGAGTCGCAAATTTACGACCGCCCAGCAGCAGGGCAACGCCCACCAGGCCGGCAGTGACGATCATGATGATCGAGAATAAGGTGTCACGCATCAGCGCGGGAGCGGCATCACCGGTCGCCATCAGGGCAGAAATCAGGCTGACTTCGAGGATGACCACTGAAAGGCTGAGGATGAGCGAGCCATAAGGTTCGCCAAGACGGTGTGCCAGCACGTCCGCATGACGCACTACGCTGAATGCACTGGCAAGGATCCCCACCAGAGCAATGAGATTGATACCAACGACTGATGCAAAGTTACTGCTGTTGCCCCAAAAAACGAGGACGATAAGGGCGGCAATGGGAAAAATCAGGGAATATTCCTGATGGCGGGTTTTGATTTTGGGATGTTCCTGAGACGACACCATGATGATTTTTCTCCTTATAAACATGCGTGACCCTGCAAAGCGGGTGTCACGAAGAAAACAATAACCGCCTGTCCGTCGGTTATCAGTAAAAAAGCGCTGTTGCGTAATGGTGTAACCTGTTAAGTATAGTAGATAAATTAATCTATTAACAGAAAATAATGCAGGTTAACCACAAAAAAACGACGTACTGCCTGTTTATCAGCAGGTGTGGCGAATTAAAGGCGATTATCCACAGACTTAACTTGCCGTGTTAAATAATTAAAACAATACTAATCAAGCAATTGGATTTTCATATTTACCTTATGGAGGCATTGCGTCAACTTATGTAAATAATCACGATACCCACAGGCTGAACAGGTGAAAAACCGCTTTTTTCGCTCAGATAAGGCGATTCACACGCGGCCTGTGCATTGCCTCCCGCAAGCGTAGCACCGGTCTTGCGGCGAGGCAGATCTTGTCGGTTTATCTGTGATATTCCCGCCTAAAATTCAACATTCATACAATGTTCATAAAATAATCACTTTATTTTCGTTTTGTGATCGTTCTCAACCTTGATTGCAACGAGAGAAACGAATAAGGTTTCAAAGAGTGGGGTATACCAAAAATCTTAAATCTGATCGCCCCGCAGACCATCACTAACCGCGATAACGGAGAACACAGCGTTAACAGCATGGCATGTTCAAAAGTACGTCGTAATGAAGGAGGGAATGAATGTTAACCCGAGATTTTCTGCGTAACGCAGATTGTAAGACAGCATTCGGCAGCATCGACGAATCGATGTTATTAACCTCCGAACAACGCGCCGCCTCACTCGATTGCACGCTGGCGAGACGCCCTGACAACAGTCCTGTGTGGATTTTTGGTTATGGCTCGCTGATGTGGAACCCGGTCTTCGACTCGGAAGAGGCACGGCCTGCCACTCTGCACGGTTATCATCGTGCTTTCTGTTTACGCCTGACGGCAGGGCGCGGCACCCACGCGCAGCCTGGACGTATGCTGGCGCTGCGTGACGGCGGCCAGACGACCGGCCTGGCATTCCGCCTGCCGGAAGACAAGCTGCACGAGGAGCTGGAGCTGCTGTGGAAGCGTGAAATGCTCACTGGCTGCTACCGCCCGACCTGGTGCGAACTGGCGCTCGATGATGGCCGCATCGTCACTGCGCTGGTATTTATTATGGATCCCTCGCACCCTCAGTACGAAGCGGACACCGATTATCAGATCGTTGCGCCGCTGATCGCCAGGGCAAGTGGCCCGTTGGGCACCAATGCGCAATACCTGTTTGCCCTTGAGAAAGAGCTTGAGAGTTACGGTATGCGCGATGACTGCATGAGTGAACTGGTGAAGCAGGTGCGTATGCTGCTGGCGGTTTCTCCCGGCTTCGATGTGCCCGGCCTGAGCTGACGCTGTTGTTTACGTTTTGCAGGCTGCGTGATGTCCCTGCGCAGTCTGTTTTCCTTCCGCATTATTTATTCCCCTGATTTCAGTCAATTACCCGCCTGACGAATAATAAAATTCCTAACTCACAATAAATAACCTTTTTAACATCCTGCTTACCCTGAGGTTATTACACCGAAGTCGGTTGCAATTAGAGTCCCGATCAGCATAATTCAAATCGTTTTGATAATTATTACTATTACCATTTGAACTTTTCAGGGAACTCTCATGCATACTGAAAGTGAAATTTTTCACTCTTCTGTTTCACCGTGTACGCCTGTTTTTAAACGCAAAATGTTACCCGCCGTCATTTCTGCTGCGCTGGGAATGCTGACGCTGCCTGCCTTCGCCGCCCCCGCGACCGCACCGGCGAAAGAGGGTGACACCATCACCATCAGCGCGGCACCGCAAACTTTCACGCCGGGCGGCAATGACACTGTGCCTGCTTACCTCGACGGGCAGATCGCCAACGGCGGGCGTCTGGGGATCCTCGGCGAGCAGGACGCCATGAATGTGCCGTTTAACGTGGTGAGCTTTACCGACAAGCTGATTCAGGATCAGCAGAGCCGGACGCTGGGCGATGTGCTGAATAATGATGCTGCGGTGCAAACCGGCTACGGTTATGGCAATTATTCAGAAACGTTTGTCATCCGTGGTTTTGAACTCTCCGGCGATGATATTTCGTACGGCGGCTTGTACGGCGTACTGCCACGCCAGATCTTGCCCATGGAATTTGCCGATCGCGTAGAACTGCTCAAAGGCTCCAGCGCCTTCCTCAACGGCGTACCTCCGGGCGGTACCGGCGTGGGCGGGAACGTCAACATTGAACCAAAACGCGCCACGGATACTGCAATTAACCGCGTATCGGTCGATTACACATCGTCTTCCCAGGTGGGCGGCGCAGTGGATGTTGGCCGCCGTTTTGGTGATAACAACCAGTGGGGCGTGCGGGTTAATGCCGTTCATCGCGAAGGGGAAAGCGCGATCGATGATGAAAAACGTCGTCTGACGCTTGGCTCTCTCGGGCTGGACTACCGCGGCGACCGCTTTCGTTCCTCACTGGATTTCGGCATGAGCAAAACCAGTGTCCACGGCGGGCGTCCGGTGGTGTATCTCGGCAAAGCCACTAAAATCCCTGACGTGCCTTCTGCTACCGGCAATTACGGCCAGCAATATGCCTCGACCGATATGGAAAACGAATTCGGCATGCTGAAAGGCGAGTATGACGTGGCCGATAACTGGACTGTCTACGCGGCAGCAGGCGCCAACCATACGCACGAATTTGGTAAATACAGTTCGCCGACGTTGCAGGACAACGACGGCAACGCCACCATGAGCCGCATGACGGTACCCTATTTTGCCGACAGCTTATCTTCACAGGCTGGCGTTCGCGGTAAGTTCGACACCGGATTCGTCAACCACAGCGTGAACCTCGGTGTCTCGACGCTGTATCGCAAATACAAAACTGCCTACACCATGACCGCGGCATCGATCAGGACCAACATTTACGACCCCGTTGATTACAGTGAACCGCTGACCAACTTGTACAAAGGCGGCGACATGAGCGATCCGCTGGTGCGTAACCGCACCCGGACCTACGGCGTTTCGCTGTCTGACACGATGTCCGTGCTCGACGATCGTCTGCAGTTCATTGCCGGTTTACGCCGCCAGAACGTGGTGGTGAAAAACTACAATTACGACGGATCGGAAAATACGTCATTTGACGAAATGAAAGTGACGCCAGCCTTCGGTCTGGTGATCAAGCCGTGGGAGCACTACTCCTTCTACGCCAACCACATTGAAGCCTTACAGGCGGGCGAAACCGCAGGCACCACCTATAACGGCAGCATCGTCTCCAACGGCGGGCAGGTGACCGGCATCGAAACGTCGAAACAAAACGAAGTGGGTGTTAAAGCCGATTTTGGTCGCGTGGCCGGTTCACTGGCGTTGTATGAAATCAAAAAACCGATTGGCATGTACCGCGCAACCGGCGAGGGTTACACCTACGGCAACTACGGTGAAGTACGAAACCGTGGGGTCGAGCTGAACGTCTTTGGTGAGCCGGTGCTGGGTGTGCGCGTCAACAGCAGCGTGACCTGGATGAACCCGGAAATGACCAAAACGCAGGGCGGCACCTATGATGGAAACGATGCCGTCGGTGTGCCGCGTTATCAGTGGGTGGTGGGCGGCGAGTGGGATATTCCCGGCGGCAGCGGCGTGACCGCGACCGGTAAAGTGATCCGTTCTGGTTCGCAGTATGCGGACGAAGCCAACAAACTGAAAGTGGATGGCTGGACGCGTCTTGATCTCGGCGTGCGCTATGCCATGCCTGTCGGGCAGAGCACGCTGACCTGGCGTGCAAATCTGGAAAACGTCACCAACGAGAAGTATTGGGCCTCTGCCACCGGCGGTTATCTGACGCAGGGCGATCCGCGGGAATTCAAGCTTTCCGCGACCTACGACTTCTGATTTTGAGCCACTCCCTTTCCCACACGGCGAAAGGGAGTATTTCTCCCACTTTTGTACAGTAACAATTCCCTGCCAGCCCGCATTCCGTCGCTTTAATAACCAATCAGATAACGTTATGCAAAATTCGCATAACGATAGTATTTATCAGACTTTCTGGGGAGTTGAAGAAACTTTACACTCCGTGTATTGGTTATTAAATAAGAGCAATTTCGCTACTTTGGAGAGTCTGTCTTGATGAAAGCTTTATTACCGTCCGTCCTGTTTACGGCTATTGCGGCTACTTTCTCTGTTCAGGCAGCCACACCGCCGGACACACTGGTGATCGCTCAGTCCATTGATGATACCTCCAGCTTCGACCCGGCTCAGGGTTTTGAGCTGACGACGGTGCAGGCTTTCAACAACATTTATCAGCGTCTGGTGCAGTCTGACCCGACCAATCCGATCGATTTAAAACCGACGCTGGCGACCTCCTGGGAAGCGGCAAAAGATAACCGCAGCCTGACGTTCACGCTGTCACCGAAAGCGACCTTTGCCAGTGGCAACCCGTTGACCGCCGATGACGTCATTTTCTCTCTGTCCCGCGTGGTGAAACTGAATCTTGAGCCGTCATTTATCCTGACGCAGCTGGGCTGGAACGACAAAAACGTCGATACCTTCCTGACCAAAATCGACGATCAGCACGTAAAAATCAGCTGGACCGCCGACGTCAGCCCGTCCTTCGTGCTGAGCCTGTTGTCTGCGCCGGTGTCTTCCATCGTGGACAGCAAACTGGTGAAAACCAATGCCGCAGGGGATGATCTGGGCCACCAGTGGCTGAGCAACCATTCCGCCGGTTCCGGTCCGTACCAGATCCGCAATTATATCCCGCATGAGGTGGTGATCCTGGCGGCTAACCCGACGTCGCCAGAAGGCGCGCCGAAGCTGAAAACCATTCTGATCAAAAACGTGCCTGATCCAGCGGCCCGCCGTCTGCTGATTGAGCAGGGCGATGCCGATATGGCGCGTAACCTCGGTTCAGACCAGATGGCCGCGCTCGAAGGGAAGAAAGGGGTGAAACCGCTGGCTATCCCTTACGCCTCGTTGTATTTCATGCAGTTCAACGCCAAAGCCTCCCCGGCGCTGGGCAACCCGGCCTTCTGGGAAGCGGCGCGTTATTTGTTCGACTACAACCACATCGCCCACGACCTGATGAAAAATCAGTTCCAGGTGCATCAGGCATTCCTGCCTGAAGGTTACCTCGGCGCCGTAAACGACACGCCATACACTTATGATCCGGCGAAGGCCAAAGCGATTCTGGCGAAGGCCGGTCTGACTAACGTCAGCTTCACGCTTTCCACCTCTAATCAGCCACCGTATCTCGACATTGCCCAGGCGTTGCAGGCCAGCTTTGCGCAGGGTGGCGTGACCGTGAAACTGGATCCGGGCCTGAGTCAGCAGATTTCCACCAAAGTGAAGTCACATGATTACGACGCGTACATGTCTTCATGGGGCCCGGATTACTTTGACCCGAACACCAACGCCTCGGCGTTTGCCTTCAACCCGGAAGACGGCAGCAAAACGCTGGCATGGCGCGCTAACTGGTCGATTCCAGCGCTGAATAAACTGACGCTGGCCGCCATCGCGGAACCGGATCAGGCCAAACGCGTGGCGGATTACCGTCAGCTGCAACTGGAAGTGCAGAAGAACTCACCGTTCGTCATCGGTCTGCAAGCCAAAAGCCTGATTGCTGTGCGTGACAACATCAAAGGGTACGTGCAGGGCATCAACCCTGACATGGTCTTCTACAGCAAGGTCACCAAGTAATGACAGACAGTTCAACACCCGCCGGATTCGTCCGGCAGGGTTGGCGCTGGTCAGGCCGTCTGCTGACCGGCGTGATTTCGCTGGCGCTGACGTTGCTCGGCCTGCTGGCGTTCACCTTTACGCTTTCCCATCTCGCGCCGATTGACCCGACGTTGCAGGTCGCAGGCGATCACGCCAGCGAAGCCACCTACGCCCAGGTGCGTCGCGATTTAGGGCTTGATCAGTCGGTGCCGGTGCAGTTCGCCCGATATCTCGATCATCTGGCGCATGGCGATATGGGGATTTCCCGCATCACCGCGCAGCCGGTTGCCAGCGATCTGATGCGCACCTTCCCGGCAACGGTGGAACTGGCGACCTGCGCCATTCTGCTCGGCGGGAGTTTTGGCATTCTGCTGGCATTACTGGCGGTGTGGAAGCCGGGAAGCTGGCTGGATAACGTGGCGCGACTGGTGTCGCTGCTTGGCTATTCCGTACCGATTTTCTGGCTGAGCCTGCTCGGCCTGTTGCTGTTTTACGCGGTGCTGCACTGGGCTGGCGGGCCGGGGCGTCTTGATGATGTGTATATGTACACCATGACGCCGCGTACCGGTTTTGTGCTGATCGATACCTGGCTTTCCGGCGACCGCGACATGTTCTACAACGCCATCAGCCATTTATGGTTGCCGGTGACGGTGCTGGCGATGCTGTCGATGGCCGGGATTACCCGTCTGCTGCGTGCCTCGATGCTCGGTGAAATGAACAAAGAGTATGTGATTCTGGCGCGGTCGAAAGGCGCGGGCAGGGTGCGCGTGCTGCTGTGCCATGTGTTTCCCAACGTGCTGGGGACGCTGATTACCGTGCTGACGCTCTCCTACGCCAGCCTGCTGGAAGGTGCGGTTCTGACCGAAACGGTGTTTGCCTGGCCGGGCGTCGGACGTTATCTGACCACGGCACTGTTCGCCGCCGATACCCCGGCAATTCTTGGCGCTACGCTGCTGATCGGCACCTGTTTCGTGCTGCTGAATGCGCTGGCTGACGCCCTTACTTATCTGCTCGATCCGCGAACCCGGTAGTGGCTGCTTATGACACAAATGATCCCCGAACAACCGACGCAGGTTGAGGCCGAGGCCGACACGCCCGTCTGGAAACCTGCGCGGCGCATTACCACACTTTCCATCGGCACGGTGCTGGTGGTGATTCTGGTGTTGACCGCGCTGCTGGCCCCCTGGCTTGCACCCTTTGACCCGAATATTCAGCACATCGAACTGCGCCTGCTGCCGCCTTCGCACGCCCACTGGCTGGGCACTGACGGTTTTGGCCGAGACCTGCTTTCGCGCGTGGTGTACGGCGCGCGTCCGACACTGCTGCTGGTTTCGCTGATCCTGCTGCTGACCATTCCGGTCGGTCTGCTGATCGGCATCAGTGCCGGTTACATCGGTGGCTGGTTTGAGCGCATTGTGATGCGCCTGACCGATATCGTGATGTCACTGCCGAGTCTGGTGATGGCGCTGGCGCTGGTCGCCATCCTCGGCCCCGGCCTGATGAACGGTGCGCTGGCGCTGGCATTTACCAGCTGGCCGCCGTTTGCACGTCAGGCGCGGGCGGAAACGCTGGCGCTGCGCCGCAGTGATTATCTGGCTGCCGCGCGTATGCAGGGCATTGGCGGTTTCCGTCTGATGTTCGGCCATATTCTGCCGTTGTGTCTGCCTAGCGCGGTAGTGCGTGCGGCACTCAGCCTGGGCGGCATCATTTTGGCGTCTGCCGGTCTGGGTTTCCTCGGCATGGGGATTCAGCCACCGACCGCCGAATGGGGCTCGATGGTGGCTGAGGGCAGTAAAGTGATTTTCGATCAGTGGTGGGTCGCCGCTGCACCGGGCGGGGCAATTCTGTTTGCCAGCCTGGCTTTCAACCTGCTGGGCGATGGCCTGCGTGACAAAATGGATCCACGACATGGCAACTGATGCGCTCTCTCTTCATCAAAAACACAATCATGCCAAAACGCTGCAAAACGACCGGCTGATTGCCAGGGATATGACCATATGGTTGCCGGGCGAACGTCCGGTAGAGCTGGTGAAATCGCTCTCCCTGAACGTCGGGCAGGAGCGTGTGGCGCTGGTCGGGGAATCCGGTTCCGGTAAATCCCTCACCGCCCGCGCGCTGATGGGCTTGCTGCCACACCCTTGTCAGATGCGCGCAACGCAGCTGACGCTGGGCGATAACGACTTGACCACGCTGAAAGAGCGCGAGTGGAGCCGTTTGCGCGGTAACCGCGTCTCGATGGTGATGCAGGATCCCAAACATGCGCTGAACCCGACGCAAAAAATCGGCAAGCAGGTGGAAGAACCGCTGCGCCTGCATACCCGTCTCGGGCGCAAAGAGCGCCAGGAAAAAGTGACGGAGATGCTCAGCGCCGTCGGCCTGCCGAATCCGGCATTTCTGCAACAGCAATATCCGCATCAGCTTTCCGGCGGCATGGGGCAGCGTGTGATGCTGGCGATTGCGCTGATCAACGATCCGCAATGGCTGATCGCTGATGAACCGACGTCGGCGCTGGATTTTGATATGCGTGAACAGGTGCTGGGGCTTATCGAGCGTTTGGTCGAGCAACGCAACATGGGGCTGATTCTGATCAGCCATGATTTACAACAGGTGGCGCACTACTGTGAGCGCGTGCTGGTGATGTACAAAGGCGAACTGCTGGACGAACTTGCGGCGGACCAGCTGGCGCACGCCACGCATCCCTACACGCAGACGCTCTGGTCGTGTCGTCCGAGTAAGTTTACTCACGGCGAACGTCTGCCGGTATTGGATCGCGAGCTTCTGGCGTCGCTGAAAAAGGAGCCTCGCCATGAGTGAAGCTATCGCTGAACTGCAACAGTTAAGCGTTTCCCACCGTATGGGGCATGAAGTGCGCACCGTGGTGCATAACGTGAATCTGACCATCAACAAAGGCGAATGCTTCGGTCTGGTGGGGCCGTCCGGTTGCGGTAAATCATCGCTGCTGTGGGTGCTGGCGGGTCTGAACGGCCAGTGGGACGGCAGCCTGACGCTGCTCGGGCAGCAGGTCAAACCCGGCAAACCGTTCACCGGCAGCCTGCGGCGCGACGTGCAGATGGTCTTTCAGGATCCGTATGCCTCGCTGCATCCGAAACATAAACTGCTGCGCACGCTGGCAGAGCCACTGAAAATCATCAAAGAGCAGGACATTGAGCAAAAAATTGCCGAAGGTTTCCGGCAGGTCGGGCTGGATCCGGCGCTGATGAAACGTTACCCGCATCAGCTTTCTGGCGGACAGCGTCAGCGCGTTGCGATTGTGCGCGCTTTATTGCTCAAACCGAAACTGCTGCTGCTTGATGAACCGACCTCCGCCCTGGATATGTCGGTGCAGGCAGAAATCCTCAACCTGCTCAACGATTTAAAATCCGCAGGGGATCTGACCATGTTGCTGGTCAGCCATGATGCCGACGTGATCGATCATATGTGTGATCGTGCGGTGCATATGGCCAAGGGATATGTTTTGAGCTAAATCTAATTTATTAAATAACAAAGCTTTTTTTGATGGTTCTTGCTCTGAGGTTGCCCGTCTACACTCGAAAAAAATGTCTTTTCATCTGTGGAGATCGACCTTAATGAAAGTACGAGTGCCTTCCCTGTTATTTTTACTCATGATGGCGGTAACCCGTGTGGATGCGGCGACGCCAGCCAATACGCTGGTGGTGGCGGGGTCGCTGGAAGGGATCATCAGTCTGGATCCGGCGGAAAGTTTTGAAACCGTCAGCTCCGGCAATCTGGTTAACCTGTATCAGCAACTGGTTGTGTCTGACCGCCAGCATCCTGACCAGCTCGATCCCGATATCGCCGCCAGCTGGCAGGCGGGGGCGGACGGGCGTAGCCTGATTTTTACCCTCAAGCCGGGACTGAAATTTTCCAGCGGCAATCCGGTCACCGCCGATGATGTGATCTATTCGTTTACCCGCGTCGTTAAACTCAATAAAAGCCCGTCGTTTATTCTCGGAGAGCTGGGATGGACGCCGGAAAATGTTGACGGCAATCTGAAAAAGCTGGCTGACGATAAAGTGCAGCTGACCTGGCCTGCGGATATCGGCAGCGGTCTGGTGCTGAGTATTCTCTCTGCACCGGTGGCGGGGATCGTCGACAGCAAATTGCTGAAAGAACACACCGATAAAGACGATTTCGGTAACAGCTGGCTGCGCTCCCGTTCGGCGGGCAGCGGCGCCTATGTAGTGCGTAACTATGTGCCGCACGAAGCGCTGATCTTTAAACGTAATCCGAACGCGAAACCGCTGGCAAGGCTTGAGAACGTACTGTTTAAAAACGTGGGCGATCCGTCCACCCGTCGTCTGCTGGTGGTCAATGGCGACGCCGATGTGGCCTATGATTTAGGTGCGGATCAGTTCAGCTCGCTGCAAAACGAGAAGGGCGTGCACGTGGCGCAGTTCCCGGCGGCGAAGGTGTTCTATCTGGCGTTTAATGTCGGTGACACCACCCAACCGGCGCTGGCGAATCCGGCACTGTGGGAAGCGGCCCGCTGGCTGGTGGATTATCAGGGGATTTCAACCGAACTGCTGAAAGGGCAATACGGCATTCATCAGACCTTCCTGCCGGACGGTCTGGCGGGGGCGATTGACGATCAGCCGTTTAAATATGACGTGGCAAAAGCCAAAGCGATTCTCAGTAAGGGCGGAATTGCGCCGGGGACTAAAATCGATTTGATCGTCATTAATCAGCCACCGTATTCCGATATTGCTCAGGCGTTGCAGGCCAGTTTTGCCAAAGCCGATATCAATCTTGTGGTGCATCCGCTGGTGGAAAGCGATGTGCTGACCCGCATGCGGGCGCATAAATTCCAGTCAATCTTCACCTACTGGGGCGCGGATTATCTCGATCCGAACACCAACGCCAGCACCTTCGCTTATAACGTGCCCAACGGGCCAAAAACCCTGGCGCAGCGCATTCAGTGGGTGATCCCGGAAATCAGTAAACAGACGCGTGCGGCAGCGGCAGAGTCCGACCCGACCAAACGTAAAGCGCTCTATGCAGATTTACAGCGCGAGTTGCAACGCAGTTCACCGTTTGTTGTGGCGCTACAGAGTAAATTGCTGGTGGCAATCCGCGATAACGTGAAGGGCGCAAGCCAGAATGTGGCGGGTAGCCAGTTGTATCTCGATTCGATTACGAAAGAGTAATTTTGACAGTAATACAGGTATCACCGACGTTGCACTTTTTATCAACGCTGCACATCAGCAGGGAATTTGTTGATTAAATGTCGATAAAGTGTGCAAGAAGTAAAGCTGTGATCTTGCAGCTTGTAGTCAAAGCACTGACAAATCAGGTGTTTGTGAATTTACAGTGAGTTGGCATAGAAGCTGCATTATTTATTCCACAGGGTTCACCCCACGGAAGGCTGATCAAAGTTATCAAAAAGGCGTCCGTTAGCGTTCAGGAAAACTGAGCGCTAACTGGACGCTTTTTTTTGCTCCGCGGGCAACTGCCTGAACTTACGCTAGAATCACAGCATCAGGTCAGAAAGAAGGTGCGGATGCAGACACTCACAGGGTGGCAAAAAGGCGGGGCGCTCTGCCTGGCGCTGGGCGGATTGCAGTATGTCGTGGCGGAGAAAATCAGTGCGCTGGCGTGGCGCGCACCTGACTATTCTTATCGTCAGAATTACATCAGTGATTTGGGGATCGCATCGTGCGGTATGACGGCGGACGGACGCGACATTTGCTCCCCGCTTCATGGCCTGATGAACAGCGGATTTGCGCTGGAAGGCATTTTATTTTTCATCGCCTGCTGGCTGTTAAAGGCAGTGTTTCATGAAAAGGGGCAGGCGCTGTTTCTGTTTTTCGGGCTGCTGCACGGCCTGGGCGGCGTGCTCATCGCACTCTTTCACAGCGGCGGTGGTACCGGCGGCGTGACGCTGCATCAGACGGGCGCCGTGCTGGCGATCGCTGGCGGAAATGTCTGCCTGCTTAGCGCTGGGTGGATGAAGCGCGGTATTTCAGGGTGGAAGATATTTTCGGCGCTGAGTCTGCTGTCCGGCTGCATTGGCCTCATCAGCATGATGACGATTTCGCTGAACGTACTGCCAACCGGCATGATTGAACGCCTGTCGGTTTACACCATCACCGCATGGCAGGTGTGCACCGGTTTATGGTTGCTCAGACGAAAAAAAGCGCCCGCAGGCGCTTAATTCAGAACGGTATTTGCAGATTAACGGCCAAACAAATCGCGGCGTTTCGGCTTCACAAACTGAGCCAGCAGCACCAGCACACCGATAATCATAAATACGCTGAACACCACGACCAGCCACTGTGGCATGCCAAGTGTCAGGAATTCCCACTGCTTTTCTGCACAGTCACCGGTGGCAACGAACATGCCAGGGAACCATTTGTCCAGAGGCAGCCAGGTCGGGAAGCGCGCGGCGAAATCACAGGTGGCAAACGGAGAGGGGTGCAGCTGGATCATGGTGTGTTCCCATGACAGGCGGATCCCTTCGTAAGCACTGTATAACCAAATCAGAATACCGGCGTAACGCAACCAGGTAGCAGGCGCGATGGCACCCACCAGACCGGCACCGAGAATACCCAGCAAAGCACAACGCTCGTAAATACACATCACGCATGGTTGAAGCAACATGACGTGTTGGAAATAGAGCGCAACCAGCTCAAGGATCAGCGCGGTCAGTGCCATCAGAAGCCAGGCACCGCGTCCCTGTGAGCAGCGGTTAAGATATTGCAACATAGAAATTTTTTCCCTGCAGTTAGCTACTGAGACGCAGTGTAAACCAATTGCTTCCCGCTGCCAGCCTGTCTGCATGAAAATTAGGTAAATAATTGCGTGAATTCGGAGAATTCGACTTTTAATTTCGGTAATTTCCTCCACGGCATACGCATCAGAAATTACCGGGTCTTGCACCTGCGCTATCAGGCCAGCGAAATCCACCCCATCTGCGTGTACCACTCCGTCATTCCCGGCAGCAGGTACTGCACGCACAGCAGGCCGACCAGCGTCATCACCACCGTATAAGGCAGCGCCATCCACACCATTCTTCCGTAAGAGAGACGGATCAGTGGCGCAAGCGCAGACGTCAGCAGGAACAAAAATGCCGCCTGGCCGTTAGGCGTCGCCACCGACGGCAGATTGGTGCCGGTGTTGATCGCCACCGCCAGCAGCTCGAACTGTTGCAGGCTGACAGCGCCGCTTTCCAGCGCAGCTTTGGCTTCGTTAATGTAAACCGTGCCGACGAACACGTTATCCGACACCGACGACAGCAGGCCATTAAAGAGATAGAACAATGACAGCTGGTTCGACGGGGCAGCCTGAAGAACGAAATGAATGATCGGGCTGAAGAGGTGCTGCTCGATGATCACGGCGACCACGGCAAAGAAGACGGTCAGCAAGGCGGTAAACGGCAGCGATTCCTGGAAGGCTTTACCGATGGCATGTTCATCGGTCACGCCGCAGAACGCGGTGGCGAAGATGATCACCGAAAGCCCGATCAGGCCGACTTCAGCAAGATGAAATGCCAGCGCGGCAATCAGCCAGACGCCGATCAGCGCCTGCACGGCCAGCCTGATTTGCTCCTGTTTTGTCATGTTTTCGCTGTTTTTCTGGTCGAACTTTTTCAGGACTTCAAAGACCGGCTGCGGCAGTTGCGCGCCATAACCAAACCAGCGGAAACGCTCGACCAGCGCGCAGACAATAAACCCGCAGATAAACACCGGTACGCTGACCGGCGACATCCTGATCAGGAAGTCGGCAAACTGCCAGCCTGCGCTTTTGGCGATGATCAGGTTTTGCGGTTCCCCCACCATGGTCATGACGCCGCCGAGCGCGGTGCCGACACCGGCATGCATCATCAGGCTGCGCAGAAAGGCGCGGAACTGCTCAAGGATTGCCTGACGCTGCGTGTTCCCGGTAAAGGCGCTGTCGTCGCTGATCCCGGCGTCTTCAGGCTGGTTCGAGGCAACGTTGTGGTAAATGGAATAGAACCCGACCGACACGCTGATCACCACGGCGATCACCGTCAGCGCATCCAGGAAGGCGGAAAGAAACGCTGCGACAAAACAAAACGCCAGGGAAAGCGCGATTTTATTGCGCAGGTTCAACAGCAGCTTGGTGAAGACGTACAGCAGCAGTTGCTTCATGAAGTAGATCCCGGCCACCATGAAAATCAGCAGCAGGATCACTTCCAGATTGGCAGAGATCTCCTCACGGATGCGCTCTGCGCTGGTCATGCCGATCATCACCGCTTCAATAGCCAGTAAACCGCCGGGCTGTAACGGGTAACATTTCAGCGCCATGCCCAGCGTGAAAATAAATTCCACCACCAGTAACCAGCCCGCCAGAAAGGGGCTGACCAGGAAGAAAACCAGCGGATTGACAATCAGAAAGACCAAAATAGTGATTTTGTACCAACCGGGAGACTGGCCCAGAAAGTTTTTTATAAACGCGCGCGTGAAGGTGGTTTCCATATTTCCCCAAAGGCTCCTGTTATTATCATTTATATTTCAAATGGTTAATCAAATAGCATCATAATTAATTTAGCAATGACGGGGCAGACAGCGGCAATAAGTGATTCAAAAATTTAAATTTATGCCAACCCCTGCACAGTTTCCACATTGCCTGTCACTGCGGCCTATAACCGGGGATTTTCATCTGGTATGATGAGCTCAACTTTACCCCCAATAAATGCCCCAAACGGAACGACAAACACATGGTTATTAAGGCACAAAGTCCTGCCGGTTTTGCCGAAGAGTATATCATCGAAAGCATCTGGAATAGTCGGTTCCCGCCCGGTTCAATCTTACCGGCTGAAAGAGAACTTTCAGAACTCATTGGGGTAACCCGAACGACCTTACGTGAAGTGTTACAGCGTCTTTCCCGCGACGGCTGGCTGACCATTCAGCACGGTAAGCCGACGAAAGTGAACAACTTCTGGGAAACCTCCGGCCTGAATATTCTTGAAACGCTGGCGCGTCTGGATCACGACAGTGTTCCGCAGCTGATCGACAATCTTCTTTCCGTGCGTACCAATATCGCGACAATTTTCATCCGCAAAGCGATGCGCACTAACCCGGAAGAGACGCAGAAAGTGCTGGCTACGGCCGAGGTGGTTGAAGATCAGGCCGAAGCCTTTACCGTGCTGGATTACGACATTTTCCGCGGCCTGGCGTTTGCGTCCGGCAATCCGATTTACGGTCTGATCATCAACGGATTGCGCGGTTTGTACACGCGCGTCGGGCGTTATTACTTCTCCAATCCTGAAGCCCGTAAACTGGCTATCGCGTTCTACAAGAAATTGTCAGACATCTGCCACGAAAAAAGTTACGAGCAGATTGTGGATTGCGTCCGCAATTATGGCCGTCAGAGCGGTGAAATCTGGCACAGTATGCAAGGCACCATGCCGGGTGATCTTACCGATCAAAAGAAGTAAAAACTCAGTCCGTCAGGTCTGAACAGTAAAATGAGAAAAGGGCGCTTAGCGCCCTTTTTTAATGCCTGAACAGACTCTTTTCATCGCAGATGTTCGCCCGTCAGAGCGGTGCAGGGCGCGGCGGGCAACGCTCCAGCAGTTCGACGCTGCCGTCGGCGTTGAGTTGCTCGATAAACACATCGAAGCCCCAGAGACGATGAACGTGCTTCATCACTTCGCGGCGGCTTTTATCCAGCGGCGCACGATCCTGCGGGATATAACGCAGCGTCAGCGAACGGTCCCCGCGCAAATCGACGTTCCACACCTGAATGTTAGGTTCATGATTGCTCAGATTATATTGCGCTGATAACTCCTGACGGATAGCGCGGTAGCCTTCTTCATTGTGGATCGCCGCGATTTCCAGATAGTTATTGTGATCGTCATCGAGCACGGTAAACAGGCGGAAATCACGCATCACTTTCGGCGACAGGAACTGACTGATGAAACTCTCATCTTTAAAATCACGCATCGCGAAATGCAGCGTGGTCAGCCAGTCCGATCCGGCAATGTCCGGGAACCAGTAATGATCTTCTTCGGTCGGTTCCTGACAGATGCGCTTGATGTCCTGGAACATCGCAAAGCCCAGCGCATAAGGGTTGATCCCGCTGTAATACGGGCTGTTATAAGGCGGCTGGTATACCACGTTGGTGTGGCTGTGCAGGAATTCCAGGATGAAACGGTCAGAGACTTTCCCCTCGTCATACAGATGATTGAGGATGGTGTAATGCCAGAAAGTCGCCCAGCCTTCATTCATCACCTGAGTCTGTTTCTGCGGATAGAAATACTGACTGATTTTGCGCACGATGCGTAAAATCTCGCGCTGCCACGGCTCCAGCAACGGGGCATTTTTTTCCATGAAATACAGCAGGTTTTCCTGCGGTTCGGAAGGGAAACGGCGCGCCTGTTCCGGTGCATCGATGGCGTCTTTGCGCGGAAGGGTTTTCCACAGCGTATTCACCTGGCTTTGCAGATATTCCTCGCGGCTTTTTTGTCGCGCCAGCTCTTCCTGCAGCGAGATTTTTTGCGGACGTTTATAGCGGTCAACGCCATAATTCATCAGCGCGTGGCAGGAATCGAGCAACCGCTCCACTTCATCAGTACCGTAACGCTCCTCACACTCACTGATGTAGCGTTTGGCGAACAGCAGATAATCGACGATGGAACTGGCGTCGGTCCAGCTTTTAAACAGGTAGTTATTTTTAAAGAAAGAGTTATGCCCGTAGCAGGCATGAGCCATCACCAACGCCTGCATCGTAATGGTATTTTCTTCCATCAGATAGGCGATGCAGGGATTGGAATTGATGACAATCTCATACGCCAGACCTTGCTGGCCGTGTTTGTAGAGTTGCTCGGTTTCGATGAATTTTTTGCCGAACGACCAGTGTGTGTAGTTGATGGGCATGCCGATGCTGGAGTAGGCATCCATCATCTGTTCGGAGGTGATGATTTCGATTTGATGGGGATAGGTGTCCAGCCGGTAAGACTTCGCTACCCGATCAATCTCAGCGAGATAGGTTTGCAACAAATCAAACGTCCAGTCCGGTCCATCGCTAAGACGTTTGTCCTCAGTATTTTTCTTTTGGGTCACTGTCGTCATAAGCCGCACCCTCATTCAGTTATGGACGCTACAGAGTGTTTGATTCACAACCTTTTCTTAAGATTTCGCACGTCCATTAATAATCGTAGCTCAATCTGATTTTGCTGCCTGATAAACACCAGAAATCCATTCCTCTGCCATTCTATATCCCCCGGTCTGCGCGCTGTCAACGTGCGGGTTGCCGGATAAAAAAACGCCCTGCGGGCAGGGCGGGGGTGGCGTTCAGGGGCGGCGGGGGGGTTAACTGCGGATAAACGCCAGCAGATCCTGATTGATTTCCTCTTTGTGCGTGCTGCACAGGCCATGCGATGCGCCCGCATAGACTTTACTTTTGCCGTCTGGCAGAAGTTTCAGCGCGGCTTCGCTGGAGGACACCGGCGGCACGATTTGATCGTCGTCGCCGTAAATGACCAGCGTCGGGATGGTCATCTTTTTCAGATCTTCGCGCTGGTCGGTTTCCGAAAACGCTTTCACACAGTCATACAGGGATTTGATGGACCCCTGCATTCCCTGAAGCCAGAAACTTTCGCGCAGCCCTTCGGACACAACGGCACCAGGACGGTTGAAACCATAAAATGCGTCGGGCAGATCGCGGAAGAACTGAGAGCGGTCTTTCTGCACACCGTCGCGGATGCCGTCAAAAACGGAAAGGGGTAAACCGTCAGGGTTAAAATCCGTTTTGATCATGATCGGCGGCACTGCTGCGATCAGCACCGCTTTTGCCACGCGCGAGGTGCCGTGACGGCCAATGTAGCGGGCGACTTCACCGCCGCCGGTAGAGTGCCCGACGTGCACCGCATCTTTCAGATCCAGGTGCGCGGTTAACTCGGCCATATCATCGCCGTATTGATCCATGGTGTTGCCGTCCCACGACTGCGAGGAGCGGCCATGCCCGCGGCGGTCTGCTGCAATCACGCGATATCCATTGTTGGCCAGAAACAGCATCTGATCTTCGAAGGCGTCTGAGGTCAGGGGCCAACCGTGGCTGAACACCACCGGCTGCCCGCTTCCCCAGTCTTTGTAAAACAACTGCGTACCATCTTTAAGTGTCAGAAAGTTTGAATTATTCACACATCGTCCCCTCAGGCTGGATGAAAAGTTGCTCGACATGAACCGATCGAAGTGTAGGAGATTTTTTCGCCCGTGGCCGGAAAAATGATCTGCAGCAAATTTTAGCGGGGTGATAAACGCCACAGGCGTCTGCCCTGCAATCTGCGCAATAAATGAGGGAATATCACTGCGCGACTTCTTTGTAGTGGTTTGTTCTGATAAATGGCTTGTATACAAGAATAAATGCCCGTTATGAAAGCCGGGCTGATGGCCTTAAAACTCAATGACAGCAATGCTGTCATTGCTTTCATAAAACCATAAGTTTCTCTCTGCGCAGCATAAATGTTGCGTGATATCGTTATTTATTTCCGCCTATTGATAAATTTGCTGGTATGAACGATAAATAATTGTGAAACAACTCACGGTTATGAACGCCTGTGTTGGCGATTTTTAACAGTCAGGTTAATTTCCTGTCATCAGAATATTATGCTTTGTTTGGGCGTTGAGTGGAGTCGATATGCGTGTAGTGATTTTAGGCAGTGGTGTGGTCGGTGTCGCCAGTGCATGGTATCTGGCAAAAGCGGGTCATCAGGTGACGGTTATCGATCGTCAGTCCGGCCCGGCAGAAGAAACCAGCGCGGGCAATGCGGGGCAGATCTCACCGGGCTACGCGGCACCCTGGGCGGCTCCCGGCGTTCCGGTCAAGGCGGTGAAATGGATGTTTCAGAAACACGCGCCGCTGGCGATCCGCCTCGACGGCACGCAGTTCCAGCTCAAATGGATGTGGCAGATGCTGCGCAACTGCGACATGAACCATTATCAGACCAATAAAGGCCGCATGGTCCGGCTGGCAGAGTACAGCCGCGATTGCATGAAAGCGCTGCGCGAAGATACCGGCATTCAGTATGAAGGGCGTCAGGGCGGCACATTACAACTGTTTCGTACCGCGCAGCAGTTTGAAAGCGCCGCGAAAGATATCGCCGTGCTGGAAGATGCGGGCGTGCCGTATCAGTTGCTGGAGTCCGCACAGCTGGCGAGCGCAGAACCCGCGCTGGTACAGGTGGCGCACAAGCTGACCGGCGGGTTACGTTTGCCAAACGATGAAACCGGCGACTGCCAGATGTTTACCCGCAGGCTGGCGGAGATGGCGCGTCAGGCCGGCGTGGTGTTTGAATTTAACCGCACGGTGGATAAGCTGCATGTGGAAAACGGCGAAATTACCGGCGTGCAATGCGGCAATGACATCGTTAAAGCGGATGCTTATGTTGTGGCGTTCGGTTCCTATTCCACCGCGCTGCTGGCCGATCTGGTGTCGATCCCGGTGTATCCGCTGAAAGGCTATTCACTGACGATCCCGATTACCGATCCCGCTTCTGCACCAGTTTCCACCGTGCTGGATGAAACCTACAAAATTGCTATCACCCGTTTTGACGACCGTATCCGCGTGGGCGGCATGGCGGAGATCGTCGGCTTCAACCTGAAGCTGGCGCAGGCGCGCCGCGAAACACTGGAAATGGTGGTGAAAGATTTATACCCGAACGGAGGCAATGTCGAACAGGCCACTTTCTGGACCGGTCTGAGGCCGATGACGCCGGACGGCACGCCGATTGTCGGACGCACCTGCATCAAAAATCTGTTCCTGAATACCGGTCACGGTACGCTGGGCTGGACCATGGCCTGCGGCTCCGGCCAGTTGCTGTCAGACATTATGTCCGGCGTGACGCCGGCTATCCCCTCTGATGATTTATCCGTTGAGCGTTACAGCCCGGACTTTATTGCCCGCCCGGCGGGACCGCATAAAATGCATCCGGTGGGCTGATCCCGCTGCGCATTTCCGCCGGTGCAGCCGCTGTGCTGCACCGGCGTTACTTTGATCACTACCGGAGCTGGTATGCCTCGCCCGATTTCTGCCACTATCTCTCTCTCTGCGCTCACACATAACGTCAATGTCATCCGGGGTTTCGCGCCGGACAGTAAAATCTGGGCCGTGGTGAAAGCCAACGGCTACGGTCACGGCATCGAACGTATCTGGAAAAGTTTATCCGGCGCGGACGGCTTCGCCTTACTCGATTTTAAAGAAGCGATTTTACTGCGTGAATCAGGCTGGGAAGGCCCGATCCTGTTGCTCGAAGGGTTTTTCAGCGCGGCAGATATCGCCACCCTCGACCAGTATCGCCTGACCACGTCGGTTCACAGTGAATGGCAGATTGCCGCGCTGGCGCAGGCGCAAGTCAGTCACCCGGTGAACGTCTATCTGAAAGTGAACAGCGGCATGAACCGGCTGGGTTTTGCCCCTGAGCGTATTCCTGCGATGTGGAAAAAGCTGCGGGCACTCGGCCAGGTGGGGGACATCACGCTGATGAGCCACTTCGCCACCGCCGACAGCGCCCAAGGCGTGGACGCGCAAATGCAGGTCATCGCCCGGGCTGGCGCAGGGATCGGCGGGCTGCGTTGTCTGGCGAACTCTGCCGCGACGCTGTGGCATCCGCAGACCCATTACGACTGGGTGAGGCCGGGCATTGTGCTGTATGGCGCATCGCCGAGCGGGCAGTGGCAGGACATCGCCGGTACCGGTCTGCGCCCTGTTATGACGCTGCGCAGCGAGCTTATCGGCATTCAGACGCTGAACAGTGGCGATCGCGTGGGCTATGGCGCGCGGTATACGGCGGCGCAGGCTCAGCGTATCGGCGTGGTCGCCTGCGGTTATGCCGATGGCTACCCGCGCCATGCGCCTTCCGGTACGCCAGTCTGGGTGGACGGCGTGCGCACCAGCACGGTCGGGACGGTATCAATGGATATGCTGGCGGTGGATTTAACGCCATGCCCGCAGGCGCAGATTGGCGCACCGGTCGAGCTGTGGGGGAATCATCTTCCGGTGGATGAGGTGGCAACGGCGGCCGGTACGCTGGGTTATGAGCTGCTGACCGCGCTGGCCCCCCGCGTACCGGTGACGACTGTCGAATAAACAGCCTTATTAACGTTCCAGACGGGTCAGATTGCCCGTTGATTTTTTGCTGGCGCGACGCGCCAGCATCGCCAGACATCCTCCCGCCAGCATGACCAGCGCCACGCTCAGCTTCGGCTGCAACGGCAGTGCCATCGCAATAAACCCAAGTATCGCGCCACCGGCCATCTGTACCGAACCTACCAGCGCTGAGGCGACACCTGCCTCGCTGGAGTAAGGTTCGAGCGCGTAGCTGGTCGCCGGGCCCATCAGGAATGCCAGTCCGGCACAGGCGCTGGCAACCGGCAACATGTATAACCAGGTGGCGGTTTGCTCAGCCGGCGGAACCAGCGTGATCCCTGCAATCAGCCCTAAACAACCGGCGAACATCAGTATGCCCCCCGTTTTCAGACACACCGGACGTCCCACCTTGCGGATAATGCGGTTAGCCACAAAGCTCACCGCCATAATCCAGAAGCCGTTTGCGCCAAAGACGATGGAGAACTCCAGCGGAGACAGCCCGGCAACGTTCATCAGTACCGTCGGTGCCAGCGAGACGTAGGTCAGCGCCATGCCCATGGCTCCGGCATTGACCAGCGCAAAAGTGATGAAACGCGGATCCGATAAAATGCGTGCGTACTGGCGGAACGGCAGACCGCGGTTGGTGAGCGTATCCGCAGGGCGGGTTTCCGGCAGTTTGAAAATGACCAGCAGCAGGATGGCGATCGTATAGCCACTGAGCGCCCAGAAGGGCGCACGCCAGCCGTAAAACTGGGCAATCAGGCCACCTATCAGCGGGGCGAGTGCCGGGATAATATTCAGCGTGCCGTTGAGAAAACCGTAAGCGCGGGCGGCATCGTTGCCGCTCATGCGGTCACGCACGCCGCTGAAAATCACCACCGAGGTACAGCAGACCGCCAGCCCCTGAACCACGCGCGAGAGCAGGAACATCCACGGCGCCACGGACGTGGCGGCGACAATTGCCCCCGCCAGATAGACCAGCACGCCGATAATCGCGATCGGGCGACGACCGAATTTATCCACCAGCGGCCCTGCAACCAGTTGCCCCAGCCCCATGACCAGAATGAATAAGGAAATGGAGGACTGAATCACTGCCTCTGAGCTGTCTAAACCCACGGCAATTGCCGGGATGGCGGGCAGGTATAAATCAATACCGAGCGGGCCAAGCAATACCATGCTCAGCAACAGGAAAAGGAATTTTTGCATTGAAAACATCACTGTCAGTCATCCGAAAGGACGATAAGGGTAATGATTTAGTTAATGAATGAAAAGCAACTTGTGACAATCAGGGCGGTGCGGGAGTAGAGCGGGGCGGGAAAAAGCACGGACACGCAGAGCCTGTCCGTGCTGACGCGGGATTTACCGCGTGTTTATTTCTTCCAGAAATCGTCGAACACGGTGACCGGCGGCTGGCGTTTGTGCTCAGTGCGCAGATACCAGCCTTCGATGATTTTCGCCGAAGAGTCGTCGATCTTTTTCCCTTCCAGATAATCGTCGATCAGTTCGTAAGTCACGCCGAGCGCCACTTCATCCGGCAAGGCAGGGCGGTCTTCTTCTAAATCCGCCGTTGGCGCTTTGGTATAAAGGTGCGCCGGACAGCCCATTTCCCGAAGCAACGCTTTCCCCTGACGCTTGTTCAGACGGAAAATCGGGTTGATGTCGGTGCCGCCATCGCCGTATTTGGTGAAGAAACCGGTCACGGCTTCTGCCGCGTGATCGGTGCCGACCACCACGCCTTTCTTCATGCCCGCAATGCTGTACTGCGCTTTCATGCGTTCGCGGGCTTTTTCGTTACCCTTGATGAAATCGCTGAGTTCGATACCGATTTCGCGCAACGTCGCTTCACTGGCTAACACGGCGTTCTTGATATTGACGGTCAGGACCTGATCCGGCTGGATAAAGGTAATGGCATCCTGACAGTCGGATTCATC